>NZ_JBICYQ010000011.1:0-356001 GCF_043201055.1 Streptomyces sp. NPDC048338
CAGGGGGGACCCTGTGGGAGAGTAGGACGCCGCCGAACAATCATTGTGGGAAAGCCCCGCACCTTATGGTGCGGGGCTTTTCTGCGTTCCGGACCAGGGGCCGCCACCCCTGTGCTCGTCACCGTCGTGGCTGAAGGTAAGGTCAGGGGGCATCATCGGCACGTTCCCACAGGAGGCCCCCGGGTGGAGGTCCAGGAGACTCGCGTTCAGACGGAACGGGTCCTCACCATCCCCAACATCCTCAGCATGGCTCGCCTCGTCGGCGTGCCGCTCTTCCTGTGGTTGATTCTCCGACCCGTGTTCGGTGGTCCCAACAGCGACGGCTGGGCTCTGCTGGTACTGATGCTGAGTGGCATCAGCGACTATCTCGACGGGAAGCTCGCCCGCCGCTGGAACCAGATCAGCAGCCTCGGCCGGCTCCTGGACCCGGCCGCGGACCGGCTCTACATCGTGTCCACCCTCATCGGGCTCACCTGGCGCGAGATCCTGCCGCTCTGGCTGACCGCCGCCCTATTCGCCCGCGAGCTGATGCTCCTGGTGATGGTGGCAATCCTCCGCCGGCACGGCTATCCGCCGCCGCAGGTGAACTTCCTCGGCAAAGCCGCGACTTTCAACCTGATGTACGCCTTCCCGTTGCTCCTGCTCAGTGACGGAACGGGCTGGCTTTCGTCACTCGCTGAAGTTTTCGGGTGGGCCTTCGCCGGATGGGGTACAACTCTGTATTGGTGGGCAGGGATCCTCTACGTGGTCCAGGTCCGTCGACTCGTGAAGGCGGATACCGCGGCCGATTGAGCCCGTCTGTCCCGTGCCGTGCAGCGTCGCCGGCATGTACGAGGACGTCCGAGGGCAACCGAACGGACAGGTGAGGTCGGCCGGACCGTCGTCTCTTCAAGGAGGACGCTTCCGACATGAAGGCCGTCGTGATGGCCGGTGGCGAGGGAACTCGACTTCGCCCCATGACCTCGAGCATGCCCAAGCCTCTTCTGCCGGTGGCCAACCGGCCGATCATGGAGCATGTCCTGCGACTGCTCAAGCGGCACGGTCTCACCGAGACCGTTGTCACGGTGCAGTTTCTCGCCTCACTCGTCAAGAACTACTTCGGCGACGGCGAAGAACTCGGGATGGAGCTCACGTATGCCAACGAGGAGAAACCGCTCGGTACCGCGGGGAGTGTGAAGAACGCCGAGGAAGCGCTGAAGGACGACGCCTTCGTCGTCATCTCGGGCGACGCGCTCACCGACTTCGATCTCACCGACCTGATCGCCTTCCACAAGGAGAAGGGCGCTCTGGTCACCGTCTGTCTGACCCGGGTGCCGAATCCTCTGGAATTCGGCATCACGATCGTGGACGAGGAAGGGAAGGTCGAACGCTTCCTGGAGAAGCCGACCTGGGGACAGGTCTTCTCGGACACCGTGAACACGGGTATCTACGTGATGGAGCCCGAGGTCTTCAACTACGTCGAAGCGGATGTTCCGGTCGACTGGTCGGGTGACGTCTTCCCGCAGCTCATGAAGGAAGGCAAGCCGATCTACGGCTATGTCGCCGAGGGCTACTGGGAGGACGTCGGCACCCACGAGAGCTATGTCAAGGCTCAGGCCGACGTGCTCGAGGGGAAGGTCCAGGTCGAACTCGACGGCTTCGAGATCTCCCCGGGCGTCTGGGTCGCGGAGGGCGCGGAGGTCCACCCCGACGCCGTCCTGCGCGGACCGCTCTACATCGGCGACTACGCCAAGGTCGAGGCCGGCGCCGAGATCCGTGAGCACACCGTCATCGGCTCGAACGTGGTCGTCAAGAGCGGTGCCTTCCTCCACCGGGCCGTGATCCACGACAACGTCTACGTCGGTCAGCAGTGCAACCTGCGCGGATGCGTGATCGGGAAGAACACCGACGTCATGCGGGCCGCCCGCATCGAGGACGGCGCCGTCATCGGCGACGAGTGCCTGATCGGCGAGGAGTCGATCGTCCAGGGCAACGTCCGGGTCTACCCCTTCAAGACCATCGAGGCCGGCGCCTTCGTCAACACCTCGGTCATCTGGGAGTCCCGCGGCCAGGCGCACCTCTTCGGCGCACGCGGGGTGTCCGGCATCCTCAATGTGGAGATCACGCCCGAACTGGCCGTGCGGCTCGCCGGCGCGTACGCGACGACCTTGAAGAAGGGGTCCACGGTCACCACGGCGCGTGACCACTCCCGAGGCGCCCGGGCGCTCAAGCGCGCGGTGATCTCGGCGCTGCAGGCGAGCGCCATCGACGTGCGCGACCTGGAGAACGTACCGCTGCCGGTGGCACGGCAGCAGACGGCGAGAGGCAGCGCGGGCGGGATCATGCTGCGGACCTCGCCGGGCGTCCCCGACTCGGTCGACATCATGTTCTTCGACGAGCGCGGGGCCGACCTGTCGCAGGCGGGACAGCGGAAGCTGGATCGCGTCTTCGCACGTCAGGAGTACCGGCGTGCCTTCCCGGGCGAGATCGGGGACCTCACCTTCCCGGCGAGCGTCTACGACTCGTACACCGGCTCCCTCCTGCGGAACGTGGACACCACCGGCATCGCCGAGGCGGGGCTCAAGGTGGTCGTCGACGCGTCGAACGGCAGCGCCGGTCTTGTTCTGCCGAGCCTGCTCGGACGGCTCCAGGTCGACTCGCTGACGATCAACCCGGGCCTCGACGAGTCGCGGCCCACGGAGTCGGCCGAGACCCGCAGGGCCGGACTCGTCCGGCTCGGCGAGATCGTCGCGTCGGCGCGGGCGGCATTCGGAGTCCGGTTCGACCCGGTGGGCGAGCGGCTCTCCCTCGTCGACGAACGCGGGCGGATCATCGAGGACGACCGATCACTTCTGGTCATGCTCGACCTGGTCGCCGCCGAGCGGCGCTCGGGGCGGGTCGCGCTGCCCGTGACCACCACCCGGATCGCGGAGCAGGTCGCCGCGTACCACGGGACCCAGGTGGAGTGGACGACGACCTCGCCGGACGACCTCACCCGGGTCGGCCGGGAAGAGTCGACGATCTTCGGCGGGGACGGGCGCGGCGGGTTCATCATTCCCGAGTTCAGCAGCGTCTTCGACGGTGCGGCGGCCTTCGTCCGCTTGATCGGCCTGGTCGCGCGGACCCAGCTCACGCTGAGCCAGATCGACGCCCGCATCCCGCGGGCGCACGTCCTCAAGCGGGACGTCGCGACGCCGTGGGCCGTCAAGGGCCTCGTCATGCGCCGGGTGGTGGAGGCGGCCGGCGACCGGTCCGTGGACACCACCGACGGCGTCCGGGTGGTGGAGGCCGACGGCCGCTGGGTGATGGTGCTGCCCGACCCGGCCGAGGCCGTCACCCATCTGTGGGCGGAGGGTCCCGACGACACCTCGGCCCAGGCACTGCTCGACGAGTGGTCGAGTGTGGTCGAGAGCGCAGGTCAGTAGCCGGATGTGACCGGTGGACCGGGTGGTGTCCGAGTGACACCCCCCGGTTCCCGGTGGGGCCATTCGGCGGTAGCAGTCGCGACGTGCGACGATGTGCGGCATGTCGCAGCAGCCCCCCGTTCGGAGCACCGGAGCACCGCCCCCGCGTCCGGACGCCTCCATGTCGCTGCTGAACAACGTGATCGACCACGCGCTCGACGACGGATACGCGGAGGCGTCCGCCCGGCGCGAGGCGGAGGGCGGCGGCGGTCTGCCGCGGACCCTGCGTGCCAAGCTCGGTCTGGCGGCCGGCCTCGTGCTGGCCGCGGCCGTGGTCACGGTCGGAGCCGCCGAGGCGCGGATCTCCGCGCCGGTCATCGCCAAGGAGCGGCAGGAGCTCATCGACCGGATCGACGCCGAGTCCTCGGCGGCCGACCAGCTCGAGCAGGACGTCGAGAAGATCCGGAGCGAGGTCGGGGAGCGGCAGCGCAAGGCGCTGGAGCAGCACGGCGGCGACCAGGCCGAGCTGGTGGCGCTCCTCTCGGGCGCCACTCCGGTGCACGGTCCCGGGGTGAAGCTCGTCGTCGACGACGCCAAGGGCACCGACTCGGGCGGTGGCGGCCCCCGGGAGAGCAGCGGGTTCACCGACACGGGCCGGGTGCGCGACCGGGACATGCAGCGGATCGTCAACGGTCTGTGGGAGTCGGGCGCCGAGGCCGTCGCGATCAACGGGCAGCGGCTGACGTCGCTCTCGGCGATCCGGGCCGCCGGCGACGCCATACTGGTCGACAACAAGCCGCTGGTGCCGCCGTACACGGTGCTCGCGGTGGGGGACGGGCAGCGGCTCAGTACCGCGTTCCAGGACAGCGCCGACGGTCAGTACCTGCACGCGCTGCAGGAGAACTTCGGCATCCGGACCCGTATCTCGGCCGAGGCCGACGTGCGGCTTCCGGCAGCGCCGAGCCTGATCGTTCGCACAGCAGAGCCGAGGGGAGCCGGGGCGGCCAAGCCCACCGGGCGGGCCACGGCCGACACAGGGAAGGGCACATCTTGATCGCCGTACTGGGCCTGATCGTGGGAGTGGTGGTCGGACTTTTGGTCCGGCCCGAGGTTCCGGCGGTGGTCGAGCCCTATCTTCCGATCGCCGTGGTGGCCGCCCTCGACGCCGTCTTCGGCGGTCTGCGGGCCATGCTGGACGGGATCTTCGTCGACAAGGTCTTCGTGGTCTCCTTCCTCTCCAACGTGGTCGTGGCCGCGCTGATCGTGTTCCTCGGCGACAAGCTGGGCGTCGGCGCGCAGCTGTCGACCGGCGTGGTCGTCGTCCTCGGCATCCGCATCTTCTCCAACGCGGCCGCCATCCGGCGGCACGTGTTCCGGGCGTGAGGCCGATGAGCGACCACAGCGACGAGCACAAGCCGAAGCACGCCGGCGGTCATCCGCCCCGGCACCGCGACGAGCAGTCCCACCGGCACGCCGCCCCCCAGCACGCGCAGGGTGACGAGGACACGAGGCGCGACGGCGCGGAAGGCCCCGAGGGCGTGACCGGCGCCGAGAACGGTGCCGCGCCCGTGGACGGCGACGCCCGCCCCGAGGGTTCCGCCCCGACCGCCCCCGCGACGCCTGTGGGACCTGCCGGCCCCGGGGCCCCCGCCCGGCCCGCCGTGCCCGGCGGCACCGGACGCCCGCCCGCTCCCACCGGTCCCGGAGCTCCCACCGGTCCCGGCGCCCCCACGGGCCCCGGCACTCCCGAAGGCTCCGCTGCGCCCGGCCGCCCCGCCGGTCCCGGTGCGTCCGGCCGTCCTGCCGGTCCCGGAGGACCTGCCGGGGCGGGAGCGCCCGGCGGCCCCGCCCGTCCCGGTGCGCCCGGCGGCCCCGGCGTACCCGGGACACCGGGCCGTCCCGCCGGTCCCGCCCGTCCCGGAATGCCTTCCGGCACAGGGGGTCCCGTCGGCAACGCTCGTCCCGGTGTTCCCACCGGTCCCGCGACGCCGCCCGGCCACGGAGCTCCCGGTGTATCCGGAGCTCCCGCCAACCACGGAGGCCCTGCCCGGCCCGGCGTTCCCGGAGCCCCCACCAACCACGGAGCCCCCGGCGGTCCCACCGGCCCCGGGGCTCCCCGCCCCGTCGGCCCCGTCGGCCGGCCGCTCCCGCCCGCCCAGAGCGCCGCGGAAGCGCCCGCCGCTTCCGGGGACCCGGTCCAGGACGCTCCCGAGGGGTCCGAGCCGGCGCTGACGGGTCGGCAGCGGCTCGCCGCCGGGCTGTGGCCGCCGCGCGTCAGCCGGGCCCAACTCATCGTCGCCGTGCTGCTGTTCGTCCTCGGCCTCGGGCTCGCCATCCAGGTCCGGTCCACCAGCGACAACAGCGCGTTGCGCGGCGCCCGCCAGGAGGACCTGGTGCGTATCCTCGACGAACTCGACGACCGCACCCAGCGTCTGGAGGACGAGAAGACCCGCCTGGAGAGCCAGCGCTCCGAGCTGGAGTCCAGTTCGGACCAGGCCGAGGAGGCGCGCAAGCAGACACAGGAGAAGGAGAGCCAGCTCGGCATCCTCGCCGGCACCGTCGCCGCCGAGGGCCCGGGCATCACGCTCACCATCGACGACGGCTCCGGCGCGGTCGAGTCGGACATGCTGCTCGACGCCATCCAGGAACTGCGGGCCGCCGGCGCGGAGGCGATCCAGGTCAACGACGTACGGGTGGTCGCGGACAGTTACTTCTCCGGTGGGGACGGTGACATACAGATCGATGGAACGAAGGTGACCGCTCCGTACGTCTTCAAGGTCATCGGCAAGCCCGAGGATCTCGAGCCCGCGCTCAACATCCCCGGTGGCGTCGTGCAGACGCTGGAGAAGGAGCAGGCCACAGCCACGGTGGCCCGGTCCGAGAAGATCATTGTGGATGCCTTGCGACCTGCGAAGCGGCCTGACTACGCTCAGTCGTCCTCGCAGTGAGGCGGGGGTGGATGGCGGTCGCGCGACATGGGGATGACGTTGCGGGGGGTCGCCGCACCACAAGCGTGGTGCGTGGTGGAAACTGTCCGGAGGGTATGGACGTTGTGAAGATGTCCCGGTCGGCAGGTGTGTTGAGTCAGGGTTCGTCCTGCCCCACGGGCGGGTCTGTTTCAGTCAAGGGGAATCGCCCGTGAAGTGGTTTGCGAAGTTGTTCGGCAAGAGCGCAAGCGAGGACGGCGGCAACGCCAGGCACCGCGCTCCGCGTCATGCCCAGAGTGAGGAGCAGGGTGGCGAGCGCCCGCTGTTCCGCGACGAGGTCGGTGGACACGGCGCGTCGTCTGTTGACCCTGCCGGTGCCGCCCGCATAGGTTTCGGGGATCCATCAACCTCAAGTACGGGTGGAGGGTTCACCCCCGACCCGTACGCGACCCAGGCCTCCGCGGGTCAGCCGCGGCAGGAGGATCCGTCCATGCCGGTGTGTACGAGGTGCGGTCACCGCAATGCCGCGGACAGTCGGTTCTGCTCCCACTGCGGCGCGCCGCTGCGGGGCGGGGTCGCTCCGGAGCGACCCTCCGAGACCACGTCGACGATCTCCATCTCGGGCCTCGAGGCCTACTACGACTCCGAGGCCACCGGTCAGACGGCGGTTCCGTCGCTGTCCCCCGAGGCCCTGGCCGCCGTCGAGGCGCTCCCGCCGGGTTCCGCCCTGCTGGTGGTGCGCCGGGGGCCGAACTCCGGCAGCCGCTTCCTGCTGGACAGCGAGCTGACCACGGCCGGCCGGCACCCGCAGAGCGACATCTTCCTGGACGACGAGTCGTCGTCGGTGTCGCGCCGCCACGTGGAGTTCCGCCGGCAGCCCGACGGCACCTTCGTGGTCGCCGACGTCGGCAGCCTCAACGGCACGTACGTCAACCGGGAGCCGATCGACGCGGTCGTGCTGTCCAACGGCGACGAGGTGCAGATCGGCAAGTACCGGCTGGTGTTCTACTCGAGCCAACGGGGCGTGTGACGCCTCGGGGAAGCCGTCAGGGAAGGTCCATGCTGCGTACACCGACGGGCGGTGCCGGACACGGCACCGCCGCCGCGGGAGAGCGGCTGGTCAGCATCGGGACGGTGCTGAGCCAGCTGCGCGACGAGTTCCCCGAAGTGACCATCTCCAAGATCCGGTTCCTGGAGGCCGAGGGGCTCGTCGAGCCCCGGAGGACGGCCTCCGGATACCGGAAGTTCAGCCCGGAGGACGTCGAGCGCCTCGCTCGGATCCTTCGGATGCAGCGGGACCACTATCTTCCGCTGAAGGTCATCCGGGAGCATCTCGACGCCCTCGCCCGGGGCGAGACGGTCAAGCTCCCGTCGCCCAGCCCGCAGCGGGACCTGCTGGACGGGGCCTGGGACGGTGACCCCGACCGGCCGACCGCCGCACGGGTGGGTCGTGCCGAGCTGCTCGCCGCCGCCGAGGTGGACGAGTCGGAGCTGGCGGAGTGGGAGTCGTACGGACTCGTGACGCCGGGACCCGAGGGCGGCTACGACGCCGAGACGGTCACCGTGGCGCGACTTGTCGCGGATCTGGGGAGATTCGGTCTGGAACCTCGTCACCTTCGAGCCGTCAAGGCCGCCGCGGACCGTGAGGCGGGGCTCGTCGAACAGGTCGTCGCACCCTTGCGCCGGCACCGTAACCCGCAGACCAGGGCCCATGCGGAGGCCACGGCGAAGGAGCTCGCCGGGCTCTCCGTCCGGCTTCACGCCGCCCTGGTCCAGACCGCCCTGGGGCTCCGTCTGCCGTGATCTTGGGGGAGCCCGACTACCCAAACCGGTCGGGCACGTCCTAGGGTTGCTGTGTGAACGAGCTCGACGTTGTGGGTGTCCGGGTGGAAATGCCCTCCAACCAGCCGATCGTGCTCCTGCGTGAAGTGGGAGGCGATCGGTACCTCCCCATCTGGATCGGACCGGGGGAGGCGACCGCGATCGCCTTCGCCCAGCAGGGCATGGCTCCCGCCAGGCCGCTGACGCACGACCTCTTCAAGGACGTGCTCGAGGCCGTGGGGCAGGAGCTGACCGAGGTCCGCATCACGGATCTCCGTGAAGGGGTCTTCTATGCGGAGCTGGTCTTCGCCAGCGGTGTCGAGGTGAGCGCGAGACCTTCCGACGCAATAGCGCTGGCTCTGCGCACGGGTACACCGATCTTCGGAAGCGACGGTGTGCTCGACGACGCCGGTATCGCGATTCCGGACGAACAGGAGGACGAGGTGGAGAAGTTCCGCGAGTTCCTCGACCAGATCTCCCCCGAGGACTTCGGGACCAACAGCCAGTGAGCCGGGCCGGCCGCTGATCCGGACCGTTCGACGGTCCCGGGTCGGTGGGCCGGCCTCTCGCTTCCGATGGCCGGAAGTCGACTGCCGTTGACGGGGTGCTGTCAGAGCATTCGAGTAGCCTTTCCCGGAAGAGAGACACGGGAAACCACTCTCAGGGTGATTATCACTCGGCGTGCCGAGTGTGGCGATCGTTGACGCACCCCGAGCGACTGCCTACCTTCGTGTGGGCAGGTCAAGGACGGAGGGTCGGCGTGATGAGCAGCGGCGACGGTACGGCAGGGGGCTCTCTCGGGCGGGCGCCCGCGGAGAGCGGTCCGTATCCGCTTCACGGCAGGGCGGGCGACCTCGGGACGGATGCCGGTGCGGTGACGGACACCGTGGGATACCGCGGCCCGACCGCGTGCGCGGCGGCGGGGATCACGTACCGCCAGTTGGACTACTGGGCCCGGACGGGGCTCGTCGAACCGAGCGTACGTGCCGCCTACGGCTCCGGGACGCAACGGCTCTACAGCTTTCGGGACGTCGTCGTCCTCAAGATCGTCAAGCGCTTCCTCGACACCGGGGTCGCGCTGCAGAACATCCGCGCCGCCGTCCAGCACCTCCGCGCCCGCGGCTTCCGCGATCTGGAGCGGATGACGCTGATGAGCGACGGGGCGACCGTCTACGAGTGCTCCTCGCCCGACGAGGTCGTGGACCTGCTCCAGGGCGGGCAGGGCGTCTTCGGTATCGCGGTCGGCGTGGTCTGGCGTGACGTCGAGTCGGCGCTGTCGCAGCTGCACGGGGAACGCGTCGACACCGGCGAGACCCTCGTCGGGCACAACCCGGGCGACGAGCTCGCGCGACGGCGCCGCGACCGGGCCGTCTGAGCGGGCGGGTGTCCCGGCCCGCGCGTCCTGGGGCGTCGGCGGGAGCCCGGTCTTGGGCGGGGGTCCGATTGTCAGTGGCGTAGGGGAGCATCGGAGATGTGAGAGCCGCGCCGACGATCCTGCATCTGGACATGGATGCCTTCTTCGCCGCCGCCGAGCAGGCCGCGAAGCCGAGTCTCCGCGGGAAGCCGGTCGTGGTCGGGGGCCTCGGCCCCCGTGGCGTCGTCGCGACCTGTTCGTACGAAGCCCGCCGTTTCGGCGTCCATTCGGCGATGCCGATGGGGCAGGCCCGCCGGCTGGCGCCCAACGCCGCCTATCTCGTGCCGCGCTTCGCCTTCTACCGGGCGATCAGCGAACAGGTCATGGAACTGCTCGGGCGGCTCTCCCCGCTCGTCGAGCCGCTGAGCCTGGACGAGGCCTTCGTGGACCTGGAGGCCGGGGGCGCGGCCGAGGACGCCGCGAGCGCGCGGGAGGCCGGTGAGCGGCTGCGCAGGGACATTCTCGGGGCCACGGGGCTGACGGGGTCGGTGGGGCTTGCGGGTTCCAAGATGATCGCGAAGATCGCCTCGGAGGAGGCGAAGCCCGACGGGCTCGTGCTCATCCGACCCGGGACGGAGAGGGAGCTGCTCGGCCCGAAGTCCGTGCGGATCCTGCCCGGGGTCGGACCGGCGACCGGGGAGCACCTGCGGAGGGCCGGGATGACCACGGTGTCGGACCTCGCGGAGGCGGGCGAGGACGAGCTCGTACGCCTGCTCGGACGGGCGCACGGGACGTCCCTGTACCGGATGGCCCAGGGGTACGACGACCGGCCCGTGGTGGCCGAGCGGGACGCGAAGTCGGTCTCGGTCGAGGACACCTTCGACGTGGACCTGCACGACCGGCTGCGGATCCGCATGGAGGTCGAGCGGCTGGCGGAGCGCTGTGTGGGCCGGCTGCGGGGCTCCGGGCACTCCGGGCGCACGATCGTCCTCAAGGTGCGGCGGTACGACTTCTCGACCCTCACGCGGTCCGAGACCCTGCGCGGACCGACGGACGACCCGGTGGTGGTCCGGGAGGCGGCGGGCCGGCTGCTGGAGTCCGTGGACACGACGGGCGGGATCCGGCTCCTCGGCGTCGGCGTGAGCGGCCTGGCGGACTACACCCAGGAAGACCTCTTCGCCCAGGCGGAGGCGCGGGCGGAGGAGACGGGGACGCGACCGGGTTCGGCGGACCCGGCGGGGGCGGATCCGGAGACCGGCCCGGCGGCACGGGAGGCCGAGACGGCCGTGCCGGAACCGGAGCCGTCCGCCGCCGAGCGCCGCTGGGCACCCGGCCACGACGTGCGGCACTCCGTGTTCGGCGCCGGCTGGGTGCAGGGCAGCGGAGTGGGGCGGGTCACCGTCCGCTTCGAGGAGCCGGGCTCGGCGCCGGGCCGCGTACGCACCTTCCTCGTCGACGACCCGGACCTGGCGCCGGCGGACCCGCTGCCCCTGGTCGAGGGCGGGCCGACGGGTGTGGCGGCCGCCCGGACGGGGCCGGGGCCCGGAGGGCCCTGACCCTCGCCGCGGCGACGACCCGGAGGCCGGTCAGGCGTCGCCCTGCCCCGCCAGGCGGCCGAAGTCGCGGTCCGGGGGCGGCGGGGGGAGGGCGATGTCGTAGTGGCGGTAGAGCTGGAGCTCCTGCTCGGGGGAGAGGTGCCGGCCCACGCCGAAGTCGGGGGCGTCCTTGATCAGGGCGCGTTCGAACGGGATGTGGAGGCCGTCGCCGACCAGTTCGCTGGGCTCCAGGGGGACGAAGGCGTCCCGGCTGAAGAGGCCCGTACGGACCGCCGCCCATTCGGGAACTCCGGTCGCGTCGTCCAGGTACACCTCGTCCACGGTGCCGATCTTGTGTCCGTTGCGGTCGAACGCCTTGCGGCCGATCAGGCTGCGCGGATCGATGTCGGTCTGCACGGTCCCTCCAACTGGTCGCAACTGCTCTACAAGGACTACGAAAGTGCACATCTGGGATGTCGGCCACTTGAGCGACGGGGAGCGGAACCTCGCTGGTAGGCTGGCTGTGGCTGCTGACCCCGTGCGGGAGAGTCCTCCGGAGAAACCTTTCGGAGGCGCCGAAGGAGCAAATCCTCCCCGGAATCTCTCAGGCCCCTGTACCGCACGGACGAGGTCACTCTGGAAAGCAGGGCGGGAGTCGTCCATCGACCTCCGCCCTCACCGACGGTGAAAGCCGGCGTGCTCCTTCGGCATGCCGGTGAAACTCTCAGGTTGAGATGACAGAGGGGGAGGCCGTCCGGGTACCCGCGCCGTGGTGCCCCTCGCAGGTCGTGACGACCAGGAGGCCTCCGTACATGACCGCCAACCGCACTCCGCTCTCCGAGCTCGAACAGGGCATCCCGTTCGAGCAGCGGCACATCGGGCCCGACGCCGAAGCCCGGGCCAAGATGCTCGCGCAGGTCGGCTACGGCTCCCTCGACGAGCTCACCGACGCCGCGGTGCCGGACGTGATCAAGAACGCCGAGGCGCTCGGCCTGCCCGCGGCCCGCACCGAGGCCGAGGTCCTCGCCGAGCTGCGCACCCTCGCCGACCGCAACCAGGTCCTCGCCCCGATGATCGGCCTCGGCTACTACGGCACCTTCACGCCGCCGGTGATCCTCCGGAACGTGATGGAGAACCCCGCCTGGTACACCGCGTACACGCCGTACCAGCCGGAGATCTCGCAGGGCCGCCTGGAGGCGCTGCTCAACTTCCAGACGGTGGTCGCCGACCTGACCGGTCTGCCCACCTCCGGCGCCTCCCTCCTGGACGAGGGCACCGCCGCCGCCGAGGCGATGGCGCTGTCCCGCCGGGTCGGCAAGGTCAAGAACGGCGTCTACCTCATCGACGCCGACACCATGCCGCAGACGATCGCCGTCATCGAGACCCGCGCCGAGCCGACCGGTGTCGAGGTCGTCGTCGCCGACCTCGGCGAGGGCATCCCGGCCGAGATCGCCGAGCGCGGCGTCTTCGGCGTCCTCCTCCAGTACCCCGGTGCCTCCGGCGCCGTGCGCGACCTGAAGGCCGTCGTCGACCAGGCCCACGAGCTCGGCGCCATCGTCACCGTCGCCGCCGACCTGCTCGCCCTCACCCTGCTCACCTCGCCCGGTGAGCTCGGCGCCGACATCGCCGTCGGCACCACCCAGCGCTTCGGCGTCCCCATGGGCTTCGGCGGTCCGCACGCCGGCTACATGGCCGTCCAGGACAAGCACGCCCGTTCGCTGCCCGGCCGCCTCGTGGGCGTCTCCGTCGACGCCGACGGCAACCGCGCCTACCGCCTGGCCCTGCAGACCCGCGAGCAGCACATCCGCCGCGAGAAGGCCACCAGCAACATCTGTACGGCCCAGGTCCTGCTCGC
Organism: Streptomyces sp. NPDC048338; assembly: GCF_043201055.1. NCBI lineage: Bacteria > Bacillati > Actinomycetota > Actinomycetes > Kitasatosporales > Streptomycetaceae > Streptomyces > Streptomyces sp. NPDC048338. Next base: position 12,876 of record NZ_JBICYQ010000011.1, read on the forward strand.
CGTCATGGCCGGCATGTACGCCGTGTACCACGGTCCGGACGGCCTGAAGCAGATCGCGGAGCGCACCCACCGCTACGCCGCCATCCTGGCCCGCGGCCTTCGCGACGGCGGCGTCGAGGTCGTCACCGACACCTTCTTCGACACCGTCACCGTCCGCGTGCCCGGCAAGGCCGACGAGGTCGTGGCCGCCGCCCGCGAGGCCGGCGTCAACCTCTACCGCGCCGACGCCGACCACGTGTCCGTGTCCTGCGACGAGACCACCGGCCGCGCCCAGCTCGCCGCCGTCTGGTCCGCCTTCGGCGTCGAGGCCGACGTCGCGGCCCTGGACGCCCTCGCCGAGGACGCGCTGCCCGCCGGACTGCTCCGTTCCGACGCGTACCTGACCCACCCGGTCTTCCACGCGCACCGCTCCGAGACGTCGATGCTGCGCTACCTGCGCAAGCTCGCCGACCGCGACTACGCCCTCGACCGCGGCATGATCCCGCTCGGCTCCTGCACCATGAAGCTGAACGCGACCACCGAGATGGAGTCGGTGACCTGGCCCGAGTTCGGCCAGATGCACCCCTTCGCGCCGGTCGAGCAGGCCCAGGGCTACCTCACGCTCATCACCGAGCTGGAGGAGCGCCTCGCCGAGGTCACCGGGTACGACAAGGTGTCGATCCAGCCGAACGCCGGTTCGCAGGGCGAGCTGGCCGGCCTGCTGGCCGTCCGCGCCTACCACCGCGCCAACGGCGACCTCCAGCGCACCGTCTGCCTCATCCCGTCCTCCGCGCACGGCACCAACGCCGCCAGCGCCGTGATGGCCGGCATGAAGGTCGTGGTCGTCAAGACCGCCGACGACGGCGAGGTCGACATCGAGGACCTGCGGGCCAAGATCGCGCAGTACCGCGACGAGCTGTCCGTGCTGATGATCACCTACCCCTCCACCCACGGTGTGTTCGAGGAGCACGTCGCCGACATCTGCGCCGAGGTCCACGACGCCGGCGGTCAGGTGTACGTCGACGGTGCCAACCTCAACGCCCTGGTCGGTCTCGCGAAGCCGGGCCGGTTCGGCGGCGACGTCTCGCACCTGAACCTGCACAAGACCTTCTGCATCCCGCACGGCGGCGGCGGCCCGGGCGTCGGCCCGGTGGGTGTGCGCGCCCACCTCGCCCCGTACCTCCCGAACCACCCGCTGCAGCCCACCGCGGGCCCGGAGACGGGCGTCGGCCCGATCTCGGCCGCCCCGTGGGGCTCGGCCGGCATCCTGCCGATCTCGTGGTCGTACGTCCGCCTGATGGGCGGCGAGGGCCTCAAGCGCGCCACGCAGGTGGCCGTCCTGGCGGCGAACTACATCGCCAAGCGCCTGGAGCCGCACTACCCGGTGCTCTACACCGGACCGGCCGGCCTGGTCGCCCACGAGTGCATCGTCGACCTGCGTCCGCTCTCCAAGGCGACCGGTGTCAGCGTCGACGACATCGCCAAGCGCCTGATCGACTACGGCTTCCACGCGCCGACGATGTCGTTCCCGGTGGCCGGCACGCTGATGATCGAGCCGACCGAGTCCGAGGACCTCACCGAGCTCGACCGCTTCTGCGACACGATGATCGCCATCCGCGGCGAGATCGAGAAGGTCGCGTCGGGCACGTGGCCGGCCGACGACAACCCGCTGCACAACGCGCCGCACACCGCGGCGGCGCTGGGCGGCGAGTGGAACCACGCGTACACCCGTGACGAGGCGGTCTTCCCGGCCGGCGTGTCCGCGGCGGACAAGTACTGGCCGCCGGTCCGCCGGATCGACGGGGCCTTCGGCGACCGCAACCTGGTCTGCTCCTGCCCGCCGATGGACGAGTACGACAACTGAGCATGAATGAGGGCCGGTTCGGAGATTCTCTCCGGGCCGGCCCTTTGTCGTGCGGGGCGCCGCCGGACGGGGCGGAGCCGGGGGCCGCGGTCTCGCGCGGCCTCTCGCGCGCGGTGGCTGCCGTGCGCGGCGGTGGCGTGCGGGGGATCAGGCGGCCTGGGCCACCTGGCCCGCCGTCAGCGGGCGGTGCGGGGCGATGATCTGCCCGTCGGGCAGCAGTTCACCGGTGTCCTCGAAGAGCAGGACGCCGTTGCACAGCAGGCTCCAGCCCTGCTCGGGGTGGTGTGCCATCAGACGGGCCGCCTCCCGGTCGGCGGAGTGGGCGGTCGGGCAGGCGGGCTGGTGCTGGCACATGGATGGGTTCTTTCGCTGTGTCGTGGTGTGTGTCCTGCGGCTCGACGCGGTGTTCATGGCCGCTCCCCGTGGTCGGTTCGGTTGGTCCAGTCTTCCCCTACGGACGTCGATCCGCAGGGATTTCGCGGCAGCTCTTCCTACTGCATGAAGACGTATCACCCGCCCGGGCGGTTCAAGTCAACTGGGCCATCTCTTCGGGTGGTTCGCTATGGCCCGGGTGGGCTAGTCCGTCCGGGGGGAGGTGTTCGAGGCGTCCGTTCGGCGCCCGTGTTCGACCTTCCGGGCGCAGAACAGTGCCCCGCGACGCGGACCGGTCGCGGGGCTCGGGGCTCTCGGAGTGACGGCTCAGGCCGGCGCCGGAGTGCCGAACAGCGGCGGTGGCGCGAGCCGCAGGGTCAGGACCGGCAGCAGGTCGGCGACCCGGTGCGGCAGATGGGCGGCGATACCCGGCGGTGCGGGCGCGAGCGGGATGAGCAGGTCCGCGGGGTCGGGCGCGGAGGTGCCGTCCGCGGCGGTGTCGCCGTGCAGCCACAGCGTCAACATGTAGAGCTCCGGTACCGACAGCAGGCGCGGCTGGTAGGGCGTGGCCAGCGTCTCGGCCTGGAGCAGGGCGCGTTCGGTGGCCGTGACGTAGGGCCCTTCGAAGAAGTGCGAGAAGGTCCAGCCGTCCGGGGTGAGCATGGTGTCCGCCGCGGCGACGGCCCGCTCGGGTCCCCGGATCAGGAAGCGCCAGCCGACGAGCCTGGTGCGCGGTGCGTGCCCCGGCGGGACGACCTGGTCCCGTACGTCGAGGACGTGGACGGGCAGGGGCAGTTCGGGGCTCAGCGGTCCCTGGGCGGACCGGAGGGCGGGCGTTCGCGCCTCGCGGACGGCGGTGGGGGAGCCGAGCGCGGCGAGGACACTACGCAGTGCCGGCGCAGGGGCCGGGGAGGGTCGGAGCATGATGGGTCGCCTCTCACTCAGGAGACACGGTGTTGCGTGGGCAGGTACGACGGCGCTGTCGGCTGCCGGGCCGGAGGGGAGTCAGGATCCACGGCCGGGCGCCAACACTCTGCCTCGTTCGCGGAGTTTATACGACACGTGTTCACACGATGTTTCCGCTAGCCGTCGCCGATATTGCGGACAAGGCTTCATCCGGCCTTATTTCTACCGCGATTCCGAGGATTTATGAAGAGTGTGCGTCGCCTGCCTGCGACGCTGCCCGCACGGCGGACGGCCGGTTCACGACCCTTGCTTCCGGGCTCGTATGACTCCGGAATATGTCCATTGCCGGGTGCCTGCGGAATGTGCCCGTCGGATGCTTCTCCCAGCCTACCGTCGAAGAGGGGTGTCGCACAGACGTTATGGATCAGTCGGCCGGGGCATCATCGTCCGTGACGCGCGGCCTTCGCCGCAGCCGCCGGAATCGAGGAGGGACGCTTCCATGGGGGAGAAGGTCGTGGCAGACGGGTTCGGCCTGTCCGATCGGCAGAGGTACCGCAGGAAGCTCCAGCAGTGTCTGGCGGGACTCGCGAGGCTTCTGGCGGAGAAGAGGTTCGACCGGCCGCAGAATCTGATGGGCCTGGAGATCGAACTCAATCTCGCAGGATCGGACGGTATGCCGCGCATGGTCAATGCGGCCGTGCTCGACCGGATCGCGAGTACGGATTTCCAGACCGAACTGGGAATGTTCAACCTCGAAGTGAACATCGCCCCGCACCGGATCGGCGGCCGGGTTTTCGACCGGCTCGCCGAGGAGCTCAGGATCGGTCTGGGATATGCCGATCGCAAAGCCCGGGAAGTCGATGCCGGCGTGGTCATGATCGGAATTCTGCCGACGCTCGCGCAGAGCGATCTCGTCTTCGAGAACCTTTCGGACGTGGACCGCTACACGCTTCTCAACGATCAGATAGTCGCCGCCCGGGGGGAGGACTTCGCCCTCGACATCCAGGGGGTGGAACGGCTGACCTGCACGTCGACCTCGATCGTGCCCGAGGCGGCCTGCACCTCCGTCCAGCTGCATCTGCAGGTCACCCCGGGCCGGTTCGCCTCGGTGTGGAACGCCGCGCAGGCCGTGACCGCGGTGCAGACGGCGGTCGGGGCCAACTCGCCCTTCCTCTTCGGCCGTGAGCTGTGGCGGGAGTCGCGTCCTCCGTTGTTCCAGCAGTCCACGGACACCCGGCCGCCGGAGCTCCAGGCGCAGGGCGTTCGGCCGCGGACCTGGTTCGGCGAGCGCTGGGTGGACTCCGCGTACGACCTGTTCGAGGAGAACCTCCGGTACTTCCCGCCGCTGCTCCCGATCCTCGACGACGAGGATCCGCTGCGCGTCCTGGACGAGGGCGGCGTGCCGCGACTGCAGGAACTCGTCCTGCACAACGGGACCGTGTACCGCTGGAACAGGCCGGTGTACGGATGGGTGGACGGGGTTCCGCACCTGCGGGTGGAGAACCGGGTGCTGCCGGCCGGGCCGACCGTCACCGACGTCGTCGCCAACGCCGCCTTCTACTACGGCCTGGTCCGCAGCCTGGCCGAGGAGACCCGTCCGGTCTGGAAGCGACTGCCGTTCGAGGACGCGGCCGCGAACTTCGACGCGGCCTGCCGGTACGGCATCGAGGCCGAGCTGCGCTGGCCCCGGCCGGGACGCTCGGGCGGCGTGGCGAGCGTCCCGGCCGTCCGGCTCGTCCTGGACGAGCTGCTGCCGCTGGCCGCGGCGGGCCTGGACGCCTGGCACATCGAACCGGCGGACCGGGACTTCTATCTGGGGGTGATCGAGGAGCGGTGCCGCCGACGGGTCAACGGCGCCTCCTGGCAGGCCGACACCTTCCACAAGGCGCTGGAGTCGGGCCTGGACCGCGACGCCGCCCTGGCGGCGACGACCCGGCGCTACGCCGAGCTGATGCACGAGGGGGAGCCGGTGCACACCTGGCCGGTGGGCATCGACTGAGCGGGGCGCACGGCGGGGTGAGGGCGCCGGGCGCGGACGACCGCCTTCCAGGGGCGTCCTGCCGATCTTGCCGGGCTCGCGGTGTCCCGGCCCGATCGACAGGACACCCCCTGGGAATGGCGCCCGCGGCAGGCCGTCACGCATGATCTCCGTACCCGGAACGCGATGGGGAAGTGGAGACAGGTGTGGTGTCGGATCAACGAGTGGTCGCCGATTCGTTTCCCCCCGAAGGGCTGCCGCGCAAGGTGCTGCGGTCCGAGACGGCGATCGTGCTGGCGCTCTCCCTCGGGGCCAGCGGGGTGTCGGCCTGCATCAGCTTCATCGGGTCGCTGACCAAGCCCGGCGGCCTCAAGGAGCAGGCGGCCACGCTCAACGGCTCGTTCGCGCCCGGGCGGCCCTGGCTGGACCTGGCCTGGCAGCTGTTCAGCATCGCCTCGGCGCTGGTGCCGGTCGTCCTCGTCGCGCACCTGCTGATGCGCGAGGGCGCCGGTATGCGCTCGATCGGCTTCGACCGGACCCGGCCGTGGCCCGACCTGAGGCGGGGCGCGCTGGTCGCCGCCGGGATCGGCAGCGCCGGCCTCGCCTTCTACCTCGGGGCGCGGGCGGCCGGGTTCAACCTGACCGTCGTCCCCGAGGCGCTGCCGGACGTGTGGTGGAAGTACCCGGTGCTGATCCTGTCGGCGGTGCAGAACTCGGTGCTGGAGGAGGTCATCGTCGTCGGCTACCTGCTGCGCCGGCTCGGCCAGTTGGGCTGGACGCCGACGGCGGCGCTGATGGCGAGCGCGGTGCTGCGCGGCTCGTACCACCTGTACCAGGGGATCGGCGGCTTCGTCGGCAACATGGTGATGGGCGTCGTCTTCGTCTGGCTGTACCGCCGCTGGGGGCGCGTCGGCCCGCTGGTGGTGGCGCACGCGCTGCTCGACATCGTGGCCTTCGTCGGATACGGCCTGCTGGCGGGGAAGGTGGGCTGGCTGCCCACGGCCTGAGGGCCGTCCCGTCCGGCCGGTCCTTCGAGGACCGGCCGGCGACGAGGGCCGAGGGACGGGGAAGGGGCGTACGGCGACGGCCGTACGCCCCTTCCGGCGTTCGCGGACGCCTCAGGCGTGCAGCTCGCCGTCGACGACGGTGACGGCGTGGCCGGTCAGCAGGGTGCGGTCGCCGCGCAGCCGGGTCCGCACGATGCCGGTGCGGGCGCCGCCCTGGAAGCCGGTCAGCTCGTCGCGGCCGAGGCGCGCGGACCAGAACGGGGCGAGCGCGGTGTGCGCGCTGCCGGTGACGGGGTCCTCGTCGATGCCGACGGCGGGGAAGAAGCCGCGCGAGACGAAGTCGTAGCCGCGATCGGGCTGTTCGGCGGCGGCGGTGGCGATGACGCCGCGCCGGGAGAGCCGGGTCAGGGCCGCGAAGTCCGGGGCCAGGGCCCGGACGGTCGCCTCGTCGCGCAGTTCCACCACGAGGTCGCCGACGTGGGCGGCGGTGTCGTGCACCGAGACGACGTCCGCGCCCAGGGCCTTCTCCAGGCCCTCCGGGGTCGGGACGGCGGTCAGTGCCGAGGTGGGGAAGTCCATCGTGACGGTGCCGTCCTCGCCGGCCGTGGCGCTGAGGATCCCGCAGCGGGCGGCGAAACGGACGGTCCCGGTCGCCCTGCCGGTGGTGTGGAGGACGTGCGCGGTGGCGAGCGTGGCGTGGCCGCACATGTCGACCTCGGTGGTCGGGGTGAACCAGCGCAGCGCCCAGTCGGCCTCGCCGCCGGCGGGCAGCGGGTGCGCGAAGGCGGTCTCGGAGAGGTTGACCTCGGCGGCCACCTTCTGGAGCCAGTGGTCGTCCGGGAAGGAGTCCAGGAGCAGGACCCCGGCCGGGTTGCCGGAGAAGGGACGGTCGGTGAAGGCGTCGACGATTCGAATCCGCATGTCCGGGACGCTACCGGGCCGGCGAAGTGGCGGGCCAAGGCCAATCCCGGGTCACTGGCCCGATGTGCCTGACTCGCCCCGGTGGACGTCGACCGTCGGTCACCGACTGCCCCCGCGCCACCGGGGCGGCGACCGCCGACGCGGTGACCGCCTGGAGCCGACGGCTCTCGCACACGGGTGGGAGCGCCGGTCAGGCGAGGTAGTCCGCGCGCCCCTCGTCGTCGAGTTCGAAGGGACCGTCGGGGATGACGCAGAATTCGTTGCCCTCGGGGTCGGCCATCACCAGGAACCCGCCGTCGGCGTACTCCTCCAGCCGGCGCCCGCCGAGTGCCTCGACACGCTGCTGCTCGGCGACCGGGTCCGGTGAGCTGATGTCGAAGTGCAGACGGTTCTTGCCCGACCTGGGCTCGCCGCTCCGCTGGAAGCCCAGGCCGAGGCCCTTCTCGCGCCGCAGCCACACGTAGGGACCCATGCGGCCCACCACCGGCCTGCCGAGCAACTCGGACCAGAACGCGGCGAGCCGCTCAGGGTCGGTGGCATCGACGATGAGGGCGTTGATCTGCACTGGTGAGTCCGCCATGCCCTGATCCTCTCAACCCTTGGCAAACGAACAGTTCCGATATATCGTTGACGCATCGCGACAGATCAACGATGCATACCCGATGGAAGGAGCGTTGCGATGCGTTCACATGGACACGAACACGGACATGGCTACTGCGGACCCGGCCCTCGCGGTGACTTCGAAGGGCGGCGCGCCGCCTTCGGCCCCTTCGGGCCGGGATTCGGTGGCGGGCCCTTCCGGGGCGGACCGTTCCCCGGCGGGCGCGGCCGCGGCGGCGGTGGCCGGGGGAGGGCGCGGCGCGGCGACGTGCGCGCCTCGATCCTGGCGCTGCTCAAGGACCGCCCGATGCACGGCTACGAGATGATCCAGGAGATCGGGGAGCGCAGCGGCGGGGCCTGGAAGCCCAGCCCCGGCTCCGTCTACCCGACGCTCCAGCTCCTCGAGGACGAGGGGTTGATCGTCAGTGAGAGCGAGGGCGGCAAGAAGCTGTTCACGCTCACCGACACCGGCCGCGCCGAGGCCGAGTCCGGCCCGGAGGCCCCCTGGGAGGAGGCCGGGCGCGGTGTCGACTGGGATGCCGTGAACGAGATCCGGCAGGCCGGCTTCGGTCTGATGGAGGCGTTCGGCCAGGTCTGGAAGACCGGCAGCGCCGAGCAGCGGCAGAAGGCCGTCGAGGTGATCAACGAAGCACGCAAGAAGCTGTACCTGATCCTGGCCGACGAGGGCTGAGCGCGTACGGCCGGACGGGCCCCGCGGCGATCCGCCGCGGGGCCCGTCCTGTCGTGCCGTCCTCGTGCCGCGTGCCCCGCGCACCGGTCCCGAGGGGCCGCGTCGTGTGCCGTGTCCGGGGTGGCCGCGGTGCGACGGCCGGCGGTCCGGGACGGTGCCGTCAGGCCACCAGGCCGGCGAACTTGCGCAGCGACTCGTTCAGCGCCGCCGTCGCCGAGTCCTTGAGCTTGGTCGCCATCAGCGAGACCGCGGCGCCGGTGAACTCCCCGTCGATCCGCAGGGTGGTGGCCTCCCCGTCCGGCGCGAGCGAGTAGCGCGTGCCGACGTTGACCCCCATCGGGCCCTTGCCCCTGATGGCCAGGACGCGGACGGACTCCAGCTCCTCCACGGTCCAGGTCACCTCGGCCGGGAAGCCCATCAGCTTCATGTTCTCCGCGAAGGTGGCACCCGTCTCGAGGGTGGCCGGGCCGCCGTTCGGGAAGCTGGTGTGGGTGGCGTTCCACTCCCCGTACGAGGCGAAGTCGGTCAGCTGCGCCCAGACCCTGTCGGCCGGTGCCTCGATCCGTGCCTCCGCGCTGACTTCGGCCATACGACCACCCCTTCACACGTTCACGCGTCCGCGTGTCCTCATGGGCCTTCGGTGTCGACGGAACGTAGCCGCACGACCTCGAACATTCAATACTGATGAACCGTCAGGTCTTCGCCGTCCCCGGTCCACCAGATCCGCGCCGCGTCGAAGCAGTCCGAGGCCCGCGGGCCACGGCCCTCGTCATGGCAGTGGAAGGCGGCCCAGAAGAGGTCGGCCGGCAGCGCTGTCCGTGGCGCGTACACGCGGTAGACGTACTGCCGCCCGTCGAGAGCGAGGAGGGCCACCATCCAGAACATGCCGGGAGGACGAGACGGGAGGGGCCCGTGGTTGCGTACGGGGCGCGGCGCAAGGCGGCGCGCGCCCCCGAGGCCGGATCCGCGCGATCTCATCCCCAGGGAGGAGGAGCCGCGCACCCGTGCCCCACTCCGGTGGGATGCGGACATGCTTCTCACCGGTGACGCCGTGGCCGCCGTGACCTGATGAGGTGGGAGGGTGCAAAGTCCCGTCCCTCACGTGCCCCGGCAGCCCACGACCTGGCAGCCCGCGGCGGCGCAGCCCGCTGCCCGGTACGTCGCGGCCCGGCGTGCGGAGATCGAGGCCAGACTGACCCCCACGCTCGCGACCGTGGTCATGGGCGCCCGTCGCAGGGCGCTGCGCGACGGCGACCGGCAGATCGACACCGCCCACCTGCTGCACTCCCTCATCGAGTCCGACCCCGACGTCGGCACCGCCTTCGAGGGCGGTGGCCGGCTCGCCCGGGTGCTCGGCTATCTCGTCCAGCGGTCCATCGGGTACGGGCTGCGCTGGCAGGGCACCGTCGAGGAGGCCGGTGCCGCGTCCGTGCCGGGAGCCGGGGTCGTCCTGCCCGGCCGGCCTGCCGCCGCCCTGTCCGGCTGGTCGCCCGCCGCCGTGGCAGCGCTCGACGCCGCCCGGGAGCGGGCCGTGCGACGGGGCGAGGCGCGCCCCCGCGGTCTCGACCTGCTCGCGGCGATCGCCGCCGACGCCGACTGCCGGGCGGTCGAGGTGCTCCGCCGGGCGGGCGTCGACGCGACCGCGCTGGCGGCCCGGATCGGGGAGCCGTCTCAACAGGTGTAACGGGGGTTACGCACCTGACGCCGTCCTGTCATGATGGCCCGATGCACGCGTCTCAGGGGAGAAGCGCCGGCCTGGGACTCGCCCTGGCCTCGGCCTTCGCATTCGGTGGTTCAGGTGTGGCGGCGAAGCCGCTCATCGAGGCGGGACTCGACCCGCTCCATGTGGTGTGGCTCAGGGTGGCCGGCGCCGCCCTCCTCATGCTGCCGGTGGCATGGCGCCACCGCGACCTCGTGCGCCGCAAGCCGGCGCTGCTCGCCGGCTTCGGCCTGCTCGCCGTCGCGGGCGTCCAGGCCTGCTACTTCGCCGCGATCTCCCGGATCCCCGTCGGTGTCGCCCTGCTCATCGAGTACCTCGCCCCGGCCCTCGTCCTCGGCTGGGTGCGCTTCGTCCAGCGCCGTCCGGTCACCCGCGCCGCCGCCCTCGGCGTCGTCCTCGCCGTCGGCGGACTCGCCTGCGTCGTGCAGATCTGGTCGGGCCTCGGCTTCGACCTGCTCGGCCTGGTCCTCGCGCTGGCCGCGGCCTGCTGCCAGGTCGGCTACTTCGTCCTCTCCGACCACGGCGGCGACGAGTCCGACGCCGCCGATCCCATGGGCGTCATCGCGTACGGGCTGCTCGTCGGCGCCGTCGTGCTCACCGTCGTGGCCCGGCCGTGGGGCATGGACTGGTCGGTCCTCGGCGGCAGCGCCGACATGAACGGCGGACATCTGCCCGCCTGGCTGCTGCTGGCCTGGATCGTCCTCGTCGCGACCGTCCTCGCCTACGTCACCGGTGTCGTCTCGGTGCGCCGGCTCTCGCCCGCGGTCGCCGGTGTCGTCGCCTGCCTGGAGGCGGTCGTCGCGACCGTCCTGGCCTGGGTGCTGCTCGGCGAGCACCTGGCGGCCCCGCAGATCCTCGGCGGGGCGATCGTCCTGGTCGGCGCCTTCATCGCCCAGTCCTCGACGCCCAAGGCGCCGATGCCCGGGCCGGTGGCCGGCTCGGACCCCGTCCCGCGGGACGCCCTCACGTCCGCCGAGCGGGCGTAGGTTCCCTCCGCCGCGTACCGGCCCCTCCCACGGCCGACCTGCCGGGCCCCCGACGGGTCCCTCAGCTCGTGGGGGGACGGCGGCCCAGCTGGTGGGCCCGGGCGGCCTCGTCGCCCGGGCCCCGGCGCGCCGCGAGGCCCTCGGCGATCCGGTCCTGGACCGGCACCGGCTTGTGGTGGGCGTACTTGAACTTCGCGCGCACGTCGGTGACGTCCAGACGCAGCACCCGCAGGCCCGGCAGGAGCCGCCGGAAGGGCCCCTCGTCCGGCGCGACCGGTGCCGTGCCGCCCTCGGGCTGGAAGTGGGCGACCTGCCGGTTCAGCAGCTCCGCCTTCTCGGCCGGGTCGTCGACCACCTGCGCCGTGCAGCGCAGCTGGACGGCGGCGTAGAACGAGGTCGGCGTCCCGTGCGCGGCCGGGGCGCCCTCGGGTGCCGCCCAGGGCCCGGGGACGAACACGTAGTCGTCGACCACGCTCAGCAGCACGGTCGGGTCGGCCTCCAGGGCCGTCCACAGGGGGTTCGGGCGGGCGAGGTGGGCGAGCACCCGGCCGTACGGGCCGGGCTCGGCGTCGTACCGGAAGTGCATCGGCTGGACCCACGGCGGCTCGCCGGGCAGGCCGTTGACGGCGAGCTGCCCGAAGTCGTGGCGGGCCAGCCAGTCCCGCCACGTGTCGGTGTCCTGCACGGCGTCCCAGGGATGGACGAGCACGGCGTCGCCCTCAGCCGGCGGGGAGGTAGTCGGGCAGGGCGACGGCCGGGTCGAGGTCGTCGGCCGGGATCGGCGTGCCGTACGTCCTGGCGACAGGGACCACCCCGGTCCAGTGCGGCAGGGCCAGGTCCTCGGGTTCGTCGTTCGGGCCGCCCGTGCGGAGCTTGGCGGAGACCTCGTCGAGGTCGAGCCGCAGGACGGCGGTGGCCGCGAGCTCCTTGGCGTTGGCCGGGCGGGAGTCGCGGGAGCGGCCCGGGACGACGTGGTCCACCAGGGCGTCGAGCGCGATCCGCAGCTCCTCGGGGTCGGTGACCTGGTGAGCCGTGCCGTGGACCACGACCGAGCGGTAGTTGATCGAGTGGTGGAAGGCGGACCGGGCCAGGACCAGGCCGTCGACGTGCGTCACGGTCAGGCAGACCGGAAGGCCCGGTGCGTCGGTGCCGCGGCCCGCCATGCGCAGCGGCCGCGATCCGGTGGAGCCGTGCACGTAGAGGCGGTCGCCGATCCGCCCGTAGAGGGTCGGCAGGACCACGGGGGCGCCGTCGCGCACGAAGCCGAGGTGGCAGACGTAGGACTCGTCGAGTATCGCGTGCACGAGCGCGCGGTCGTAGGAGGCGCGGTCGCGGGACCGGGTCGGCACGGTCCGCTCGGTCGGCTCGTAGGAATCCGTCATTGCCCTCTCCATTGCACTAGTGCATAATGTGGTTTGTGCTAGGAGAGTATCGGATCGAGGGGCGCCGCGCATCGGAGATCGCCGCGAGTGTGGAGCGCGGGGTCGGCACGGGCGCGTTGGAGCCGGGCGGACCGCTGCCGCCCATGCGGGAGTTGGCGGTCACGCTCGGGGTGAACCCGAACACCGTCGCGGCCGCGTACCGGACCCTGCGCGAGCGGGGCGTCATCGAGACGGACGGGCGGCGCGGCAGCCGGGTGCGGGCCAAGCCGGCCACCACGACGCGCGGGTCGATCCGGGTGGAGGCCCCGGCCGGGGTGCGGGACGTGAGTCAGGGCAATCCCGACGCGGCCCTGCTGCCCTCCCTGGGCGAGGCGCTCGCCGCGGCGGCGCGGCGGGAGTCCGAACGGCCCGGGATGTACGGCGAGGCCCCCGTGGACGCGGACTTCGCCCGGCTCGCTCGTGCCGCGCTGGACGCCGACGGCGTCCCCGACGGGCCCGTCGGCGTCGCCTCCGGCTCCCTCGACGCGATCGAGCGGGTGCTCGCCGTCCACCTCAGGCCCGGGGACGCGGTCGCGGTGGAGGATCCGGGCTGGGGGAGCCTGCTCGACCTCGTACCCGCGCTCGGCCTGCGGCCCGTCCCGGTCGCGGTCGACGACGACGGGCCGCGGCCGGAGGCGGTCGCCCGGGCGCTGCGGGAGGGCGCGCGGGCCTTGATCGTGACCGACCGCGCGCAGAACCCGACCGGCGCGGCCGTCGGCGCGGACCGCGCGACCGCGCTGCGCCGGGTGCTCGGCGACCACCCGGACGTCCTGCTCGTCGAGGACGACCACGGGCACGGGTTCGTCGGTCTCCCGCTGCATCCGCTGGCGGGGGCGACGCGCCACTGGGCGATGGTGCGGTCGGTGGCCAAGGCGTACGGCCCCGACCTGCGGATCGCCGCCTTCACCGGCGATCCGCTGACGGTCGACCGGGTCCTCGGGAGGCAGCGGCTCGGGCCGGGCTGGGTCAGCCGGCTGCTCCAGCGGGCCGTCGTGCACCTGTGGACCACGGGAGCCGTGGACACACCGGCCGTGGCGCGCGCCTACGGGGAGCGGCGCGACGGACTCGTGCGAGCCTTGGAGCAGCGCGGGATCGAGGCGCACGGGCGCAGCGGCATGAACGTCTGGGTGCCGGTCTCCGACGAGACGGGGGCGGTCACGCGTCTGCTCGCCGCCGGCTGGGCGGTGGCCCCGGGGGCCCGGTTCCGGATGGACGCCTCGCCGGCCGTCCGGCTCACCGTCTCCGGGCTGGCCCCGGCCGAGATCGACCGGCTGGCCGAGGCGGTCGCCGCCGCGGCGGGCCCGGCGCCCGCGCGCAGTTACGGCTGAGCGGCGTGTGACGGCCGGGGAGCCCCCGACCGTCGCCGCTCAGCCGTCCGCGGATCCACCCGCGGCGACGGTCACCTCGCCGGTGCCTCGCTCGCCGTGCACGCGGCGAGTGCGGGCTCCGGGGCGGCCGGGGGAGCGGCGACGGTCGGGGGAGCGGCGGACGCGGGCACCGCCTCCGGCCCTCCGGCCGTTCGGTCCCGCTTCCGGCCCGAGGTCCGGGTCTGGGTCAGGGCCGCGCCCGCCAGCACGATCACCGCGCCGACCGGGGTGTTCCAGGTGAGCCGCTCGTCCAGCAGGGCGACGCCCGCCGCCGTGGCGATGACCGGGATGAAGTACGTGACCATCGCCGCCGTGGTGGGCCCCACCTCGTCGACCACGCCGTACTGGAGGAGCATCGCGTACCCCGTGCCCAGCGCGCCGAGGGCGATCACGGCCAGCAGGGGCAGCAGCTCGACGGACGTCGGCAGCGAGGTGAACAGCGGGGTCACCACGGCCAGCTGCAGGGTGCCGAGCGCCACCTGGGAGCCGGCGAGGGACAGGTGGGAGACGCCGGTGCCGGCCAGGGTCCGGCGGACGTAGATCCAGCCGACCGCGTAGCTGGCGGAGGCGAGCAGGGCCAGCGAGGTGCCCGTGACGTCGAGACCGGAGAAGCCCTGCCAGGCGCCGAGGACGGTCAGCACGCCGACGAAGCCGATGCCCAGACCCGCCGCCCGGACCCTGGTCGGGCGGTCCTCGGAGAGGGCGACCATCGACAGGACCATCCCCCACAGCGGGGTCGTGGCGTTGCAGATGTCCGCGAGCGTCGAGGGGATCGTCAGCTCCGCGTAGGCGAAGAGCGAGAACGGCAGCGCGTTGAGCAGGAACGCGGCGACCGCGAGATGGCCCCAGGTGCGGGCGCCGCGCGGCAGGCGTTCGCGCTTGACCGCGATGGCGACGGCGAGCACGACCGTGCCGAAGAGGAGCCGCCCGAAGGTGACCTGGAAGGGCGCGAAGCCCTCGGTGCCGACCTTGATGAAGAGGAAGCTGAAGCCCCAGATCAGGGCCAGGACGCCGAAGCGGACGCGCCAGTTCAGCATGCGCGGGAGGCGGGCCGCGCGTGAGGTGCGGGGGAGGGGCCGGGGCGGGGTGGCGGAGCTCATGCTCCTCAGGGTGACTCCTCGGATCTCTTAGAACAAGCGAGAATTCCTGGAGGTGTCGCCGTAGTATCGCTTACATGTTGAATCTGGAGCGCCTGCGCACCCTGGACGCCGTCGCGCGGCACGGTTCGGTGAGCGGCGCGGCCGACGGGCTGCACGTGACCACCTCCGCCGTCTCGCAGCAGCTGTCGAAGCTGGAGCGGGAGATCGGCCAGCAGCTCCTCGCCAAGAACGGCCGGGGCGTGCGCCTCACCGACGCCGGTCTCCTTCTCGCGGAGCACGCGGCGCGGATCCTCTCGCAGGTGGAGCTGGCCCAGGCGGACATCGAGGCGCAGCGCGGACAAGTGGTGGGCGAGGTCCGGATCGCGGCCTTCCCGACGGCCGCGCGCGGCCTCTTCCCCCGGGCGCTCGGGGCCCTGCGCGTCGCCCACCCCGAGCTGCGCGTGAGGACCTCCGAGCTGGAGCCCGAGCGGGGCATCAGGGAGGTGCTGCGGGGCGACGCCGACCTCGCGATCGTCCTGGACTGGAGCAACAAGCGGGCACCGGTGCCCGGCGGCCTGGAGCGCGTCCATCTGCTCGACGACGCCGCGGACGTCGCGATGCCCGCGGGGCATCCGCTGGCGGGCCGCGAGGTGGTGGACCTGGAGGACTTCGGCGACGACGACTGGGTGTCCTGGCCGGAGGGGGAGTTCTGCCACGACTGGCTGATGTTCACCCTGCGCTCGCAGGGCATCGAACCGCGTATCGCCCACCTCGCCGGGGAGCACCACACCCAGCTGGCCCTGATCGCCGCCGGGTTCGGCGTCTGCGTCACCCCACGGCTCGGCCGCGGCCCGGCCCCGGAGGGCATCGCGTTCGTGCCGGTACGGCAGAAGATGAAGCGGCACATCTACGCGACCTGGCGCACCGACGCCGGCCGGCGCCCGTCCATCCGTGCCGCCGTCGAGGCGCTGCGGGCGGCCGGGACGCCGCTGAACAGCTGACGGCGGGGCGTCGTCCGTCCCCGGGACGCGGGTTCGGCCGGAAGGCGCCGGTCCCCGCCGGCCCGAGCCGGCCCGGACGGTGCCGCCCGTCCGGGCCGCTCACCCCCCCGGGCGCGGTCCCTCAGAGCCCGGCCAGTTTGCGGAAGTCCCACGAGGCGACCGCGTCCGGCGTCAGCTTCAGCCAGGCGTGCCGGCCGTCGTGCGGCATCGTGTCGAGGCCGAAGTTCTTGGCCGCGAAGAGCCTTTCCGGCACGTCGAGTTCGGCACAGGGCTCACCCGTCCGCGGGGCCTCCCCGACGAAGACCGCGGTGCCCGACAGCTCGGCGCCGCGCAGCTCGCCGTAATCCTCACCGTCGTCCACGACCACGGCGATCCGCGGATCGGCCCGCAGATCGGCCCAGCGCCGGCTGCGGGTGATCGAGTACAGCCACAGCGAGGTCCCGTCCCAGACGTACCAGAGCGCGCCGACGTGCGGGCGCCCGTCCGCGGAGACGGTCGCGACCCGGCAGGTCCGCTGTTCGGTGAGGAAGGTGTCGAGCTCGGCCGGGGTCATCATGATCCTGCGTCCGCGACGCTGTGCGACGGTCATCGTCCCGCCCCTCGTAGAGTTCTGATGAAGTGTCAGAAATCATGGAGGCTCTTCCCTCCGCAGGCAAGGGTGGTTACCCTCGCCCGCCCGGAGTGCGCAGAAGGGGAGGACCATGACCGGCAACGCCCAGTGGGAACGGCTCCAGGAGCAACTCGACCCCGCCACCACGGTACTGCTCACCGTCGAATGCCAGGAAGGGGTCGTCGGCCGGGCCGGAGCGCTGCCCGAACTCGCCGCCGCGGCCCGCGCGTCGGGCGCTCTGGGCCGGGTGGCCCGGCTGGTCGGGGCCGCGCACGAGGCCGACGTGCAGGTGATGCACGCCGTCGCCGAACGGCGGCCGGACGGGCGCGGGGCCAACGGCAACGCCCGGCTGTTCCGGGCCGCCGCCCGCCTGCCCGTGCAGCAGCACAGCGGCAGCACGGCCGTCCGGATCGCCGAACCCATCGAGGTCGCCGACCAGGACCTCGTCGTCCGCCGGCTGCACGGGCTCTCGCCCCTCGCCGGCACCGACGTCGACCCGCTGCTGCGCAACCTCGGCTGCCGGACCCTGGTCGTCACCGGGGTGTCGGCCAACGTCGCCATACCCAACGCCGTGTTCGACGCGGTCAACCTCGGCTACACCGTGGTCGTCCCCGGGGACGCCATCGCGGGGGTGCCGGCCGACTACACCCCCGCGATGATCCGTCACACGCTCGCGCTCGTCTCCACCGTCACCACCACCGAGGAGGTGCTGCGCTGCTGGAAGAGCCCGCGTCGCGTCACCCGTGCGTGATCGAGTCCCCTTCGACCTTGATCGGCGCCGGCGGCAGCGGGCTGGGGGCGGGGCCGCCCTTGACGCTGCCGTCCGAGGCGTCGAAGAGGCTCTGGTGACAGGGGCAGCTGATGACCCCGTCGCTGACGCCGCTGACGGCGCAGCCCTGATGGGTGCACTTCGAGGAGAAGGCCTTGAACTCGCCGGCCGTCGGCTGGGTGATCACCACGCCCTGGTCGGCGAACACCTTGCCGCCGCCCACCGGGATGTCCGCGGTCTTCGCGATCGGGCCGCCCCCCGCGCCGCCCGCTCCGCCGTCCGCCGCGCCCGTCGTCCCGCCCGAGCCGCCCGCCTTGTCGTCCGTGCCACCGCCGCAGGCGGTGAGCACCGCCACCACGCCCATGCCCCCCGCTGCCGAGACGACTGTCCGGCGTGCCACTGCGCTCATACCGTTCCCCTTGCGTTCCGTCCGCATCGACCTGATCACTGTGTCAGCAGAAGGTACGCGGACGGGAGCGGGAACGTTCATGCCCCCCGAAAGAAACCGGCGTCCGCCTGGTGCCGGCCGGACGCGCCGGCCCGCCCGGCGGTCCGCGCACTCTCCGATCAAGAGGCGGCTTCTCCCGATAGCCTGGGGAAATGCTTACAGAAGTGACGGCGACCCGCTATGTCACGCCCTTGCGTGAGGGCGGCTCGCTCCCCGGCATCGTCGAGGCCGACGATCTCGGTACGTACGTCATGAAGTTCACCGGCGCCGGACAGGGGCGCAAGACCCTGGTCGCCGAGGTCATCTGCGGACAGCTCGCCCGCCGCCTCGGCCTGCGCGTACCCGAACTGGCCTCCATCCAGCTCGACCCGGTCATCGGGCTGTCCGAACCGGACCAGGAGGTGCAGGAGCTGCTCAAGGCGAGCGGTGGCCTCAACCTGGGGATGGACTACCTGCCCGGCTCCCTCGGCTTCGACCCGCTGGCCTACGAGGTGGACCCCCGGGAGGCCGGCAAGGTCGTCTGGTTCGACGCGGTGATCAACAACGTCGACCGTTCGTGGCGCAACCCCAACATGCTGGTCTGGCACGGCGACCTGTGGCTCATCGACCACGGGGCCACGATGATCTGGCACCACAACTGGCCCGGCGCCCAGGCGTCCGCGGCCAAGCCGTACGACGCCTCGGACCACGCCCTCGCGCCCTTCGGGCCGGACGTCGCCGCCGCCGCGGCCGAACTCGCTCCGCTGGTCACCGAGGAGCTGCTCACCGAGGTCGCCGCCGACGTGCCCGACGAGTGGCTGGTCGACGAGCCCGGTTTCGACACCACCGACGCGCTGCGGCGCGCCTACGTGGAGGCGCTGCTCCCGCGTGCCGCCACGATCCACGAGCGGATCACCCTCGGCCCGCGCGCGGAGCGCCGGGTCTCGCAGGCCCCCGGCTGGCTGACCGACCACCTCACCGACTGGCCGCACCCCACCAAGAAGGACCGCACCGGCACGAGCGAGGGCGACGGACAGTGAGCAAGCGCGATGTCTTCGAGTACGCGCTGCTGCGCGTGGTGCCGCGCGTCGAGCGCGGCGAGTTCTTCAACGCGGGCGTGGTGGTCTACTGCCGTGCCCGGTCCTTCGTGGCCGCCCGTACCCATCTGGACGAGACCAAGCTGAAGGCGCTCGACGCGGGCGCGGACGTGATCGGCGTCCGGGCCGCGCTGCACGCGGTCGAGGGGGTCTGCCGCGGTGGCGACGACGCGGGGCAGGCGGCCCGTGACGACGCGGGACGGCGCTTCCGCTGGCTGATCGCCCCCCGCTCGACGGTCGTCCAGCCGGGTCCGGTGCACACCGGCCTGACCGAGGATCCCGCGGGCGAGGTCGAGAGACTGCTCGATCTGCTGGTGCGCTGACCGCCCGCGGAGGGGCCGCGGCCCCCGCGGGTGCGCCGTGGCGATCGGGCCGGATCGGCGGGACGCGCCCCGGGTCCGGCCGTGCCGCGCCCCGGCGCGCGGCGGAAGGTGATCGGGTGCACCCGGTGGGCCGTTGACACCGGGTGCCAGGGCTTCTAGCGTCTCGTCTACTGAAGGTACTAAGCGGTCGCTCATGTGCGGGACGTACCGGGCCGGCCGCATCCAGTCATGATCCAAGGGCGAGGAGAACCAGCATGTCCACCACCGAGCAGCGCGTGGCCGTCGTGACCGGCGGGGCGCGCGGTATTGGCGCCGCGACCGCGGTGCGCTTGGCCGCGGAGGGTCGCGCCGTCGCCGTACTCGACCTCGACGAGGCGGCCTGCAAGGACACCGTCGAGAAGATCACGGCGGCGGGCGGCACCGCCCTCGCCGTCGGCTGCGACGTCTCCGACAGCGCCCAGGTGGAGGCGGCCGTCGCGCGCGTCGCCGCCGAGCTCGGCGCCCCGACGATCCTCGTCAACAACGCGGGTGTGCTCCGCGACAACCTGCTCTTCAAGATGAGCGAGTCCGACTGGGACATCGTCATGAACGTCCACCTCAAGGGCGCGTTCCTGATGGCCAAGGCGTGCCAGAAGCACATGGTGGACGCGGGCTTCGGCCGGATCGTCTCGCTGTCGTCCTCCTCGGCGCTCGGCAACCGCGGCCAGGCCAACTACTCCGCGGTCAAGGCCGGCCTGCAGGGCCTGACCAAGACCCTCGCCAAGGAGCTCGGCAAGTTCGGCGTCACCGCCAACGCCGTCGCCCCCGGCTTCATCGTCACCGAGATGACCGCGCAGACCGCCGAGCGCGTCGGCATGGGCTTCGAGGAGTTCCAGGCGGCCGCCGCCTCCATGATCCCGGTGCAGCGCGTGGGCTACCCCGAGGACATCGCGAACGCCATCGCCTTCTTCACGGGCGACGACGCCGGCTTCGTCTCCGGCCAGGTCATGTACGTGGCCGGCGGCCCGCTCAACTGACGCCCGAGCGGAAAAGGAGACGAGCATGAGCAGCAAGGAGCTTCCGGAGCTGTCCGGCAAGGTCGCCCTGGTCACCGGCGCCAGCCGGGGCATCGGCTACGGCGTCGCCGAGGCGCTGGTCGCCCGCGGCGACCGCGTCTGCATCACCGGGCGGGGCGAGGAGGCGCTGAAGGAGGCCGTCGAGCGCCTGGGCGCCGACCGGGTGATCGCGGTGCCCGGCAAGGCCCACGACGAGGCCCACCAGGCCGCCGCGGTCGCGGCGACGATGGAGGCATTCGGCCGGGTCGACTTCCTGGTCAACAACGCCGGCACGAACCCGGTCTTCGGGCCGATGGCCGATCTCGACCTCGGTGTCGCCCGCAAGGTCTACGAGACCAATGTGATCTCGGCCCTCGGATTCGCGCAGCAGACCTGGCACGCCTGGCAGAAGAACCACGGCGGCGCGATCGTGAACATCGCCTCGATCGCCGGACTCGCCCCTTCGCCCTTCATCGGGGCGTACGGGATGAGCAAGGCGGCGATGGTCAATCTCACCCTCCAGCTGGCGCACGAATTCGCGCCCGTCGTCCGGGTCAACGCGATCGCCCCGGGCGTCGTGAAGACCAAGTTCGCCGAGGCGCTCTACGAGGGCCGCGAGGCGGAGGCGGCGGCCGCCTACCCGCTCGGCCGCCTCGGCGTGCCGGAGGACATCGGCGGCGCCGCCGCCTTCCTCACGTCCGACCAGTCGGACTGGATCACCGGCCAGACTCTGGTGGTCGACGGAGGGATTTTCCTCAACGCCGGTGTCGAGTGACCGATAACCGGACACTTTCCTGAATTCCTGACCGGATTGGCCCCGGTTGTTCGTTGAATGCCTCAAGTGCCCCGCCCGGGTCAAACATTGACCTGGCGGGGCGCTGCGGTATGGTCGGCCGACCCATGGCTGAACGAGGAGCGTGCACGTGTTCAACCGGACCAGTCTGCAGGCCGCTGCAGCCCTTGCGTCCATATCCCTGGTGTCCGGATGCAGCCTGATTTCGGGCGATGAACCCGCCGGGGAACAGAGAATCGTCATCGGTACGACGAGTTCTCCCACCACCCTCGATCCAGCCGCCGCGTGGGATAATTCCTGGGAGCTTTTCCGGAATGTCTTCCAGACGCTGGTGAGCTTCCCGACGGGTAGTACGACGCCACAGCCCGACGCCGCCGACTGCAAATTCAAGGACACGTCCAGCCAGGTCTACGAATGCACCCTCCACGAGGGGCTGAAGTTCTCCAACGGACACAATCTGGACGCCAAGGCGGTCCAGTACTCCATCGAGCGCATCCGGACGATCGACTTCGAGGGCGGCCCCAACGGCCTGCTCGGTTCGCTGGAGGAGATCGAGACCGTCGACGACCGCACCGTCGTCTTCAAGCTGAACAAGCCGGACGCGACCTTCCCCTTCGTCCTCGCCACGCCCGCCATGTCGCTGGTCGACCCGGCCGAGTACTCCGCCGACAAGATCCGCGAGGACGGCAAGCTGGTCGGCTCCGGCCCCTACGTCCTCGACGAGTACGAGGACGGCAGCAAGGCCGAGCTGACGAAGAACCCCAGCTACAAGGGATTCGCCGAACGCAAGAACGGCGGCGTGACCATCCGGTACTTCAAGGAGTCCGAGGCGATGGTCGGCGCGCTGAAGAAGAAGGAGATCGACGCCACCTACCGAGGTCTGACCTCGGAGGAGGTCATCGCCCTCCAGGACGACAAGCCGGAGAACGAGGGGCTGCAGCTCGTCGAGTCCCCCGGCTCGGACATCCGCTACCTCGTCTTCAACACGAAGGACGCGGCCGTCGCCAAGGCTCCCGTCCGCAAGGCCATCGCCCAGGTCGTCGACCGCAACGCGCTCGTCTCCAAGGTCTACCAGGGCACGGCCGAGCCTCTGTACTCGATGATCCCCAAGGGCATCGTCGGTCACACCACCGAGTTCCTCGACCGCTTCGGCGAGCCGAGCGTCGACAAGGCCCGCGCCATCCTGCGGGGTGCCGGGATCACCGAGCCCGTCCAGCTGACCTTCTGGTTCACCACCGACCGCTACGGCTCCGGCACGGCCCTGGAGTTCGCCGAGCTCAAGCGGCAGCTGGAGGAGTCCGGTCTCTTCAAGGTCGCCCTGCGCGGCAAGCCCTGGAAGGAGCTCCAGGCGGGCTTCAAGACCGGCAAGTACCCGGTGTTCGGCCGAGGCTGGTCTCCCGACTTCCCGGACCCGGACAACTTCATCGCTCCCTTCGTCGGCAAGAACAACGTGCTCCAGACGCCGTACGAGAGCCCGCGGATCACGCAGGAGCTGCTGCCGAAGTCCCGGCGCGAGAGCAACCGCGGCGCGGTCATGGACGAGTTCGAGTCGGCCGAGGAGATCATGGCCCAGGACGTCCGGCTGCTGCCGCTGTGGCAGGGCAAGCTCTACATCGCGGCCAGCGAGGACGTCGGCGGCGCCGAGCGCGCCCTCGACCCGCAGACGGTCATGCAGCTGTGGGAGCTGAGCCGCAGGACCAGCTGGTAGGACACCGCCCCGGACGCACGGAGGAGGGCGTTGTCAGTGGCCCCCGGTAGGTTCTTCTCTCGTAGAAGTGCTGTCCTACCGGAGGTTGTTGACGTGACCGACACCGACATGCTGCCCGAGTCCTGGAGCGGCGTCCTCGGCGAAGAGCTGGAGAAGCCGTACTTCAGGCAGCTCACCGAGTTCGTCGAGAAGGAGCGGGCCGGCGGACCGGTCTACCCGCCGCGCGACGAGGTGTTCGCGGCGCTCGCGGCGACCCCGTACGACAAGGTGAAGGTCCTGGTCCTCGGGCAGGACCCCTATCACGGCGAGGGACAGGGCCACGGCCTCTGCTTCTCCGTGCGGCCCGGTGTGAAGACCCCGCCGTCCCTGCGGAACATCTACAAGGAGATGCAGGCCGAGCTCGGCCACCCGGTCCCGGACAACGGCTACCTCATGCCGTGGGCCGAGCAGGGCGTCCTGCTGCTCAACGCGGTCCTCACGGTCCGCGCCGGCGAGGCCAACTCGCACAAGAACCAGGGCTGGGAGAAGTTCACCGACGCGGTGATCTCCGCCGTCGCGTCCCGGCCCGACCCCGCCGTCTTCGTGCTGTGGGGGGCGTACGCCCAGAAGAAGCTCCCGCTGATCGACCAGGACCGTCACGCCGTGGTGAAGGGCGCCCACCCCTCGCCGCTGTCGGCGAAGAAGTTCTTCGGCTCCCGCCCCTTCACCCAGATCGACGAGGCCATCGCGGCGCAGGGCCACGAGCCGATCGACTGGCGCATCCCGAACCTGGGCTGACGCCCTGCCGCCGGGCCGGTTCCCACCGCCGGGCGTCCCAGCCGGCCGGCGGTCCGGCCCGCGGCCGCCCGGCTGACAGGCCCGGCGGTGCCGCCCGAGCCTGTGCCGCATCGGCCGCGGCTGCGGCTAGCGTCGGTGCGACCCGACGGACAGCAGGTGGAGGCCGCAGTGACCGAGCAGCAGCAGATGTCGGACGACGGCCTCCTGACCAGGATCGGACAGGCGACGATGCTGCTCCACGGCGGGGACCGGGAGGAGGCGCGGAACCGCCTCGGCGAGCTGTGGGACCAGCTGGGCCCGGACGGCGACCCGCTGCACCGCTGCACGCTCGCCCACTACCTGGCGGACGCCCAGGACGACCCGGACGCGGAGCTGGCCTGGGACCTGCGGGCGCTGCTCGCGGCCGAGGGCCCGGGCGGCGAGGGGCCCGCCCGGGACGACGCCGCGGTCGCCCTGCGGGCCCTCCACCCCTCGCTCCACCTCAATCTGGCCGCCGACTACCTGAAGGTGCGGCGCCCCGACGCGGCCCGCGACCACCTGGACCGGGCACGCGCGGCCTCGGACGCCCTGGACGACGACGAGTACGGCGACGGGGTCCGCGCCGGGATCGAGCGTCTGGAGGTACGGCTCCGCTCCCTGTGACGGGCCCGGAGCCGCGCCGCGTGCGGCCGGTCGACCCGACGGGGGCGCCTCAGCGCCGGTACGTCCCCCGGCAGATCTTCGCCTGGTCGCTGTCGGGCCGCCAGCCGCCGTACCGCTCGCCCAGGTCGCAGACGTCGCCCCGGTGGCGGGGCGGCTTCGGCGGCGGGTGCTCCACGGCGGTGCGGTCGCGGGGCCCGTGCTGCTCGGGCACCGCCGACACGCGCCCCCTGCCGGGGTGCGCGGCCGGGCCGCCGGCGTTCCGTCGCTGTTCCCGCCCCTCCGGTGGGGCGCTGGGAGCCGGCCGGTCGGGCGGGGGAGCGGGAAGGGCCTCTTCGAGGGCCTCGCGGGCCGGCCCCTCGACGATCTGCGGCGCCGCGTCCTGAGTGGGGCGGCCGACGTCCCCGGGCGGCGCGGGGGCCACCGGGCGTGCCTCGACCGACACGCAGCCGGAGAGGGCGGCGACGGCCACCCCGACCAGGATCTTCACTGTGGTTCTCGTTCCGTGCACCCGCGCCACTCTGCTGCCCCGGCGGTGATCTTCACACCCCTACCCGCCGGGAATGCCTCGCACGGGTGACGGCGGCGGCGAGGGTGACCCGGGCCGCCCTCCGGCCGCCCGTCCCCCGACCCATTCGTTTGGCTGCCCGCGTCACTCCCCGCCGTCCAGCATGCCGCGGAGCAACTCCTCGAAGCCGGTGCGCAGTTCCGCGCGGCTCGGGACGGCGGAGTGGAACGAGCCCGCGGCGCAGGAGAACATCAGCCCCTCGCACCAGGCGATCAGGGACAGCGCGTGGCGCTCGGGGGCGGTGGAGCCGGCCTCCGTCATCAGCGCGATCACCGGTCCGTGGAACGCGGCGCCCGCGGTGTCGAAGAAGCTGCGCAGCTCGGGGCGGCGCGTGGCCTCCAGGGCAAGCTCGTAGCGGGAGACGAGCAGCGCCCGGTGGTCGGTGAGGTAGCGGTGCAGGGCCAGGGAGAAGGCGTCCAGCAGGGCCTCTCCGCCGCCGTCCCGGGCCGGCATCTCGTCCGGCGTCAGGACGGTCGCCTCCCGTTCGACCTGGCGTCGCACGGCCGTCTCCAGCAGGGCCTGGCGGGTGCGGGCGTGGTTGGAGGTCGAGCCCTGCGGGAGTCCCGCCCGCTCGTCCACGGCGCGATGGGTCAGTCCGCGCATGCCCCGCTCGACGAGCAGGTCGAGGGCGGCGTCGCCGATCCGCTCGGCACGCGAGGCGGCCGGGTCCGCGGGAGCGTGCGGAGCCGGGGGAGCGGTGGGGGCGCCGTCCGGGGAGCCGGGATGCGCGGGGGTGCGGGCGGTCATGGGGACAACCTACTACCGCCCCTACTACACCTGTAGTACGGTCAAGGTGTCACTACAGGTGTAGTAGCGAGGGAGAAGTCATGCACCAGCAACGGGCCGTCGTCATCGGCGCGGGCATCGGCGGACTCACAACCGCCGTGGCCCTGCACCAGCGCGGCCGGCACGTCACCGTCCTCGAACGCGCCGCGGCCCTCACCCCCGTCGGGGCCGGCATCGGCCTCGCCCCCAACGCCCAGCGCGCCCTCGACGTCCTCGGGCTCGGCGACCGTGTCCGCGCGCTCTCCGCCTGGCAGGGCGACGGCGGCATGCGCGCCCCCGACGGCCGTTGGCTCGCCCGGACCAGCGCCCGGGCCGCCGCCGCACGCTTCGGCGGCCCGCTGGTGCTCCTGCACCGCGCCACCCTCGTCGACCTCCTGGCCTCCGCCCTCCCCGACGGAACCGTGCGCACCGGCGTCACCGCCTCCCTGGCCGACCACGGCGACGACGACCGACCCGCCGTCGTCCGCACGGCCGACGGCGACATCGAGGCCGACCTGGTCATCGGCGCCGACGGCATCCACTCGGGCGTCCGCCGTGCCCTCTTCCCGGAGTACCCGGGGCCGCGCTACTCCGGATCCACCACCTGGCGCGTCGTCGTCCCCGCGCCCGAACGGCCCTTCCTCCCGCACGAGACCTGGGGTCCCGGCCGCCTCTGGGGAACCCAACCGCTCAAGGACGGCCGGACCTACGCCTACGCCATGGCCGCCGCACCGGCGGGCGCGCACGCACCCGACGACGAGAAGGCCGAACTCCTGCGGCTCTTCGGCGACTGGCACCACCCCGTCCCCGAGATCCTCGCGGCCGTCGCGCCCGAGGACGTCCTGCGCCACGACGTCCACCACATGCCCGAACCGCTGCCCGCCTTCCACCGCGGCCGGGTGGCACTGCTCGGCGACGCCGCCCACGCCATGCAGCCCACCCTCGGCCAGGGCGGCAACCAGGCGATCGAGGACGCCGTCGTGCTCGCCCACCACGCCGGCCGCGGACTCCCGGCCGGCGAGGCGCTGGCGGCGTACACGGCCGATCGACTGCCGCGCACCACCGCGATGGTGCGCAAGGCCGCCCGGACCGGTCGGCTGGCCCTGCTCTCCGCCGGTCCCGCCGTCGCCCTGCGCAACTCCCTCGTCGCCGCCGTCTCCCGCTTCGGGCCCGGGCTCGTCCTGCGCGGCTTCGACGGCATCGCCGACTGGCGGCCACCGGCCACCGTCGGCCTGCCCGCGTATGCTGACCGGCGCGAACGGCGCACGGCCGACGCGCGACGGCGTACCAGCAACAGCTAGGGAGAACCCCCGTGAAGGTCGGCTGCATCGGACTCGGCGACATCGCGCAGAAGGCCTATCTGCCGGTCCTGGCCGCCCTTCCCGGAGTCGAGCTGCACCTCCAGACGCGGACGCCGGCCACCCTGGAGCGGGTCGCCGCCGTCCACCACGTCCCGGCCGCCCGCCGGCACACCGACCTCGACTCGCTGCTGGAGGCGGGCCTCGACGCCGCGTTCGTCCACGCCCCGACCGCCGCGCACGCCGAGATCACCACCCGCCTCCTGCGGGCCGGTGTACCGACCTACGTCGACAAGCCGCTCGCCTACGACTACGACGACTCCGTGCGACTGGTCGAGCTCGCCGAGGAGCGCGGCGTCGGTCTGGCGGTCGGCTTCAACCGCCGCCTCGCGCCCGGCTACGCCCAGTGCGCCGAGCACCCGCGCGAGTTGATCCTCCTGCAGAAGAACCGCGTCGGCCTGCCCGAGGACCCGCGGACCTTCGTCCTGGACGACTTCATCCACGTCGTCGACACCCTGCGCTTCCTGCTGCCGGGCGTGGTCGAGCACGTGGACGTACGAGCCCGCGTCCGCGACGGCCTGATGCACCACGTCGTGCTCCAGCTCTCCGGCGACGGCTTCACCGCCATCGGCATGATGAACCGGATGAACGGCTCCACCGAGGAGATCCTGGAGGTCTCGGGCCAGGACACCAAGCGCCAGGTCCTCAACCTCGCCGACATCGTGGACCACAAGGGCCAGCCGACCGTCCGCCGACGCGGTGACTGGGTGCCCGTCGCGCGCCAGCGCGGCATCGAACAGGCCGTGCTCGCCTTCCTCGACGCCGTCCGGGCGGGCGAAGTCCTCAGCGCGCGCGACGCGTTGCTGACCCACGAGCTGTGCGAGCGCGTGGTCCGCGAGGCTCTGACCCAGGCATCCTGAGCGAGCCCGCGCCCTCGACGGCACCGGCCACCGCCAGCACGGCCAGCGCGCCGTACAGGGGCCAGTCGCCGAAGCGGACGTAGACGGTGGAGCCCCGCGCGAGCGGGACCTCGTGGACGGCGACGGCGCTCCGGTCGGTGCCCAGGGGCGCGCCGACGCGGGCGCCGTCCGGGCCGTACACGGCGCTGACGCCGGTCAGCGTCGCGTGCACCACCGGTCGGCCCGTCTCCGCCGCGCGCAGCGCCGCCAGCGAGGCGTGCTGCGCCGGCGCCCAGCTGTGCTGGAAGGTCGAGGTCGCCGACTGCGTGACCAGCAGCTCGGCGCCGCTCCTGGCCAGCCGCCGGCTCATGTCAGGGAACGCCGACTCGAAGCAGACCAGCGGGCCGATCCGCAGCCCCGGACGGCCGTCCTCGGCCGGCAGGTTCATCACCACCGCCTCGGTGCCCCGGCGCCGGTCCTCGCCCGCCGCCTTGCCGACCGAGGTCGCCCAGCCCAGCACCGCACGGGCCGGGACGTACTCGCCGAACGGCACCAGCCGCATCTTGTCGTACCGGTCCCCGGTCGGCCCCTCGGCGTCGATCAGCACGCTGCTCTTGAAGATGCCGGGCCGGTCGGCGCGGCGCGCGTCCACGTTCACCAGGATCGGGGCGTCCACCGCCCGCGAGAGCGCGGTCAGCCGGGCGGCCAGCTCGGGGCGGGCGGTCAGGTCGGCCCCGACGCTGCTCTCCCCCCACACCACCAGATCGACGTCCCGGCCCACCAGCGTGCGGGTGAGTTCCTCGCCCCGGGCGAAACGGCGTTCCGCCCCGCCGGAGCCGTCGAACACGCCCGGCTGGACGACGGCCACCCGGACCGTGCCCCGCTCGGACGGCGGCCCCACGCCCCACCACAGCAGACCCGTCGTGAGCGCGCACACCACGAGCGCCGCCACCATGGTGAGCCGCACGGCGGCCACCGACACCAGCAGGGCCGCGGCGGTGTTGGCCGCCACCACCAGCAGGCTCACCAGCCAGACACCGCCGACCGAGGCAAGCCGAAGGGCCGGCTCCACCTGCCACTGGCTCGCGCCGAGGAGCCCCCATGGCCCGCCCAGACCCTCCCAGGAGCGGGCGAGTTCGATCACCAGCCAGCCGGCGGGGACCACGACGAGCGCGGCGGCGGCCCGGACCGCGGACGGCTCGTACCCGAGCATCACGCGGACCAGCCACCCCCAGGGCAGCCACAGCAGCCCGAGCAGTGCGGCCAGGACGAAGAGGAAGACGTGCAGGCTCGGCAGCAGCCAGTGGTGCATGGCCAGCATGAACCCCAGCCCGCCCAGCCAGCCCTCCAGCGCCGCCCGGCGCGCGGTCGGGGCGGTGCGCAGCAGCAGCATCCACGGCACGAGCGCGACGTAGGCGAACCACCACAGACCGGGTGCGGGGAACGCGAGGGCGGGCAGGGCACCGGCCCCGACCGCACCGGCGGCCCGGGCGGCGCGCGCCCGGCGCGCGGCCCGCCCCGCCGCGTCCGGAGCCCCGGCCCCGCCGCCGCCGACGTCGTCCGCGGAACCCGCTTCGGGCCCCGGCCCGCCGTCTGCCGCGCCCCGCGTCCCGCGCCGGCCGAACGGAACCCGCATACCGCGCCTCCCGGTGTCGCCTCCAGTGTGACCGGAGTGCGCGGGACCTGCTACGACCGCCGCCACTTCTCCCGTACGGTCACCGAGCGGAGCCGCCATCCGGCGTCCGTCCGGCGCAGAACGAACGAGTACCGGCCGCCGCAGACGAAGTCCTCGCCGGACTCGAACCGCATCGGGTTCACGTAGTCGGCCTCGACCTCCGCGCTGTCGCCGGGATAGCCGCCGAGGTCCTGGATGCGGACCCGCCGGTTCACGATCAGGTGCTGGCGTACGGGGAAGAGCCGCATCGTCTCCTCGAGCCAGTCGGCGACCTCGGCCGCCGGCCCCTCCACACCTCCGGAACCGCGGTAGTCGGCGCGGCCGTCGCGGGTGAACAGCGCCCGGTAGCCGGTCCAGTCGGAATCGTCCACGGCCACCGCGTATCCGGTGACCACGTCGTCGATGGCCAAGCGGTCCATCACGGTCGCGAGATCCACGCGCTGTGTCATCGGATCAGTGTCGGCCAGCGAAGGCGCGGGGCCAAGAGCCGCGCGGGAATGGCAGCGGCGGATACCGGTCATACTTCTGGGATGCGCATCGACTTCGATCCCGACCGCAGCGACCGGAACGCCTTCTACCGGTTGCTCACCGCCACTGTGGTGCCCCGGCCGATCGCCTGGATCTCCACGACCGCGGCGGACGGGACGGACAACCTCGCCCCGCACTCCTTCTTCACGATCGCCTCGGTGACGCCGCCGGTCGTCCAGTTCACCTCGGTGGGCCGCAAGGACTCGCTGCGCAACATCGAGGACACGGGTGCGTTCGTCGTCAACCTGTCCCCGGAGCCGCTCTTCGAGCAGATCAACGCCACGGCGACGGACTTCCCGCGCGGGGTGAGCGAGTTCGACGCATGCGGCGTGCGGCGCGAGCCGAGCCTGCGGGTCGGGCCGCCGCGGGTGGCGGACGCTCCGGTGGCCCTGGAGTGCGAGCTGCACAGCACCGTGCGGATCGGCGACTCGACCGTCGTCTTCGGCCGGGTGGTGCACGCGGCGGTCGACGAGTCGGTCATGGTCGACGGCCACCCCGAGATCACCCGGATGCGGCCGCTGGCCCGTCTCGGCAAGAACGAGTGGGGCACGCTGGGCGGCGTCCGGGAACTCGCCCGGGTGCCGTACCAGGCGTAGCGACGTACCGGTACCGGCGGCGCGACCCCGGCCCTCCCGGCGGGATCCCGCCCGTCCCGGGGGGTGCGTGGGCCCTGGGCCTGGGCCCTCGTGCGCCCTGGGCCTGGGCCCTACGCGGCCTCCCAGCGGTGCGGGCGCCCTCCCCGCCACTCCACCAGGTGAGGGTCGTCCAGGATCATGTCGGCGTCCTCGAGCCCGGCCCGGCGCAGGAACTCGACGAGGTCGGTGTCGTTGTGCGCGAGGCCCACGATCGTCCCGCGGACGGTGACGCGCCGGCCGCCGCCGGGGGAGGGGCGGTGGACGACGACGGGTGCTTGCCATGCCATGGTTCCAGGGTGCTTCGGCTCGCCGGATCCCGCCCGGCGGCCGCGGCGGTGCCGCTTCGCACGGGGTGTGAACGGAACGCCTCGACCCGCATGCCGCACACGCTCGCGGACGGCGGGCCGACACGCGAGGATCGTCCTGTCCGTCCGGGTGGGTACGACCGAGAAGAGTCGCCGGATCAACCCCCCGAGTCCGGCGACCCGTCCCGATCTGGCGTGGTCTCCGGTCACCGCCCGGACGGGCGACGAGCCGGTCCGCACCCCGGTGGCCGCCGGCCGTGGGCGGGCGCCCCGCGGGCGCCGCGGCCGGGGCCGGGCCGTCGGGCGCGTCAGCCGGCCGACTCGCCCGCGTGCGGGCTCAGGACGTCCGTGCCGACCAGGACGAACAGCAGGATGCCCAGCAGGATCCGGTAGATCACGAACGGCATGAACGACTTCGTGGTGATGAACTTCATGAACCACGCGATCACCGCGTAGCCCACGACGAAGGCGATGAGCGTCGCGAAGATCGTCGGCCCCCAGGACACGTGCCCCTCGCCGGCGTCCTTCAGCTCGAAGACCCCGGAGGCCAGCACGGCGGGGATGGCCAGCAGGAACGAGTACCGGGCCGCCGCCTCGCGGGTGTACCCCATCAGCAGGCCGCCGGAGATCGTCGCACCGGAGCGGGAGACGCCGGGGATCAGTGCCATCGCCTGGCAGGCGCCGTAGATCAGGCCGTCCCGGACGCCGAGGTCCTTGAGCGTCTTGCGCTCGCGGATCGCCCGGTGGCGGCCGCCGATCTCGTCCCGGGCGGCGAGCCGGTCCGCGACGCCGAGGACGATGCCCATCACGATCAGGGTGGTGGCGATCAGCCGCAGGTCCCGGAACGGGCCCTCGATCTGGTCCTTGAACGTGACGCCCAGGACGCCGATCGGGATCGAGCCCACGATGACCAGCCAGCCCATCTGGGCGTCGTGGTCGCCGCGCATCGACTTGTCGCGCAGCGAGGCGAACCAGGCCGTGACGATCCGCGCGATGTCCTTGCGGAAGTAGATCAGGACGGCGGTCTCCGTCCCGATCTGCGTGATCGCGGTGAAGGCGGCGCCCGGGTCCTCCCAGCCCGCGAAGGCGGCGGTGAGCCGCAGATGCGCGCTGGAGGAGATGGGTAGGAACTCCGTCAGCCCCTGGACGAGTCCGAGGATGAACGATTCGAACCAACTCATGGGGCTGGGGCTCTCCTTTGGATCTTGCCGGGCTCGTGGGGCCGGTACGCGCCGGTCCCCACTCACTGATCCGGCCTGATCCCGACGAGAGGCCCTGGGGCCTTCCCGATGCGCTCGTGCGGTCGGTGGAGGGTCGCGGTGCGGTCACGCCGAAGGCCGTGCCCGTGGCTCACGCGGGGGCACGCGAGGTCACGGCGCACGGCCGTGGCGGTGGGATCGGAGATCCCCCGCCGGTCGGTGCGCAGCGTACCTTCCCAAGATGACGAGCCCGTTCCCAGGTCCGGGACGGGGTGTCCCCGGGGGCGGACCGTCCGGGCGGTCAGCCCTCGACCGGGCCCGCCGTCGTCCAGCCGGGTGCCTGCACGTGCGGGGTGAGGCTCGCGGCGTCCGCTTCGTCGCCGCAGTGCGCGCACACGACGCGGGGGATCAGCACCTCGCCGCAGCGGTGCTCCAGGAGGACCGGCCGGACCGTCCGGTCCAGATGCCGGTCGCCCCAGCTCATCAGCGTGAGCAGAACCGGCTGCAGCTCCGCGCCCGCCGGTGTCGTCCGGTACTCGAAACGCTGCGGACGGTCGCTGTACGGCACCTTCTCCAGGATCCCGGCCTCGACGAGCCGCTTCAGACGCGCGGTGAGGACGTCCCGCGGGGCTCCGGTGTTACGGGCGATCCGGTCGAAGCGGCGCACGCCGAGCGAGATCTCGCGCAGCACGAGGAGCGCGTACTTCTCGCCGACCAGGGCGAGGGCGTCGGCGATGGAGCAGGGGCGGGGAGCGGCCTTCATGAGCCCAGGGTAAGGCAGTTCACCGAGAGGGTTTGAAATTCCAACTCACTCGGTTATGTTACTCGCGAGTGTTGGTCCAGTTTTCCAACTCAGGAGTCGTGTCATGCGAGACGCCGTCATCGTCGAAGCCGTCCGGACGCCCATCGGCAAGGGCAAGGCGGGCGGAGCCCTCTCCGACGTCCATCCCGTCGCCCTCCTCTCCCACACCCTCGGCGCGCTGATCGAGCGCGCCGGCATCGACCCGGCCCTCGTCGACGACGTGATCGGCGGCACCGTCGACCAGGTCGGCGAGCAGGCCATGAACACCACCCGGTACGCCTGGCTCGGCGCCGGGCTGCCCGAGTCCGTGCCCGCCACCACCGTCGACCGGCAGTGCGGCTCCTCCCAGCAGGCCGTGCACTTCGCCGCCCAGGGCGTGCTCTCGGGCGCGTACGACATCGCCGTGGCCTGCGGGGTCGAGTCGATGAGCCGCGTCCCGATGTGGTCCAACGTGCCGCCCGGTGCGGATCCCTTCGGGCCCGGCGTCGCCGAGCGCTACCCCGAGGGCCTGGTCCCGCAGGGCATCAGCGCGGAGCTCATCGCCGCGAAGTGGTCCCTCGGCCGCGAGGCCATGGACGCGTTCGCCGCCGCCTCGCACGCCAAGGCGGCGCGCGGCTGGGAGGCCGGGCTCTTCGACGCGGAGGTCGTGCCGTACGGCGACGTCCGCCGCGACGAGTCGGTGCGGCCCGCGACCACGCCCGAGATCCTGGCGGGACTCCGCCCGGCCTTCAGCGACCCGGTCTTCGCCGAGCGCTTCCCCCAGATCGAGTGGTCGGTGACCGCCGGCAACAGCAGCCCGACGAACGACGGAGCCTCGGCCGTCCTCGTCATGGCGGCCGAGACCGCGGAACGGCTCGGCCTGCGCCCGCTCGCCCGGCTGCACAGCTTCGCGGTGACCGGGTCGGACCCGCTGCTCATGCTGACCGGGGTCATCCCCGCGACCGAGAAGGTGCTGCGCCGGGCGGGGCTGGACATCGGCGACATCGACCTCTTCGAGATCAACGAGGCGTTCGCCAGCGTCGTACTCGCCTGGCAGCAGGAGACGGGCGCCGACCCGGCCAAGGTCAACGTCCACGGCGGCGCGATCGCGCTGGGCCACCCGCTCGGCGCCAGCGGCACCCGCCTGACGACCACGCTGGTGCACGCGCTGCGGGCGCGGGGCGCCCGCTACGGCCTCCAGGCCATGTGCGAGGCGGGCGGCCTGGCGAACGCGATGATCGTCGAGGCGCTGTAGGCCGGCGGTCTTCCCGGGCCGGTGGTCTTCCCGGGCCGGAGGAGACCACCGGGACGAGACGCCCCCCGGGCAGGTCCTAGTTGTCGGCCGGCCCCGCCGCGCCCACCAGGGCCCTGGCCGGTTCCGGTGCGGCGGGGGCCGGGGCCGGCGCTCGCAGGCCGTGCCGTTTGCGCCAGGCGACGACCGCCGCGGCCAGGCCGGACACCACGATGAACCCCGTCGAGATCAGGAAGGCGGGAGAGGTCGGCGAGCCGGCCTCGCTGCCCGCCACCACGTACGCGGCGGTGTTCGGGATCGACCCGAGGCCCGTGGCCAGCAGGAACGGGACGTATCCCATACGGGACACCGCCGCGCAGTAGTTGGCCGCGGCGAAGGGCACACCGGG
The DNA here is from genome assembly GCF_043201055.1 of Streptomyces sp. NPDC048338. Classification (NCBI taxonomy): domain Bacteria; kingdom Bacillati; phylum Actinomycetota; class Actinomycetes; order Kitasatosporales; family Streptomycetaceae; genus Streptomyces; species Streptomyces sp. NPDC048338. Next base: position 47,238 of record NZ_JBICYQ010000011.1, read on the forward strand.
GAAGAGCCGGATCGCCAGCATCGACCGGAAGCCGTGCCGGCTGAGGACCCCGTCCGCCGCCTTCAGCCACCGGCCGCGCAGCAGGGGCCGCAGCGCGTCCTGGCCCAGCACCCGGCCGAGCGTGAAGGAGATGCCCGCCCCCAGCACCGTCCCGGCCACCGCCGCGACCAGCCCGGCCTGGGTGCCGAACAGCGCACCCGCCGCCAGGTTCAGGATCGGCCGCGGCACGAAAGCGGCGGTGCACACGCCGTACGCGAGACCGAACAGCATCACGGCGCCCGCGCCCGCCACCTGTGGGGGCCAGCCCTCGGCCAGCAGCCGCTGCGGCTCGTACAGCACCACCGTCGTCGCCGCGCCCAGGAGCAGCACGGCGAGCAGGGACAGGCGGGACCAGGGCGACAGCAGGCTCCGGGAGCAACGGAGCGCGAGGGAGACCGGCGGCCGGACGACGGGGTCGGACATCCGGGGAGAGTAACCGACGAGCCCGTGTGATCGCCGTAACGTCCGTCATGCCCGCGCGACCGCACGCCTACAGTGACGGCATGACCGTCACCGGGCCCGACAGCGCCCTCGCCGACACCGTGCTGGCCCGGCTCACCCGGCTGTACCCCGAAGCCGGGAACCCGTTCCGGGCCCAGGAGATGACGGCGTACATGAAGGGTGTGGCCCCCTTCCTCGGCGTCCGCACCCCCGAGCGGCGCGCCCTGTCCCGCCTGGTCCTCGAAGGCCTCCCGCGACCGGACGAGGACGACTGCACCGCGGTCGCCCTGCGCTGCTTCGCGCTGCCCGAGCGCGAGTACCACTACTTCGCCGTCGACTACCTGCGTCGCCACGTGAAGCACTGCTCGTCCGGCTTCCTGCCGGTGGCGCGGCGGCTCGTCACCACCGTCTCCTGGTGGGACACGGTCGACCACCTCGCCGCCCACGTGGTCGGCGGACTCGTCGCCGCGGACCCCGCGCTCGCGGCCGTGATGGACGACTGGATCGAGGACGACGACCTCTGGGTCGCGCGCACCGCGATCCTGCACCAGCTGCGGTTCAAGCAGGCCACCGACACCGAGCGGCTCTTCGCCCACTGCCTGCGCCGCTCCGGGCACCCCGACTTCTTCATCCGCAAGGCGATCGGCTGGTCGCTCCGCGAGTACGCCAAGACCGACCCCGACGAGGTGCGCGCGTTCGTCGAGGAGAACCGGGACCGGCTCTCCCCGCTCTCCGTGCGCGAGGCGCTCAAGAACCTGTAGGCGATCCCGCGGGGGACCCCCCGGCCGCCGGCAGCTCCGCGATCAGGGCGTAGCGCTCGTCGCGGACCGCCGCGCCCCACAGCTCGGTGCGCGGTGCGAGGTCCTCGACGCGTATCCGCCCGACCAGCGGGCGTACGGCGTCCGCCAGGGCGGCGGCGGTGACACCCCCGTGCCAGGGCAGCGCCTCGGCGCCGTCCACGTACGGCCTCGCGCCCTCCGCGGCCTCGCGCCAACGGCCCTCGACGAGCACGAGGGTGCCGCCCGGGCGCAGCCGGGCCGCCCAGGCGCGCAGGGCGGCCGACGGGTCCGGCAGCGTCCACACCAGGTGCCGGCACAGCACCACGTCGAACCGCTCCTCGCCGACGGGCGGTGCCGCCGCGTCGCCCACCAGGAACCGGCCCGGCAGCCCGGCCGCCTGCAGCTTCTCGCGGGCCCGGGCCACCATGCGCGACGACAGGTCGACTCCGGTGACCCGGTGCCCCGCCGCGGCCGTCAGTTCCGAGAGCGAGCCCGTGCCGCACCCCACGTCGAGCACGTCCGCGGGTGCGGTCGGCAGCCAGGACGTCAGCAGCCGCGACCAGGCGTCCCGGGTCGGCCGGGGCCGCAACCCGTGGTCCGGCTCGTCGTCGAAGCACGCGGCGGCGGCGTCCCAGTAGGCGGCGATGGAGGTGGAGTCGGTCATGCGCACGATTCTGCCGCCCGCCACCGACAACGGGCCCGCCTCCGACGACTTCGCGTCCGGAACCCGCCGCGGGGTGCGCCCGAGCCCGGCCCCGCCTCCGGAGGCAGCACCGGGACGGCCGGACGCGGGCCCGAGGCCCGGCACCGGCCTTCGCCGACCGCGAGCCCGCCCGGCTCCGGCACCGGGCGGGCCCCTGGTCCGAAGTCCCGGCACCCGTCCCGCCCTTGGCGACCCGCCCGGCGAAAATGGTTCGACGCCGACGGCCCCGCCCCGCCATGATCGGGGACATGTCCCGGTACGCCTTCCTCGCAGCACGGCCCGCAGTCGCGGCCGCGCCGAAGGCTGCCGTCACTCCCGGCGTGACCACGTCCGCCGAAGCCGTCACCGCAGCTGCCGCGGTCGTCGCGGCAGCCGCCACCGCCTTCGTCCTCGACGGCGCCCGAAGCTGACCCTCCCCGGATCGTCCGGCGGACCCCGCAGGGGGAGGGTCGGTCCGGCCCCGGGGTCCCCGCACACGCTTCGAGCTCAAGGAACGAGCGAACCATGTCCAAGACGGCTTACGTCCGTACCAAGCCGCACCTCAACATCGGCACGATGGGCCACGTCGACCACGGCAAGACCACCCTGACCGCCGCCATCACCAAGGTCCTCAGCGAGCGCGGGACCGGCACCTTCGTGCCGTTCGACCGCATCGACCGCGCGCCCGAGGAGGCCCAGCGCGGGATCACCATCAACATCGCGCACGTCGAGTACGAGACCGACACCCGGCACTACGCCCACGTCGACATGCCGGGCCACGCCGACTACGTCAAGAACATGGTCACCGGTGCGGCCCAGCTCGACGGTGCCATCCTCGTCGTGTCCGCGCTGGACGGGATCATGCCGCAGACCGCCGAGCACGTCCTGCTGGCCCGTCAGGTCGGCGTCGACCACATCGTCGTGGCGCTCAACAAGGCCGACGCCGGGGACGACGAGCTGACCGACCTGGTGGAGCTGGAGGTACGGGAGCTGCTGACCGCCCACGGCTACGGCGGCGACACCGTGCCCGTGGTCCGGGTCTCCGGCCTGCGCGCCCTGGAGGGCGACCCGCGCTGGACGGCGGCCGTGGAGGCGTTGCTCGACGCGGTGGACACCTACGTGCCCATGCCCGTGCGGTACGTGGAGGCGCCGTTCCTGATGTCGGTGGAGAACGTGCTGACCATCACCGGCCGCGGCACCGTCGTCACCGGGGCGATCGAGCGCGGCACGGTCAGGGTGGGGGACCGGGTGGAGGTGCTCGGCGCCGGCGCGGAGACCGTCGTGACCGGCGTCGAGACCTTCGGCAAGCCCATGGAGGTCGCCGAGGCCGGCGACAACGTCGCCCTGCTGCTGCGCGGCGTGCCACGCGACACGGTCCGCCGCGGCCACGTGGTGGCTGCGCCCGGCAGCGTCGCGCCGAGCCGCCGGTTCACCGCCCGGGTCTACGTCCTGTCGGCCAAGGAGGGCGGCCGGACGACTCCCGTGTCGACCGGCTACCGGCCGCAGTTCTACATCCGGACCGCGGACGTCGTCGGAGACGTCGACCTCGGTGAGACGGCGGTCGCCCGCCCCGGCGACACGGTCACCATGACCGTCGAGCTGGGCCGGGACGTGCCCCTCGAGTCGGGTCTCGGCTTCGCGATCCGCGAGGGCGGACGCACGGTGGGGGCCGGCACGGTCACCAGCGTCGGCTGACAGGGCGTCCACGAACCGATGGGGCCCGTGTTCCGCAGCCGCGGAATGCGGGCCTCCGTCCCGTGGCGACATGCGGCGGTCGCCGGGCGCACGAGCTCGTGCGCCCGGCGCCTCGGACCGCGGGCACAATGAGAGCGTGAACGAGCAGATACCGGTCATCCGGGACGTCGACGGGGGCACCGCCCGGCTCATGCCCGATGTGGACCGCGAGCGTGCCTGGCTGCTGACGGTCGACGACGCGCCCCAGTCGTACGTCGACCTGGACGAGCCGGCGCACCTCGAGTTCGAGTACGCGCGCCGCCTCGCCCACGTCCTCGACGGCGCCGCGGCCGACGGGGCTCCGCTGGACGTCCTCCACCTCGGAGGCGGGGCACTGACCCTGCCGCGCTACGTCGCGGCGACCCGGCCCGGCTCGCGCCAGGACGTCGTCGAGGCCGACCGGGGGCTCCTGGAGCTGGTGTCCGAACACCTGCCGCTGCCGGAGGGTTCGGGCGTCACCGTGCACGGCGCGGACGCCCGTGCCTGGCTGGAGGGCGCCCCGGCCGCGTCCGTGGACGTCCTGATCGCCGACGTCTTCGGCGGCTCGCGGGTACCCGCGCACCTGACCTCGGCCGAGTACGCGGCGGCGGCCCGGCGGGCGTTGCGACCGGGCGGGCTCTACGCCGCCAACCTGGCCGACGGAGCCCCCTTCGACTTCCTCCGTTCCCAGCTGGCGACCTTCGCCACGGTCTTCCCCGAACTCGCGCTGATCGCCGAACCCGCCGTCCTGCGCGGCCGGCGCTTCGGCAACGCGGTCCTCGTCGCCTCCGACCGTGAGATCGACACGGCCCGCCTCGCCCGGCGGGCCGCGGCGGACGCCTTCCCCGCGCGCGTGGAGTACGGGGCCGCCCTCGACCGCTTCACGGCGGGCGCCCGGCCGGTCGGGGACGCGGACGCGGTGCCGTCCCCGGTGCCGCCGTCGGGCGCCTTCAGCGTGGGCTGACGGACCGGGTGGCCGCGGGGGCGCCGAACGCGGCGGGGATCCCGGTGAGCGTCTTGTCGATCTTGCCGGGCAGCCGGGCGCCCTGCGGCGAACCGCCGCGTCAGTCCGCCGGGTGCGCCGACGGAGGTCCCGAGGGCGCCACGGGCCCCGGACCGACGGCTTCCACGGGTGCCGCCGGGCCGACGGCCTCCGCGGGCGTGATCGGCTTCGGGAGCCCGGCGGGCGGCGCCGGCGCGGTCGGCGCACCGGAGCCGTCCGGATCCGCGGGCTGCGCGGCGGCGATCCGCTTCGTCCGGCGCGTCAGATTGCGGACGTCCGGGACGAGCAGGACCAGCGCCGTGACGACCACGATCAGGGTCGCCGACCCCCACAGGGCCTCGTGCCGGCCGAAGACACCCTCGGCGGGGCCCGCGAGCGCCGTGGAGAGCGGGAGCATGGCCGTCGAGCCGAACCAGTCGTAGGCCGAGACCCGGGACAGCTTCTCCTCGGGGATCTCCTGGTGCAGCGTCGTCATCCAGGAGACGCCGAACACCTCGATGGCCACGCCGCTGACGAACATCGCCGCGGAGAGCCCGTACACGTCGAGCGGCACGGCGAGGGCCGCCGAGGGCAGCGCGATCGGGAAGACGCACAGAGTGCCGGCCAGCAGCATCCTGCGCGGCTTCCAGCGCATCATCAGCAGCGCGCCGGCCAGGGTGCCGACACCGAACGCGGCCAGCGACAGGCCCCAGGGCCGGGCGCCGCCGAGCTCGTCCCGGGCGACCAGCGGCCCGTACACCGACTCGGCCGCGCCGACCAGCGCGACCACGATGGAGAACTGGGCGACGATCGACCACAGCCAGGGGCGGCCGATGAACTCCTGCCAGCCCTCGCGCAGGTCGGCGAGCAGACCGCCGCCCGCCTCGCGCTCCCGGATGTGGCTCACGTCGAGGAACGCGCGCAGGGCGCCCGCGACAGCGAAGGCCGCCGCGTCGATCGCCAGCACCCAGCCGGGCCCGAAGGCGGCGATCATGGCGCCGCCCAGCGCCGCGCCGCCGATGCCGGCGCCGTGCATGGCCATCCGGAACAGCGCGAAGGCGCGGCTGACCTGGTCGCCGCTGACGCTGGACATCAGCATGCCCTCGGCGGCCGGGTTGAAGAACGCCTGACCCGTGCCGCACAGGGCGGTCAGCAGCATCATCTGCCACAGCTGCGGCTCGCCCGCCAGCACCAGGTAGGCGAAGACGGCCTGCGAGACGCAGTTGAGGGCGTTGGCGGCGACCATGACCCGGTGCCGGGGCACCCGGTCGGCGATCGCGCCGCCGATGAGCAGGAAGAGCACGAGCGGCAGCGTGCGGGCCGCCGCGACGAGCCCCACGTCCCCGCCGTCGCCGCCGGACTGCAGCACGGCGAACGCCGCCGCGATCAGGGCACCGTGGGTGCCGAGGTTGGTGACGACCGCGGCGGCGGTCAGCAGCACGTAGTTGCGCCCGGCCCACTCGGGGCGACGGGGGCGCGACGACGTGCGGGGGGAGGCGGCGGAATTTCTCACTCCGGGACTATCCCTGGCGCCGCCCCCCGCTGCCAAACCGTGTGCCGTCCGCCGGGCGCCCCGGCGGCTCCCGTCAGGACGCCGGGGCGAGCCGCACGGTCGTGAGGATCTGCTGGATGGTGGCGTCCGGCAGTTCGTCCTTGACCCCGTCGGCCGCGTAGATCACGAACGACGAGAAGTCGCCCTTGGCGTTCTTGAAGGAGAACGCGAGGGACTTGCCGTCCGACTCGCACTTGTTCCGCTTCTTGATCCCCGGGGCGGTGGCCGTCGACACGCTGCCCGAGAGGCCGGACTTGGTCGTGTAGGGCACCGCCTTGGTGATCTTGATGGTGCCCTTGGGCATGTGCTGGGCGTAGCCGGCCCACACCCAGTTGCCGGCCTCGTTGAAGGCGGCCTCCGCGGTGTCCTTGGCGCCCTGGCCGCCCTTGGTGCCGGCGGTGCTCAGACCCCAGGTCGACGCGGTGCCGTTCTTGTCCGTGTCGAAGGAGCACCAGTTGCTCTTGAAGTGGGCGGGCGAGGACATCGTGACGACGGGGGAACCGTCGTTCTTCTTCTCGTCCTCGAAGTACGTGATCACACCCGGCTTCGACACCTCCCACGCGGGCGGCACGTCGAACAGCGTGCCGTACTTGGGGTTGTGCACGACCTTCCAGCCGGGGATCGTCGGCTGCTGCTCGGCGTCGTCGCGCGGGTTGTCGATCGACGGCGAGGCGGACTGGGAGCCCGGAGCCGAGGCGGTGGGCTTGGGATCGCCGCCGCCGGCGTCGGTCTTCTTGTCGTCGTCCTTGCCGAGGACGAGGAAGCCGGCGACGCCGGCCGCGACCACCACGGCGGTGGCGGCGACGATCGCGACGAGGGTCGTCTGCTTCTTCTTGCCGCCGTCGGGACCGCCCGGCTGCGGGGGCCCCGGCATCGCGTACTGCGGCGCGGTCTGCTGGTAAGGGTTCGCCTGCGGGTAGGCGGGCTGCGTCGGCTGCTGCGGATAGCCGTAGCCCGGCTGCCCCGGCTGCTGGGCGGGCTGCTGCTGATAGCCCGGCTGCTGGTACGGGTTCGGCTGCTGGTAACCCGGCTGCTGGTACGGGTTCTGATTCTGGTCCTGCGGGTTCTGCTCGCCCCCGGGCGGCTGCTGTCCTGGCCACATGGCCAGTAACCATAGAGGTGCGGCGATGCCCCGGCTACGCCCGCCCCCGTACGGGCGTGCGAGAGCGGACTCTGGCCTTCCCTGCTACTCGTGGGTAACATCGGCTCATGAGCGCAGATCAGATGTCCGTCGGCGAGATGCTCGCCGCCACGGTTCCCATGGCCAGGACCCTCAAGCTGGAGTTCCTGGAGACCACTCCGGAGCGTGCCGTCGTCCGGCTGCCCGACCAGGCCGACTACCACAACCACGTCGGCGGCCCGCACGCCGGAGCCATGTTCACGCTGGCCGAGTCCGCCAGCGGCGCGATCGTCCTGGCCGCCTTCGGTGACCAGTTGAGCCGCGCTGTGCCGCTCGCCGTGAAGGCGGAGATCGGCTACAAGAAGCTCGCCATGGGCGTCGTGACCGCCACCGCCACGCTGGGCCGCCCCGCCGCCGAGGTCGTCGCCGAGCTGGACGAGGGGCTGCGCCCCGAGTTCCCGGTCCGTATCTCCCTCACCCGTGAGGACGGCGCCGAGACCGGCGAGATGACGGTCGTCTGGACCCTGCGCCCGAACTCCTGACCCGTAGGCAGCCGTCGTCCGCCCCCGCACCCGCCTCCCGGGTCCGGGGCGGACGCGTTCCGGGGCCTCCGGCCGCCCCGCCCCGCCGCGTCGGTGGGCCCCGCCGGGCGGCCTCGGGGCCGCCCTTCCGATTCGAGGTCCGGCGGGGGCGACCAGGTAGGCTGCCCCGGCGCGCGGCAGCCGCGCGCCGCGGCCACGGGCCGACACGGTCGATACGGGAGGAACCCCGCGTGCACGTCCAGGAGTGGCTGGAGACGATCCCCGCGGTCGCCGTCTACGCGCTGGTGGGAGTGGTGATCGGGCTGGAGAGCCTGGGCATCCCCCTGCCGGGCGAGATCGTCCTCGTGAGTTCCGCGCTGCTGGCCTCGCAGCACGGCGCCATCGACCCGTACATCCTCGGTGCGTGCGCCACCGTCGGGGCGATCGTCGGCGACTCCATCGGCTACGCGATCGGACGCAAGGGCGGCCGGCCGCTGCTCGCCTGGCTCGGGGGGAAGTTCCCCAAGCACTTCGGCGAGGCGAACATCGCGCTCGCCGAGCGGTCCTTCGAGAAGTGGGGCATGTGGGCGGTCTTCTTCGGCCGGTTCGTCGCCCTGCTGCGCATCTTCGCCGGTCCGCTCGCCGGCGTCCTGCGCATGCCGTACTGGAAGTTCCTCACCGCCAACGTCCTCGGCGGCATCCTCTGGGCCGGCGGCACCACGGCCGTCGTCTACTCCGTCGGTGTGGTCGCCGAGGCGTGGCTCAAGCGCTTCTCCTGGCTGGGCCTGGTCCTCGCCGTCCTGATCGGCCTCACCTCGATGCTGGTCCTGAAGAACCGCGCCAAGAAGGCCGTGGCCCGCGCCGAGGCCGCGAAGGAGCAGGCCGCCGGGGCGTCGCCGGAGCCGGTGCCGGTCGCCGACTGACGACGGCGCGCGGCGGAAGCCCGGCGACGACAGCGCGCGACGACGGAAGAAAGGGCGCGGCTCCCGGTACGGGGGCCGCGCCCTTCCGCGTGGCTCTTCGGCGCGGGCGGGTCCCGCGGGACCGCGCGCTCAGTCCGCGAAGGCCTCGGCGTGGCCCTTCGCCAGGTGCAGGTACATCTCCGCGTTGAGACGGATGCCCGCCCGCTCCTCCTCGGTCAGCGGGCGCCGGACCTTGGCCGGGACGCCCGCGACCAGGGAGCCCGGCGGGATCTGCATCCCCTGGGGCACCAGAGCCTGCGCGGCGACGAGCGAGCCGGCGCCGACGGTGGCGCCGTTCAGGATCGTCGCGCCCATGCCGACCAGCACGTCGTCCTCGACCGTGCAGCCGTGCACGGTCGCGTTGTGCCCCACCGTCACCCGGTCCCCGATGGTGACCGGGAAGCCCGGGTCCACGTGGACCGTGCAGTTGTCCTGGATGTTGGCGTCCTCGCCCACGACGATGGGCCCGCAGTCCGCGCGCAGCACCGCGTGGTACCAGACGCTGGCCCGGGCGCCGAGCGTGACCTCGCCGAGCACGACGGAGGTCGGCGCGGTGAACGCCGTCGGATCGATCCGCGGCTCCTTGCCGCCCACACCCTTGATCAACGCCTCTGTCATCGTTCGCTCCCGATCGCTCGCACGTGCGTCACGCCACGGGAACTCTAGGGGGTGTCCCATGACCGACATCACAGGGCACCGCACTGAACTGCCACGACGGCGGCGACTACCGTGTGCGGGTGCCCAGGAACAGAAACACGTTCTCGTCTCTCGCCGCCTGGCGGCGTCGTGTCGTCGCACGCGCCCTGCAGGGCGGCTGGCGCTGGGCGCAGCAGGCCGGTGCCGTGACCGCCGAGCATCCCGGGCGGCTCCGCTTCCGCCGGCTCGGCGCGGGCACCCGGCTCGCCTTCCCGCAGGGCACCGTCTTCGGCGAGGCGTGGATCGAGATCGGCGAGTGCTGCATCATCGCCGAACAGGTCACGCTCACGGCCGGCATGATGCCCGGCCTCGACCTCGGCACCGAGACCGTCCTGACCCTCGGCGACGGGGTCGTCCTCGGGCGCGGCAGCCACGTCATCGCGGACACCACCGTGACCATCGGCTCGGACACCTACTGCGGGCCGTACGTGTACATCACGTCGACCAACCACAGCTACGACGACCCGCACGAGCCCATCGGGCGGCAGTGGCCGCGCTCGGAGCCGGTCGAGATCGGGCCCGGCTGCTGGCTGGGCACGGGCTCGGTGATCCTGCCGGGCGCCCGGATCGGGCGGAACGTGGTCGTCGCCGCGGGCGCCGTCGTCCGCGGCGAGGTGCCCGACCACTCGGTCGTGGCCGGCGCCCCCGCCCGTGTCGTGCGCAGCTGGGATCCGGAGAAGGGCTGGCAGCCGCCGCTGCGGACACCGGCCCCGGTGCCGATACCGGACGGGGTGACGCCCGAACAGCTCGCCGCCCTCGCGCAGCTCGAACTCGAGGTGGACGGCGACCTGAGCGAGGCTCTGAAGGACGCATGACCGGCACGCGGCCGGGTCCCCGTGAAGTGCGCCGGGGGCCGGGGCCGTGTCCGCGTCAGCCGGTGGCGAGCAGCACGGTGCCGACCAGCGCGAGGCCCGCGCCCGCCGCCTGGACCGCGCGCAGCCGCTCCTTGAGCACCCCGCGTGCCGCCAGCGCGGTCACGACCGGGTAGAGGTTCGCCAGGACGGCGGCGACCGTGACCGGCCCGAGCTGCGCCGCGATCGAGTACGTCCCGTTGGCGGCCACGTCCGCGAGGCCGACGAAGGCGAGGGCCGGCAGGGCTGCCCAGACCACCCGCATCCCGCCGCCGTCCTCGGGCAGCGCCCGCCCGCCCCGCTTCACCGAGACGTACAGGGCGCCACCGCCCACGACCACGTTGGTGACACGCTGGACGAACAGGGCGAGGAAGAGGCCGGTGAGGGTCGAGGAGGCCTCCGCGATCAGCGCCATCACCGAGCCGAACCCGAAGGCCGCGACCAGCGTGAGCAGGACCGAGCGCCGCTGGACGGGGGCGCCGCGCAGCTCGGGTCCGCCGGCCAGGACGACGCCCGCGATCGCCACGCCGATGCCGGCGAACTGCAGCAGCCCCGGCCGGTCGCCGATCAGCAGGCCCACGGACACGGGGACGACGACCCCGAGCGAGCCGAGCGGCGAGACCACGCCCATCGGCCCGAGGGCCAGCGCCTTGTAGAAGCAGAGCATCGCCACCGGGCCGACCGCGCCCGCCGCGACCGCGTACCAGAGCTGAGGGCCCGCCTCGCTCCAGCCACCCGTGGCGATCACGACGGCGCCCAGCACCACCACGGCTACGGCCTGGGACGCGACCACCACGGTCAGCGCGGGCATCCGCCGGGTGAGCAGGCCGCCACCGAAGTCGGCCAGCCCCCACAGCAGGCTGGTGGCCAGGGCGAACAGTGCGGTCATGGAATCCTCGCGGTCGCGCAGTACAGTGCGGTGAACATTCGGGTGCACCCCACCGTAGTGCAGTGTATTGAACTATGTCATCCAAAATATTGGACGGAATGTGTCTGACCTCGATCAGCTGACGCAGTCGCTCGCGCGCAACCTGAAGCGATGGCGCAACGAGCGCGGCTTCACGCTGGACGCGCTGGCCGCCCGGGCCGGCGTCAGCCGCGGCATGATCATCCAGATCGAGCAGGCCCGCACGAACCCCAGCGTCGGCACCACGGTGAAGCTCGCCGACGCCCTCGGTGTCTCGATCACCACCCTGCTCGACTACGAACAGGGTCCCCAGGTCCGCCTCGTGCCGCCGGGCCAGGCCGTCCGCATGTGGTCCACCTCCACGGGCAGCCACACCACGCTCCTGGTCGGCACCGAGGCGCGCGGACCACTGGAACTCTGGGCCTGGACGCTGATGCCGGGCGACGGCAGCGCGTCCGATCCGCACCCCGACGGCACCACCGAGCTGCTCCACGTCAGCGCGGGGGTGCTCACCCTGGTCGTCGACGGTGAGGAACACACCCTGTCGGCCGGGACCTCCGCGGTCTTCGAGGCCAACACGCCGCACGCGTACCGCAACGACGGCGAGGAGCCGGTCGAGATGACCATGGCGGTCTCCATCCCGCCCGTACGCTGAGACGCCCGGCCCCCGGCCGGGAGGCGCTGTTAGCGTGCCGACATGCGCGCACCCATCGGAGACTTCGACGACGCCCGGCCCGCCCCCGACTGCCTCGACCTGCTGACCGAGCCGGTCGCCGCCGCCGTCCGCGCCTGGACCGGAGCCGTACCGGCCGACCAGCTCCTGTACGTGGACACCGACCCCGAGATCGCCGACACGGCCGTCTTCGTCGAGCACCACGGCCGTGAGCTGCTCGACACGTCCGCGAACTGCGTGATCGTCGCGGCCAAGCGGGGCGGAGAGGCGCGCCTGGCCGCGTGCGTGGTGCGCTCCGCGACGCGCATCGACGTCAACGGGGTCCTCCGCAAGCACCTGGGCGCCCGCCGGGTGTCCTTCGCGTCGATGGACGCCGCGACCGGCGAGAGCGGCATGGAGTACGGCGGGATCACCCCCGTCGGCCTGCCCGCGTCCTGGCCGGTCCTCGTCGACGCGGCCGTCGTCGACACCCCGTGGGTGCTGATCGGCAGCGGCCGCCGCCGCGGGAAGCTGATCGTGCCCGGCAAGGCCTTCGCCCAGCTGCCCGGCGCGGAGGTCCTGGAGGGCCTCGGCGTCCCGGTCGCCGGCTGACGCGTCAGGCCAGCCGCGGGATCTCGATGGCGGGGCACCGGTCCATGACCATGTCCAGGCCGGCCTCCCGCGTCCGCTCGTACGCCTCGTCGTCGACGACGCCGAGCTGGAACCACACCGCCTTCGCGCCGACGGCCACCGCCTCGTCCGCGATCCGCCCCGCCTGCTCGCTGTTCACGAACACGTCGACGACGTCGACCGGGAACGGGATGTCCGCGAGCGAGGCGTAGCCCTGCTCGCCGTGCACGGTCTCGGCCTTGGGGTGGACGGGTACGACCCGCTTGCCGAAGCGCTGCAGGACGGCGGCGACGCCGTACGCCGCGCGCGACCGGTTCGACGACAGGCCCACGACGGCCCAGGTGTCACCCGTGCCCGTCAGGATCCTGCGAACGGTCTCCGACTCGGTGGTCGCGGCCTCGACGCTCATGTACTGCCTCCGGTGACTGGGTTCCTGTCTGACCAGAACCGGCCGGGGCCCGGGGTGATTCCCCGTACGAGGGATCCCGCGGGCCTGCGCCCGGCCCCGGAGGCCCGCGGCCCTCGGGCCCGGACAACGCTTAGGCTGACCGGATGCAGGAGCAGTACCGCACCCTGGCCCGCGAGGGCGTGCACGAGACCGAGATCAACCGCTCGCGCTTCCTCTGCGCGCTGGCGCCCGTCGCGACCGAGCGGGAGGCACAGGACTTCGTCGCCCGCATCCGCAAGGAGCACCCGACCGCCTCGCACAACTGCTTCGCGTACGTGATCGGCGCCGACGCCGGCGTCCAGAAGGCCAGCGACGATGGTGAACCCGGAGGCACCGCCGGCGTCCCGATGCTCCAGATGCTGATGCGGCGCGAGGTGCGCTACGTCGTCGCCGTCGTCACCCGCTACTACGGCGGCGTGAAGCTCGGCGCCGGCGGCCTGATCAGGGCGTACGGCGGCGTGGTCGGCGAGGCGCTGGACGCGCTCGGCACCCTCACCCGGCAGCGCTTCCGGCTGGCCGAGGTCACCGTCGACCACCAGCGCGCGGGCAAACTGGAGAACGACCTGCGGGCGACGGGACGAGCCGTGCGCGAGGTGCGGTACGCCGAGGCGGTCACGATCGAGATCGGGCTTCCGGACGCCGACGTGGACACGTTCCGCGCCTGGCTCGCGGATGTGACGGCCGGCACGGCGTCCCTCGAGCTCGGCGGCGAGGCGTACGGCGACGCCTGAGGCCCCGGCCCGTACAGGCCGGGCGCCGGAAAGGGGATCCGGCCGTCCGGCGAGCGACTCCGGACCCGACGTGCACCCGGAGCCGGTGCCGGAAGCGGTGTGGATCATGCGCTCAGGGGCGCTAGCGTGGTTGCCGCTGACACCGGTGCCCGCGAGGGTGCCGTGACGGTGGGGGCGGAGGAACGGAACGACATGCGGGGCGGAGCGGCACCTTGAGAATTCTGCACACGTCGGACTGGCACCTGGGGCGCTCGTTCCACCGGGTCGGCCTGCTCGACGCCCAGGCCGCCTTCCTCGACCACCTCGTCACCACGGTCCGCGAGCGCGAGGTCGACGTCGTGCTCGTCGCCGGCGACGTCTACGACCGGGCCGTGCCCCCCTTGCCCGCCGTGGAGCTCTTCGACACCGCCCTGCACCGGCTCGCCGAGACCGGGGTGCCGACCGTGATGATCTCCGGCAACCACGACTCGGCGCGCCGCCTCGGCGTCGGCGCCGGACTCATCGAGCGGGCCGGCATCCACCTGCGCACCGACCCGGCGGGCGTCGGCACCCCCGTCGTCCTCGCGGACGCCCACGGGGACGTGGCCCTCTACGGCCTGCCGTACCTCGAACCCGCCCTCGTGCGCGAGCAGTTCGGCGCCGCGAAGGCGGGACACGAGGCGGTGCTCGGCGCCGCCATGGACCGGGTCCGCGCCGACCTCGCCGAGCGGCCCGCGACCACCCGTTCCGTGGTCCTCGCCCACGCCTTCGTCGCGGGCGGCGAGCCGAGCGACAGCGAGCGGGACATCACCGTCGGAGGGGTCTCCGCGGTCCCCGCCGGGATCTTCGAGGGAGTCGACTACGTCGCCCTCGGCCACCTGCACGGCAGCCAGCGGGTCACCCCCCGGGTGCGCTACTCCGGATCGCCGCTGGCCTACTCCTTCTCCGAGGCCGACCACCGCAAGACGATGTGGCTGATCGAGATCGGCGCCGAAGGCGGCATCGAGGCCGAGGAGCGGGTCGACTGCCCCGTGCCCCGGGCGCTCGCCCGGATCAGGGGCCGTCTCGACGACCTGCTCGCCGATCCCGCGCTCGCCCGCCACGAGGAGTCCTGGATCGAGGCGACGCTCACCGACCCGGTTCGGCCGGCGGAGCCGATGGTCCGGCTCGCCGAACGCTTCCCCCACACCCTCAGCCTGGTCTTCGAGCCCGAGCGCACCGAGAGCGACGACGGAGCCTCCTACGCCCAGCGGCTGCGCGACCGCAGCGACCAGCAGATCGCGGAGGACTTCGTGGCCCACGTACGCGGCGGCGCGGGACCGGACGGCGAGGAGCGGACGGTGCTCCTCGGGGCCTTCGACGACGTCCGCGTGGACACGGCCGGGCGGGAGGTGGCCCGATGAGGCTGCACCGGCTCTCCGTCACCGCGTTCGGGCCCTTCGGCACCACGCAGGAGATCGACTTCGACACCCTGTCCTCCGCCGGGCTGTTCCTCCTCCACGGACCGACCGGGGCCGGCAAGACCTCCGTCCTCGACGCCGTGTGCTACGCGCTCTACGGTGCCGTGCCCGGCGCCCGGCAGACGCCCGGCGCCTCTCTGCGCAGCGACCACGCCCCGGCCGGCACCCCCACCGAGGTCACCCTCGAACTGACCGTGGGGGACCGCCGGCTGGAGATCACCCGGCTGCCGGCCCAGCCTCGGCCCAAGAAGCGGGGCGGCGGCTTCACCACCGAGAAGGCCCAGAGCAGGCTGCGCGCCTACGACCCCGGTACCGGCACCTGGACCGGGCTCAGCAAGTCCCACCAGGAGATCGGCGAGGAGATCACCCAGCTCCTCGGCATGAGCCGCGAACAGTTCTGCCAGGTCGTCCTGCTGCCGCAGGGCGACTTCGCCCGCTTCCTGCGCGCCGACGCGGAGGCACGGGGGAAGCTGCTGGGCCGCCTCTTCGACACGCGGCGGTTCGCCGCCGTCGAGGAGCGCCTCGCCGAACTGCGGCGCGGCGCCGAGCAGCAGGTCCGCGAAGGCGACGAGCGGCTGCTCGCACTCGCCCACCGGATGGCGCAGGCCGCGGGAGGCGCGGCCGTCGAGGAACGCCCCGGCGAGCCCGGGCTCGCCGAAGCCGTGCAGACCCGGGCGGCCGTGGCGCGCTGCGAGGCTCGCGAGGTCCTCGACATCGCGGAGTCGGCCGTCGCGTCCGCCGAGGGCCGGCAGACGGCGGCCCGGCAGGCGCGCGACGAGGAGCGGGACCTCGCCGGCCGGCAGGCGCAGGCCGCCGAAGCCCGCCGCCGACAGGCGGAACTGACGGCACGCCGGCCCGAGCGGGACCGCTGGCAGGCCGCCCTCGACCGGTCCCGCAAGGCCGACCTCGTGGCACCCGCCCTGGGCCTGCGGGCCGACGCGGAGGGGGAGCACGCGGCGGCCGACGCGGCCCGCCGTCGGGCCCGCGGCGGGCTCCCGCCCGAGCTCGCCGACGCGGGTGCGGAGGAGCTCTCCGCCCGGGAGAACCGGCTGCGCGAGGAGCTGGGCGGCCTGGAGTCGGCGCGGCGGGCGGAGCGGCGCACCACCGAGATCGCCCGGGAGCGGGCCGTGCTGGACCGGCGGGCGCGCGAGGACGAGGAGATCCTCCAGGACGCGTCCGGCTGGCTCGCCGGCTGGGAGTCGCGCCGCGCGGAGCTCAGGGAGCAGGTGGAGTCGGCGCAGGACGCCGCCGCCCGCGCCGAGCACCTCGCGGGTCGTCTCGAACCGGCCCGCCGCCGGCTGGCCGCCGCCCGCCGCCGCGACGAGCTCGCGGAGCGCGTGGGCACGGCCGCCTCCCTGCTGACCGAGGCCCGCGAGCGGCGCAATGACGCCCGCGAGGCCTGGCTCGACGTCAAGTCCCGCCGTCTGCAGGGCATCGCCGCCGAACTCGCGGCCGCGCTGACGCCCGGCGACCCGTGCCGGGTCTGCGGCTCCGCCGACCACCCGGCCCCCGCCCGTACCGGCGCCGACCACGTCGACCGTGCCGCGGAGGAGACGGTGTACGCCACCTTCACGGCGGCCGAGGAGTCCCGCAGCAGGGCGGAGCGCGCCCGCGCGGTGGCCGAGGAGGCGTGGTCCGCCGCCCGGGCCGAGGTGCTGGCCGGCCGCGTGCCCGAGTCCGCCGCCGACGTGCGCCCCGCGTCGCCCGGGGACGGCGCGGTGCCCGCGGCGCGTACCGCGCCGGACGCCGCCCGCTTCCCGGGAGACACCGGCGAGCCCACCGTCTCCGAGCTGGCCCGCGAGGCCGAGGAGCTGGCCGGACTGCACGCAGAGGCGCACGCGCGCGCCGCCCGGACGCACGCGGCACGCGAGGCGCTCGCGCGCGCCGAGCGGGAGCACGAGGGACGGCTCGCGGCGCAGCGGGAGGCCGAACGCCGGGTCGCCGCCCGGACCTCGCAGCGCGAGGCGCTCGACCGCGAGCAGACCGCGCTGGACGACGAACTGGCCCGCGGCCGGGGCGAGTCGGGGAGTGTCGCCGAGCACGCCACCCGACTGGAGCGGCGCATCGCCCTGCTCATGGAGGCCGCGGGCGCGGTACGCGCCGTCGAACTCACCGCCCAGCGGCTCAAGGAGGCCGACGCCAGACTCGCCGACGCCGCCTACCGCGCCGGGTTCGACACCCCGGAGCAGGCCGCCGCCGCCCTCCTGGAGGCGCCCGAACGCCGCGACCTCCAGCACCGGTTGGACGCCTGGCAGGCGGAGGCCGCCGTCGTCGCCGACCGGCTCGCCGACCCCGGCACCCAGGCGGCGGACCGGCTCCCGCCGGCCGACCCCGAGTCGGCGGAGTCCGCGCACACCGCGGCCGAGCGGGCCCTGCGCGACGCCGCCTCGGCCCTCGCCACCGCGCGGGCCCGGTGCGCCGAACTGGCCGGGCTCTCCCGGCAGGCCGACGCCGAGGTGCGCCGCCTCGGCCCGCTGCGCGGCGCGTACGAGCGTGTGGCTCGGCTCGCCGGCCTCACCGCGGGCACCTCCGCCGAGAACGAGCGCCGGATGCGCCTGGAGTCGTACGTCCTGGCGGCCCGGCTCGAACAGGTCGCGGCCGCCGCCACGGCCCGCCTCCAGCGGATGTCCTCCGGCCGCTACACCCTCGTCCACTCCGACGCCCGGGCCGGCGGCCGGCGGGCGGGCCTCGGGCTGCACGTGGTCGACGCCTGGACGGGCCACGAGCGCGACACGGCGACCCTGTCGGGCGGGGAGACCTTCTTCGCCTCCCTCGCCCTCGCGCTCGGCCTCGCCGACGTCGTCACCGAGGAGGCCGGCGGTGTACGGCTCGACACCCTCTTCATCGACGAGGGCTTCGGCAGCCTGGACGACCAGACCCTCGACGAGGTGCTCGACGTCCTGGACTCCCTGCGCGAACGGGACCGCAGCGTCGGCATCGTCAGCCACGTCGGCGATCTGCGCCGCCGGATCCCGGCCCAGCTGGAGGTCGTCAAGGAGCGGAACGGCTCGGCCGTGAAGCTCAGGGCCGGGGGAGCGGGACCGCTCGACCGCTGATCGAGCGCCGAGGGAGAGGACCGTTCGGTGGGTGATCGCGCCGCGGGGAAGGACCGTCCGGCGGCGACCCTTCGCCGGGGCAGCGGTCCGCTCAGCGGCTGATCGAGCGCCGGGGCAGGGGCGACGAGTACACGACGCTCGTCGTCACCGAGCCGAGCGTCATGATCTTCCCGGAGATCTCCTCCAGGTGCTTCATGGAACGGGCGGCGACCTTGAGGACGAAGCAGTCGTCGCCGGTGACGTGGTGCGCCTCCAGGACCTCGGGGGTCGCGTCGAGGAGGTCGTGGAACGGCTTGTAGTTGCCGTGCGGGTAGCGCAGCCGGACGAAGGCGAGGATCGGCAGACCGAGCCGCTCGGGATCGACCACGGCCGTGTACCCGGCGATGACCCCGGTCTCCTCCAGCCGGCGCACCCGCTCCGTGACGGCGGACGCGGACATGGAGACGGCCCGGGCCAGTTCGGCGAAGCTGGCCCGCCCCTGCTCCTGGAGGGCGTCGAGGATGCGCCAGTCGGTGGCGTCGGGTGTGTATCCGGTCATGACCGACGAATAGCAGGCGAATCCCCGGGCGATCAAGCGATGCCCGGGGACTTCTCACGGTCCGGACCGTGTCACGGCCGGGATTCCCCGCCCGGTCGGCCTCCTCAGAGGCGGGAGATCTCGTCCACCAGGTCGTCGAGACCCAGCGGCCCCTGCGACAGCGCCGCCATGTGCCACGCCTTCGCGTCGAACGCGTCGCCGTGCGCCGCCTGCGCGTTGGCCCGGCCCAGCAGCCACGCCCGCTCGCCCAGCTTGTAGCCGATGGCCTGGCCCGGCATGGAGAGATAGCGGGTCATCTCACTCTCGACGAAGGCCGGCGGCCGGCTGCTGTGCTGCTGGAAGAACTCCTGCGCCAGCTCGGTGGTCCACCGCTCGCCGGGGTGGAAGGGCGAGTCCGCGGGGATCTCCAGCTCCAGGTGCATGCCGATGTCGACGATCACCCGGCAGGCCCGCATCATCTGCGCGTCCAGGTAGCCCAGGCGGCGCTCGGCGTCCGGGAGGAAGCCCAGCTCGTCCATGAGCCGCTCGGCGTAGAGCGCCCAGCCCTCCGCGTTGGCGCTGACCCCGCCGATCGTCGCCTGGTAGCGCGAGAGCCGGTCGGCGACGTGCACCCACTGCGCGATCTGCAGGTGGTGACCGGGGACGCCCTCGTGGTACCAGGTCGACACCAGGTCGTACACCGGGAAGCGGGTCTGGCCGTCGACGGGCAGCCAGGTGCGGCCGGGGCGGGAGAAGTCCTCGGACGGACCCGTGTAGTACGGCGCGGCGGCGCCGCCGGGCGGGGCGATCCGGGACTCCACCCGGCGGACCCGCTCGGCGAGTTCGAAGTGGGTGCCGTCCAGCGCGTCGATGGCCTCGTCCATGAGGTTCTGCAGCCAGAGCCGGACCTCCTCGACGCCCTCGATGTGGGTGCCGTGGACGTCCAGGTGGGCCAGCGCCTCCCAGGGGCCGGAGCCCGGAAGGATGCGCTCGGCCTCGGTCCTCATCTCGCCGAGCAGCCGGTGGTACTCCGACCAGCCGTAGGCGTACGCCTGGTCCAGGTCCAGATCCGTGCCGTTGAAGTAGCGCGACCAGCGCTGGTAGCGCTCGCGGCCCACCGTGTCGGGCGCGCCCGCGACGGCGGGGGTGTAGACGTCCCGCATCCAGTCCCGCAGCGCTGTGACCGACTCGGTCGCGCCGCGCGCCGCCGTGGCGAGTTCCGACCGCAACTCGGGGGCGAGCGACTCGGGGCCGCCGGCGGCGAAGGACTCGAACCAGCCACGGCCCTCGGCGTCGGGGCCCGCCCACTCGGTCAGCTGGTCGACGAAGGTCGCGGTCGGCCGCGGGCCGCCGAGCAGCTTCCGCTCCAGGCCCAGTTCGAGCGAGGCGCGGTACCCCTCCAGAGCCGCGGGAACCGCGCGCAGCCGCCGTGCGACCGCGGCCCAGTCCTCCTCGGTCTCGGTCGGCATCACGGTGAACACCATCCGCACGCTGTGCGCGGGGGAGCGCATGTTGCTGACGGTACACAGCCCCTCGTCGGCGTCGTGGACGGCGAGTTCGGCGTTCAGACGTTCCCGCAGCAGGCGGCCGCAGCGGCGCTCGGCATCGGTGTCCGCGCCCGGCTGCCGCTCGGCCTCGTCGAGCAGGCGCAGGGTGTGGCGGGCGAGTTCGGCCACCGCCTCCTGTCCGGCGGGCGAGAAGTCGGGAAGGAGGCCGGCGCTCTCCGCGACTCCCAGGTAGGTTCCGGTGATCGGGTCGAGGGCGATGAGTGCGTCGACGTAGGTGTCGGCGACCTGGCGGGGCAGCGGGCTGCGGGAAGTCTCTGGCATGAGGCTCATCCTCGTGCCTGTGCGGGCCCCGCGTCACCCTCGTTCGATCTCACTCGGCCGACAAATGAGCGCCCGCGGCGGGAGGCAGCAGCGGTCCGCACTCCCACTGCTGGAAGATCAGCCGGGTCTCGACGCGGGCCACCTCGCGGCGCGAGGTGAACTCGTCGAGGACGAGTCGTTGCAGGTCGGCGGGGTCGGCCACGGCGACGTGCACCAGGTAGTCGTCCGGGCCGGTCAGATGGAACAGCGCGCGGGACTCCGGCAGCGCGCGGATCCGGTCGACGAACGGACCGATCAGTTCGCGCCGGTGAGGGCGGACCTGGACGAGGAGGAGCGCTTCCAGACCGCGGCCGAGTTTGGCCGGATCCAGTCGTAGCTGGTGCCCGAGGATCACTCCCGTACGGCGGAGGCGGGCCACCCGGTCCAGGCAGGTGGAGGGTGCCACGCCGACCTCGGCGGCGAGCTCGCGGTAGGTGCTCCGGGCGTCGTTCTGCAGGAGGCGAAGAATGTGCAGATCGATCGGGTCCAGTACGACAGAATCGGCCATTCGGCGAACGTAGCACGGTGTTTCCCCACTACTTTCCGGTATCCGTTCACAGTGCCGCCATGGACTACGACGCCTCGACCACCCCCAGGGCTCTGGCCACCGAAGCCGTGCACGCCGGCCGTGAAGATCTCGCCGGCCTCGGCCTGCACGCCCCGCCGCTCGACCTCTCCACCACCTACCCGTCGTACGACACCCGGGCCGAGGCCGCGCGGATCGACGACTTCGCCACCACCGGCGCCCGGCTCGACGGGCCCCCCGTCTACGCCCGCCTGGACAACCCCACCACCGCGCGCTTCGAGGACGCGCTGGCCCGGCTGGAGGGCACCGAGTCGGCGGTGGCGTTCGCCAGCGGCATGGCGGCGCTCACCGCCGTCCTGCTGGCCCGGGCGAGCCTCGGCCTGCGGCACGTCGTCGCCGTCCGGCCGTTGTACGGCTGCAGCGACCATCTGCTGAACGCGGGCCTGATCGGCACCGAGGTGACCTGGACCGACCCGGCGGGCATAGCGGACGCGATCCGGCCCGACACCGGCCTGGTCATGGTGGAGACCCCCGCCAACCCGACGCTCGCCGAGGTCGACATCCGCGCCGTCGCCCACTCCTGCGGTTCCGTGCCGCTGCTGGTCGACAACACCTTCGCCACCCCGGTGCTCCAGCGCCCGGCCGGCCAGGGCGCCCGGATCGTCCTGCACAGCGCGACCAAGTACCTGGGCGGCCACGGCGACGTCATGGGCGGCGTGGTGGCCTGCGACGAGGAGTTCGCCCGCACGCTCCGCCAGGTGCGCTTCGCCACCGGCGGGGTGCTCCACCCCTTCGCCGGCTACCTGCTGCTGCGGGGCCTCGCGACCCTGCCGGTCCGGGTCAGGGCGGCCTCCACGACGGCCGCCGAGCTGGTCCGGCGCCTCGCCACCGACCCGCGCATCGCCCGCGTGCACTACCCGCGGGTGGGCGGGGCGATGGTCTCGTTCGAGGTGTACGGAGACCCGCACGACGTGATCGCCGCGGTACGGCTGATCACGCCGGCGGTGAGTCTCGGCAGTGTCGACACCCTGATCCAGCACCCGGCCTCCATCAGCCACCGGATCGTCGACGAGGGCGACCGGCGGTCGGCCGGCGTCAGCGACCGGCTCCTGCGGATGTCGGTCGGTCTGGAGGACGTCGAGGACCTGTGGCGGGATCTGACCCAGGCGCTCAGTGCTCCGCCTGCTGGTACGTCCCGGGCCGGCGTCGGCTCCGCGACCGAGCCGCGCCCAGTCGGGCGGTGATGACCAGGGTCCCCTCCTCGATCTGGTAGTCGAGGGGGAGGTTCAGCGCCCGCATCGCGGCCACCATCCCGGTGTTGGACGACTGCGTCACGGCGTAGACGCTCTCGCAGCCCGCCTCGACCGCCATCGCGACGAGCCTGCCCAGGAGCTCGGAGCCGATGCCCCGGCGCTGCCAGTCGTCCTCCACCATCAGGGCGACCTCCGTCTCGTCGCCGTCCCAGAGCAGATGGCCGAGGGCGACGAGACGGCCCGAGGTCGTCTGCACGGCGAGGGTGCGGCCGTAGCGGGGGCTGAGCAGGTGGTTGAGATAGCGGTCCGCGTCGCCGACCGGGCCGTGGTACCGCAGGCCGAGGGTGCGCGCGGAGCAGCGGTCGTGCATGGCACGCGCGGCGGCCACGTCGCGCTGGTCGGCCCGGCGGACGGTGATCTCGTTGCCCTCGGGCAGGGTGAGGACGTCCTGGCTGCGCGGGATGCGCGGTCCGAGCCGGGCGTCCAGCTCGACGAGGGCCCGGGCGCGGGCGAACTCCGACGGGGTGAACGGCAGGTACGGCCGCTCGATGGTGATCACCCCGCCGTTCGGGTCGCGCAGTCGCATCACGGTGTCCTCGAGGACGCCCTCGACGGGCGCGGTCTCCCCGGTGGGCCGCCCGGTCAGCGAGACCGCGGGCAGCGAGTGGATGGTGCAGCGGCCCAGCAGCTGGCGCAGGGCGAGCGGGAGCTCGGCGGCGTCGAGGGCGGTGCGGGTGGCCAGGCCGAGCAGCCGGGTCGGGGTGTCGACGAGGTCGTGGGCGTCGGCCCGTTCGATCCAGGTGCCGGTGCCGCCGGCCGCGGCGATCTCGTGGCCGAGGCGGTCGGCCTGGAGCTCCGCGGGCGCCCGCAGGAGGAACTCGTCGACGGTGCCGTCGGCGAGCGGGTGGGTCTGGAGCGTCAGGATGTCGACGCCCTCGTGGGCCAGTGCCGTGCACAGGGCGGCGAGGCTGCCCGGGGTGTCCCGGACGGTGGTCCGCATCCGCCACAGCACGGTCTCGGCGGGTGCGGCGTCCGCGTCCGGGGAGGCCCCGGACGCGGACGGCGGCAGCGGGCGCGTCCCGCTGCCGCCGGGATCACCGGTCGGCGGCGCATGGCTGTGGCGCCGTGCCCACCAGGTGTGGAAGGCCGCCGTCGCGATCAGCGCGATCGCCGAGAACACGAGCATGAACGGGCCTTCGGCGCCCTTCACCACCGTCTTGGCGATCGTGTCGGCGACCACCACGGCGGTGAACAGGGCGGCGAGTTCGATCAGGTCGTGCCGCCAGTGGTGCGGGCGGCGGGCACTCTTCGCGGATGTCACATCAGTCATGAACTCACTGTGACCCAGTGGTGTTGCGTGATCACGAACGCTTTGTGACTGACGGGTTAAGCGCCCATCTATGAGCTTAGTGACCGATTTCAGTCGCTTGTGTCGGAGACTGATCGGCCCCCTGTCGGAGTGCGGCCGGCAGGCACCGTCGGTGCCGGCCGGCCACCGCCCCCGCCGCCCGACGGCGCGCAGGCCCGTGCCAACAGCCGGACGCCCCGCGCGATCTCGGCGGGACCGAGGTGCGCGTACCCGATGACCAGACGGACGTCGCCGTCCGCCGGACGGGCCGTGCCGTAGTCCTCCAGCGGGCGCAGCGCCACTCCGGCCGCGGCGGCCCGCTCCAGGAAGCTCCGGGGCGGCCCGTATCGACCCGGCACGCGCGCGATGACGTGCAGCCCGGCGGCGATTCCGCTCACCCGCGTCCCCGGAAGCTCCTGCCGCAGGGCGGCCACCAGCGCGTCCCGCCGCTCCCGGTAGGCCCGCTGGCAGCGCCGCAGCTGCCGGTCGTAGCCGCCGCGCGCCACGAACTCCGCGAGCAGCGCCTGGTCCAGGGCCGGGTTCCCGAGGTCCATGGTCCGCTTGCGATCCACCACCTCGTCCACCATGCCCTCGGGCACCAGCATCCAGCCGAGCCGGAGCCCCGGCGCGAGCGACTTGCTGACCGATCCGGCGTACACCACCCGCCGCGGATCGAGCCCCTGCAGGGCGCCGACGGGTGCCCGGTCGTAGCGGAAGTCCCCGTCGTAGTCGTCCTCCATGATCCAGCCGTCCACGCGCCGGGCCCAGTCGAGGAGCGCCGCCCGTCGGCCCGCGGAGTAGGCGATCCCGGAGGGGAACTGGTGGGAGGGCGTCAGGACCACGGCCCGTACCCCCGAGGCCGCCAACGGGCCCGGAAGCAGACCCTCTTCGTCCATGGGCAGCCACAGCGCGTCCAGCCCGGTCGAGGCGAAGAGCCGCCCGTGCTCAGGGCTCCCCGGATCCTCGATCCCCACCGTCCGCAGACCGCGGGCGTGCAGGGCGAAGCCGAGCAGGGTCGACGCCTGCGCGACCCCGGAGCACACGACGAGCCGCTCGGGATCGGCCACCACCCCGCGGCGGCGCGCCAGCATCGCGGCGAGCGCCGTACGCAGTTCGGGCAGCCCCCGCGGGTCCGGATACCCGAGCGCGCCATGGGGCAGCCGGGACATCACGGAGCGGTGGGCCGCCGACCAGGCGGACCGGGGGAAGAGCGAGAGATCGGGCGTGCCGGGACGGAAGTCGACCCGCACGGCCGGTCCGCGGTCCGCCGGACCACGGGCCTCCGGCGCCGCCGCCCGAGCCGCGTCCCCCACCCAGGTGCCCGAGCCGCGGTCGCTGCGCAGGTAGCCCTCGGCGGTGAGCTGCTCGTACGCCTCCGTCACGAGACCCCGGGAGACGCCGAGATCGGCCGCGAGGTCACGGCTCGAAGGCAGCCGGGTTCCGGCCGTCAGCCGCCCCGTGCGCACCGCCTCGCGCAGCGCCTCCTGGAGCGCCCTGCCCCGCCGCCGTGCCGGTGCCGCGGCCGCCGGCAGCAACAGCTCCCAGGCCGGCTGTCCGCCCGCCGCGGTCATCGCGCCGCCCCGCCGTCCCCGCCCGCGCGTCCCTCCGTGGTCCCGCATCGAGAACCTCCCCCTCCGGCGCGTACGCGCCGCTTCCCCGGTGGTGCCGTCCCGGGCACCGGTGCTCCGCCACCATCCTTCACCGCGGTCGAGGATGGTGGCAGCCGCCGCCCCCCGCCCCGGCCTCCCGGAGGATCGGGCATCCGCGGGAACCCCGTCGAACGGTGACCGACGCGCTGCCCGGCCGGATCCGGACGGTGGCCGCCCGGGGACGACGCCTACGGCAGGCCGGGAAGCCGCACCGTGACGAGGAGACCGCCGGCGGGGCCGGCGACGAGGTCGAGGGTCCCGCCGTGGGCGTCGACGACGCTCCGCACGATCGCGAGGCCGAGGCCGACACCGGCGTGCTCGTCGGTGCGTACGCGTTCGGTTCCGCGCCGGAAGGGTTCGGTGAGGGTCGGCACCAGTTCCGGCGGGAGCGGCTGCCCCGTGTTCTCGACCCGCACCACGCTCACGTCGCCCCGCGACTCCGTGCGGACCGTCACGGTGCCGCCGGCGGGGAGATTGTGGACGACGGCGTTCTGGACGAGGTTCGTCATCATCCGCAGCAGGAGCTCGGCGGATCCGGCGGTCGGGGTCGCTCCGCCGGTGACGTCGAGCGTGACCCCGCGCTGTTCGGCGAGGGGGAGCAGGGTCTCGGCGGCCTCCTCGGCGACGAGGGAGAGGTCGACGTCCTCGCGGGTGAAGTTCCCGCGGTCGCTGCGGCCGAGCAGCAGGAGCGCCTCGGTGAGGCCGATCGCGCGCGTGTTCACGGCCTGCAGGCGTGCGAAGAGTTCCTGCGGATCCCGCGTGGGGTCCTTGCGGGCGACGTCGAGCAGGGTCTGCGAGATGGCCAGCGGCGTGCGCAGTTCGTGGGAGGCGTTCGCGGCGAACCGCCGCTGCTCGGCCACGTGCGACTCGAGCTGCTCGAGCATGGTGTCGAACGCGTCGGAGAGTTCCCGGAACTCGTCCTGGCGGCCTTCCATGCGGATCCGGTGGGACAGTGATCCGTTCCCCGCCCGCCGTGCCGCGGTCGTGATCCGGGTGAGCGGTGCGAGCATCCGGCCGGCGAGGACCCATCCGCCGACGAGGCCGAACACCAGCAGGAAGCCCATCGCCACGGCCGCGGCGGGGGCGAAGGTGCGCACCAGGAGGTAGCGGTTGGGCGCGATCCCGAGGAGGCCCTGGGAGGTGTCGGGTACGTAGCGCAGCAGGAACACCCACACCACGGCCAGGAGGAGGGTCCCGGCGACGGCGAGGAACCCGGCGTAGCTGAGGGTGAGTCTCAGCCGGGCGCTGAGCCCCCGGCGTCTACGCATGCCCGCTGCCGGGGCCGGCCGTACCGGGGCCGCCGTCGATGCGGTAGCCGACACCCGGCACCGTGGCGATGATCCATGGTTCGCCGAGCCGTTTGCGCAGTGCGGAGACGGTGATGCGGACGGCGTTGGTGAAGGGGTCGGTGTTCTCGTCCCAGGCCCGTTCCAGGAGCTCTTCGGCGCTGACGACACCCCCGTCGGCGGCGACGAGGACGTCGAGCACCGCGAACTGCTTGCGGGTGAGCGCGACGTAGCGCCCGTCGCGGAAGACCTCCCGGCGGAAGGGGTCCAGGCGCAGCCCCGCGATCTCGCGGACCGGGGGCCGGAGGTACGCGCGCCTGCGGTCGAGGGCCCGCAGCCGCAGGACGAGCTCCCGCAGCTCGAACGGCTTGGTGAGGTAGTCGTCCGCACCGAGCCCGAACCCGGACGCCTTGTCGTCGATCCGGTCGGCGGCGGTGAGCATCAGGATCGGGATGCCGCTGCCGGAGGCGACGATGCGCCGGGCGACCTCGTCGCCGGAGGGGCCGGGGATGTCGCGGTCGAGCACCGCGAGGTCGTAGGAGTTGACGCCGAGCAGTTCCAGGGCGGAGTCGCCGTCGCCGGCGATGTCGGCGGCGATCGCCTCCAGCCGCAGGCCGTCCCGGACGGCTTCGGCCAGGTAGGGCTCGTCCTCCACGATCAGTACGCGCATGCCCGAAGCCTAAAGGGCTGTCCAGCGCGCCCTGTCGCCGTCGTCCGCGCAGGTGAAGCGGCCCCGCCCCTCCGTCGCGGCCCGCCCTCCGAAGTGGTCCCCGATCTCTCCGGGGAAGTGGACCTCAACCCGGGCCGCCCCGCTTCCTAGCGTCGGGAGCATGAACGCGAACACCCTGCGAGGGACGCTGCTCGTCACCTTCGCCTACGCCCTGGTCGGTGCCTCCTTCACCGCCAACAGCCTGCTCGGCGCCTACCCCTACGCGGGCGGCCAGGCCCTGCGCTACGCCGCCGCCTGCCTGCTCCTGCTGCCCCTCCTCGGCCCCGGCGGCCTCGCCCCGCTGCGCCGCCTGACCGCCCGCCATCTGCTGCGCATCGCGGTCCTGGCGGGCGTCGGCATGGTCGGTTTCAACCTCGCCGTGCTCGCCGCCGAACGCACCTCCGAGCCGGCCGTTCCCGGCGTCTTCGTCGGCTGCGCACCCGTCGTGGTGGCCGTGCTCGTGCCGCTCCTGGGCGGGCGCAGGCCCCGCCGCCCGGTCCTGCTCGGCGCGCTGCTCGTCGCCGCCGGTGCCTTCGCGGTGCAGGGCTGGGGCCGCACCGACCCGGCCGGCATCCTCTACTCCGCCGGGGCCCTGGCCGGCGAGGTCGGGTTCACCGTCCTCGCCGTGCCCGTCCTGAGGCTGCTCGGACCCCGCCTGCTCACCGCCGTGGTCTGCGGCGTCGCCGCCGCCGAGTCGGTCCTGCTGGGCCTCGTCCTGGACGGGGCCGCGTTCCTGCGCGTGCCGACCGCCGTGGAGGCCGGGGCGCTGGTCTGGCAGGCGGCCGTGGTGACGGTGGTCGGCTTCGTCGCCTTCTACATGGGCGTCCAGCGCATCGGCGTGGAGCGGGCCACCCTGTTCACCGGCATGATCCCGGTCGCCGCCGCCATGAGCGCGCCCTTCGTCGCCACCGGTGGCTTCGGCCTCCCGCAGGCCGCCGGCAGTGTGCTCGTGGCGGCCGGGGCGGCCCTGGGGACGGGCCTGTTCTCGGGTGCGGGCGGGTCAGCGGCTGCCGTCCAGGATCACCCGAGCGACCAGAGCCGGATCGTCGTTCATGGGGACGTGCCCGCAGCCCGGCAGCCGGACGAGCCGGGCCCCGGGGACCGTGCGCTTGGCGCGGACGCCCTGCCGGGGGAGCAGCAGCCGGTCGCGGCTGCCCCACGCGATGGTGACGGGCACGGCCGGGACGTCGTCGGTGAACAGCACGCCGCGGCCGGCCCCCAGGGTCTGCCGGAAGCCGGTGGCCTCGCGCAGGGCGAGCGTCTCGGCGACCACGGCCTCCGGTGAACGGCGCCCGGGCCGGGCGTAGATCGTGCTGGTCAGGGCGGTGCGGCCGACGGTGCTGCGGGACAGCCGCTCGATCAGCGGCACCGGCATCGACAGCGCGGCGGCGCGCATCGCCCGGAGCGTCCCGAAGGCGTACCGGCGCTCGCCCTCCGACCAGAACCCGGCCGGGGACAGGGCGGTCACCGAGCGGGCCAGCTTCTCCCTGCCGAGCTCCAGGGCGAGCAGCCCGCCCAGCGAGTTGCCGGCCACGTGCGGCCGCTCGATGCCGACGGCCTCGCAGAACGCGCCCAGCACGGGCACCACCGACGAGAGACCGTACGCGTGTCCCTCCGGCAGGGCCGGGGACGCGCCGAAGCCCGGCAGGTCGACGGCGACGACGTCGCGCTCGGCGGCGAGGACGTCCAGCACCGGTTCCCAGGCCTGCCAGTGATGACCGATGCCGTGGAGCAGCAGCAAGGGCGTTCCCGCGCCCCGGCGTTCGTAGGCCACCGAGACCGTGCGCGTTCCCCCGGGGGACGCGATCGGGAAAGAGATCCGTTCGGACATGCTCCTGCTCCCTGCCTTAGACACCCTGTCAGCAAGAATTACCGTTCGGTAGCCACGAGTTCAAGAGGCCGGACGGAAACTGGACAGGGCCGGGCCGGTCGGCTGGGATGGGGAGGTGGCTACCGAAACACTGACCGACGTCTTCGAGGAACACCGGCCGATGCTCACGGGTGTCGCCTACCGCATGCTCGGCCGCGTCGCCGACGCCGAGGACGTGGTCCAGGAGGCATGGCTGCGCTGGGCTGCCGAGGACCGGGACGACGTGCGCGAACCGCGCGCCTACCTCGTACGGATCACCACCCGGCTCGCCCTGGACCGTCTCCGCCGGATCAAGGCCCGCCGCGAGTCCTACGTCGGGCCCTGGCTGCCCGAACCCGTCGTCACCGACTTCGGGCCGGCCGTGCCCGACACCGCCGAGCGGGCCATGCTCGCCGACTCGGTCTCGCTCGCCGTGCTCGTCGTCCTCGAATCCCTCTCGCCCCTGGAACGTGCGGTCTTCGTGCTCCGTGAGGCGTTCGGCTTCCCCTTCGGGGAGATCGCCACCGCGCTCGACCGCTCCGAGGCGGCCGTCCGGCAGCTCGCCGGAAGGGCCCGCCGTCACGTCGACGAGGGCCGGCCGCGCTACGACGTCGACCCGGCCGAACGGCGCGACCTCACCGAACGCTTCCTGGCCGCGGCCGCCGGCGGCGACCTCGAACAGCTGATGAGGCTCCTCGCCCCGGACGTGCGTCTCGTCGGCGACAGCGGCGGAAAGACCAAGGCGCCGCTGCGGATCATCGAGAGCGCCGACAAGGTCGGCCGCTTCCTCGTCGCCGTCTCCGAGGGCGCCCAGGCCGAGTTCGAGTTCCGCGTCGTGGAGCTCAACGGCGGCCCCGCGCTGGTCGCCCTGACCGGGGGCAAGCCCGACTCCGTCTTCCAGATCGAGGTGCGGGACGGCCGCATCCAGTGCCTGTACATCGTCCGCAACCCCGACAAGCTGCACGCGGTGCCCGCCGCCTGACCCCGCGCCGCCCCGTCGGCGGCACGCCCGCCACGCCGCGTCCGCCACCCCCGCCCCGTCTCCGGCCCCCGGAGGCGGGGCGCTTTGCTGCGCACGGCTCACGCGGGCGCGAACGTCCTGTGAACGAACTGCGCCGGATGCCCGGATACGCGGGCCTCCGACGCAGGATTGGTCTTGACCAAGTAGGTGCGCCGCCCTATGGTCGCAGAGTTAGTGCAGGAACCTTTAATAAACAAGGGCGCGGAAAACTGCCGGGGACACGGCGATTGCGGAGGATCAGGGTGGGGACCACGCAGCTGGAGACGGTGCCGGAGCCTAAGTACTGGCACCTCAAGACCGTGATCGGCGAGGCGCTCGACTCCGACTTCGCCGTCGGTGAGATCCTCCCCAACGAGCGGGACCTGGCCGCGCGCTTCGGCGTCGCCCGGGCCACCCTCCGCCAGGCCCTGGAGCAGCTGGAGCTCGAAGGCCGCCTGCAGCGCCGCCGCGGCGTGGGCACGACCGTCGCCCCGCCCCGGGTCGGCGTCGACGTCTCCACCACCCAGCACACCTGGCCCGGCGTCGGCGAGGACACCTGGCAGTCCGTGGACTCGGCCACCGACGCGGTCCCGCCCGCCGTGGCCCGTCTCCTCGACATCGAGCCCGGCCAGCAGGTGCACATCGTGCGCCGGCTGCGCGTCACGGAGGGCCAGCCCGTCGCGGCCGAGCTCCTCTACGTGCCGTCCGGCTCCGTCCCCGGACTGTCCGCCGCCGGTGTCCCCTCCGGCCCCGCCCGCGCCGGCGGCGTGCTGCGCGAACTCCAGCGCCTCGCCCTGGACGGCCAGGACCGTTCGGTGGAACTCGGCTCCGCGCGTGCCGACGACGCCAAGGAACTGGACCGCCTGCCCGGCGCTCCCGTCCTGGTCGTGACGACCCGCTACCTCTCCGAGGGCCGCACCGCGGCCGTCTCGCTGGCCACGTACCGCGCCGACACCTGCCGCCTCACCTTCGGCGACTCCGGCGACCTGGTCATGGCCTCCTGACACCACCCGGCCCGCCGGCGGGAACTCCCGTCCGGCCGACCGAACCCCGCACCACGAAAGGACGGGCGCCCGCGACGCGGGCGCCCGTCCCTTCGTCGTCGGCTCGTGTCAGCGGCGGGCGGTGACGGTGCCCTCCACCGCGAACAGCTGCTCCTCCACATGGTCCAGGGCCAGGCGCAGCGCGCCCGTACCCACGGCGGCCTCGCCCAGCATCGACAGGACCACCCGCGGGGGGCGCAGGCAGAAGCGGGCCAGTTCGTCCCGCAACGGCTGGAGGACTCCGTCCAGGCCGGCCGCCCAGCCGCCGATCACCACCAGTTCCGGATCGAGCGCGAGCACCAGCGCCGCCACGTCGTGGACCAGCCGCTGGGTGAAGCGCTCGACGGCCGCCTCCGCCCGCGCGTCGCCCTGTCGTGCCAGGGCGAAGACCTTCGCGACGGCTTGCTCGTCCAGCGGGTGCAGCGGCTCGTCCGTCGTCGACAGCAGGTGCTCCGGAGTGACGCCCCGGCCCAGCAGGTGCAGGGCGCCGATCTCCCCGGCCGCCCCGCCGTACCCGCGGTGCAGCCGTCCGCCGATCAGCGAGCCCGCGCCCGGGCTCAGCCCGGCCAGCACGAAGACGATGTCGTCCGAGT
Source organism: Streptomyces sp. NPDC048338 (assembly GCF_043201055.1). NCBI lineage: Bacteria > Bacillati > Actinomycetota > Actinomycetes > Kitasatosporales > Streptomycetaceae > Streptomyces > Streptomyces sp. NPDC048338. The sequence goes on from NZ_JBICYQ010000011.1 coordinate 79,080, forward strand.
CGGTCGCCGCACCCTTCCAGTGCTCCGCGACCGCCGCCGCGTTGGCGTCGTTCTCCACCAGCACCGGGCAGCGGAAGGACCTCCGCAGCCGTTCACCGAGCGGCAGTCCGGTCCAGCCGGGGAGCGCCGTTCCGAGCCGGACGGTGCCGTCGGCCTCCACGATGCCCGGAGTTCCGACGCCGACCGCCCGCAGGTTCGCGCGCGGCACGCCGGCCCTGCGGAGCACGTCGGCGACGACCGTACGGACCCGCTCCAGGCGCTCGTCCTCCGGAGCCGCCTCCGAGACCTCCCGGGCACCGGCGCCGATGATCCGCCCGTCCAGGCCGGAGAGCAGCGCGGCGACCCGGTGCGGGCCGATCTCGATGCCCAGCAGATGCCCCGCCTCGGCGCGGAACCGGAACCTCCGGGCCGGCCGCCCCTGGCGTCGCGCCTCACCCTCCTCGGGAGCGGCCTCGACGACCAGCCCGCCTTCGATGAGCCCCTCGACGACGCCCTCGACCGTCGGCCGGGACAGGCCCGTGATCCGGGTCAGATCCGTGAGCGTCAGCGCGTCGGCGCCTCGCAGGGCATGGAGCACCACCGCGGAATTGATCCGCCGCAGCAGCGACGGGTCCCCGCCGGTCAGCCTCCCCACCGTGTGTCCTCCCAGCTCGCGCGCATGTTCTGCCGGATGTTACTCAATGGACCGGAGGGCGGCGAGCGCCGCCCGTGGCGTGGACGGCGCTCGCCGCCCTCCTGACGGATCACCAGCTGTCGGTGCCCACCGCTTTACTGGACCCATGACGCTCGCACAGCACCTCGCCGCCATCGACCTGCTGCGCGCCCGCGCCTTCCCCGACCAGCCCTACCACCTGGCCGAGTTGGCCCCCTCCGGTGCCTGTCCGGAGGCGCCCGGAGAGGACCGGGCGGAGGCCGAGCGGGAGGCCCTCGCCCTGCTCCTCGCCGCCCGTTGGGGACCACCCCACCTCGTCGGCCTGTCCGGTCTCCTGCTCAGGTCCGGGGCGGGGGAGGAGATACCGAGGCCCTGGGACCTGCTCGCCGGCGCGGTGCCGGACATCCAGCTCTGGCGGACGGAGGAGCCGGCCGCCTGGGTCGCCCTCGGCGTCACCGGCTCGGGCGAGGAGGAGCGCCGGCTCGTCGTCTGCGTCACCGAGGTCGATCCTCCCTGAACACCCGCGCGACTCCACCCCGGCCGTGCCGCCGGCCGTTCCGCCCGGACGCCTCGCCCACCGTCCCGCGGGCCCGCTACACCCGCCGGTCCGGTACGCCCGCCCGCTCCCGCAGCCTGCCGAACTCCTCGGCCATCGACTCCAGGGTCCAGTGCGCGTTCAGCCCGCTCGGATTGGGCAGTGCCCAGATCCGCGTCCCGCCGATCGTCCGCTCCTGCGGCCCGATCACCGCCCTCCGCTCCCCGAACGCCGTGCGGTACGCCGTGATGCCGACCACCGCCAGCCACCGGGGGCGCACCCGCTCCACCCGCGCGGTCAGCCGCCGGCCGCCCTCCCGGAACTCCTCGTCGGAGAGCTCGTCGGCCCGCGCGGTCGCCCGCGCCACGACGTTCGTGATGCCGAGCCCGTACGCGAGCAGCTCCTCCTGCTCCTCGGGCCGCAGCCGCCGCGGGGTGAAGCCCGAGAGATGGAGGACGGGCCAGAAGCGGTTGCCGGGGCGGGCGAAGTGATGCCCCGTCGCGGCCGACATCAGCCCCGGGTTGATCCCGCAGAAGAGGACGGAAAGGCCGCCCGCCACCACGTCGGGAATGACGCGGTCGCGGGCGGCCTCCAGCTCCTGCGGGGTGAACCCGGTCAGAGGATCGACCCGGGGGTGTACCCGGCGGCCTCCGGGTGCTGCTTGACGATCTCCTCGACACGGGAGACGACGACGGCGACCTGGTCGGCGGCGGCGCCGGTGAAGGACAGCTTGTCCGCCATCAGCGCGTCGAGCTGCGCCCGGTCCAGCGGGATCCGCTCGTCGGCGGCCAGCTTGTCGAGCAGCTCGTTGCGCTCGGCACCCTGCTCGCGCATGGCGAGGGCGGAGGCGACGGCGTTCTCCTTGATCGCCTCGTGGGCGACCTCGCGGCCGACACCGGCGCGGACGGCGCCCATGAGGACCTTCGTCGTGGCCAGGAACGGCAGGTAGCGGTCCAGTTCGCGGGCCACGACGGCCGGGAACGCGCCGAACTCGTCGAGCACGGTCAGGAAGGTCTCCAGCAGGCCGTCGAAGGCGAAGAACGCGTCGGGCAGCGCGACCCGGCGGACCACGGAGCAGGAGACGTCGCCCTCGTTCCACTGGTCGCCGGCCAGCTCTCCGGTCATCGAGGCGTAGCCGCGCAGGATGACCATCAGGCCGTTCACACGCTCGCAGGAGCGGGTGTTCATCTTGTGCGGCATCGCGGAGGAGCCGACCTGGCCGGGCTTGAAGCCCTCGGTCACCAGCTCGTGACCGGCCATCAGGCGGATCGTCTTGGCGACCGACGACGGAGCGGCCGCCAGCTGCACGAGCGCGGTGACCACGTCGTAGTCGAGGGAGCGCGGGTAGACCTGGCCGACCGAGGTGAAGGCCTCGGCGAACCCGAGGTGACCGGCGATCCGCTGCTCCAGCTCCGCCAGCTTGGCAGCGTCGCCGCCGAGCAGGTCGAGCATGTCCTGCGCGGTGCCGACCGGGCCCTTGATGCCCCGCAGCGGGTAGCGGCCGAGCAGGTCCTCCAGGCGTCCGTAGGCGACGAGCAGCTCGTCGGCGGCGGTGGCGAAACGCTTGCCGAGGGTCGTGGCCTGGGCGGCGACGTTGTGCGAGCGGCCGGCCATGACCAGCTCGGCGTACTCGCCGGACAGCTTGCCCAGGCGGGCGAGGACGGCGACGGTGCGGTCGCGCATCAGCTCCAGCGAGAGCCTGATCTGGAGCTGCTCCACGTTCTCGGTGAGGTCGCGGGAGGTCATGCCCTTGTGGACGTGCTCGTGACCGGCGAGGGCGTTGAACTCCTCGATCCGGGCCTTCACGTCATGGCGCGTGACCTTCTCGCGCTCGGAGATGGAGGCGAGGTCGACCTGGTCGAGCACGCGCTCGTAGTCGGCGAGGGCCTCGTCGGGAACCTCGATCCCGAGGTCCTTCTGAGCACGCAGCACGGCGAGCCACAGCTGACGCTCCAGCTTCACCTTCTGCTCGGGGGACCAGAGGACGGCGAGCTCCGCGGAGGCGTAGCGGCCGGCCAGGACATTCGGGATGCGGGGCTTTGCAGTCGCAGCAGTCACGTGACCAGAGTTTACCTGGTGCGCATGGAGGATCTGATAGCGCCATGGAGGGGGCGAAAGCGCAGGTCAAGGTGCACGTCAACGCGCCCATGAGCGTGGGCGCGTGAGACGAATGTGAGACGTCTGCCGTAGCAATCCACGAAGAGAGTCCGTTGCTAACTAGGAACGGATGGTGTTAACTAGAGGCAGCCGCCCTCCCGAAAACGGGAACGGCCCCAACCGGTGGTTGCACACCGGCCAGGGCCTAGGCATCGACCCTTCCTGAGAGGGACCGAACCATGAGCAACACCGTACAGCGTGCTACCCGCATCCCCGTGAACTTGCTGCCGGGCATCCCGGCTCAGCCGGCGCCGCAGCCCCGGATCGTGCCCGCCGTCCTCGGCCGCGGGGGCCGCCGCATGCAGGTCTACATCGAGTGCCCGGAGTGGTGCACGATCGACCACAGCACGGGCAACGTCGAGCTCGAGGACATCACGCACTACTCGACGTCCGACGTCGCGCAGGTCCCGACGTTCTTCAGCGCCGACACCTCGCACACGGACCTGACGCTCACCGTCTCGTCCGACCCGACCTCCTCTGACCCGCGCTGCCGCGAGGCCCACCTGCTGGTCGACACGGGCACCGACGAGGAGGCCCGCCTCACGCCGGAGATGGCCGAGGAACTGGCAGACGACCTCATTGCGTTCGCGTCGCAGCTGCGGCACAAGGCCCGTCAGGTGGCGGCGTTCAACCGGAAGCAGGCCCGTCGATGACCGGCCGCGACCCCCTCGAGGGGATCTCGCCGGAGCGGCTGGCGTGGCACCAGGGCGCCCTGGACGGTGACCCTGTCGTGTGTGCGGCGCCGCAGCCGGGACAGCCCGACTACCCGTGCGTGTGGAACCGGTCGGCCCACCTTCAGCACCGGGACGTGTTCGGCCGCACCTGGTCGGCGCTGCCCGAGGAGCCGCTGCGGGTGGCCCGTAAGTCGCCCGTGGTGGACGGCATGGTGACCGTCGAGACCGGCGACCACGGTCCGGTGCGGGTGGCCGAGCCGTCGTGGTGCACCGGCATCCACGAGGCTGAGGCGTACCGGGAGGACATCGAGCACCAGGGCGTCGAGCATGTCGCCGAGGTCGAGACCCCGTGCCACGGGCCGGTGCCGGTGCTGAGCGTGCAGCTGGCGCAGCGGCCGTTCTCCGCGATCGATGGCCGGGTGCACGCGGTGCTGAAGGTGGACGAGGACTGGCACGAGTTGAACGCGGCCGGTCTGGATGCGGCGGCCGGCCTGCTTGTCGAGCACGCGTCGACTCTGCGGAAGCTGGCCCGGGAGCTGTCGGTGTTGGAGGCGTCCCGTGGCGTCTAAGTGGCCGATCCCGCGGCCGACCGAGGCCGCCGCCATCCGTGCGGCGGCCCTCGGGTCCGGGGTCATCCCCCCGATTCAGGTCGTCATGACCGATCTCCGTACTGCGCGCCGGCTGGGCGACAGGCACGGCGTCAATCTCTGCGCGCACCGGGCGGTGCGGGTGGCTCTCGGAAAGGTGGGCGAGCAGTGAAGGACATCGACCCCACGCGGGCCCTGGCCATCGCGGCCGGCGTGGTCATCATCGCCCTTACGGGCATCGCGTTCTGGCTGTCCTACGCGCACCTGGCCGAGGTGGCCCTCGGCCACGGACTGGGCAGCGCGGAGATCCGGGCGTGGGCGTGGCCGGCCTGCCTTGATCTGTTCGTCATCGCCGGGGAGATCATGTGGCTGCGTGCCGCCTTGGTCCACCGTGTCGACGTCTGGGCGATCGTGCTGACGGCGGTCGGTTCGCTGGGCTCCATCGTCCTGAACGTGGCTGGCGTGACCGGTGACCGGAACCCTGCCGAGGTGCCGCTGCTGGACTACGTGGTGGCCGCCGTGCCGCCCACGGCCGCGCTGCTGGCGTTCGGGGCGCTGATGCGTCAGGTTCATCAGGCCCTGGCCGCGCGGGAGGTGACTGTCCCATCTGGGACACCTGGTGCACGGAGCGTAGTCGAGGTGACCGCCCCGGTGACCATCGACCGGGCCGAGGACTTGGATGTTATGCAAGACCTCCCACCGCTCGAGGTGGTCACTGCTCCGGTCATGGAGCTGCCGTCGGCGTCGCCGGTCTGGGATGACTTCGCTACCAGCAAGGTGACCGCAGCTGTACCGGCCGAGACCCGTCGGGAAGTGGTCACCGAGATCGTGACCCGCACCCCGGCTGATCTGCGCAGGGAGGCCAAGAGGCTGCACCGTCAGGCGGTCACCTCGGGCGGCCGCGGTGTGACCATCGCGCAGCTGCAGGACGAGCTCGGACTTTCGCGCAGGGACGCGACCCAGCTCCGCCGTGACGTGGTCACCGAGGGGGCGTCGTGAGCGACATCGAGCGGGCCGCCCGTGATGCCGTCGAGGCTCAGGCCAACTCCGAGCAGCTGGCCCTAGTGATGGCCATCCTGCAGGCGCAGCAGGTCACCCAGCCCGTACAGCAGCCGGCCCCGGTGCAGCAGCAGAACACCGGCAAGTGGATCGCCCTGGGGGTGGCCGCCCCGTTCCTCGCGGTCACCCTCGCCATCTCCGTCATGGCGTTCGCCATCTCCGCGGTCGCCCTGACCATCTGCGTTCTCGTCCTGCGCGGCCTGTGGGCCGACTTCCAGAAGGGCAAGCGATGACCGACAACCCGAAGCTGACGGCTGGCGAGAGCGCTCAAGTCGCCTGGTACGTGGCCCGCATGTGCAAGCGCTCCCTCGCGAGCGAGACCGTCCACCAGGGCGACCTCGAGCGCAAGGTCGAACGGATCCTCGACAAGGCCCGCAAGCGCCAGGAGAAGGGACAGCAGCGATGAACCCGCTGACGAAGTTCTGCTGGGGCCTGCTCGGCCGCTCGTGGGCCCACGAGTCGCACGAAGAGCTGCACGAGGACCTGGGCAAGCAGCTCACCCGTCAGGGCGCCCGGCGCTGGCAGGAGCACCGCAACGGGGCCCAGCAGCTGGGTGACGGTTACGCGTTCCAGCCCGGCCTGGTCGCCGAGTGCGTCGAGCTGTACGACGCGCTGCTGTACGTGCGGGCTCTGAAGGGCGCCGCGTTCATCAAGGGCCTGACCCACCTGTCCAACGAGCTGCACCAGGCCGAGGACGCGCTCATCGCAACTATGGACCACCTGACCGCTGCCGCCCACGCCACCATCCCGGCGTCCGAACAGGAGAGCCACGCATGACGGACATCCTCGAGCGGCCCATGAACGGGCACGCCGTCGTCAAGGTGAGCCTGCTCAAGCCGCGTTACACCGTCGTCCCGAAGCAGCCGGCCGCGGAGCCGGACGTCGTCGAGGCGGTCGACCTGCCGGACAATCCGCTCGCCGACTGGCTGACCGTTCCCGATCTGCCGGTGCTGCCCGTGTGGGCCCGCACCCCGGCCCTGCTCAAGGCCAACACCCAGGCGCTGGGGCGGCTCTGCTGGTGGCACACCCGCTTCCATGGCATCCGCGTCCCCAAGTACGCGGTGAAGACGGTGTGGCTGGCCTCCCGTGGCTTCTACCGGGCCACGGTGGGCCTGTGGCCGACCCTGTCCGCGCAGGACCACACAGCGGCCGTCAAGGCGCTGCGAGCGCAGTCCAGGGCCAAGCCGGAGGACGTCGACCTCGCGACCCGCCTGCAGATGGCGCACGCGGCCCGTACCCGCACCCGCAGGTGGCGGTTCGGGGCTGCGGCCGTCGGCGTGGCCGGCGCGGCGATCGGCCTGTACCTGGCTCCGCCGCTGCTGCAGACCGGGATGGCCGGGGCGATCGTCACCCCGCTCGCCTACCTCGGCCGCGGCGAGCACACGCAGCTGCTCGACCAGGCCGCCCCGCCGCTGCGGGTGGACATGTCCGCCCAGCAGCTCAACGACGCCCTGCGCGCTTCTGGCCTCCTCAAAAGCGGCAAGGGCGACGACGAGGGGCCGAAGGTCTCTTGCATCATGGGCCCGGTCCGCGACGGACAGGGCTGGGCAGTGGTCTTCGACCTGCCGAAGGGCGGCGGGAAGACTGCTGCGGACGTTCTCGCCAAGCGGACCACCATCGCCGCCGAGCTCGGCGTAGACGAGATCCAGGTGGTCATGGCCCGCGTCCGACGTGCGCAGGGCGGTAACGCCGGCCGGGTGTCCATGTGGGTGGCCGACGATGACCCCTACCTGGCGGACCCGGTGCAGTCGCCGCTGGCGAAGGCGGAGCGTTTCTCGCTGTGGGAGCCGGTCCCGTTCGGGCAGGACGCCCGCGGCAACCGCGTCGCGGTGCCGGTCGTGTGGCAGTCGATGTTCTTCGGCGGACTCCCCCGGCGAGGGAAGACGTTCACGCAGCGGCTCCTGACCGCGGCCGGCCTGCTCGACCCCTACGTGCGGCACTACGTCGCCGACTTCAAGGGCGGGCAGGACTGGATGCAGATGCGGCAGGTCGCCCACCGCCTGGTCCTCGGCGCCGAGGACGACGCCATCGAGGCGTTCAAGGCCATGCTCGACGAGCTGCTGACGGAGATGGAACGACGCTTCGCGATCCTGCGGGAGCTCCCGACGTCCATCTGCCCCGAGGGCAAGCTCACCCCGGAAATTGTCGAGCGCTACAACATGCCGTTCATCTTCTTCACGGTCGATGAGCTGCAGGAATGCTTCATCGCGATCAGCGACGAGAAGGAGCGCAAGGCCGTCATCGACGACATGGCGCGCATCGCTCGCCGAGGGCCGGCCGCCGGGTTCATCTCCAACTACGCCTCCCAGCGCCCGGACGCCGAGTCGGTGCCGACCAAGCTCCGGGAGATCATCACCATCCGGGCGTGCACGCAGGTCACCGACCAGACGTCCAGCGACATGGTGCTCGGCAAGGGCAAGGCGTCCATGGGCGCCGACGCGTCGGTCCTCTCGGAGGACCACAAGGGCGTCGTCGTCCTGGTCACCGGCCCGGCATCGTTCGCCACGGTCAAGAACGACCTGCTGACGACGGCGGAGTTCAACGCCCTGTGCGCCAAGGGCCGGGCCATGCGGAAGGAGGCTGGGCAGCTCACCGGGGACGCGGCGGGCGACGTCATGACCGAGGCCGGCGAGCACGGCTACCGGGTGCCGGCTGTCGTCTCCGACGTGCTGGAGGCGATGCGGCACGCGCCGCGGATGTTCACCCGCGACCTGCTGCAGCGGCTCGTCGTCATGGACGAGGACACCTACGGCGACTGGGACGCCGAGAAGCTGGCCAAGGAGCTCGAGCTGGCGGGCGTGAAGCGCGTCAGCAAGCAGGTGAAGATCGAGGGCACCAACGGCGCGGGCTATCACCGGCGCGACATCGAGGGCGCCATCCCGGCGGAGTACCTGACCAGGTAGAGGGGGAGGGCTTTACTTCCCCCTCTACAACCGCCCCTCGCCCGCACTACGGCGCAGCCTCTCGAGGGCCCCCAAAGTAGCGGGGCCCCTTTACCCCGGTAGCAGGGGTGGTAGAGGGCTCTGACCTGCAAGGTAGCGCGGGTAGAGGGGGTACGGACGGCCCCCTGGCTTCACGGCCAGGGGGCCCTTTCGCATGCCCGGCAACCATGGGGATATCCCTACGGTTGACCGCCCGGCCTGGGCCGGCGCAGGACTCGGTGGTGTTCTCTCATATCTGGCGGCCCGCCCGGACAACCCTGGCGAGCTGCTTCTGACGCTGGTCCACGACGCCGTGGACCTTGCCCATGAACTCGCCCGAGTCGAGGTACAGGTCGCCCTCGAACACGCCGCCCGTCGGCTCCGTGGCCCTGCTGGTGAGTGCAGCAGCCTGGGTGCTGGTGAACACCGGCTCGGGCCGGCCTGTGCCGTTGTAGGCAAGGTTGAGACCGGGCTGGAGGTAGCCACCGCTGTCGTACTTGCCCTGGTAGGCGTACTGGTGGGTGAACAGCTTGTCGTTCCAGGCACGGGCCCGGGACCCGATGACGACTCCGTCGCCGCCCCGGGATTCCACGTTGACGCCGTTGATGGTGCCGGCGGTGTGGCCGACACCGGCGTTCGTGATGCCGATCCGGTAGGGCGAGCGCCCGTTGAGGACCCATCCCGGGGGCGCAGTCTTCCCGGCGAATGCGCCGGTGGCCCACCTGCGGTGGGGCTTCTCGCCGCGAATGACGGATTCGATCGCGGAGACGAGGCCCGAGCAGTCCCAGGACGGATTGCCGTTGCCCGCCCACTGGTAGGGCAGGCCGGCCTGCGTGCGGGCCCAGGAGAGGGCGCGCGCGAAGCCGCCTCCTCCGATGCCGGCCTCACCGAGGCGTTTGTCGGACTCGCCGGAGAACCCCAGGATGGAGCTGATCATCTTCTTGGGGATGCCGCTGATCATGCTGCGGTACAGGGAGGCCGAGCCGGAGATCTTGGCAATGAGCGGTTCGACGACGCTCTTCAGGCCCGCGGTCGCCGAAGCCTTGACGCCGTCCTTCAGCCAGGACACGCCGCTCTTGGCCAGGTCCACGGTGGCGGACGTGGCCTTGCCGACCCAGTCGAAGATGCCGCCCTTGGCGAACCCCTGGTACTGGTCGAGGGGCTTGCCGGCCATGGCCGCCCGGTTGACGGCGTGCAGGCGGGCCCGCTCGTAGGGGTCGCGCATCGCCTCGGAGACGTAGACACCTTCGCCGCGGCGCATCGGGACGAGCTGGTCGTCGCCCTGCCGGTAGGAGGACTGGCCCGGCAGGATGCCGCCGCGCGCCCATCCCTTGGTCTCCATCTTGTCGATGGTGGGGGCGCCGAACGCCTTGGCGATCATGTTCCACGTCGGGACGATGCCCGCGTTGTAGATCTTATCGATGATGAAGCGGACCGGCTTCTTCGCGATGTCCTGGACCTTGTTCCAAGCCTTCTCGATGAAGCCCTTGGCGTCCTCGAAGGAGCGGCCGACGGACTCGACGCCCCGCTTGATGCTGTCGAAAGCAGGCTTGAGGGCCTTGTCCCACAGCCAGCGGCCCTTGTCCCCGATCCAGGTGAAGACCGGGCTGAGGATGTGGTCCCAGAGCCAGCGCGCTGCCTGTCCGAGGGCGTCCATGCGCCTCATGAAGTTGTCGAAGGCCGGCTTGATGGCGTTGTTCCACAGCCACACGGCCGCGTCCCCGATCCACCCGAACACGGGCTTGAGGACGTTGTTCCACAGCCACAGCGCCTTGTCCGCGATGGCGGTGAACACGGGCTCGAACGCGTTCTTCCACAGCCAGGTTCCGACCGCGGCCAGGACCTTGAACGCGATCACCAGAGGGACGATGAGGACCGTCAGAACGATCGTCGCCAGGATCCGGGCCGCCGCGCCGATGAAGCCGAACACGGGGCTGAGGACGTTCGTCCAGAGCCACGATGCGGCAGCCCCGATCGCCTTGAACGCGATCACCAGAGCGTCGAACACCGGCTTGAGGACGTTGTTCCAGATGAAGCTGATCGTGGCTTTGATGCCCTCCCAGGCACCCTGCACGATCCGGCGGAACGTCTCCGAATGCTGGTAGGCGTAGATGATCGCCACGACCAGGGCGATGATCAGCGTGATGATGATGCCCACCAGGTTGGCCCGCATCGCCGCGTTCAGGGCGAGCGTCTGCCCCGTCATCACCGCCGTCGCGATACCGGCCGCCGTGACCGCGGCCCGCCAGATCGCCATGCCGATGGCGGCCAGCTTCGCCCCGATCGCGATGGACGCGAACGCCACACCCAGCGCGGTCAGCACGTCCACGGGCACCGCGGACACCCCGGCAGCGATGGCGTTGAGGAACGACGTCGCCGTCCCGGCCAGAGGCGCCAAGGCCACCCCCAGGTCGAAGAACGCCCGCACCAGGTTGCCGAGCATGTCGGACACGATCGGGCCGTTCTCCGCCGCGTAGGACAGGAACCGCTCGAAGGCCGGCGACCCCTTCAGGCTGGTGCCCCACGTCGCGAACCGCTGCGTCATCGTCTGCATCCGGTCCGAGATGCCGTCCATGTGCGGCAGGAAGGCGTCGATGACACCGGCCATGCCCTTGAAGATGCGGCCGAACGAGATACCCAGGCCCTCGATCGCCGGGCCGACGGCGCCGGACAACTCGGCCTTGAACTGCTTCCACCAGGGCGACTTGAACCCTGCCGACACCCTGTCCTGCAGCCGACCGATAGCCGCTGCGGCAGCCACGACGAACGGGGTGAGGCCCGGCAGTGAGCGGCGGATGCCGTCGAGCGCCCGGGTGAAGATGGGCATCACCTGCGGCTGCAGCGACCGGGACCAGGCGGAGAACGCGGACCGCAGCTGCACGAAGCTGTCGAACGTGCCCCGGGCCGCCGGCGTCATCTTCGCCAGAGCGGCCTGGTACTTCTGCTGGGCCGTCGCCGCGGCGCTCGAGGACGTCGCCGTCTCCATCTGCGCCGAAGCGATCTGACGCTGCGCGGAAGCGATGGAGTCCGCGGCCTGCTGCTGCACCCGGGCCACGTTCTGCTGGGCCTTCACAACGGCCTGCTGGGCATCCGCCACGGCCCGGGTACGGTCCCGCACGCTCTCCTGCGAGTCGGCCAGCCGGCCCTGGGCGTCGCGGACCGTCTCCGACCCCTCCACCCCGGCCTTCGACGCCTCGGAGGTCTCCTGCTTCAGCCGCTTCGTCTCGGTCGTCTGCTCCTTCAGGCGGAGCGTCGCCTGCTCGACCGCCAGGGCGGCCCGCTCACGGTCGAGGGCCGTGGACTTCTTGTCCTTGGCGACCTCGAGCTGACGTTCCTCCGCCTCGGCCAGCGACAGGGCCGCATCCTTCTGCGACAGCTGGGCCGACTCGTACCGGGTGGCCAGGTCCTCGAGCTGGCGGGCCGCCGACTTCCTCGCCTCGATCAGATCCAGCTGCGCGCGACGGGAAGCGTCCTGGGCGTCCTGCAGCCGTTCCTCGGCGTCGACGACGCCGCGCTCGGCACGGGCGACCTGATCGCGGGCCGCGGAGATCTGCTGGGCTGCCGAACGTTGGGCCGCAGCCAGACCCTGAGTCGCCGACGCCTGCCGAATGGCCCTCTGCTGGGCCTGTACGGCTGCGGCGGCCCCAGAGTTCGTCGAGGACGTCGCAGCGTCCTGGGCGGCCTTCTGGGCCTGCAGAGCGCCCGCTACGTCCTTCAGCCCCGGGGCGGCAGCAGCAGCCACCGCGCCCAGGCCCACACCCGCGGCAGTAGCAGCAGCGGCGACCGCGCCCAGGCCGGCCGCGACCACGGGCAGGATCGGCAGGATCGCGGGGCCGAACGCGGCAGCAGCCGTCACCAGCATTCCGAAACTGCGAACCGCGGCATCCACCCGCACGTCGACGTCCCGGCCGTCCAGAGCGTCAATCTCGGCTCGCAGCGCAGCCAGTTCGCCGACCGCGGCAGCCGTGTTGATGCGGACCGCCACATCAGGGCTCGAGGCCCCCAGGCGGGTCAGCTCACGTTCCAGCTCCTCGAGCTGGCGGCGGGCCGTCGCCGCGTCCACGTCGATACCGACGCGCTGACTGGCGAGCGTCTCCAGCTGTACGCGCAGGGCCCGGATGTCGGCGTCCGCCTCGGATGTGTTGGCGCCGATCTGAATGTCCGGCAGAGACCTCAGAGCGGCCTCGATGCGGGTACGGGCCATGCGGCCGAACGCCCCACCGGCATCCGAACCCTGCCGGGCCGCGGCCGTGGTCGCCTGCCGGCCGCCCCGGGTCACGCCGTCGCGGATCGCGTTCGTCACGTTGACCGTGATGTGCCGGCCGATCGTGCGGCCGATGTCCTCGCCCACACGGTTCGCCGGCCCCAACAGGCCCGACCGCAACTGGGCGTAGATACCTCTCGTGTTCGGGACGACGTCGACTTCGACGGACCCCACTTGAATCGCCATGCTGCCCCCTTTCAGGCAGTCCTGGCGCGGGCCCTTGAAAGGTCTAAGCAAGATCAGTTGTTGCGCGACTTCCACCAGGCAGGCGGTTGCCGGTACGGCTCCGGGTTCTCCCCGCGGCGCCAAGCCCGGCAGGCGACCGCCCAGGAGATCCGGCCGTACCCCACGGCCGCGGGGCACTCGAGGTCCGACACCCACCAGTCCTCGGGCCGGTACTCCGCCACCCAGGCAGGAGCACCGGCATCGTCGACCGGACGGCTACGGCGTCTCACGCCACAGACCGCACGCCGTAAGAGCCGCGGGCCCCACCGCGACGCTGAGGACGCTCGTCCTCCTCGCCCGACGGCATCCGCAGCGACGCCAACAGACGGGCCAGGACGAGGGACTGCTGCCGGTGCTCCGTGATCACCGGGTTGGTGACCTCCTCGCCCTTGGCGTTGCGGACCGTCAGCCGGCCCCGGGACGCCTCGAGGGACAGGCGGTCGAGCAGGTCCGCCGTGCGGCAGGCCTGCAGCAGGATCAGCTGCTCATGGACGTCCAGGTCGAACGGCTCGGCCACGGACTCCCACAGCCGGGTGCCCGACTCGTCGAGCCCGCCCGGGGTCGGTGTTACGGCTACAGGCGCCTGACCTGCGGTGATGGTCTGACGGCTCATGGGTGGCCCTCCTACTCTCCCTGACGGGACGTCAGTGGACGGGGTAAACCCGCAGGTCAGCGGGCCGCATGGGATCGATTCAGGGTGCAGCGGCAGTCAGGTGCTATACGGTCCCGATCGCCGCGGGGGCCGTATACCCCCTATCCCCCCACCCCCAGGGGGCCCCAGCCGGCTGGAGTGAGGGCCGGCTGGGGCATCGGCGCTGGTGCGGCTGAGAGGTCCGCACCATGGGTCTCAGGCGCTGTCATGCAGCAGCGCTGAGTGCCGTTGGCGCCGAGTTCGTGGGTCACGCTGCGACGTCACCGTCGAGCGGCTGCGAGGCGATCGCGTCCAGCTGGTGAGGATGCAGGCTGTCACCCAGCTCGGAGGGCGGCATGATGCCGTACTCGATCGCCTTGCTCATCTTCCACATGGCGTCGTCGGTGTTGGGCAGCGACTGCATGGCCTGCAGCGTCTCGGCCTCCGCGGGCCGCTCGGCCACGTACTGGTGGACGACGCGCGCCCAGCTCGGGTCACCGGACCAGTCCGCAGCGCGGGACGCGATGGCCTTCGCGAGGATGCTGTCGCCGTCCCGCTCGGCCCGCTGCAGCATGCGCTCTGCCTCGGCCGGCGACTCGATGCGGGCTGCACGGTCGTTGGCGTCGCGGGAGGCGATGACGGCCTGCGGGTCGGGGTTGAACCCGGTGGTGCCGAACAGCTTCCGCTCGAGCTTCTTGCGCTCGCGGGCGACGGTCTGCACCTCCTGGTCCTTCAGCTCGTCGAGGGCGGTGCGGGCCTGGATGTAGGCGCGGGCGAGCATGGTGCGCTTGGCGGCGGCGGTCAGGTTGCGCTGGCCGTTGATGCGGGCGACCTTGGCGTCGAGCTGCTGGCGGATCTCTTCTGCGTTCATGACTGGTCTCCTTGTGCTGCGGTCTCGTGGGCGAGGACTTGGGCCCCGCGGATGGCTGCCTGGATGGCTTCGGGGGCGACGAACTGGCGGACCAGTTCGGCCATGGCGAGTAGGGATCCTTCGGTGGCTGCCGCCGCCTCTTCGGGCGTGAGGTTGTGCAGCAGGTGGCGGACGCTGGTGTCGTCGTCCCGGAGGGCCGCCGAGGTGATGAGGGCGGCGGTGCGCAGGAACGGGGCGGGTGCGGTCACGACGCCTCCCCGGGACTGTCGGTGTAGGCGGTGGGCCGGTTGGGGCACTGGGTGTTGTGCTGCTGGGTGCAGCGGTCGCCGCCGCGGCAGAGCTTGGCGCCGCATCCTTTGCTGCACAGCAGGTAGGTGCCGCGCATCAGGGGGCGGGCGCAGGTGCCGCAGAAGCCGAGGCGGATCCCGCGGCGCTTGGCCTTTGCGCGGTGACGGGCCATGAGGCCGGCCTTGCGTCGGCCGGCGAGCTCGCCCCGTACCTGCTCCTGCTGCTGCGTCTTTGCCTTGGCCGCAGCTATCCGGGCCTGCACGGCCTGTTCGACGTAGGAGGTCATCGGTTCCCTCCAGCCTGCCGCGCGACGACCTCGGCAACGGCAGCGATGAGCCGGTCCGTATTGGCGTCGAGCCAAGCGCTGGTGGCTTCCTTGACTGCCGTCTCAATGAGTTCGGGGGTGCTGATGTCGTGCTGACTGAGCCAGAAGTCCCAGGCGTCGCACACGCCCTTCCTCGTGGCCTCAGATTGCGGATTCAAAGTGACTCCTGGTTTGTGGTTGCTGTCGAAAGGCGGCAGCAGAAGGGGGTGAGTGGGGGGCTTGGGTGGGCCCCTGTCTTTCTCGTTCTTGGGAGGGGGTGCACGTTCCACCCCCTTAAAGAGGGGGGTGGAAACGTGCACCTAAGGGCCGTGCACCTGCGTGCACCTGTGCGTGCACCTGTGACCTGGGGGTTTACGGGGAGCGTGCACCTCCCGTGCGGGCCGTGCGGGGTGCACGTCGATTCGGGTGCGTGCACCCCTGCGTGCACCTCATGGCGTCCCCTGGCTGACGGGGTAGTAGCTCGCCGATCCGCCCGGGTACGCGGGCTCCACGCGTGTCAGCTCGCCCGCTGATGCGTGCTTCTCGAGCTTTCGGCGCGCCTTCTCCTTCTGGGCCCGGGTGGGGTTCTTCACCTCGAACAGCGCCTCGGCCGCAGCGAGTGCGGTAAGCCCCTCAGAGCCAGCAACGCGGGCCATTTCAAGGAGATCTGTCGTCTGCGTGACCCTCGTGACGCCGGCGGTGTGGTCGTGCGTCAGGTGCAGCGGGCCGATCTCGTCCATCGGCTGCTTCAGGTGACGCAGGTTCACGACCGGGTCGCCAGCCTCGCCCCACAGCAGAACGATGGATCCGGCACCGGACGTGATCCAGACCGAGCCGTAGATGTCGGCCATGGTGTTGGGTGCCGCGCCGTTCGGTCCCCGCTTCACCAGGTGGTGGAGCTCGAGGACCTGGATTCCCTCCTTCAGCGCCATTTGGCGCGCCCGGTTGTACCCGGCGCCGACCTGGTCATCGGAGAGGCCGACGGCAGCGTCCTTGAGCGAGTCGAGGACGACAGTGTCGGCCCCTGCCTGGTGACACATGGCGGCGAGGATGTCCGTGCGCTGAGCCAGGTCGAACGGCGGCGGCCCTTCCCAAACGACGAGCCGGTCGTTGAGGATCGCCGGATCGTCGTAGGCGAAGATGCGGTGTCCGGCCCGTCGAGTCTGGGACGGCCTGTCCATGGCCAGCAGCAGCACTCGTTTCCCGGGCGCCACTGGATAGCCGAGGACTCCGTCCTGCAGGCCGATGCGGGCCCGGATGATCTGGTGGGCAAGGGTGGTCTTACCGACGCCCTGGGGGGCGGCGAGGATGAGCGCTTCGCCCTCTGCCCAGATCACTTCGCTGCCGCGGCCCCATACGGCGGGCGGGGTGGCCGGGACGTTCTGGAAGTAAGAGCCACCCTGCTTGTACACGGTCGGCAGCACCGTCTCCGCGACCTCAGGAGGGGGCGCCAGGGCCAGAGGCGGGCCCGCTCCCCAATCCTCAGGCCACATGTCGGGCTGGCTCATGCAGCCTCCCGTCGGTTGCGCGCGAGCATGTCTGCGTGGCGCTGGTTGAGTTCGTCGAGGGTGGGGCCGTGCCAGGACGGCACGCGGTAGGCGAGCGCGTTGTCGAGGTCCTGGGCGATCTCGTCGCCGAACTTGCGCCACATCTCGGCGAACAGGAGGGCGCCGGCCAGCTTGCGCGGGTCGTCGGGCTCGAGGGCTCGCCAGGCGAGTGACGCGTAGTCGGGGTAGTCGCCGGCGAGGTAGTGCTGCTTGGCGGCGGCCCAGTAGTCCCGCAGGATGTCGGCGGGTTCCTGCTCGGCCTCGACGTGTGGCACAGTGGCTACGGACGTACCGCCCGCAGCGGAGTCTTCTTGAAATGGCCCGACTAGCCCTCGGGCCATTTCTGCGTTCTGGGTCACGCCGCCTCCGGGTCCTTCTGGCCGCCGCCGCTCGGCTCTCCTGAGAGGAGCCGCACCAGGTCGGCGGTGACGACGACGTGTCGGGCGCCGAGCGGAATGGTCTTCACGGGCGAATCGCCACGCTTGACCCGGTCCCGCAGGTGACTGGCGCTGCAGCCGATGGCGCGCGCCGCTTCGGGCACGCTCACTGTGGCCGGCCACTTGCGGATGTCAGCGAGCGTCGGCTGTGCAGGCTTCTTCACGCCGCGCTCCTGGTGGTCACGGTGCACTCGGCGAGGAACTTCTCGATGGCGCTGCGCCGGTAGAAGACGCGTCCGCCGCGCCCCTTGCCGGTCTTGATGTACTCGGGCCCCTCTCCTCGCCACCGCCGCTCTGCCAGCGCCGAAGTCGTGCCGAGAACCGGGTACTCCTGGGCGACTTGCTTGGACGACAGGAACTCTTCCTCCACGGACCGAACTCCTTTCGGGAACATGCGTTGCTTATGTGCAGCAAGTGTTCCTATACTGCACCTATGGAGACTGTAGCACCCGACACCGGGACCACAACAAGGTCAAGGCTGTTGCTTAATCTGATCCCTATGGCAGAGCAGCAGCGCGGCCGACGCGCGATCGAAGTAGGACCGACGGGCCGCGCCGTGGCGGCGAACATCGCTCGACTGCGGGAGCGTCGAGGTCTGACGACTCGCCAGCTCTCCGCAGCACTGGAGCGCGCCGGACGGGCCGTTCCCGCCTCCGGAATCACGCGCATGGAGAAGGCGGAGCGCGTTGTCACCGCCGACGAGCTCGCCGCATTCGCCGCCGTCTTCGGAGTCTCACCATCCGCGCTTCTGCTGCCCATGACTGTGCGGGCGGACGATGACGTCGAGGTGACCGGCGGTGGCCATGCGCCGGCAGCTGAAGCGTGGGCGTGGGCAAACGGCCAGCGGCCACTCATCCTCACGCCGGGCATCGAACAGACTCAGATGCTCGAGTATCAGCTTTTCGGTAAGCCTCAGTGGCTTCGTGAGCCCAGCCACCTGATCCTGAGGGGCGAGCGGGGCCCGGAGGAGCTGCAGCAGGCTCGCCGCAAGTACGAACTCCTGGCCAGCATCGGAGGAGCCAGCCTGGACAGGCTGAAGGAGCTGGACCCCGAGGCGTTCGAGGTGGGCGGGGATGGCTGAACCGAAGCGCATCGTGCTGCGGGGCGGCAAGGTGCGCTACCGCGTAGTGGTCGACGCCGGGCACGACGAGAACGGCAAGCGGCTGCAGCTCACAATCACCAAGGACACCAAGAAGGAATGTGGGGCCGAGCGCGATCGGGTCCTGGCGCAGCGTGCGGCCGGGACATTGATCGTTCCCAACAAGATCACGTTGGGGGAGTGGTTGGAGCAGTGGCTGGAGTACAAGCGGCGCGACGTCGAGGAGACGACGATCCGCACGTATCGGCTCGCCCTGGTCCACGCCGTCGAGCGCCTCGGCCACGTCCGGCTGCAGGAGCTCACCGAGACCCAGCTGCAGGACTTCGTCGATGAGGTGGTGACCGTCGGCCGCAGGAAGGGTGGCGCGCCTGGCACGCGCCTGGCCGTGTCGACCGTCGACGGCATGCTGACTCGGCTCAAGGAAGCGCTCGGCCGGGCCGTCGTCCGCAAGCTCATCTCCGTGAACCCTGCCCAGTACGTGCGCGTCTCGCTGGCCGACAAGAAGACTGACAAGCGGGAGCGCACCAGAGTCGAGCCGTGGACCGTTGCCGAGGTGCAGACGTTCGTGCGCGGCATCACTGAGGATCGGCTTTTCGCCCCGCTCCTGTTGTCACTGATGGGGCTGCGGCCGGCGGAGGTCTGCGGGCAGCGCTGGACGGACATCGACCTCGAGGCCGGCATCCTGTCCATCACCGTCACGCGGACGATGGTCGGCAACCATCGCGTCCTCGAGAAGGACACCAAGACGGCGTCCGGCGAGCGGTCTCTGCCGCTTCCGCGTGCCCCATGGGAGGCCCTGCGTCGGCTCCGTGAGCAGCAGGTCGAGGAGAGGCGGGCCGCAGGCGAGGCGTACACAGACAGCGGGTACGTCGTCGTCGACGAGCTGGGCGTCCCGCGGAACACTCGCCAGCTGCGCGAGCACACCTACGCCCTCATGGCCACGCTCGGACTCCGGCGCGTGCGGCTGTATGACGCGCGCCATGCGGTTCTGAAGGCCCTGGCCCTGTCTGGGGTCCCCGACGTCATCCTCGCGGCTTGGGCCGGCCACACGAACGCGGCCTTCACCAAGCGGAAGTACGTGTCCATCGAAGCCGAGGACATGCGCGCCGCCGCCGAGGCCCTGGACGCGTTCCACGGTGGGGACCGCAAAGCCCTGGTGTGAGAGATTGTGAGAAAGGATCTCCTCCGACGTCTCACTTTTAGCGCCTGACCTGCGCTAACGTTCTTCCCCGTATAACAGTGACCAGATTCTACTGGCGGTTTCTGCAGGCCAGTGACACGGCCGTCTTCGTCTCTTGCTACGAGACGCCCGTCACTCCGGTCGCCGGTCGGGGCGCCCGACACCCCACCCGGGTGCCGTCGCCCGCGTCCCGCGTCGCCGGTGGGGCGCTTCTCACACCCCCGGCGGTTCGAAGGGCAGCAGCTCCGGGCGCTTGGCCGGGCGGCCGTCCCCGGAGGAGCGGCCGGTCAGGCGCCGGCCGATCCAGGGACCGAGGTACTCCCTGGCGAAGCGGGCGTCGTCGACCCGGCGGGTCACCCACCGGGGAGGCGCCGCCGCGGGCAGCGGGGTCGTCCAGTCGCTCTCGGCGGCCAGGCCCAGGCCCTGCCAGACGGCCTCCGCCACCCGCCGGTGTCCCTCGTCGGTGAGGTGCAGGCGGTCGACGTCCCACATCCGCGGGTCGCCGAGCGCGGGCGGGCCGTACAGGTCGACCACCAGGGCCCCGTGGCGTGCGGCGAGTTCGTCGACATGGGCGAAGAGCTCCTCCATGCGTGGCCGGAAGCGCTCCATGACGGGGCCGTTGCGTCCCGGGCTGCGCATCAGGACCAGCCGCCCGCAGGACGGGGCCAGCCGTTCGACCGCCTCGGTCAGCAGGCCCCGCACGCGACCCATGTCACATCGCGGCCGCAACGTGTCGTTGAGCCCGCCGACCAGCGTGACCACGTCCGCCTTCATGTCGGCGGCCACGTCGACCTGTTCGTCGACGATCTGGCCGATGAGCTTTCCGCGGACGGCGAGGTTCGCATATCGGAATTCCGGGGTACGCGCCGCGAGACGCTTCGCGAGGAGGTCGGCCCATCCCCGGTAGGAACCGTCCGGCAGTCGGTCCGACATACCCTCGGTGAAGCTGTCGCCGACGGCGACAAGACTTGTGTAGGTGGCATTCATCTCCATGGCGGTGCGATCATACCGAACGGTATGGCTCTCGGGCCGTCGGAGCCCGGGAGGGGAGACCGTGAGCGACACGCTCGAGAACACGCTGGCCGAGGCGCTGGCCGAACTGGTGACGGTCGTCGAGACCTGCGACGGGGACACCCTCGCCCCGGACACCGCCGTGACGTGGCTGGAGAGCACGGGGTACCTGCTGAACAGGCTCCCCGTCGCCGAGCGGCACACCCTCGACCGGCTCTTCCGCGAGGCCGCGCTCCGCCGGCCGCCCGGTGCCTGGCGCGAGCGGATGCTGAAGGTCTCCGAGGGCTTCGGCCTGACCGAGGACGCGCACGGGGCCGCGTGCGACGCGGTCGAGCGGCACACGCGACGCCTCGTCGAGACCGTCCGGCACGCCGACCCCGCCACGCCCGTCCCGACCTGCCCCGGCTGGACGCTCGCCGACCTCGTACGGCACGTGGGCACCGTGCACCGGTGGACGGAGCACCTCGTCCGTACCGGGGCGACCACCCGGGTGCGGGCCGCGGAGGTCCCCCTCGACCTGCCGGCGGGACCGGCCGGTCTGCCCGACTGGCTGGCGGCCGGTGCCGAGACGGCCCTGGCCGCCCTGCGCGCCGCCGACCCCGGGACCCCCGTCTGGTCCCCGGGTGCCGACCCGCACGTCCGCTACTTCCCGCGCCACGTGCTCTTCGAGACCGTCGTCCACCTCGCCGACGCCGAACTCGCCCTCGGGCGCGAGCCCGGCCTCGCGCCCGGCACGGCGGCCGACGGGATCGACGCGTTCCTGGAGAACCTGCCCTACCTTCCCGGGGCCGCCGAACAGGTCGCCCGACTCGACCGCGACGGGACGAGCATCCGTCTGACCGCCACCGACACCGGCGCGGCCTGGACCGTCGTCCTCGGCGGCGGCGGCTTCACCTGGCACCGGCGCGGCGAGAGCGAGGCCTCGGCCGCCGTCGAGGGAGCCGCCGCGGACCTGCTCCTGTTCCTGTACGGGCGCCGCGGCGCCGAGGACCCGTGCCTCACCGCCTCGGGCGACCGCACGCTGCTGGACGCCTGGGTCGCGGCGACCGCTCTGTGACGGCGCGGGGCACAGCGCCCCGCGCCGGACTTCCGGACGGCCGACGGGACCCGGCCCCCCGCGGGGGGCCGGGTCCCGTCGCGCTGCCAACGCCTCACACGGGGGGCGCGTACCGGCCCGCCGTCACGGCGCCGCCGGGCGGCCCACCAGCTCCCGCAGCACGTCCTCCATCGTGACGAGGCCGGCCAGCTTGCCGTCCTCGCCCAGGACCGCCGCGAGATGGGTGCGTCCGCGCCGCATCGCGGTCAGGACGTCGTCCATCGGCGAGGCCGCCCGGACCCGGGCGATCGGCCGCAGGGCCGAGACCGGGAACGGCAGATCGCGCGGGGTGACGTCCAGAGCGTCCTTCACATGGAGGTAGCCCATGATCCCGCGGTCCGAGTCCACCACCGGGAAGCGGGAGAAACCGGATCGCGCCGAGAGCGCCTCCAGCTCCTCGGGCGTCGTCCCCACCGCGGCGTACACGACCTTCTCCACCGGCATGACCACGTCCCGGACCGGACGGCGGCCCAGCTCCAGGGCGTCGTGCAGCCGCTCCGCGGCCCGGTCGTCGAGCAGACCGGCCACACCCGAATCGGTGACCATCCGGGCCAGCTCGTCGTCCGAGAACGTCGCCGACACCTCGTTCTTGACCTCCACCCGCAGCAGCTTGAGCAGGGTGTTCGCGAAGGCGTTGATCGCGAAGATCACCGGGCGCAGCGCCCGGGCGACCGTCACCAGCGGCGGGCCGAGGATCAGCGCCGTACGGACCGGCTCGGCCAGTGCGACGTTCTTCGGGACCATCTCGCCGAGCAGCATGTGCAGATAGGTCGCCAGGGACAGCGCGATCACGAACGAGATCGGGTGCACCAGGCCGTGCGGCACGCCGATCGCGTCGAAGACCGGCTCCAGCAGGTGGGCGATCGCCGGCTCGGCGACGATGCCCAGCACCAGGGTGCAGAGCGTGATGCCGAGCTGGGCCGCGGCGAGCAGCGCCGAGACGTGCTCCAGGCCCCACAGGACGCTGCGCGCCCGTCGGTTGCCCTCCTCCGCCTGCGGCTCGATCTGACTGCGGCGCACCGAGATCAGGGCGAACTCCGCGCCGACGAAGAAGGCGTTCACGACCAGGGTCAGCAGACCGATCAGCAACTGGATCGCGATCATCGTCCCGCCTCCCCGTTCTCGTCCGTCCGGTCGTCCGTCCGGCGGTCCGTCCGGCGGTCCGTCCGGGACCTGCCGGTGCCGCCCGATCCGCCGTCCGCCGAGCCGTCGCGCACGCCGAGGTCCGCGTCGTCGTCCGGCTCGTCCGGCGGCGCGTGCATCAGCACCCGCGCCGCGCGCCGACCGGTGGCGTCCACCACGTCGAGCCGCCAGCCGGCGAGCTCCACGCTGTCCCCGACGGCAGGGATCCGGCCCAGCTCCGTGGCGATCACGCCCGCCAGCGTCTCGTAGGGGCCGTCGGGCACCCGCAGGCCGATCGCCTCCAGCTGGTCGGTTCGGGCGGCGCCGTCCGCGGACCAGAGCTCGCGCCCCTCCGTGTCGGCACCCGCCCGCGCCAGGTCCGGGGTCTCGTGCGGATCGTGCTCGTCGCGGACCTCGCCGACGACCTCCTCGACGATGTCCTCGAGAGTCGCCACGCCGGCCGTGCCGCCGTACTCGTCGATCACGACCGCCATCGTCTGCCGGCCGGAGAGCCGGTCCAGGAGCTTGTCCACGGTCAGCGTCTCCGGCACCAGCAGCGGCTCGCGCAGGATGTCGCCGATCCGCCGGCGCGGCCGGTCCTCGGCCGGTATGGCCAGGACGTCCTTGATGTGGGCGATCCCGACGACCGCGTCGAGGCTTCCCCGGTAGACGGGGAAGCGGGACAGACCGGTCGCGCGGGTCGCGTTGGCGACGTCCTCGGCCGTGGCCTGCACCTCCAGCGCCGTGACCTGGACGCGCGGGGTCATCACGTTCTCCGCGGTCAGCTCGGCGAGGTTCAGGGTCCGGACGAACAGCTCCGCGGTGTCCGCCTCCAGCGCGCCCTCCTTCGCGGAGTGCCGGGCCAGCGCCACCAGCTCCTGCGGAGAGCGGGCGGACGCCAGCTCCTCGGCCGGCTCCAGCCCGAACCGGTGCACGATCCGGTTGGCGGTGTTGTTCAGATGGCTGATCAGCGGCCGGAAGGCGGCGGTGAAGACCCGCTGCGGAGTCGCCACCACCTTGGCCACCGCCAGCGGGGAGGAGATCGCCCAGTTCTTGGGGACCAGCTCGCCGACGACCATCAGGACGACGGTGGACAGCGCGGTGCCGATGACCAGGGCCACCGAGGAGGCGACCGCGGGGGAGAACCCGAGGTCCTCCACCGGCCCCCGGATCAGGGCGGCGATCGACGGTTCGGAGAGCATGCCGACGACCAGGTTGGTGACGGTGATGCCGAGCTGAGCGCCGGAGAGCTGGAAGGTGAGCGTCTTGACGGCCTTGAGCGCGCTCGCCGCACCGCGCTCACCCCGCTCGACGGCGGCTTCGAGCTCGCCGCGCTCGACCGTGGTCAGCGAGAACTCGGCCGCGACGAAGGCGCCGCAGGCGAGCGACAGCAACACTGCCACGAGGAGCAGGAGCACTTCGGTCATCGGTTCACCTCCGTCCCATGATCAGTCAGGGGGAGGAGGATCGCTCGATGTCGGTCCCGGTCGTGTCGCAGCGCGCTACTGGGAGGCTCGCCCATGGGCGGACGCTCACACCTTTCGGTCGTCGTGGAAGAGGAAGCA
Source organism: Streptomyces sp. NPDC048338 (assembly GCF_043201055.1). Classification (NCBI taxonomy): domain Bacteria; kingdom Bacillati; phylum Actinomycetota; class Actinomycetes; order Kitasatosporales; family Streptomycetaceae; genus Streptomyces; species Streptomyces sp. NPDC048338. Next base: position 103,305 of record NZ_JBICYQ010000011.1, read on the forward strand.
CCCATGGTAAAGGATGGGCAAAGCAGGGTTGCGATCAGCCCGTGAGCGGCTTCACCCAGCGGGTCCACTGGTCCTGCGGCCCGTAGGAGGCCGCCCGCCAGGCATGCTGCCCGAGCTCGTTGCGGTCGAGCACCATCGCGTCCACCCGCCGGCCCCCGAGCCGTACGAAGTGCTCCTCGGCCGCCGCGAGCAGCGCGCCGCCCACCCCCCGCCGGCGGTGGTCGGGGTGCACAGCGAGCCGGTAGAGGTGACACCGCCAGCCGTCGAACCCGGCGATGACGGTGCCGACGAGCTCACCGTCGTGCTCCGCGAGGATCAGGGCCTCGGGATCGCGGGCGACGAGCCGCTCGATCCCGTCGCGGTCGTCGCTGATGCTGGTCCCCTCGGCGGCGAGCTTCCAGAAGGCGAGCACGTCGTCGAGGTCGGCCGCCACGGCGGCGCGGATGCGCGGTTCGGTCATGGGCCGCATCCCACCACCGGCCCCGGGCGGCCGTCGACCGCGTTTCGCCATCCGGGCAGGGCGGGTGCCGTCGCGGCAGGGTGTCTGCGCGGCCGTACTCCGGGGCCGGCCTCCGTCGCCGCGACCACCCCGACCCGGCGGCGCGCCCCCGGGCCCGTCGCCTCAAACCTTTCGCGCCGTGCCCAGCACACAGAACGACGACGGCAGCCGGGGCCCGCCCTCCGGAACCGTGAACGTGCGGTACGCCGTCGGCTCGAAGCCCGCCGCCTCGATCGCCGCCAGCGGATCGCGCGCCGTGTGGCACCCGCCGAACAGCAGCGGCCACACCGTGCGGTCCAGCGCCCGCTGAGTCCGCGCCATGCCCCGCCCCGGAGCCAGACCGTGCTCGAAGAAGCGGAGTTCGCCGCCCGGACGCAGGACCCGATGCAGCTCCGCGAGCGCCCTCGGCACGTCGCGGACGGTGCACAGCACCAGGGAGGCCACCGCCGCGTCGAAGGCCTCGCTCTTGACCGGCAGCGCCTCCGCCGCACCCGGCGCCACGTCCACCGGGACCTCGGCGCGCCGCCCGGCCTCCACCGCCAGACGGCGCAGATGTCGCTCCGGTTCGACGGCCACCACCTCGGACACGGTGCCGGGGTAGTGCGCGAAGTTCAGCCCGTTCCCGGCCCCGACCTCGATGACCCGGCCCGACAGTCCGGCCAGCAGCTCCGCCCGGAGGGCGGCGACGCCGCCCTTGTCGTCGGCGGAGACGCTGAAACGTGCGTAGAAGCGGGCGAAGAGCGGATGGTGGACGGCGTCCCGGGGAACCCGGGTCGTACGCGGTGACATCGCGGACCTCCTCCGACGCGCGGGAGCGCGGACACGGACGGGGTGATTCTGCCCCGTACCGCCCCGATCAGCCCGTCACGAAGCAGAACTCGTTGCCCTCCGGGTCGCGCATCACCTGGAAGGAACCCTGTTCGTCCGTGACGATCCCGCCGCTCCGCACCGCTCCGAGCCCGGTCGCCTCGTCGGCCGCCGCGGCCACGGCGGCCACCTCCAGATCCAGGTGGACCCGGTTCTTCGCCGTCTTGCCCTCGGGGACCCGCTGGAAGGCGAGCCGGACGAACTCCGGCGGGTCGACGTACGACCAGTCGGGACCCCGGTCCACCGGAGTCCCGCCCAGCAGCCCGGCCCAGAAGCGCACCAGGGCCGCGGGGTCGGCGCAGTCGAAGACCATCTCCTGAACGTGTGCGCGCATGGCCCTCAGCCTACGGAGATCACGCCCGGTGCGCCGAGGAGAAGGAATCCGCGTCCCATTCGCCGCCCAGTGCCGGGGCGAGCCAGGTCCGCGCCGCCACGCGGAACGCCGCCGGCTCGAGCGCGCCCGCGCCCGCCGGTACGGCCCCGAGCAGCGGCCCGCCGGCCGCCTCGGGCAGGTCCGTCAGGTTGCAGCGTTCGGCCAGGTCCGGGGCGGCCGGCCAGCTGCCGACCACCACGCCGAGCTGCGCGACGCCGCGCGCCCGGAGCGCCTCGGCGGTCAGGGTGGTGGAGTTGAGGGTGCCGAGCCCGGCCGGCGTCACCACCAGGACCGGTGCGTCCAGCAGCCGGGCCACGTCGGCGAGCGTGCCGCCGTCCGCGTCGAGGCGGACGAGGAGCCCGCCGGCTCCCTCCACCAGGACGAGATCGTGCTCCGCGGCGAGTTTCGAGGCGGCGGCGGCGATCTCCGACGGGCCCACCGGCGCCATCCCCGCCCGCCGGGCGGCCGTGGCGGGCGCCAACGGCTCCGGGAAACGGGCCAGTTCGACCGACGCGGCGGCGCCGGAGAGCCGGACGGCCTCGTCCGCGTCCCCGCGTTCGCCGGGCTCGAGTCCGGTCTGCGCCGGCTTGAGCACGGCCACCGAACGTCCGGTCGCGGTGGCCGCGGCGGCCACCGCGGCGGTCACGATCGTCTTCCCGATCTCCGTACCCGTACCGCTGACGACGATGACGGTCATGGTGTGCTGCGTCCTTTCCGAGGACCCGCCGCCACGCACGGGCGGCGGGCGAAGTACCGATCGGCCGGAGCCGGTCACCGGGCGCCGTCGTACGGCCCCGGCCTCCGGACGGCCCGTTGTGCCGGGGCGCGGACCCCGGATTCGCACCGAGATCCGCGCCCCCGCCTCGCTCCGGGGCGGAAGCGGTCAGCCCGCCGCGGCCGCCGCGCGGACCGCCTCGCAGATACGGGCCACGTCCGCGTCGCCGGTCACGAAGGGCGGCATGGTGTAGATCAGGTCGCGGAACGGCCGCAGCCACACGCCCGCCCGCACCGCCGCCTCCGTGGCCGCCGCCATGTCGATCTCGTGGTCGAGCTGCACGACACCGATCGCGCCGAGCACCCGCACGTCCCGTACACCGGGCACGTCGGCCGCCGCCGCGAGCCCCTCCCGGAGTCCCGCCTCGATCCGCTTGACCTCGACCGCCCAGTCCTGGGACAGCAGCAGGTCGATCGAGGCACAGGCCACCGCCGCGGCCAGCGGATTGCCCATGAACGTGGGGCCGTGCGCCAGGACCGGGACCTCGCCGCGCGAGATGCCGTCGGCGACCCGCGAGGTGCACAGCGTCGCCGCCATCGACAGGTAACCGCCGGTCAGGGCCTTGCCGACACACATGACGTCCGGCGCGACGCCGACGTGGTCCGCGGCGAACAGCGCGCCCGTGCGGCCGAAGCCGGTGGCGATCTCGTCGAGGACCAGCAGGACGTCGTGCTCGTCGCACGCCTCGCGCAGGACCCGCAGGTACTCGGGAGCGTGGAAGCGCATGCCTCCGGCACCCTGCACCACCGGCTCCACGATGACCGCGGCCAGCTCCTCCGCGTGCTGCCCGATCCGCTCGCGGAGCAGCTCCGCGTACGCCTCGTCGTACTCGGCGGGCGGCGCGTCGACGAACACCTGCTTCTGGAGCACGCCCGACCAGAGGTCGTGCATCCCGCCCTCGGGATCGCACACCGACATCGGCGTCCAGGTGTCCCCGTGGTACCCGCCGCGCCAGGTGAACAGCCGGTGCTTGCCCGGCCGGCCCACCGAGCGCCAGTACTGCAGGCACATCTTGGCCGCGACCTCGACGGCGACGGAACCCGAGTCGCTGAGGAAGACGTGCCGGAGCGGACCGGGGGTGATCTCCACCAGCCGGGCGGCCAGCCGGACGGCCGGCTCGTGGGTGAGCCCGCCGAACATGACGTGGCTCATCCGGTCCAGCTGGTCGCGCGCCGCCTCGTTCAGCACGGGGTGGTTGTAGCCGTGGATGGCCGACCACCACGAGGACATGCCGTCGATCAGCTCGGTCCGTCCGTGCACCGGCTCGGCGAGACCGAGGCGCACACCGGACGCGGACGCGACGACCAGCGGATCCGTACGGCCCGGCATGGGGCCGTACGGATGCCAGACGTGCGCCCGGTCCAGTGCCAGCAGTTCGCTGTTACGCATTCGGCGCGAGGTCCGTGCCGGCGCCCCGGCGCCGCACCGCCACGAGGTCGGTCCGGGCGTTCGGGCCCTCGCCCTCCCCGGCGGACCCGGCCGCCGCCACCGGCGCGGCCTCCGCAGGCGCCGCGTGCCCGCCGCACGGGCCGCAACCGCCGCCCTGCTCGTGCGAGCCGCAGCCGCCGCCCGCCCCGGCCTCGGCGTGCGAGCCGCAGCCGCCCACCGCGGCGGCCGCGTCGACACGGTGCCTCGGCAGCGTCGTCGTGCCCGCGCCCTCCACCTCGAAGCCCGCGTCCGCGATCATGTCGAGGTCGGCCTGACCGGCCTGCCCCTCACTGGTGAGGTAGTCGCCCAGGAAGATCGAGTTCGCGATGTTCAGCGCCAGCGGCTGCATCGAGCGCAGGTGCACCTCGCGTCCGCCGGCGATCCGCACCTCCACGTCGGGGCAGACGAAGCGGACCATCGCCAGGATCCGCAGGCAGCGCTGCGGGGTGAGGTGCCACTCCTTGGCCAGCGGCGTGCCCTCGAAGGGGATCAGGAAGTTCACCGGCACCGAGTCGGAGTCGAGCTCGCGCAGCGCGTACACGACGTCGACCAGGTCCTCGTCGCTCTCGCCCATGCCCGCGATCAGACCGGAGCACGCCGACAGACCGGCGGCGTGCGCCTTCTGCACGGTGTCCACGCGGTCCGCGTAGGTGTGCGTGGTCGTGATCTCCCCGTACGTCCCCTCGGACGTGTTCAGGTTGTGGTTGTACGCGTCGGCTCCCGCGGCCCGGAGCCGCTCCGCCTGGCCGTCCGAGAGCAGACCGAGGCACGCGCAGACCTCGACGCCCTCGTTCTGCTCCTTGATCGCCTCGATGGTCTTGCCGACCCGGTCCACGTCCCGGTCCGTCGGACCGCGGCCGCTCGCCACCAGGCAGACCCGCTTCGCGCCGCCCGCGACACCGGCCGCGGCGGCCTCGGAGGCCTCGTCGGGCTTCAGCCAGGTGTACTTGAGGATCCCGGCCGTGGAGCCGAGCCGCTGCGAACAGTACGAGCAGTCCTCGGGGCACAGCCCGGACTTCAGATTGACCAGATAGTTGAGCTTCACCCGGCGTCCGAACCACTGGCGGCGCACCTTGCCGGCCGCGGCCACCACATCGAGGAGTTCGTCGTCGGAGGTCGCCAGCACGGCGAGCGCTTCTTCACGGGTCGGCAGTTCGCGCCGAAGCCCCTTGTCCACCAGCGTGTTCAGCAGGTCCATAAAGGCTGATCCTCGCTTACCGCACACCCCGCGGCCAAGGAGGAACTGAACAAACGAGGCCGTTTGATGTGTGGGCATGGCCACACCCTGACCTTGCCCGCGGAGCGTTAGGGTCTGTGCGCTGCCTACAAAAGGATCTGCCTCATGCATCGGGACGAGGACACGCGCCGCACCGCGTTCGACTGGACCGAAGCCGAGGCGCGCCGGCGAGCGGACGCCGGGCTCGTCCGTACGCTGCGGCCGCGCTCCGCGGAATCGGAGCTCCTCGACCTGGCGAGCAACGACTACCTCGGCCTGACACGGCGCCCGGAGATCACCGAGGCGGCCGCCGAGGCCGCCCGCCGCTGGGGCGCGGGCTCCACCGGCTCCCGTCTCGTCACCGGCTCCACCCGGCTGCACGCCCGGCTCGAACGCGAACTCGCCGAGTTCTGCGGCTTCGAGGCCGCCCTCGTCTTCTCCTCCGGCTACACCGCCAATCTCGCCGCGCTCACCGCGTTGAGCGGCCGCGACGCGCTCATCGTCTCGGACGCGGGCAACCACGCCTCGATCGTCGACGGCTGCCGGCTCTCGCGCGCCGAGACCGCCGTCGTCCCGCACGTCGACCCGGAGGCGGTGCGCAAGACGCTGCGCGCCCACGACGGCCGCCGGGCCCTCGTGGTCAGCGACTCGGTCTTCTCCGTCGACGGCGACAAGGCCCCCCTGGCCGAACACGCCGAGGCGTGCCGTGAACACGGCGCGGCGCTCGTCGTCGACGACGCCCACGGCCTCGGCGTCCTCGGCCACGGCGGCCGGGGCGCGCTGCACGAGGCCGGCCTCGCGGGCGACCCCGACGTGGTCGCCACCCTCACCCTCTCCAAGTCACTGGGCAGCCAGGGCGGTGCCGTCCTCGGTCCGGCCCGCGTCATCGAGCACCTGGTCAACACGGCCCGGACCTTCATCTTCGACACCGGCCTCGCCCCCGCGGCGGCGGCCGCCGCCCTCGCGGGCCTGCGCCTGATCCAGGACGAGCCCGCGCTCGCCGGCCGCGCCCGGACCGTCGCCACCACCCTGCACCGGCTGCTCACCGAGGCGGGCCTGACCGCCGCGCGCCCGGACGCGGCCGTCGTCTCGGTACGCGCCCCGTCGCCGGACGCGGCGCTGCGGTGGGCGGCGGACTGCCGCGAACAGGGCCTGGCCGTCGGCTGCTTCCGTCCCCCGTCGGTGCCCGACGGCATCTCGCGCCTGCGGCTGACGGCCCGGGCGGACCTGACGGACCTGGAGATCGGCAAGGCGGTCTCGACGATCCTCCGTACGGCCCCACCGGCCTGACGCACCGGCTCCGCCGTTCCCGCCCGCGCCGTACGCGTGCCGGGCGTCACCACCTGCCTCACGCCCTCAAAATCCCCTGCCTGTAGCAGAGTTCACCGCTTCGGGCGATAGATATATGCATATCTTGGTGGATCGACCCTCATGGTGGCACGAGAAGTGGCAGTCTGGCGCGAAGCGCAATCCGGGGCTGGCCCCGGTGGGAAAGGGACAGCGTCGCCATGGCAGATCACCAGGAAGCAACCGTCACTCTGCCGAGCGATCCGGCCTCGGTCTCCGAAGCCCGGAGGTACGTCGCCGACGTCCTGACCGGATGGGGGCTCGCGGGCGGCAGCGACACCGCCGACACCGTCCGGCTGATCGTGTCGGAGCTGGCCACCAATGCCGTCCAGCACACCTTCGGCCAGTCGCCCACGTTCACCGTCGACGTCCGTCTGGTGCGCGAGGAACAGCTCCACATCGGTGTCACCGACAGCTATCCCCGCTGGCCGAGACGCCTGCCCGCGGCGGTCCAGCAGGACAACGGCCGGGGCATGGTCATCATCCGCATCCTCACCGCCGAGGCGGGAGGCCGCCTCTCGGTCACGCCGACCGACGAGGGCGGCAAGACCGTCTGGATCAACCTCCCGTGGACGGCGACCCCGAACTAGGGGGTGTCTTCAAAGTCCCGCCTGGCTCGCGGCGCTACTTTGAAGACAGGCCCTAGGGGGCCCGGACGGGGCCTCGGTCGGTGTGCGAGGGTGCGGCGGCGCCGCCGCACCCTCCGGCCCGTCGGCCGTCGCGCCCTTCGTCAGGAGGCGGGTCCCCGTCGTGGGACCCGCCGGGCAGGCCGCCCGCTGTCCTGAGCGGCCGTCAGGGGGTCGTAGGAGGCCGTGGGAGGGTCTCCTGCGAGGGTGTCAGCGAACCCGGCCGTAGTAGACCTTCGAGGACCAGATCCGGTCGAGCTTCACCCAGGAGCCGGTCTTGGGGGAGTGCCAGATCTTGCCGCTGCCGGCGTAGATGCCCACGTGGTACACCCTCCCCCCGGAGTGGAAGAAGACCAGGTCGCCCTTCTGCCTGCCGGAGGCGGCGATGTGCCGGGTCTTGTTGTACTGCTGCTGCGCGGTTCGGGGCAGCGACTTGCCCGCCTTCCTGTACGAGTAGAGCGTGAGCCCCGAGCAGTCGAACCTGGTGGGCCCGCTCGCTCCGTACCTGTACGGCGATCCCTTCTTCGACGCCGCGACGTTCAGCGCCTTGCCGGCGTACGTCGTGGCGGCCTGGGCCTCCGGCGCTGCACCTGGTGCCAGCAGCGTGCCGCCGACGGCGGCGAGGGTGAGAGCCGAGACGGCTCCGGCCCGGGACAGCAGGGACGGGACATGAATCTGCGCAGTCATGCGCAACCCTTCGTCAGCCGCCTGTGAAGGATGACCTGTCGGGTTCGGACTGGCGAAGTTGCCCGGCCGCGGCTGCGGCTTCACCCCAAGGAACGGCCCCACTGGCCGGCCGTTCCGTACTGCTCGGGTCCTCCACTCCTGCCGATCCACTCCTGTCGACCAGACATCCGGGACGGCGGCAGGACTCGGCGTCCGCCCGGACCGCCCCGCCGCGGTGGCGGGGGCTTGTCGTCGTCAGGGATCTTGACCCACGAACCGGTCGAAAACCGAGCTGAAACGGCGATATGTGAGGCTCCTCACGACTGATCCATTCGGGTGGACAAGCAGGTTTCGTGATCTTCCGAAGGGTGGTCAGCAAGCCTCGTACCAGCGGAGGAACATCCGATTCCGCCAGATGTGTGCACCTCTCGCGCAACTCGCCCCAGCCACATGTCGATTCGTCGACTACGCCGTACGGGGGAGGATTTCTGCGGTCGCACTGGGCCGACCGGACCTCGACACGACACGCCTGAATGTCAACTCGACGGCGGCTCCGACACGGTGACCCGTCCGGACCGTCGTTCCCCGTCCAGCACGCGGAGCGCGTGGGCCAGCGTCTCGGTGTGCACCTCGCTCTCGCCGCGCAGGTGCATGGTCGTCAGCGCGTCGCGCAGGGCCGTCGCCCTGCCCACGAGCGCCTGCGCCGCACGCAACGCCCCATAAGTATGCAATGTCCTGGATGGATTGATACGCCCGAGCAGGTCCACGACCTCGAGGTAGGCGTCGACGAGCTCGCCCTCGGCGCGCGTCAGCGCGGGCAGCGGCGGCAGTTCGGGGACCACGGCCGGCTCACCGCCCCCCGGCGCCGCCGGACGCGGCACGGTTGCGGACGACGTGGTCCACCAGTCCGTAGGCGGTCGCCGCCGCGGCGTCGAGGACCGTCGTCCGGTCGATGTCGGCGTCGATCCGCTCGCGGCTTCGGCCGGTGTGGGTGGCCAGCATGCCGGCCACCATCGTGCGCAGCCGCAGCAGTTCCCTGGCCTGGATGTCGAGATCGCTCGGCTGCCCCTGCGCCGGCTCGTCCATCGACGGCTGCTGGAGCACGATCCGCGCGCCGGGCAGCGCCATCCGCTTGCCGGGGGTGCCCGCGGCCAGCAGGACGGCGGCGCCGGACGCGGCCTGCCCCAGGCAGGTGGTCTCGATGTCGCAGGTGACGACCTGCATCGTGTCGTAGATCGCCGACATCGCGCTGAGGGAGCCGCCGGGGGAGTTGATGTAGAGGGAGATGTCGCGCTCGGGGGCCGCGTACTCCAGGTGGAGGAACTGGGCGATGACGTCGTTGGCCGAGGTCTCGTCGATCGGGGTGCCCAGGAAGACGATCCGCTCGTCGAGCAGCTTGGAGTAGGGGTCGAGGGTGCGGGTGCCGTGGCCGGTGCGCTCGGTGAACTCGGGCAGCACGTAGCGGGCGTCGGGTCGGTACATGGTGGGGCGCCTCCCGGAGCGGATGACTCTGTCAAAAATGTACAGGACGTACAGGTCGTAAGATGAGGAGCATGGCCTACGAGATTCCGGTGACGCAAGCACGCGCAGAGCTCGCCGACCTGATCAACCGCGTGGTGTACGGCGACGAGCGCGTCGTCGTGACCCGGCACGGCAAGCCGCTCGTGGCGTTCGTCTCCGCCGCTGACCTGGAACGACTGGAGGCGGAGGAGGCGCGTGAGCAGGCGGCTGCCGAGGAGTCGGTGGTCTCGTCCGTCTCCCGCGTCCGCTCGATCGCGTCCGCTCCGGGTGAACAGGGCCGCTTCGGTATCGCCGCCCACCACCGCGAGCCCGGAGCCTGACCGGACGTCACGAGCGACCTGACCGCGGCGGGTTCCGCGCGGCCCGGACACGCGAAAGCCGCGTACCCCCGTCCGCTACAGCGGGGGCACGCGGCCGTATGTGAGGGGCGTCAGCCTGCCGGCGCCGGGGTGGGGGCCGCGGCCGGCTCCGGCACCCGCGCCGCGGTGGCGCGCCGCCCGCCGACCAGGACCGCCGCCAGCCCGGCCACCGTCCAGAGGCCGAGGACCAGCAGCGGCGCGCCCGCGCCGCCGCCGTCGAAGAAGGCGACCGAACGCAGCGCCGAGCCGCCGGCGCCCGGCGGGAGCCACTGGCCGAGCGTCCCCACGGGCGAGGGCAGCAGTTCCGGAGCGCTGGCCACGCCCGAGAACGGGTTGCCGAGCAGCACCATGAGGAGCGCGCCGAGCCCGAGGCCCGGCTTGCCGAGGAGCGCGGCGAGACCCGCCAGCGCCGAGCCGATCGCCAGGACGGTGAGCCCCAGGACTCCCGCCTCGGCCCACGGGTCGCCGGCGAGGGCCCCGAGCCAGCCGTCGGCGAGCGAGGCTCCGACGATCCCGGCCAGCGCGGCGGCCCCGACCAGGGCGAGGGCCGCCCGGGAGCGCCGCAGGCCGAGCATGGTCACGACCACGCCGGAGGCGGCGCCCGCCAGGACGAGCGGGAACACGCTCGCGGCGAGCGCGGCGCCCCGCGGGTCGCCCGCCGGGGTCGGCACGACGTCGGTGACCTTGACGGGCGCGCCGGGCGGAGCCTGGGCGGCCACGGCCTCGCGCAGCAGTCCGGCGACGGCGGGGCTCGCGGCGGAGGCGGTCAGCAGCTCGGCGCCCTGCGGTGTGACGACCACGGCGCCGTATACGACGCGGTCCTCGATCGCGGCACGGGCGGCGGACTCCGAGGCGTAGCGGTGGACCTCGAAGGCGCCGTCGTGCGCGGTGAGGCGCTGCTCCAGCGGGGCGGTGGCGGTGGCGGGTCCCGCGACGCCGATCGGCAGGTCGCGCGGGGCGGTCCGGGCGGCGGGCCAGGCGAAGGCCCACAGGGCCAGGGCGACGGCGACAGGGATCAGCACCATCACCGCGAGGGTCTTGCGGGTGGCGGTGGCAGGCATGGCGGACCTCGTGATTCAAAGAGAAGGATCGTTCGTTTTACCGTTGCCCCACTGTCCCGCCGGCGTGTCCGCTTGTCAAGAATGAATGTTCGTTTTAGATTTCGGGCATGGCCCGTGTCTCCCAGGAACACCTCGACGCCCGCCGCCGTCAGATCCTCGACGGCGCCGCGCGCTGCTTCGCCCGCAACGGCTTCCACGCCACGTCGATGCAGGACGTGCTGGCCGAGGTGGGCCTCTCGGCCGGCGCGGTCTACCGCTACTTCCGCGGCAAGGAGGAGCTCATCGGGGCCATCGCCGGGGAGGCGTTCGCCGGGATCCGCGCCGCCTTCGAGGAGGCGTCCCGCAGCACCCCGCCGCCCACTCCCGACGTGCTCCTCGGCACGGTGCTGAGGCTCTTCCTCGAGGAGCGGATCCCGGGCGGCGACCGGCAGGCGTTCGCGCGTCTCATCCTCCAGGTGTGGGCCGAGACACTGCGCGACGAGCAGCTGTTCCGGACCCTCTCCGAGGGGTACGACGGGATGCGCGAGGCCTGGTCGACCCTCGTCGTCGCCTACCGCGAGAGCGGGGTGCTGGCGGCCGACGTGCCCGCCGACCACGTCGCGCGCACCCTCATCGCCACCGCCCAGGGGTTCATCGCCCAGCAGGCCCTGTTCGGCGACGTCGCGGTCGAGGTGCTGGAGGACGGGCTGCGCGGGCTGATGTCCATGCGGCTGCCAAGCCCGAGTTAACGCGCCGGAAAAACTTCCGCCCTAACGTGCAAAGTTCGACGGGGCGGCCCATCACCGCAGCTCAACAGAGTGTTGAAGATCGGTAGGGTCCGCTGCTGTCCGGGGGCTGCCCCGGTGGACGACTGTGAGGTGGAAGAGTGCAACTGACCCCGCACGAACAGGAACGCCTGCTCATTCACGTGGCGGCGGACGTGGCGGAGAAGCGCAGGGCGCGCGGTGTGAGGCTCAACCACCCCGAGGCCGTCGCCCTGATCACCTCCCACATCCTGGAGGGCGCCCGCGACGGCCGCACCGTCGCGGAACTCATGGCCAGCGGACGCAAGGTGCTCACCCGCGACGACGTCATGGCCGGCATCCCCGAGATGATCCACGACGTCCAGGTCGAGGCCACCTTCCCGGACGGGACCAAGCTCGTCACCGTCCATGACCCGATCGTGTGACGGGGGGAGCGCCGCCGATGACTCCCGGAGAGATCCTTCTCGGTGACGGCCCGATCGCCCTCAACGAGGGGCGCGCCGTGACCCGCCTGACCGTCCTCAACGCCGCCGACCGGCCCGTCCAGGTCGGCTCCCACTACCACTTCGCCGAGGCCAACCCGGGTCTGGACTTCGACCGTGCGGCCGCCCGCGGCCGCCGGCTGCACATCGCCGCCGGCACCGCCGTGCGGTTCGAGCCCGGCATCCCGGTCGAGGTCGAACTCGTCCCCCTCGCGGGCCGCCGGGTGGTCCCCGGACTGCGCGGAGAGACCGCCGGACCGCTCGACGCCCCGGCGACGACCCCCGAGGCGAAGGAGGCCGACCGTGCCTGAGCTGCACCGCGCCGTCTACGCCGACCTGTTCGGCCCCACCACGGGCGACCGGATCCGGCTCGCCGACACCGACCTGCTCGTCGAGATCGAGGAGGACCGCTCCGGCGGCCCCGGCCGGGCCGGCGACGAGGCCGTCTTCGGTGGCGGCAAGGTCATCCGCGAGTCGATGGGCCAGGCCCGGACCACCCGGGCCGAGGGCGCTCCGGACACCGTGATCACCGGTGCCGTGGTCATCGACCACTGGGGGATCGTCAAGGCCGACATCGGCATCCGCGACGGCCGCGTCACCGGGATCGGCAAGGCCGGCAACCCCGACACCATGGACGGCGTCCACCCCGACCTGGTCATCGGCCCGGAGACCGAGATCATCGTCGGCAACGGACGGATCCTGACCGCGGGCGGCGTCGACACCCACGTCCACTTCATCTCGCCGACCCTCGTCGACGAGGCCCTCGCCTCCGGTGTCACCACCCTGGTCGGCGGCGGCACCGGCCCCGCGGAGGGCACCAAGGCCACCACGATCACCCCGGGCCCGTGGCACCTCGCCCGGATGTTCGCGGCGCTGGAGGGCTCCCCGGTGAACATCGGGCTGCTCGGCAAGGGCAACACGATGTCCCGGGAGGCCATGCACTCCCAGCTCCGCGGCGGCGCACTGGGGTTCAAGATCCACGAGGACTGGGGGGCGACGCCCGCCGTCATCGACGCCTGCCTGGGCGTCTGCGAGGAGACCGGCGCCCAGCTCGCCATCCACACGGACACCCTCAACGAGGCCGGCTTCGTCGGCGACACGCTCGCCGCCATCGCCGGACGCACCATCCACGCCTACCACACCGAGGGTGCGGGCGGCGGGCACGCGCCGGACATCATCACCGTCGTCTCCGAGCCGCACATACTGCCCAGCTCCACCAACCCCACCCGGCCGCACACCGTCAACACCATCGAGGAACACCTCGACATGCTGATGGTCTGTCACCACCTCAACCCGGCCGTGCCGGAGGACCTCGCCTTCGCCGAATCCCGGATCCGGCCCTCCACCATCGCCGCCGAGGACCACCTCCACGACCTCGGCGCCATCTCGATCATCTCCTCCGACTCCCAGGCCATGGGCCGTATCGGTGAAGTGATCATGCGGACCTGGCAGACCGCGCACGTCATGAAACGGCACCGAGGCGCCCTCCCCGGCGACGGCCGCGCCGACAACCACCGGGCCCGCCGCTACGTCGCCAAGTACACGATCAACCCGGCGGTCGCCCAAGGGCTCGACCACGAGATCGGCTCGGTCGAGACCGGCAAACTCGCCGACCTGGTGCTGTGGGAGCCGGCCTTCTTCGGGGTGAAGCCGCTGGTCGTGCTCAAGGGCGGCCAGATCGCCTACGCGCAGATGGGCGACGCCAACGCCTCCATCCCCACCCCGCAACCGATCCTGCCCCGGCCGATGTTCGGCGCACTCGGCCGGGCCCCGGCGGCCAACTCCGTCAACTTCGTCTCGCAGGCCGCGATCGAGGACGACCTGCCCGAACGTCTCGGCCTGGAGAAGACGTTCACGGCGATCAGGAGCACGCGCCGGATCACCAAGGCCGACATGCGGGAGAACGACGCCATGCCCCGGGTCGAGGTCGACGCCGACACCTTCACCGTGACCATCGACGGCGACCCGGTCGAACCCGCACCGGCCGCCGAACTCCCGATGACCCAGCGGTATTTCCTGTTCTGATGGACACGCACACGAACGGCCGAGCCGCACTCCTGGTGCTCTCCGACGGACGCTTCCCCGCCGGCGGGCACGCCCACTCCGGCGGGGCCGAGGCCGCCGTGAAGGCCGGACGGATCACCGACGCCGCCGGACTCGCCGCCTTCTGCCGGGGCCGGCTGTACACCACGGGCCTGACCACGGCGGCGCTGGCCGCCGCCGCCGCGCTCGGGCTCGACCCGGCCGAGCTCGACGCGGCCGCCGACGCCCGCACCCCCTCGCCCGCCCTGCGCGCCGCCGCCCGCAGGCTGGGCCGGCAGATGATGCGGGCGGCTCGGGCCGCCTGGCCGTGCGCCGAACTCGACGCGCTGGCCGCCGCGTTCCCGCGCGGCGCCCATCAGCCCGTCGTGCTCGGCGCGGCGGCCCGCGCCGCCGGTCTCGGTCCCGAGGACGCCGCCTCCTGCGTCGCGTACGAGACGGTCAGCGGTCCCGCCACCGCGGTCGTACGTCTCCTCGGACTCGACCCCTTCCAGGCCACCGCGGTCCTCGCCCGCCTCGCCCCCGACCTCGACCGGATCGCCGCCCAGGCCGCCTCGGCCGCCCGGCAGGGCATCGACGCCCTGCCCGCGGCCTCCGCCCCCCTGCTCGACATCACCGCCGAGCAGCACGCGGCCTGGCCCGTACGCCTCTTCGCCTCCTGACCCACCCCCGCGAACCCGGAGCCGCCCCATGCACCTCGACCACTTCCACGACGGACCCGCCGCCGTCTCCGCCGACGCCCGCCGCCCCGACGGCACCCGCCGCGCCCTGCGCATCGGGCTGGGCGGCCCCGTGGGCTCCGGCAAGACGGCGACCGTCGCCGCGCTCTGCCGCGCCCTGCGCGACCGGATCTCCATCGCCGTCGTCACCAACGACATCTACACCCGCGAGGACGCGGAGTTCCTGCTCCGCAACGCCGTCCTGCCCCCCGAGCGGATCCAGGCGGTGGAGACCGGGGCCTGCCCCCACACCGCGATCCGGGACGACATCTCCGCCAACCTCGAAGCGGTCGAGGAACTGGAGGACTCCGTCGGACCGCTCGACCTGATCCTGGTCGAGTCGGGCGGCGACAACCTCACCGCGACCTTCTCCAAGGGCCTCGTCGACGCCCAGATCTTCGTCATCGACGTGGCCGGCGGCGACGACATCCCGCGCAAGGGCGGCCCCGGCGTCACCACCGCCGACCTGCTCGTCGTCAACAAGACCGACCTCGCCCCCTACGTCGGCTCCGACCTGGAACGGATGGCGCGGGACGCCGAGGAGCAGCGCGGCGACCTGCCCGTCGCCTTCACCTCGCTCACCGGCGCGCAGGGCGTCGCCCCGGTGGCCGACTGGGTTCGCGAGCGCCTCGCCGCCTGGTCCGCATGAGCCTGCGCGCCACCGCCCGGATCGTCGCCGAAGCCGGCGGCGCCCTGCCGCTGCTGGAGAGCGACGGGCCGCTCGCCCTCCGCCGCACCCGCGGCGCGGGCCCGTACACCCACGTCACCGTCGTCGGCGCCATGAGCGCGCCGCTCGGTGGTGACCGGCTCGCCATCGAGGCGGACGTCCGCCCCGGGGCGCGGCTGCGGGTCGACTCGGCCGCCGCCACGATCGCCCTGCCCGGCCGCACCGCCGAGCCCGCGACCTACGACGTCCGGCTCACCGTCGGCGCCGACGCCGACCTGCGCTGGCTCCCCGAACCGCTCGTCTCCGCCCGCGGCTCCGACCTGCGGATGCGGACGACCGTCGAACTCGCCCCCGACGCACGGCTGGTGCTGCGCGAGGAACAGATCCTCGGCCGCCACGGGGAGGAGCCCGGCACGCTCACCACCCGGCTGACCGTACGCCGTGCGGGACGGCCGCTGCTCGACCAGGAGCTTCGCCACGGACCGGGCGCACCGGACGGCTGGGACGGCGGAGCGGTCCTGGGCGGCCATCGTGCCGCTGGACAACTTCTTTTCGTGGCGCCGCAGTTCGAGGACAAGCCGGTGGAGACGAGGCTGCTCGGCGAGCACGCCGTCCTCACCCCGCTCGCCGGACCCGCGGCGCTCGTCACCGCCGTGGCCCCCGACGCGCTCCGGCTGCGCCGCGTCCTCGACGAGGCCCTCCAGGCGCTGGCCCCCTCCTGAGTTCTCCGCTCAGCGGTACTCCGATGTCCGGTTATTGGTTCGGCAAAGAAACACGTGTACGCCCTTTTGTTGTGAGCGGGTCAGACGAAAGGATCCACCGGACAGACTGACCGACTTTCACGGCGCCGCGACGGGGGCGGCGCCGACAGAGGGGGAGAACCACGTGAGACGCGCTCGTGTGCTCGGCTCGGCCGGCACTCTGATAGCGGGCACGCTGATGGCGACCACGCTGGCGGCACCGGCCGCCACCGCCCACAGCCGCGACCACCGTCCGGACCCGGAGGCGCGCGGCGCCGCCGTCGCCGCCGACCGGGCCGCGAAGCAGGGCATCGACTGGAAGGACTGTCCGGCCGACTGGGGCCTGGAGAAGCCGATCCAGTGCGGCTGGGTCACCGTCCCGGTCGACTACGCGAAGCCGAACGGCAAGCAGATCAAGCTCGCCGTCGACCGCATCGCCGCCACCGGAACGGCCGCGGAGCGCCAGGGCGCGCTCCTGTACAACCCGGGCGGCCCCGGCGGTTCCGGACTGCGCTTCCCGCGCCGGGTCACCACCAAGAACGCGATCTGGGCGAACGCCGCGAAGGCCTACGACTTCGTGGGCTTCGACCCGCGAGGCGTCGGCAAGTCGGCGCCCATCTCCTGCGTCGACCCGACCGAGTTCGTCAAGGGCCCCAAGGCCGACCCGGTCCCCGACAGCGAGGCCGACAAGCGAGCCCAGCGCAAGCTGGCCGCCGAGTACGCCGCCGGCTGCGCGGAGAAGAGCGGCGACATGCTGCCGCACATGACCACGCCCAACACCGCCCGCGACCTCGACGTCATCCGGGCCGCGCTCGGCGAGAAGAAGCTCAACTTCGTCGGCGTCTCCTACGGCACCTACCTCGGCGCGGTCTACGGCACCCTCTTCCCGACCCACGTCCGCCGCATGGTGCTGGACAGCGTCGTGAACCCCTCGACGCGCAAGATCTGGTACGAGGTCAACCTCGACCAGGACATCGCCTTCGAGGGCCGGCTCAAGGACTGGATGACCTGGGTCGCCCAGCACGACGCCACCTACCACCTGGGCGACACCTACGCCGAGGTCCGGCAGCAGTGGGACGTCCTGCGTGCGGCCGCGAAGAAGAACCCGCTGGGCGGCAAGGTCGGACCCGCCGAGCTCGTCGGCTTCTTCCAGAACGCCCCGTACTACGACTCGATGTGGGCCCCGGTCGCCGAGGCGTGGAGCGCCTACGCCGCCGGTGACCCGCAGCCGCTGATCGACTCCGCGGCCGCGGACCTCACCGACACGGCCGGCAACGCCGCCTCGGAGAACAGCAACGCGGTCTACACCGCCGTCGAGTGCGCCGACGCGCCGTGGCCGACCAGCTGGAAGAAGTGGGACCGGGACAACACCCGGCTCCACGAGCAGTACCCGTTCATGACCTGGGCCAACGCCTGGATGAACCTGCCCTGCGCCACCTGGTCCGCGCCGCGCCAGCGGCCGACCGAGGTCCGCACCGGCAAGGGCCTTCCGCCGGTGCTCATCGCCCAGTCCGAGCGGGACGCGGCCACGCCGTACGCCGGCGCCGTCGAACTGCACAAGCGGTTCAAGGGATCGCGTCTGATCACGGAGAAGGACGCCGGCTCGCACGGCATCACCAACCTGGTCAACCCCTGCCTCAACACCAAGGTCGAGGCGTACCTGCTGACCGGGCAGTTGGACCGCAAGGACGTGACGTGCGCGCCGCACGCCACGCCGCAGCCGTAGTCACCGGGTGACACAGTGAGAAGCGAGGGGCGGCCGTCGTGCGACGGCCGCCCCTTCGCGCTCGCCGCAGGGGCACCGGCCGCCGCGCCCGGGCCGAACGGGCCGGCCCGGCTCCCGGGCCCGTCAGCGCTTCCGGCGCGGGAACCGACGGGGTGCCCCGGGCTTCGCCGCCTCGGCCTCCTTGACCCGGGCCGCGTACTCGTCGACGTACTCCTGCCCGGACAGGGCCAGGATCTCGTACATGATCTCGTCCGTGACGGCGCGGATCGCCGCCTTCTCGCCCTCCATGCCCGCGAAGCGCGAGAAGTCCAGCGGAGCACCGAAGCGGATCGTGACCCGCTTGAGCTTCGGCACGACCTTGCCGGGCGGCTGGATCTCGAAGGTCCCGACCATGGCGCACGGGACCACCGGAACCCCCGCCGTGATCGCCATGACCGCGACACCGACCTTCCCCTTGTAGAGCCGCCCGTCGTGCGAACGCGTGCCCTCGGGATAGATGCCCAGCAGTTCGTCCTTCGCGAGCACGCCGAGCCCCTCCCGGATGGCGGCCTGACCGGCCTCCTTGCCGGAGCGGTCGACCGGGATCTGCCCGGCGCTGCGGAAGAACGCGGCCGTCAGCCGGCCCTTGAGACCCGGGCCCGTGAAGTACTCCTGCTTGGCGAGGAACGTGATGCGCCGCCTGAGGACGACCGGCATCAGGAAGTGGTCGGAGAACGACAGGTGATTGCCGGCCACGATCGCCGCCCCGTCGTCCGGAACGTGCTCCAGACCCTCGATGCGCGGGCGGAAGGCCAGCCTCAGCAATGGCCCGAGCAGGACGTACTTGAGCACGTAGTAGAACACCGGCTGCCCCCGTTCACTTGTGAGGAATCCTTTGTAACCACTCGCGCACCCGTGGTCCACTGGTGGGGGAGACAAGGACCGATGGCAGCCGCGCGCCGACGCTCACGGCCCGGCGCAGCCGTCACCGCGCTGCTGTGCGCGCTGATGACCGCCGGGCTGTACGGGTGCGCCGACTCCGGGACCCCCACACCCGCGCCGACCTCGGCCCCGGCCACGCCCACCACCCCGGTCGCCCCCACCACACCCCAGGCGTCCGGCCGCTCACCCCTCACCGGTCTGCCCGCCCGGCCGGCGCCCGTCCTCGCCGTCAAGATCGACAACGTCGGCCCGGCCCGGCCCCACACCGGCCTCGGCGCAGCCGACCTGGTCTACGTCGAGCAGGTCGAGGCCGGCCAGACCAGGCTCCTGGCCGTCTTCTCCTCCCGGCTGCCCGACCGCACGGGCCCCGTCCGCAGCGCCCGGGAGTCCGACATCGAACTGCTCGCCCAGTTCGGCCACCCGGCGCTGGCCTACTCCGGCTCCCAGACGGCACTGAAGCCGCTCCTCGAGGCCGCCCCCCTGGAGGCGCTGCCGCAGGAGGACGCCCCACGGGCCTTCGTGCGCAGCTCCGCCCGCCCCGCGCCCCACAACCTCTACCTGCTGCCCGGCCGCGCGCTCGCGGCCGCACCGCAGGCGAGCCCGGCCCAGGACATCGGCTTCCGCTTCGGCCCGGCGCCGGACCCCGGCACCCCGGTGCGTGAACGGACCGTCCGCTTCCCCGCGGCCCGCTACACCTTCACCTGGTCCGGTGCGGAGAAGGCCTGGCGGGTGGCGATGGACGGCCGGCCCGCGCGGACCACGGACGGCGGCCCGCTGAAGCCGGCGACGGTCGTGGTGCAGTACGTCGACATCCACCCGTCGCGGTTCCACGACTTCCTCGGGAGCGTCTCCCCGTACACCGAGACCGTCGGGTCGGGAAACGCGGTCGTGCTGCGCGACGGACGCGCTCACGACGCCCGCTGGAACCGCCCCACGGGCACGGCGGGCACCACCTTCACCACCCCGACCGGGGCGGCCATGACCTTCGCCCCCGGCCAGGTCTGGGTGGTCCTCGCCCCGCGCGGATGACGGGGTCAGGGCTGCGGCCCGGGCCGCCCCGGACCCCGGCCGGGCCCGGCCGGCACGCTGCTGTCGGCGGCGGCCATCCCGATCGTGATCACACCCAGCACCACCCAGCCGAACCACAGCCAGCCGCTGCTCCCCAGTGCCACCGTGTACGCGGTCGTCAGCACCAGGGCCGCGACAGTGATCACGCTCATCGCCTTCGTGGGACCGGACATGGGTCCTCCTCGTGACGGGGCCGTCCAGCCCATCGTGACCCCGCGGGAGGGGTGCGCGCTACTCCCCGGACGCCCCCGGCGTGCGCCGGTGCCCCCCGGACGCCGTGAGAACGCCGGGTCCCGTCCCGGCCGCCGCCGCGGACGCGGGAGGACCGGCCCGCGCAGGGCCTACTGTCCGCGGGCCCGGAGCGAGGCGAGGTACGCGTTGTACGCCTCCAGCTCCTTGTCCCCGTCGCGGTCCGCGGCCCGGTCCTTGCGCACGGCCTGCCGCTGCTCGGAGTGGTACCACTGGTAGACCAGGGCGATCAGGACCAGCACCGACGGGATCTCGCTGAACGCCCAGGCGATGCCGCCCGCCGCGTTCTGGTCCGCGAGCGCGTCGATCCCGAGCGAGGCCGGCGGGTTCTCGTACGACCTGACCATCGGCTGGGTCGCCATCATCAGGGCGATGCCGAAGAAGGCGTGGAACGGCATGCCCGCGAAGAGCTCCAGCATCCGCATGACGTAGCCGGGGCGGTGCGGCCCCGGGTCGACGCCCATGATCGGCCAGAAGAAGACCAGACCGACGGCGAGGAAGTGCACCATCATCGCGATGTGCCCGATCTTCGAGCCCATCAGCGTGTCGAAGATCGGGGTGAAGTAGAAGCCGTAGAGGCTCGCGATGAACAGCGGGATCGTGAACGCCGGATGCGTGACGACCCGCATGTAGCGGCTGTGCAGCAGCATCAGCAGCCATTCGCGCGGACCCTTCGTGCCGCGCGCCGCGACCGGCAGGGCGCGCAGGGCCAGGGTCACCGGCGCACCGAGCAGCAGCAGGATCGGCGAGAGCATGGAGACGACCATGTGCTGCACCATGTGCACGCTGAACATGACCATGCCGTAGTCGTTCAGCTTGGTGCACATCACCAGGGCCACGCTCAGCACGCCGGTCACGAAGAAGACGGTCCGGCTCACCGGCCAGGCGTCGCCGCGGGCCCGCAGCCGCGCCACGCCCCAGCCGTACAGGGCGAGCGCCACGAGGCACCCGACCAGGAAGAAGGGGTCCGCCGAGAACTCCAGTCCCCGCCCCAGCGTGAACGGCGGCAGATCCGTGGTCATGCCGTGCCCGCTGTGATCCATCTGCGTACTCCTGGAGCCCGATTCGCGCTTGTTGTCCGCACCAGACTAGAACCGCCCCCGTTCGCGGATGCGACCGGGGGCGGTTCGGGGTCTACGCGGCGCGGGTCAGAGCACGCACTCGGCCTCGGCGTACCGCTCCGCCGGAACCGTCTTCAGGGTCTCGACGGCCTGGGCCAGCGGCACCATCACGATGTCCGTGCCGCGCAGCGCGGTCAGCATGCCGAACTCCCTGCGGTGCGCCGCCTCCACCGCGTGCCAGCCGAAGCGGGTGGCGAGGACGCGGTCGTACGCGGTCGGCGTGCCGCCGCGCTGGACGTGGCCGAGGATGACCGGGCGGGCCTCCTTGCCGAGGCGGCGCTCCAGCTCGACGGACAGCTGGTTGGCGACACCCGTGAAGCGCTCGTGGCCGTAGACGTCCTTGGCGCCGACGTCGAAGTTCATCGAGCCCTCGCGCGGCTTGGCGCCCTCGGCGACGACCACGATCGCGAAGCGCTTGCCGGCCTCGAAGCGCTCGCCGACGCGGGCGGTCAGCTCGTCGATGTCGAAGGGGCGCTCCGGGACGACGATGGCGTGGGCACCGGCCGCCATGCCGGAGTGCAGGGCGATCCAGCCGGTGTGCCGGCCCATGACCTCGACGATCAGGACGCGCTGGTGGGACTCGGCGGTCGTCTTGAGCCGGTCGAGAGCCTCGGTCGCCACGCCGACGGCGGTGTCGAAGCCGAAGGTGACGTCGGTCGACGCGATGTCGTTGTCGATGGTCTTCGGGACGCCGACGATCGGCAGCCCGGCCTCGGAGAGCAGGTTGGCCGCCTTCAGCGTGCCCTCGCCGCCGATCGGGATGATCGCGTCCAGACCGAGATCGGCGACGTGGCCGCGGGCGCGCTCCACGCCGTCGACCAGGTGGGCCGGCTGGACCCGGGAGGAGCCGAGGATGGTGCCGCCACGAGCGAGTATGCCGCCGACCGCGTCGAGATCGAGCTTGCGGTAGTCGCACTCGAGGAGGCCCCTCCACCCGTCGTGGAAGCCGATGACCTCGTCGCCGTGGTCGACGACGGCGCGGTGCACGACGGAACGGATGACGGCGTTCAGACCGGGGCAGTCGCCGCCGGAGGTGAGCACACCAATGCGCATAGCCCGAAATACCTTTGCAACGTGGGCCGACTCCCGGACCACGTCGTCCGGTTGGATCCCCGCCACCCTATCGGTGCTGGGAGGCGGGGCCGAACCCGATGTCCGCAGATTGGACACCGTATTTCCTTACGAATCCAATGGGCGTAAGGGTGCTCAGACGTGCAGTCCGCGGGACGGTCAGGCGGGCTGCGTCGCCGCCGCGATCCGCTCGGCGCGCAGCGCCTCGTACCACCGGTCGTCGGTCGGCGGCAGCGCGTTCACGTCGAGGGCCAGCTTCAGGAGCAGGTCCGCGATCTGCGGGTTGCGCGCCATCACGGGACCGTGCATGTACGTGCCGAACACCGTGTCGTTGTAGGCGCCTTCGGTGCCGTCGCCGGTGCCGTTGCCCTTGCCCAGGACCGTGCGGGCGAACGGGCGGGCCGTCGGTCCGAGGTGGGTGATGCCCTGGTGGTTCTCGAAGCCGGTGAGCTGGGGGAGGCCGAGCCGCGGGTCGATGTCCGCCAGGACGTCGCCGACGCACCGCTCGCCCTCGCCGCGGGTGGAGATCACGTCGATCAGGCCCAGACCGGCCTCGCGCTCGCCGAGGTCGTTGATGAACTCGTGACCCAGGATCTGGTAGCCGGCGCAGACCGAGAAGATGATCGCGCCGTTGGACGCGGCCCGGGACAGGCCGCCGTCGCGGCGCAGCCGCTCGGCCGCGAGCCGCTGCGGCCGGTCCTCGCCGCCGCCGATCAGGTAGATGTCGCCGGAGGTCGGCACCGGCTGGTCGCTGCGGACGTCGACGCGCTGGACGTCCAGGCCGCGCTGGCGGGCGCGGCGCTCGACGACGAGGGCGTTGCCCTGGTCGCCGTAGGTGCTGAGCAGGTCCGGGTAGACCCAGACCAGGCGCAGGCTGCTGTCACTCATGCTGCAAGTCCTCTACGGGTCAGTTGCCGACGCGGCGGCGGACGTCCTGGAAGGCGGTGTAGTTGGCGATCAGCTCGATCTGCCCGGGCGGGGACAGGCGGACGGCCTCGTCGATCGAGTCGCACACCCGGAACTCCACGCCCGCGACCTCCAGGCGGACCGCCAGGTCGAGCTTGCGGTCGCCGATGACCATGATCGGGTGCCCGGCCAGGCGCCCGTAGTCCACGTCCCACAGCCAGGAGGTGTCCGTGCCGTCGGCGCCGCGCGCGTTGACGGAGAGGATCACCGGGGTCGGCGGCTGGTCGATGAGGGAAAACGTTTCGAGCCAGCCCGCCGGGTTCTTGGCGAGGAGCAGACGCAGCTCGCGGCCCTGGAAGGTGACGACGTCGTAGCGGCCGGCCACGGCCTGCACCTGGTACATCCGCTCCAGGGCCACCTGCGGCGGCACCCCGAACACCGCGGCGACGGCGGCGGACGTCGCGGCGTTGGCCTTGTTGGCGCGGCCGGGCAGCTGGAGGTGGATCGGCCAGGCGGAACCGTGCGGGTCCAGCACGTGGTCGCCGTTGAGCGCCCAGCTCGGGGCCGGTCGGCGGAAACCGCACTCGCCGCAGAACCAGTCGTCGCCCGGGCGCTGCATGACACCGCCGCAGGACGGGCACGACCAGGCGTCGTCCTTCCACTCCTGACCGGCGGCGACCCACACCACGTTCGGGGAGGAGGAGGCGGCCCACACGATCAGCGGGTCGTCGGCGTTGGCGATGACCACGGCCTTCGTGCCGGAGAGACCCTCGCGCCACTTCTCGGCGAGCATGCGGGTCTCGGCGGCGCGGTCCAGCTGGTCGCGGGAGAGGTTGAGCAGCGCGATCGCCTTGGGCGTCGTGTCCCGGGCGACTCCGGCGAGGTACTTCTCGTCGACCTCGATCACGCCGTACTTGGCGTCCGAGCCGCCGGCCAGCGCCGAGGTGATGCCCGCGGGCATGTTGGCGCCCAGCGCGTTGGAGACGACGGGGCCACTGGCGCGCAGCGCCTCGGCGATCAGCCGGGTCGTGGTGGTCTTGCCGTTGGTCGCGGACACCAGGACGACGTCCAGATGCTGTGCGAGCCGACCCAGCAGGTCCGGGTCGAGCTTCAGCGCCACCTTGCCGCCGATCACCGATCCGCTGCCGCGTCCCGCTGCTCGCGACACCGCGGCCGCGGCCTTGCCCGCCGTCACGGCCAGCTTGGCGCGCGGCGACAGCGGCTCTGGATTACCGGGGTGTCCTGACATCTTCCTTGTTCCTCCTTGCGTCGGTCCGGGCTCAGCCTATCGAGATCAGGCCAGGGCCCTGAACAGCGGCACCGTTCCGACCCCGGCGAAAACAGTGAGGTCACGGCGGACCGTACCCTTGCGCCCATGCGAAACCGGCCGATCCCCGGCAGTTCCGGCCTTGTCCGAGCCATGACCATGCTCGGCGACCCGGTGCTGCACACTCCCTGCGAACCCGTCACCGACTTCGGCCCGGAGCTCTCCCGGCTCGTCGAGGACATGTTCGCCACGATGTACGCCGCGAACGGCGTCGGCCTGGCGGCGAACCAGGTCGGGGTGGGACTGCGGGTCTTCGTCTACGACTGCCCGGACGACGACGACGTGCGGCACCTGGGGCATCTGGTCAACCCGCGCCTGGTGGAGGCGGACGGCGGCGAGTACCGCGGCCCGGAGGGCTGCCTGTCCCTGCCGGGCCTGGAAGCGCCCACTCCGCGCTTCGACCGGGCGGTCGTCGAGGGGTTCCGGACGGACGGCACCCCGGTCCGCGTCGAGGGCACCGGATTCTTCGCCCGCTGTCTCCAGCACGAGTGCGACCACCTGGACGGCGGCGTCTACGCGGACCGCGTCACGGGGTGGCGCAGGTCACGCCTGCTGCGGGCCATCCGCAAGGAGCCGTGGGGCGCCGACACGGGCGCGTGGGGGACGGGGGCCTGAGAGCCGGCGCCGCCGGGGCGGCGGGGCTCGTCCGGGCCCCGGGGGCCGTGCGCCGGGTCGGGAGGTCCGGCCGGTCGGGTGGGTCCGGCCGCCGGGCGCGACGGGTCCGGGTGCCACGAGGTGTGGTCGCGCCGGCCCGTGGGCCCGGGAAGTCGGCGGGTCAGAAGGCCTGGCCGCCGACGCGGTCGCCCGCCTCCGCCAGCCGGCCCCACAGCAGGTCGGCGAGGCTGCGTACCAGCTCGGCTCGCGAGCAGGGGCGCTCGCCGAGCCACCAGTCGCCGGCCGCGTGCATCATCCCGACGATGCCGTGGCCCCAGATCCTGGCCTGGGCGTCGCCGCCGGGACCCAGGTCGATCCGCTCGGCGATGACCTGGCCGAGCTCCTCGCCCATCCGCCGCAGCAGCGGGGCCGAGTGCCGTCCGACGTCGAAGCCCTGCTCGGCCTGCTGCGTCTCCTCCGCCGGGTGCATCAGGAAGCGGTAGACCTGGGGCATGGCCTCGATCGAGGCGAGGTACGTGTCGAGCGTCGCCTCGACTCTCCGGCGCCGGTCGGCCGGGGCGTCGAGCGCCGCACGCAGCGCGGCGAGCAGGGCGTCCGTGTGCCGGGTGCCCAGGGCCCGGTACAGCCCGCCCTTGTCGCCGAAGTGCCGGTAGAGGATCGGCTTGGTGATGCCGGCCTCCGCCGCGATCGCGTTCATCGAGGCGCGGGGACCGTCCCGGAGCACCACGCGGTCGGCCGCCTCCAGCAGTTCGCGGCGCCGCTGATCGGCAGGCTTCTGCTGGTCGGTGGTCCGGTGTGTGGTCTCCATAGCGTGTCTCCCCGCCCGTGCGATTCCGTGAGGCTGTCGCAACGTAACACCCGAGCGGCACCCGGTGCCGGTCACCCCGAACCGCTCCGCCGCAGGTTGACAGGGCCTACTCACCGGTAACAGACTAGTGTTACCGCAGGTAATGCAATGCTGGGAGGGAACATGGCCGAGTTCACGCTCGAACTCAACGACGACCAGAAGCAGGTCCGTGACTGGTTGCACGGATTCGCCGAGGACGTGATGCGCCCCGCCGCCGCCGAGTGGGACGAGCGTGAGGAGACTCCCTGGCCGATCATCCAGGAAGCCGCCAAGATCGGCATCTACTCCCTCGATTTCTATGCCCAGCAGTTCTTCGACCCGACCGGCCTCGGCATCCCGATGGCGATGGAGGAGCTCTTCTGGGGCGACGCCGGCATCGCCCTCTCGATCGTCGGCACCGGTCTGGCCGCCGTAGGCGTCCTCGCCAACGGCACCGAGGAGCAGATCGGCACCTGGATCCCGCAGATGTACGGCGACGTGAACGACGTCAAGGTCGCCGCCTTCTGCTCCTCCGAGCCCGACGCCGGTTCCGACGTCGCCTCCATGCGCACCCGGGCCGTCTACGACGAGGCCAAGGACGAGTGGGTCCTCAACGGCACCAAGACCTGGGCGACCAACGGCGGCATCGCCAACGTCCACGTCGTCGTCGCGGTCGTCGACCCCGAGCTCGGCTCCAAGGGCCACGCCTCCTTCATCGTGCCGCCGAACACCCCCGGTCTCTCCCAGGGCCAGAAGTTCCAGAAGCACGGCATCCGCGCCTCGCACACCGCCGAGGTCGTCCTGGAGGACGTCCGGATCCCCGGCCACTGCCTCCTCGGCGGCAAGGAGAAGCTCGACGAACGTCTCGCCCGCGCCCACGAGAAGGCGAAGGCGGGCGGCGGCGAGCGCGTGAAGAACGCCGCCATGGCCACCTTCGAGGCATCCCGCCCCGCGGTCGGCGCGATGGCCGTCGGCACCGCCCGTGCCGCGTACGACTACGCGCTCGAATACGCCAAGACGCGCGAGCAGTTCGGCCGTCCGATCATCGACAACCAGGGCATCGCCTTCCAGCTCGCCGACATGCGCACCCAGATCGACGCGGCGCGCCTGCTCGTCTGGCGCGCCTCGTGGATGGCGACGGCGGGCAAGCCCTTCACCTCGGCCGAGGGCTCCATGTCCAAGCTGTTCGCCAGCGAGACGGCCAAGAAGGTCACCGGCCAGGCCATCCAGATCCTCGGCGGCAACGGCTTCACCCGCGAGTACCCGGTGGAGCGCATGCACCGCGACGCGGCGATCTACACGATCTTCGAGGGCACCAGCGAGATCCAGCGCCTGGTGATCGCCCGCACCCTCTCGGGCATGCCCATCCGCTGACCGCCCGCAGACACCGACGGCTCCGCCCCGGAGGAGGGTGCGGAGCCGTCGGCACGTGTACCGGGTCCTGCCGGTCAGCCGTCCGCCCGTACGGGGCCCGGCCCGGCCCCGTACGCCGTGGACCGCGGCGGGTCTCCGGCCGGCGCGTGCCCCGTCCCGTCGCCGCCGAACAGCCGGACCCCGCCGTAGACGAGGAGCGCGACCACCGCCACCAGCACCACGGCCAGCAGCGCGCGCCCGCCCGGGCCCCACGGCCCGCCGAACCCCACCCGGCCCGTCCCGAGCCGGCTCCCGGTGCGCGCCGCACGCCCCGGCGGTCCCGTCGCCGGTTCCGACAGGAGCAGGGTCAGCGCGCGGTGGAACTCCGCGTCCGCCTCGGCCTCCTCGCGGAGGACGGCCGTGGCCTCCGCACGGGCCTCCGGGGACGCCGGGCCGGTCTCCAGGCCCGCCAGGGCCCGCCGGCCCCGCTCCGACGCCAGCAGGCGGGTGCGCACGACGGGGACGAGGGCGGCGCACCCCCGCTCCCCGAGGCCGGCCGTCGCCCCCGTCACCACCGCCGCCAGCACGCCGACGGCCGCCGCGGCCAGCTCGCCCGCCTCCATCGCACCCCCCGTGCCCGGGAAACCAGGAGTCCAAGGCTTCCCACGCGGCCGCAGGAAGACACCCTTCCGCCGGGGGGTGACTCGTCGGCGCGGGCCCCGCGGGCGTCAGACGATGCAGAACTCGTTGCCCTCGGGGTCCTGCAGCACCACCGCGTAGTAGTCCATGCCGTCCGGCTCGTCCATCGTGTACAGGATCGAGGCACCGAGCGCGGTCAGCCGCGCCACCTCGCCGTCGACCCGCTCGCGCCGGACCGCCAGCGGCACCTCGCGCCCGCCGCCGACCTTCAGGTCGAGGTGGAGGCGGTTCTTGACCGTCTTCGGCTCCGGGACGTGCTGGAACCAGACCCGCGGCCCGATCCCCTTCGGGTCCACGATCGACTCCGGCAGCTCGCCGACCCCCTCCGGCAGCTCCTCCTCGGGCACGCCGGTGGCCGCCCAGTACTCCCGCCAGGTCGCGTGTCCCTCCGGCGCCGGCTGGGGGATGTAGCGCAGGGCGGCCGCCCAGAACGGCACCAGCTTCCGGGGCTCGGCGCAGTCGATGGTCAGTTGCAGGGTCATCTCGATCGGCTCCATGGTCCGAGCCTCCCAGACGCCTCTGACAATCACGCCAACCGGCCTGATCCGGTCGGGTGTTCGCGTGAACCTACCCGTGGGTCACCGGGTGCGGCACAATCGCCGGGACGGTGACGAACGAGGGGGAAACCGTACGCATGGCCACCACCAGCACCGAAGTACCCGGCCCCGCAGGGACGCCCCTGCTCGGCTCGATGCACGACCTGAAGCAGGACTCGCTCGGCACCTTCCTGCGCTCCCGGAGCGAGCACGGTGACGTCGTCCGCTTCACCGCGGGCCCTCCCGGACTGCGCGCCGTCGTGTACGGCGTCTTCTCCGCCGCCGGGGCCCAGCAGGTCCTGGCCACCGAGTCGGCCAACTTCCGCAAGGACAACGCCTTCTACCAGGAGGTCCGCGAGTCCTTCGGCAACGGTCTGCTGACCAGCCAGGACGAGGACTACCTGCGGCAGCGCCGGCTCGTGCAGCCGCTCTTCACCCGCCGGCGCGTCGACGGCTACGCCGATGCCGTGGCCGTCGAGGTCGCCGCGGTCCTCGCCTCCTGGCGCGACTCCGGCAGGACCTCCGTCGACGTCCTGGACGAGATGACCGTACTGGCGCTGCGGGCGGTCGCCCGCATCCTCTTCGGCACGGACGTCGCCGAGGCCGTCGAGGTGGTGGAGCGCTGCTTCCCCGCCCTCGGCGACTACGTCCTGCGCCGCGGCTACTCACCCCTGAAGCTCCCCCGGAACTGGCCGACCCCCGGCAACCGCCGGGCCGCCGCCGTCCACGAGGAGCTCTACGCGGTCTGCGACCGGATCATCGCCGAGCGCCGCGCCTCCGGCACGGACCCCGGCGCCCAGGACCTGCTGACCCTCCTGGCCGAGGCCGAGAGCGCCGAGGACGGCAGCTTCGACGCCTCCGAGCTGCGCGAACAGGTCCTGGTCTTCCTCCTCGCCGGCCACGAGACGACGGCCACCTCGCTGGGCTTCGCCCTCCACCTCCTCGGCCGCCACCCCGAGGAGCAGAAGCGGGCCCAGGAGGAGGTCGACCGCGTCCTGGCCGGCCGTACCCCGACCGCCGCCGACCTCGACGCCCTGCCCTATCTGACCCAGGTGCTCAAGGAGGCGATGCGGCTCTTCCCGGCCGCGCCGGTCATCGGCCGCCGCGCCGTCGAGTTCACGGTGATCGACGGCCACACGATCCCGGCCGGTGCCGACGTGATCGTCGCCCCGTGGGTCACCCACCGCCACCCCGACCACTGGCCGGACCCCGAGCGCTTCGACCCGGACCGCTTCACGCCGGAGGCCGAGGCCGACCGCCCCCGCTACGCCTGGTTCCCGTTCGGCGGCGGCCCGCGCGCGTGCATCGGTCAGCACTTCTCGATGCTGGAATCGGTGATCGCGCTGGCGATGATCCTGCAGGAGTACGGCTTCGAGGCGATCGACACCGAGGTACCGCTCAGCTCCGCGATCACCCTGCGGGCCGAGGGCCCGGCCCGCTGCACCCTGGTTCCCCGGAGCAGCTGAACCCGGTCGGTCCCCCCGTGCCGGACGGTCACCGTCCGGCACGGGGACACCCCGGCGTTCGGATCAGTCGCGCGTCGCGACGACCACGGTCGCGTACAGCTCCTCCGAGCGCACCACCCGCGGGGTCAGACCGCGGTCGGCCACCACGGCCACCGCCCGGTCCGCCTGCCGCTCGCTCGTCTCCACGAGCAGATGCCCGCCGGGCGCGAGCCAGTGCGCGGCCGCCGCCGCCACGCGCCGCAGCACCGCGAGCCCGTCCGCGCCGCCGTCCAGCGCCACCAGAGGCTCGTGCTCGCGCGCCTCGGGCGGCAGCAGGGCGACCTCCTCGCTGGGCACGTACGGCACGTTGGCCACCAGGACCTCGACCCGGCCGCGCAAGGAGTCCGGCAGGGGCGCGAACAGGTCGCCCTCGTGGACCCGGCCACCGCGCGGCTCGACGTTCCGGCGCGCGCAGCGCACGGCCGCCGGTTCGATGTCCGAGGCGTGCACCTCGGCGCCCTCCACGGTGGAGAGGAGGACCGCGCCCGCCGCGCCGGAGCCGCAGCACAGGTCGACACAGACGGCGCCCGGACCGGCCAGACCCACGGCTTGGGACACGAGGAACTCGGTGCGGCGCCGGGGCACGAAGACCCCCGGGTCCACGGCGATCCGCAGACCGGAGAACTCCGCCCAGCCGACGACGTGCTCCAGGGGCAGGCCGTCCGCGCGCCGCCGGAGCATGGTGTCGAGTTCGGCGGAGCTGCCCGCCGCGGAGAAGAGCAGCTCCGCCTCGTCCTCGGCGAACACGCAGCCGGCGGCGCGCAGTCGGGAGACGGTGGCGGAGCGAAGGGAGAGAGAAGGATCGAGCGACATGGAAACCTTCCGGGAAGCCGATGGGGCGCTCCCGTGGTCACCTCTGTCGGGCGGACCACACGGTCGTCGAGGGGAAGCACCCTGCCTGCATGGCGTTGATGGGTCCCACCTCCTCGGTCGATCACTGCTGGAACCGCACACATTACATGATCGACATCGCCGTCCCGTGCGGACCGCCCGACGGGTCTCGTCTCAGACCGCGAGCTGCGCCTCGATCGCGGCGACGACCTCGGGCGCCTCGGGCTCGGTGCGCGGGCGGAAGCGCGTGACCTCACCGTCGCGGCCGATCAGGAACTTCTCGAAGTTCCACTGGATGTCCCCGGACTCGCACTCGGAGTCCGCCGTCTTCGTCAGCTCCGTGTAGAGGGGGTGGCGGCCGTCACCGTTCACGTCGGTCTTCTCCAGCAGGGGGAAGGACACGCCGTAGGTCGCGGAACAGAAGGTCTGGATCTCGTCGGCGCTGCCCGGCTCCTGGCCCGCGAACTGGTTGCAGGGCACACCCAGCACCGTGAAGCCGCGCTCCCCGTACTCCTTCTGCAGCCGCTCCAGGCCGGCGTACTGCGGGGTCAGACCGCACTTGGACGCCACGTTCACGACCAGGACGGCCTGGTCGCGGTAGTCGCTCAGCGAGATCGGGTCGCCGGTCAGGGTGCGCAGCGGAATGTCGTACAGGCTCATGGACTGCTCCTCGTGAGAACGGGGTCGGGCATAGGGTTGGATCCCCACATGGGTGATGAACCGCTGGCGATCGCGATCGATTCCGCACCGGACGAGGAGTCCCGGCGGATCCGGTGCCGCCTGTGCGGCCGTGCGCTGACCGGGACGGAGTCCCGCCGCACGGGGCTGGGCCCGTCCTGCGACGCCAAGCTGCATCCACCGGGCCCGGACATCCGCACCCGCCGCCACGAGGTCGAGCAGGACCCGCTGCCCGGCACCTGAGGGAACGGACGGGGCGACGCGCCACGGCGCCCCCGCGATCGTCCCCCCGCCGGCCTCACAGCTTCCGGAACAGCCCCTCCTGCACCACCGACACCAGCAGCCTGCCCTCGCGGTCGTAGATCCGGCCGCGGGCCAGCCCCCGGCCGCCCGTCGCGATCGGCGACTCCTGGTCGTAGAGGAACCACTCGTCCGCCCGGAAGGGACGGTGGAACCACATCGCGTGGTCCAGCGACGCCATGTCGAAGCCGCGCGGCCCCCACAGCGGCTCGACGGGGATCCGGACCGCGTCCAGCAGCGTCATGTCCGAGGCGTACGTCAGCGCGCAGGTGTGCACCAGCGGGTCGTCGCCCAGCGGGCCGACCGCCCGCATCCAGACCGCGCTGCGCGGGTCCGCACCCTTGACCTCGTCCTTCGTCCAGCGCAGCCGGTCGACGTAGCGGATGTCGAAGGGCTGGCGCCGGGCCATCCGCTCCAGCGCCTCCGGCAACGCGCCCAGATGGTCGCGGATCTCGTCCGCGACCTTCGGCAGGGTCTCCGGATCGGGCACGTGCCGCGGCGGCAGCTGGTGCTCCAGCCCCGACTCCTCCGGCCGGTGGAAGGAGGCCGTCAGGTTGAAGATCGTGCGGCCCTGCTGGATCGCGGTGACCCGCCGGGTGGTGAACGAGCGCCCGTCCCGCACCCGCTCGACCTGGTAGACGATCGGCACCCCCGGCCGTCCGGGGCGCAGGAAGTAGGCGTGCAGCGAGTGCACCGGCCGGTCGCCCTCGGTCGTCCGGCCGGCCGCCACCAGGGCCTGCCCGGCGACCTGGCCGCCGAAGACCCGTTGCAGCGACTCCTGCGGGCTCAGGCCGCGGAAGATGTTCGCCTCGATCTGCTCCAGATCCAGCAGGTCGACGAGCCTCTCGGCGGGGTTGGTCACGGCTGCGCTCCTTCGATACCGGCGGGTGGGTTCCAGGGTGTCCTGCCGATCGTGCCGTGCTCGACCGGCAGGACGCTTCCTACAGCTGCCCCACGGACGTCACACGGACGATCGCGCGGCCCTCCTCGTCGGAGGCGGCGAGATCCACCTCCGCGCTGATGCCCCAGTCATGGTCGCCGTTCGGGTCGGCGAAGGTCTGCCGGACGCGCCACAGACCGTGCGCCGCGTCCTCCTCGATCGACAGCAGCTTCGGACCGCGCGCGTCCGGACCGGTGCCCAGGTCGTCGTACTCGTCCCAGTACGCGTCCATCGCCTCACCCCAGGCGTCGGCGTCCCAGCCCGACTCGGCGTCCAGCTCGCCCAGCGCGTCGACGTTGTCCAGGGCCGCCAGCTCGACCCGGCGGAACATCGCGTTCCGGACCAGGACCCGGAAGGCGCGGGCGTTCGCCGTGACGGGCTTGACCTGGTCGGCCTTCTCCTGGGCCTCCTCGGCCGACTCGACCTCGGGGTTGGCCAGCTGCTCCCACTCGTCGAGCAGCGAGGAGTCGACCTGGCGGACCATCTCGCCCAGCCACTCGATCAGGTCCTCGAGGTCCTCGGTCTTCAGGTCGTCCGGGATGGTGTGGTCCAGAGCCTTGTACGCGCTCGCGAGATAGCGCAGCACGATGCCCTCGGTCCGCGCCAGCTCGTACCAGGACGTGAACTCCGTGAAGGACAGCGCGCGTTCGTACATGTCACGGATGACGGACTTCGGCGAGACCGGGTGGTCACCCACCCACGGGTGCGACTTCCGGTAGACGTTGTACGCGTGCCAGAGCAGCTCCTCCAGCGGCTTCGGGTACGAGATCTCCTGGAGCCGCTCCATACGCTCCTCGTACTCGACGCCGTCCGCCTTCATCCGCCCGACCGCCTCGCCGCGCGCCTTGTTCTGCATGGCGGCGAGGATCTGCCGAGGGTCGTCGAGCGTCGACTCGACCACCGACACCATGTCGAGGGCGTACGACGGCGACTCCGGGTCCAGCAGGTCGAACGCGGCCAGCGCGAACGTGGAGAGCGGCTGGTTGAGCGCGAAGTCCTGCTGGAGGTCGACCGTGAGCCGGATGGTGCGCCCCTCGGCGTCCGGGGTGTCGAGCTGCTCCACGACACCGCCGTCGAGCAGCGAGCGGTAGATCGCGATGGCCCGCCGGATGTGCCGCAGCTGTGCCTTGCGCGGCTCGTGGTTGTCCTCCAGCAGCTTGCGCATCGCCTCGAAGGCGTTGCCGGGCCGGGCGATCACCGACAGCAGCATGATGTTCGTGACCTTGAACCGCGAGGTCAGCGGTTCGGGCTCGGAGCCGATCAGCTTCTCGAACGTGGTGTCGCTCCAGGCGACGAAGCCCTCGGGCGCCTTCTTGCGGACGACCTTGCGGCGCTTCTTGGGGTCGTCGCCGGCCTTGGCGAGCGCCTTCTCGTTCTCGATGACGTGCTCGGGCGCCTGCGCGACCACGTAGCCCGCCGTGTCGAAACCGGCGCGGCCGGCGCGGCCCGCGATCTGGTGGAACTCCCGCGCGCGCAGCGTCCGCACCCGGCTGCCGTCGTACTTGGTCAGCGCCGTGAACAGCACCGTACGGATGGGGACGTTGACGCCCACGCCGAGCGTGTCCGTGCCGCAGATGACCTTCAGCAGACCCGCCTGGGCCAGCTTCTCGACGAGGCGGCGGTACTTGGGCAGCATGCCCGCGTGGTGCACGCCGATGCCGTGGCGTACGTAGCGCGAGAGGTTCTGGCCGAACTTGGTGGTGAAGCGGAAGCTGCCGATGAGCTCGGCGATCCGGTCCTTCTCCTCGCGCGAGCACATGTTGATGCTCATCAGCGACTGCGCCCGCTCGACGGCCTGCGCCTGGGTGAAGTGGACGATGTAGACCGGTGCCTGCCTGGTCTCCAGGAGCTCGGTCAGCGTCTCCGTGATCGGGGTCAGCTCGTACTCGTACGACAGCGGGACCGGGCGGGTGGCCGAGCGGACCACCGAGGTGGGCCGGCCGGTGCGCCGGGTGAGGTCCTTCTCGAACATCGCCATGTCGCCGAGCGTCGCCGACATGAGGACGAACTGGGCCTGCGGCAGTTCGAGCAGCGGGATCTGCCAGGCCCAGCCGCGGTCGGGCTCCGCGTAGAAGTGGAACTCGTCCATGACGACCTGGCCGATGTCGGCGTCCTTGCCGTCCCGCAGCGCGATCGAGGCCAGCACCTCGGCCGTGCAGCAGATGACCGGGGCGTCCGCGTTCACGGAGGCGTCACCGGTCAGCATGCCGACGTTCTCGGTGCCGAAGAGCTTGCAGAGGTCGAAGAACTTCTCCGAGACCAGCGCCTTGATCGGCGCGGTGTAGAAGGTCACCTGGTCGTTGGCCAGCGCGGCGAAGTGCGCACCGGCCGCGACCAGCGACTTTCCCGATCCGGTGGGCGTCGAGAGGATCACGTTCGCCCCGGAGACCACCTCGATCAGCGCCTCCTCCTGGGCCGGGTAGAGGGTGATGCCCCGGCCCTCCGCCCAAGAGGTGAAGGCCTCGAAGAGGGCGTCGGGGTCGGCGTTCGGCGGCAGCTGATCGATAAGGGTCACGCCCCCATCTTGCCTGGATTCCGGTCGGATGCGGGAACCGGCCATCGCAACGAAGATCACGGACGATACGCTGCCTTGTCGACCGGTCGTCAACTGCACGCCGGCGCGTGAGGAATGGGGCGGGACGACCATGATGGGACCGGCGCACTCGCTGTCCGGAGCAGCGGCCTGGCTGGGTGTGGGCGCCGCGTCGGCCGCCCTGGGGCACCCGATGCCGTGGCCGGTACTCGTCGTCGGAGCGCTCATCTGCGCCGGAGCCGCCCTCGCGCCGGACCTCGACCACAAGTCCGCGACCATCTCGCGCGCCTTCGGACCGGTGTCCAAGGGCCTGTGCGAGATCGTCGACAAGCTGTCGTACGCCGTCTACAAGGCCACCCGCTCCACGGCGGACCCCCGCAGGTCCGGGGGACACCGCACCCTGACCCACACCTGGCTGTGGGCCGCCCTCATCGGCGCCGGAGCCTCCGCCGTGGCCGTCACCGGGGGCCGCTGGGCGGTCCTCGCGATCCTCTTCGTCCACCTGGTCCTGGCCGTCGAGGGCCTGCTGTGGCGGGCCGCGCGGGTCTCCAGCGACATCCTGGTCTGGCTGCTCGGTGCCACCAGCGCCTGGATCCTCGCCGGCGTCCTGGACCAGCCGGGCAACGGCTCGGACTGGTTCTTCACCGGCACGCAGCAGGACTACCTGTGGCTGGGCGCGCCGATCCTCCTCGGCGCGCTGGTGCACGACATCGGTGACGCGCTGACCGTCTCCGGCTGCCCGATACTGTGGCCGATCCCGGTGGGCCGCAAGCGCTGGTACCCGGTCGGGCCGCCGAAGGCGTTGCGGTTCCGCGCCGGCAGCTGGGTCGAGCTGAAGGTCCTCATGCCGGCCTTCATGCTGCTCGGCGGGGTGGGCGCCGCGTCGGCCCTCGGCTACCTCTGACCCCGGCGCTTCCGCGCCGGTGCCCCGGGCACGGCGCATCGACCCGGGGCCTCCGGCACGGTGTTCACGCAGCGTGACGTCCGTCCACCCCGTCGCGCCCGCCCCTCCGGGACTCCCGTGGTGGGCCCCGGACGGGCGCGGACGCGCCGGGCCCGGACGCGCCGGGCCCGGACTCGTGGCACGGTCAGCCGTGCCACGACCTCCACAGCGCCGCGTACGCGCCGTCCGCCGCCACCAGTTCGTCGTGGCTGCCCAGCTCGCTGATCCTGCCCTCCTCGACCACCGCGATCACGTCCGCGTCGTGCGCGGTGTGCAGCCGGTGGGCGATCGCGACGACCGTGCGCCCCTCCAGGACCCGGGCCAGCGAGCGCTCCAGGTGACGAGCGGCCCGCGGGTCGAGGAGCGAGGTCGCCTCGTCCAGGACCAGTGTGTGCGGATCGGCGAGGACGAGCCGGGCCAGGGCGATCTGCTGGGCCTGCGCCGGGGTCAGCGCGAGCCCGCCCGAACCCACCTCGGTGTCCAGGCCCGCCTCCAGGGCGCGCGCCCAGCCGTCCGCGTCCACCGCGCCGAGCGCCGCCCACAGTTCGGCGTCGTCGGCACCCGTCCGGGCGAGCAGCAGGTTGTCGCGGAGCGAGCCGACGAAGACGTGGTGCTCCTGGTTGACCAGGGCCACGTGCTCGCGGACGCGCTCCGCCGGCATGTCGGCCAGCTCGGCGGAGCCGAGCGTCACCGTGCCGGTGCGCGGGGCGTAGATGCCCGCCAGCAGCCTGCCGAGCGTCGACTTGCCGGCGCCGGAGGGGCCCACCAGGGCCAGCCGGGTGCCCGGCGGGACGTCCATCGACACCCGGTGCAGGACGTCGACACCTTCGCGGTAGCCGAAGCGCACCTCGTCCGCCCGGACCGTACGCCCCTCGGGTCGCAGATCCGCGTCGCCCGCGTCCGGCTCGATCTCCCGGACGCCGACCAGCCGGGCCAACGACACCTGTGCCACCTGGAGTTCGTCGTACCAGCGCAGGACGATGCCGATCGGATCCACCAGCATCTGCGCCAGCAGCGCGCCCGTGGTCAGCTGCCCGACGTCGATCCAGCCGCGCAGCACGAAGGCCCCGCCGAGCAGCAGCACGGCCGCGAGGACGGTGACGTGGGTGAGGTTGACGACGGGGAAGAGCACCGACCGCAGGAAGAGGGTGTACCTCTCCCAGGCCGTCCACTCCCGGATACGCCGGTCGGACAGGGCGATCCGGCCCGCGCCGAGGCGGTGCGCCTCCACCGTGCGGCCGGCGTCGACGGTCTCGGCGAGCGCCCCGGCGACGGCCGCGTACCCCGCCGCCTCCGAGCGGTACGCCGCCGGCGCCCGCCGGAAGTACCACCGGCAGCCCGCGATCAGCAGCGGCGCGGCGATCAGGATCGCGAGGGCCAGGGGAGGCGCGGTCAGGGTCAGGCCGCCGACCAGCAGTCCCACCCAGACGACACCGATCACGAGCTGCGGCACGGCTTCCCGCATCGCGTTGGCCAGCCGGTCGACGTCCGTGGTGATCCGGGACAGCAGATCGCCGGTCCCGGCCCGCTCCAGGACCCCCGGCGGCAGCCCGACCGAACGGACGAGGAAGTCCTCGCGCAGATCGGCCAGCATCTCCTCGCCGAGCATCGCGCCCCGGAGCCGCACCAGCCGCACGAAGAGGGTCTGTACGACGACCGCGACGGCGAACAGGGCGACGGTGCGCTCCAGATGGAGCTCCCGGCTGCCGTCGCTCAACCGCTCGACGAGCGAGCCGAGGAGCTGGGGACCGGCCATGGAGGCCAGGACCGCGACGGCGTTGACGCCGATGAGCAGGGTGAACGCCCTGCGATGGCGGCGCAGCAGGCCGCGGACGTACCCGCGGACGGTCGTCGCCGTCCCGACGGGCAGCGTGGCCGCCGACTGCGGGGCCGCCGGATCGTACGTCGGTGGCGCCAGGCCGATCATGCCGACTCTCCTTCCAGTGCCGGGAGTTCTTCCATCCCGTCGAGGCCGCGGAGGCCGTCGAGCGTGCCGGGTCCGGCGGGGTTCCCCGGCGCCGTGGATGCTGCCGGTGTCCCGGGTGCGGCGGACGCGGCTTGTTCCTCGTCGGTCTCCCGGGTGACGACCGCCCGGTAGAGCGGAGCGTCGCGCAGCAGCTCGCGGTGGGTGCCGACCGCCGCCACCGTGTCCCCGTCGAGCAGGACGACCCGGTCGGCGAGGTCGAGCAGCAGCGGCGACGAGGTCAGCACCACCGTCGTCCCGCCCGCGCGGAGCTTCCTGACACCCACCGCGACGCGGGCCTCGGTGTGCGAGTCGACCGCCGAGGTCGGCTC
Organism: Streptomyces sp. NPDC048338; assembly: GCF_043201055.1. NCBI lineage: Bacteria > Bacillati > Actinomycetota > Actinomycetes > Kitasatosporales > Streptomycetaceae > Streptomyces > Streptomyces sp. NPDC048338. The sequence continues at coordinate 141,877 of NZ_JBICYQ010000011.1, forward strand.
GTCCAGGACCAGCACCTCCGGGTCGGTGACCAGGGAGCGGGCCAGGGCCAGCCGTTGTCGCTGGCCGCCGGAGAGCGACCGGCCGCGTTCGGTGATCCGGGTGCGCATGGGGTCGCCGTCGGTGTCCACGGACGCCTGGGCGAGCGCGTCGAGCACGTCCCCGCACTGCGCGGCGGCCAGGGCGTCCTCCGCCCGGACGGCTCCCGAGGAGGGGACGTCGAGCAGTTCGCGCAGCGTGCCCGAGAGGAGGACCGGATCCTTGTCCTGGACGAGCACGGCGGTCCGCGCCGCGTCGAGGTCCAGCTCGTCGAGCGGCACCCCGCCCAGGAGCACGGAGGCGTGGCCCGCACCGGGATCCGCCGGGTGGCCGCCGAGGCGCTCCGCCAGCCGTCCGGCGGCGTCGGGGTCCCCGCACACGACCGCGGTGAGGCGGCCGGCGGGAGCCAGGAGTCCGGTCACCGGGTCGTACAGGTCGCCGGTCGCCCCCTGCTCACCGCTTCCGCTCCGGGAGGCCCCGGCCGCGGTCGTCGTCCGGGTCAGCGAGAGGACCCGGGCGGCCCGCTTGGCGGACGGCCGGGAGAAGGAGAAGGCCATGGCGATCTCCTCGAAGTTCCGCAGCGGGTGATGGGTCAGCATCACCGCGCCGTAGACGGTGACGAGTTCGCCCACGGTGATCCGGCCGTCCAGGGCGAGACGCGCCCCGTACGCCACCACCGCGATGAGCAGCGCACCCGGCAGCAGGACCTGGATCGCGGCGATCAGCGCCCACATGCGGGCGCTGCGGACGGCTGCCCGGCGGACCTCCTGGGAGGCGGCGCGGTAGCGGCCGAGGAAGAGCTCCTCGCCGCCGATGCCCCGCAGCACCCGCAGTCCCGCCACCGTGTCCGAGGCCAGTTCGGTGGCGCGGCCCGCCTTCTCGCGCTGCTCGTCGGCCCGGCGGGTGGCGCGGGGCAGCAGCGGCAGCGCGGCGAGGGCGAGCACGGGGACGCCCACGGCGACGACGACACCCAGGGCGGGCTGGTAGAGCACCAGGCCGACGCAGACGACGACCAGCGTCAGGGCCGCCGCGGCGAACCGGGACAGCGCCTCGACGAACCAGCCGATCTTCTCGACGTCTCCGGTGGAGACCGCGACGACCTCGCCCGCGGCGACCCGCCGGGTCAGCAGGGAGCCCAGCTCCGCCGTCTTGCGCGAGAGCAGCTGCTGCACCCGGGCGGCCGCCGTGATCCAGTTCGTGACGGCGGTGCGGTGCAGCATCATGTCGCCGACGGCGAGGGTCACGCCCAGCAGCGCCAGCAGACCGCCGGCCAGCCAGAGGCGGCCTTCGTCGCCGTCGACGACCGCCTGCACGGCGAGGCCCACGGCGAGCGGCAGCGCGGCGATGGACAGCTGGAGGAGCAGGCCCCACAGGGTGGACCTGAGCTGCCCGCCGAGTTGGCGGCGGCCGAGCCAGAGGAGGAACCGGGTGCCCGAGCGGACATCGGGGACCCCTGGGTCGGCGTACGGTAGATCGCGAATCTGCATGGCGTCCCAGGGTCTTCCGGTGCGTGTCCCCGACGGTGGCCGGGGCTCCAAACCGTGCAAGGTTGGCCCTCCGGCGCCGGGGGCGGCAATCGATTTTCTGGCAATCGGCACAGAACGCGCCAAGATCCCCCGACGCCCTCTGGACGTCACCGACGCCCCGCGCTTCACTCGCCTGCCATGAGGCCTCAGAAGATCATGAGCATGATCGGCGGGCTCGTGCTGGCCGCCGGCGCCCTCCTCACCGCGCAGCCGGCGGCGGCGGACGGCCCGACCGGCACCCCGCCCCCCGAGTTCACCAGCGACTGGCACGACCCGGTGACCGCCGCGCCGCCCGTCACGATCCCCGGCACCCGCTCCTGCGAGGTCGTCCTCGCCGCCGCGCAGTTCCGCGACTTCACTCCGTACAAAGGGAGTTACACCCCGCCGAAGGAGTGCGGCACCCGCTGGAACAAGGTCGTCCTGCGCCTCGAAGGACAGGTGAAGGGGCGTCAGTACGACCGGCTCGGCCACGTCGCGGTCGGCGGTGTGGAGATCTTCCGCACCTCCACTCCGCAGCCCTCGCCCGACGGCATCACCTGGTCGGTGGAGAAGGACGTCACGCGCTACCGCGACACCCTCAGCCGTCCCCAGCCGGTCGAGATGCTCATCGGCAATGTCGTGAACGAGACCTACACCGGCGTCCTCGACGTCCGCGTCACCCTCACCTTCCACACCGCGCGGGGGAGGACGGCGCCCGTCGCGGACACCCCCGACCGGGTGATCCCGCTCGACGCCGCGACCGTCACCACCCCACGCAACACCGAACGCCTGCTGGCCGAGGTGTACGCCACCGGCTCCGGCGGCGGATGCGAGGAGTACTGGTACCTGACCGTCCCGGACGCCGCCCCCTACTCCTGCAAGGCGACCGACGGCCCGTACCGCGAGGTGCGGATCTCCGTGGACGGCCGCACCGCGGGCATCGCCGCCCCGTTCCCGACCGTGTGGACCGGCGGCTGGTCCAACCCCTTCCTCTGGTACGTCACTCCCGGCCCGCGCGCCTTCGACGTCCGGCCCGTCGTGTACGACCTGACCCCCTTCGCCGCCCTCCTCAACGACGGCCGCGCCCACCGTGTGGAGGTGTCGGTGGCCGGTGTGCCCGCCGGGCAGACCGGCTGGTCCACCCCCACCAACCTGCTCCTGTGGCAGGACGAGGGCCGGGCCGTCGTCACCGGCGCGCTCGACCGGTACGAGGCCTCCGCCCCGCGCAACTCCTCGGTGCACACGCCGGGTGAGATCCACCGCCTCGACACCGACGGCGGCCACCGGCTCACGGTCGCCGGCCACCTGGACACCTCGCACGGCCGCGTCGAGACCACCGTCACCCGCACCCTCGCGAACACCTCCGTGCACCGCTGGGGCGAGGGCGAGAACCCCGACGCCCTCACCGCCCGGTGGACCGACGACGAGACCGTGACCGTGGGCCGCACCAGCACCCGCACCCACCGCGCCTCCACCATGGACGGCGAGACGACCGTCGGTGCCGGGGACCGCCTGCGGACCGTCCTCACCCTCGGGGACCGCGTCGACACCGTCGTCCTGCGCGACGGGAGGCCGCTGTCCTTCTCGCACCTCGACGACACCTACGGCGGCGACGCCACCTACACCACCGGAGTGCCGCGCGACCAGCGTCACGCCGTCGGGACGACGACCGAGCGCTACCGGGTGTACGGCTCGGACGGCTGCTACGACCGGAGCCTGAAGACCGTCCAGGGCACGGTCACGGAGGACCGCCGGCGCTGCTGAACACCCCCGCCGCGGGGCGCGGCGGCGCCGGGTCCGGGGCTTCCCGAACCCGGCGCCGCGCGCGCCGGCCGCGGAGCCCGGCGCCGGTCGGCACGGCGCCGCCCGCCCCCGGTCAGGGGCGCGTCGCCCGCTCCAGGGCCAGCAGCACCGACTCGTAGCTCCGCCCGGTCGCCCGGTCCATCCCGATCTCGCACATCCGGTTGGCCGACAGGTGCGCGTCGAAGGGCCGCGCCGTCACCTCCGCCGCCTCACGGGCCGTCGCTGAGGCCGTCAGCTCGGGATGCAGCATGCCCCGGTCGCCGGCGAAGGCGCAGCAGCCCGCGTCGGCCGGCACCACGACCTCGTCGGCGCAGGCGGCGGCGAGCGCGGTCAGCCGGTCCTCGTCCCCCAGATGCCGCATGGAGCACGTCGGATGGACCACCGCCGAGCCGACCTTGCGGCGCACCGTCAGTCGCGGCAGCAACTCGTCCGCCGCCCACACGAGGGAGTCGATCACGGTCAGTTCCGCGTGCAGCTCCCGGTTCTCCTCGGTCAGATGGGGAACCACCTCGTGCGCGATGCCGAAGGCGCACGAGGAGGCGTCGACCACCAGCGGCAAGCGCCCGCCCGCCGTCCAGCCCCAGGCCGCCTCGACGATCCGGTTCGCCATCAGCTCGTTGCCGCGCACGTACCCCTTGGACTGCCAGATCGTCGCACAACACGTCCCGGCGACGTCCTGGGCGATCCACACCGGCCTTCCGGCCCGGGCCGACAGCGTCACCACCGCCTCGGGCAGCGAGGGGCCGCGCCGGCCGGCCGGACCGCCGAAGATCCGGTTCACACACGCCGGGTAGTAGACGGCGACCGCCGCCGGACGGTGGGTGCGCGGAAGGCGGCGAGGCGCCGCACCGGGGATCTCCGGCAGCCACTCCGGTACGAGGTCCGGCCGTACCGCCCTGCGTGCCAGGGCGGTCACCGACGCCGGGAACCGGTCGCCGACCCGGTCGGCCGCGGCGACCGCGAGCCGCGCGGCCGCCTCCACGGCACGGAAGTGCCGGGCGGTGAGCGCGGCGATGCGCTCCTCACGCGCGGAGTGCCGCTCGTGCCGGAACTCCTTCATCAGCGCCCCGGTGTCGATCCCCACGGGGCAGGCGAGCTTGCAGGTCGAGTCGCCGGCACAGGTGTCCACGGCGTCGTAGCCGTACTCCTCCAGCAGGGTCGTCTCGACCGGGGACCCGTCGCGCTGCCGCAGCATCTCCCGGCGCAGCACGATCCGCTGGCGCGGAGTCGTCGTCAGGTCGTGGCTGGGGCAGGTCGGTTCGCAGAAGCCGCACTCGATGCACGGGTCGGCGATCGCCTCGACCCTCGGAATCGTCTTCAGACCGCGCAGGTGCGCGTGCGGATCGCGGTCCAGGACGATCCGCGGGGCGAGTACCCCGTCCGGGTCGATCAGCTCCTTCGTGCGCCACATGAGCTCCGTCGCCCGGGGCCCCCACTCCAGCTCCAGGTACGGCGCGATGTTGCGCCCGGTGGCGTGCTCCGCCTTGAGCGAGCCGTCGAAGCGTTCCACGGTCAGCTTGCAGAACGCGTCCATGAACGTCGCGTACCGCTCGACGTCCGATGGTTCACCGGCGTCGAAGGCGAGGAGGAAGTGCAGGTTCCCGTGCGCGGCGTGCCCGGCGACGGCCGCGTCGAAGCCGTGCCGGGCCTGCAGGTCCAGCAGTGCGGCGCAGGCCTCGGCCAGCCGGGCCGGCGGCACCGCGAAGTCCTCGGTGATCAGCGTCGTACCGGCCGGCCGCGAACCGCCCACCGCGGTCACGAACGCCTTGCGCGCCTTCCAGTACCCGGCGATCGTCCTCGCGTCGCGGGTGAAGGCGTTGTCGACCGAGGCGACGGGAGCGACCAGCTCCAGCCGCTCCAGGACGCCCTCCGCCCTCTCCTCGTACGTCTCCAGGGCCGCGAGGTCCGGGGCGCGGAACTCCACCAGCAGCGCGGCCGTCTCCCGCGGCAGTCCCGCCCAGTCGGCCGGCACCCCGGCCACGCTGACCGAGGCCCGCAGCGTGTTGCCGTCCATCAGCTCGACCGCGACCGCCCCGGCGTCGTTGAAGCGCGGCACGGCCGCGGCGGCGGCCGGCAGTGAGGGGAAGAAGAGCAGCGCCGTCGACACCTTGCGGTCCAGCGGCAGGGTGTCGAAGACGACCTCGGCGATGAAGCCGAGGGTGCCCTCCGAGCCGACCATCAGCCCGCGCAGGATCTCCACCGGGGTGGCGCCGTCCAGGAAGGCGTCCAGCCGGTAGCCGTTGGTGTTCTTGATGGTGTGCTTGGCGCGGATCCGGGCCGTGAGCTCCGGGTCGGCCTCGATCTCGGCCTTGAGCGCCAGCAGCCCGGCGCACAGGCGCGGCTCGGCGCGGGACAGCTCCTCGTCGGCGTCCGGATCCGCCGTGTCGACGACGGTGCCGCTCGGCAGGACGAACGTGAGGGAGGCGACGGTCCGGTACGAGTTCCGGGTGGTCCCGGCCGTCATCCCCGAGGCGTTGTTGGCGACGACGCCGCCGATCGTGCAGGCCACCGCGCTGGCCGGGTCGGGGCCGAGGACCCGGCCGTGCGGGGCGAGGGCGACGTTGGCGCGCACGACGGTGGTGCCGGGCCGGATCCTGGCCCGGGCGCCGTCGTCCAGGACTTCGACGCCCACCCAGTGCCGGCGCACGTCCACCAGGATGTCCTCGCCCTGAGCCTGACCGTTCAGGCTGGTGCCGGCCGCCCGGAAGACCACTTCACGGCCTTTGCCGTGCGCGTAGGAGAGCACGGCGGAGATGTCGTCGATGTCCTCCGCGACCACCACGACCTGCGGGACGAACCGGTAGGGGCTGGCGTCGGAGGCGTACCGCACCAGATCGGAGACCGTCGCGAGCACCTTCTCCGCGCCGAGGACCGCGGCCAGTTCCTCCCGCAGATGCCGCGGCGTGCCCTGGGCCTGGAGGTCGGGGACCCGGTCCGGAGCCGGTCTGCGCCGCCCACCGGGGCGTAGGGCCTGCGGGTTCGGCTCCAGCAGCGGCATGGCACGGCTCCCCTCGGCGCTCCCTGTGCCCCGAGGTCAGCAGCGGCGCTCCGGCCCGGGGTCGACCAGAGCGGACAGCAGACCTCCGAGCTCCTCGCGCTGATCGACGGTCAATGGAGCAAGGATGTCCTCTGCGGCGGCCCGGCGCGCGCTGCGCAGCGCGCGCAGCGTGGCGCGTCCCGCGTCGGTCAGTTCGATCCGCACCACCCGGCGGTTGGTCGGGTCGGCGACCCGGCGCACCCGGCCGGCGGCTTCGAGACCGTCGACGAGGCTGGTCACCGCCCGTGGGACGACCTCCAGACGGGCGGCGAGATCCGCCATCCGGGGCGGACGGTCGTAGTGCGCGACGGTGCGCAGCAGGCGGGACTGAGCGGGGGTGATGCCCACCGGCTCCAGGTGCTGCTTCTGGATGCGGTGCAGGCGGCGGGTGAGGCGGAGCAGCTGCTCGGCCAGCAGTCCGTCGGCGTCGGTGCCGCCCGTGCGGACGGTGCCGACGCGGCCGTCGGTGCCGCCCGACGGGCCGGTGGCCGCCGGGGGGCGCGGTTCGTCCGGGGCCGCCGCACCTGCGGGGAGGTCCGTGTCCTGCGGGACGTCCGCGCCGTGCGGGAGGCTCGGGGCGTCCGGGGTATTCATGCCGGGAACCGGGGTGCTCATGCCCGGAACGATATCAGGACCTGGTTCATTGTGAGTATAGGTAACAATGAGCTATGCTCTCATCCGCCGTACTGTCTCACCTCTCGTAGGAGCCCATGCACCCCCACGAACAGTCCACCTGGACACCTCCCAGTCGCGATCCCGCGGAGCCCAAGGAGCCGGCGCAGGTCCGGCGCATCCTGCGCCTCTTCCGGCCCTACCGCGGGCGCCTCGCCGTCGTCGGGCTGCTGGTCGGCGCCTCGTCGCTGGTCTCGGTCGCCTCGCCGTTCCTCCTCAAGGAGATCCTCGACACCGCCATCCCCCAGGGGCGCACCGGGCTGCTCAGCCTGCTCGCCCTGGGCATGATCGCGACGGCCGTCATGACCAGCGTCTTCGGCGTGCTGCAGACCCTGATCTCCACCACCGTCGGACAGCGGGTGATGCACGACCTGCGGACCGCGGTCTACGCCCAGCTCCAGCGGATGCCGCTGGCCTTCTTCACCCGCACGCGCACCGGCGAGGTCCAGTCCCGGATCGCCAACGACATCGGCGGCATGCAGGCGACGGTCACCTCGACCGCCACCTCGCTCGTCTCCAACCTCACCGCCGTCGTCGCCACCGTCGTCGCCATGCTCGCGCTCGACTGGCGGCTCACGGTCGTCTCGCTGCTCCTGCTGCCGGTGTTCGTCTGGATCAGCCGCCGGGTCGGCCGCGAGCGCAAGAAGATCACCACGCAGCGCCAGAAGCAGATGGCCGCCATGGCCGCGACCGTCACCGAGTCCCTCTCCGTCAGCGGCATCCTGCTCGGCCGGACCATGGGCCGCGCCGACTCGCTGACCACGTCCTTCGCCGAGGAGTCCGAGCGCCTCGTCGACCTCGAAGTGCGCTCCTCCATGGCCGGCCGGTGGCGGATGTCGACGATCGGCATCGTCATGGCCGCCATGCCCGCCCTCATCTACTGGGCCGCGGGGCTGGCCCTCCAGTCCGGCGGGCCCGCCATCTCGCTGGGAACGCTGGTCGCCTTCGTCTCGCTCCAGCAGGGGCTCTTCCGGCCCGCCGTGAGCCTGCTGTCCACCGGCGTGCAGATGCAGACGTCCCTGGCCCTCTTCCAGCGCATCTTCGAGTACCTCGACCTGCCCGTCGACATCACGGAGCCGGAGGAGCCCGTCCGGCTGCCGAAGATCAGCGGCGAGGTGGCCTTCGAGGGCGTCGACTTCCACTACGACCGCGAGGCGCCCGGCACGGCGACGCTCGGCGGCATCGACCTGGCCGTCCCGGCCGGCGGCAGCCTCGCCGTCGTCGGCGCCACCGGCTCCGGGAAGTCCACCCTCAGCTACCTCGTTCCCCGGCTGTACGACGTGACCGGCGGGCGGGTGCTGCTCGACGGAGTCGACGTGCGCGACCTGGACTTCGACACCCTCGCCCGGGCCGTCGGCGTCGTCTCCCAGGAGACCTACCTCTTCCACGCCTCGGTCGCCGACAACCTGCGCTTCGCCAAGCCCGACGCCACGGACGAGGAGATCGAAGCCGCCGCGCGCGCCGCGCAGATCCACGACCACATCGACTCCCTGCCGGACGGATACGACACCCTGGTCGGCGAGCGGGGCTACCGCTTCTCGGGCGGCGAGAAGCAGCGTCTGGCGATCGCCCGGACGATCCTGCGCGACCCGCCCGTGCTGATCCTGGACGAGGCGACCAGCGCGCTGGACACCCGCACCGAACACGCGGTGCAGCAGGCCATCGACGCGCTCTCCGCGGGGCGGACCACGATCACCATCGCGCACCGGCTCTCCACCGTGCGCGACGCCGACCAGATCGTCGTCCTGGAGTCCGGCCGGATCGCCGAGCGCGGTACGCACGAGCAGCTCCTCGCCCAGGACGGCCGATACGCCGGCCTCGTGCGCCGGGACGCGGAATCCGCCACCGGCGCCGCCGCGGCGGGCGCCCCGCAGGCCGGGAGCGCGGGCACCGATGCAGGCGTCGAAGGGGCCGGAGCCGATGCCGCCCCTGGCGCCGGAAGCGAACAGACGAACGCGGGAGCGGTTGTTCCCCAGAACGTGTGATCGTTCCGCTTTTCGCTGCCCCACTCCCGTGCGCCGCACGATGATGACGGTGCGCAAGCGACGGGCTGCAGACCGTGACTGCGCAGTCCCACTGATGCACCTGTACGAGGAGAAGCACCACCATGAACGTGATCACCAACCTGCTCGCCGGCGTCCTCCACTTCCTGGGCTGGCTCGTCTGACGATCGCAGTGCCACGGCGCCGTCGGCCCCCCGTCCCAGGGGGCCGACGGCGCCGCCGCGTGTGCGGGGTCCGCGGATTCGCCCGGACACCGGGTTAGCGTGCGCGCATGACGCACCGGTCCTGGCAGCCCGCCCGCCGTCGCCGCACCCGGCTGACCCGCCGCGGCCGGCTGACGGTGCTCGTCACACTCGCGGTCGCCGTGGCCGCCGCGATCACCCTGCCCCTGCTGCTGACACGGGACGAGCCCGCGGTGGAGAAGCCGCGGACCCTGCTGATCCCCGAGGGATGGCGTGCCGGACAGGTGTACACGGCCGTCGACCGTTCCCTCGGCCTCGCGGCGGGAGCGACCCGCGGAGCGGCGGGCGGGGACGGCACCACCCTCGGACTCCCGGCCGCCGCAGCGGGCAACCCGGAGGGCTATCTGTTCCCGGCGACCTATCCCGTGCCGGCCGGGACGACGCCGCGGACCCTGCTGCGCTACATGGTGGACACGGCCAAGAAGAGGTTCGCCGCCGACCGGTTCGCCACCGGCGCCCGGCGCAACGGGCTGAGCGTGTACCAGGCCGTGATCGTCGCGAGCATCGTGCAGGCCGAGGCGGACAGCGCGCGGGACATGGCCAAGGTGTCCAGGGTCGTCCACAACCGCCTCGCCCGCGGCATGGCGCTCCAGATGGACTCGACCCTGAACTACGCCCTCGGACGCTCGACCGTGGACGTCACCCGGGCGGACACCCGGATCCCCGGCCCGTACAACACCTACACCCGTGCGGGGCTGCCGCCCACGCCGATCGGGAACCCGGGGGAGGACGCCATGACGGCCGCGATCGCCCCCGCGAAGGGGGACTGGCTCTACTTCGTGACCGTGAAGCCGGGCGACACCCGGTTCACCGCGGACTACGCCGAACACCAGGCCAACGTGGCCGACTTCAACGCACAGCGGGGCGCGGCGAAGGCGGACTGACGGATCGGCGCTCCGGCCGGAGGCCGGACGGCCAGGATGCCGAAGGCCCCCGCGTCAGCGGCCGGCGAACGCCTCCGCGCCCCGCGCACCCGCCCGGTCCCGCAGTGTCCCGTCGGCCTCCTCCGGCGCCTGCGCCCGGTCCTGCCCCGGCACCCCGACCTGCTCCCGATCCTCCCGCTCCTCGCGCCGCAGCAGGCGCCGGATCTCGCCGACGGCCGCCCGGCCCGCCCGGTTGGCGCCGATGGTCGAGGCGGACGGACCGTAGCCGACCAGGTGGACGCGCTCGTCCCGGACCGCGCGCGTGCCGTCCACCCGGATGCCACCGCCCGGCTCGCGCAGCCTCAGCGGTGCCAGGTGGTCGATGGCGGCGCGGAACCCGGTCGCCCAGAGGATCACGTCGGCGTCCACGGTGCGGCCGTCGTCCCAGGCCACTCCGGTGGGCGTGATGCGGTCGAACATGGGGTTGCGGTCCAGGACGCCCTGCTCCCGGGCCCGCTTGATCGAGTCGTTGAGCGGGAGGCCGGTGACGGAGACGACGCTCTGCGGAGGCAGCCCCTGCCGCACCCGCTCCTCGACCAGGGCGACCGCCGCCCGGCCCTCCATCTCGCCGAACGGGCCGTCGCGGTAGACCGGTTCGCGCCGGGTCACCCAGGTGGTCCGCGCCGCGACCTCGGCGATCTCCATCAGGTGCTGCGTGCCGGAGGCGCCGCCGCCGACCACGATCACCCGCAGGCCCGCGAACTCCTCGGGCCCGGGGTAGTCCGCGGTGTGCAGCTGACGCCCGCGGAAGGTCTCCTGTCCCTGGTAGCGCGGCCAGAACGGGCGGTTCCAGGTGCCGGTGGCGTTGATGAGCGCCCGGGCGCGGTACGTCCCCTCGGACGTCTCGACCAGCAGTCGACCGGGTGTCCCCGTCATGTCCGAGTCCGGGTCGGGGGTGGCGCCGGCACCGGCGTCGCGTACCGCGGACACCTCGACGGGCCGGTGGACCCGCAGGTCGAAGTGTTCCTCGTACGCGGTGAAGTAGGCCCCGATCACCTCCGACGAGGGCCGGCTCGCGTCGGCGCCGGCGAGCTCCATCCCCGGCAGCGCGTGCATGCCGTGCACCTTGCCGTAGGTGAGGGACGGCCAGCGGAACTGCCAGGCGCCGCCGGGGCGGGGCGCGCGGTCGAGGACGACGAAGTCCCGGTCGGGTCGCAGACCGGTGCGCCGCAGGTGGTGGGCGGCCGAGAGGCCCGCCTGACCGGCCCCGATCACGACCACGTCGATGTCCCGTACCGTCGTCTTCGCCTCGAAATCGTTCACGATTCCACTAACCGTGGTGCGCGCGAGGATCTTCCCGGACCGGGCGCCCCCGTACGGCGCCCGCTCGCGGGCCGGCCGCGCGGGCGGCCCCCGCGCGGCCGGCCGGTCCGCCTACCTCCCGCCCCCGACCAGCAGCGGCGCTCCGCCCGGAGCGGAGGCCGGCCTGCCGTTGGACGCGGGGACACCGAGCAGGGGCGACGCCGGGATGGTCGGCAGCAGGCCGCGCGCCGCGAGCTCCGGCGTCACCCCCTCGCCGAACCAGTACGCCTCCTCCAGATGCGGGTATCCCGACAGGACGAAGTGCTCCACGCCCAGGTCGTGGTACTCCTCGATCCGGTCGGCGACGTCCGCGTGGCTGCCCACCAGCGCGGTGCCGGCACCGCCCCGGACGAGTCCCACGCCCGCCCAGAGGTTCGGTGAGATCTCCAGCTTGTCGCGCTCCAGCGAACCGCCGCGGTGCAGCGCGAGCATCCGCTGCTGCCCGACCGACTCGCTGCGGCCGAGCGTCTGCTGTGCCGCGGCCACGGTCTCCGGATCGAGGTCGGAGAGCAGCCGGTCCGCCGTCGCCCACGCCTCGCGCGACGAGTCGCGCGAGATCGTGTGCAGCCGGATGCCGAACCGCACCGTACGGCCGCGCTCCTCCGCGAGCCGGCGGATCCAGTCGATCTTCTCCTTGACCTGCCACGGCGGTTCGCCCCAGGTCAGGTAGACGTCCGCGTGCTCGGCCGCGACCGGGCCGGCCGCCTCCGACGAACCACCGAAGAAGATCTCCGGCAGCGGGTCCGGCGGCAGCGCCGTGAGCCCGCCCTCCACCTGGTAGTGCTCGCCGTCGAAGTCGTACGGCTTCCCGGCCCACACGCCCCGCACGACCGAGAGGAACTCGGCGGTGCGCGCGTAGCGCCGGTCGTGGTCGAGGTGGTCGCCGAAGCGCCGCTGCTCGATGGAGTCGCCGCCGGTCACCACGTTCAGCAGCAGCCGGCCGCGGGTGATCCGCTGGTAGGTCGACGCCATCTGCGCGGCCAGCACGGGGGAGATGACGCCGGGGCGGAAGGCGACGAGGAACTTGAGGCGTTCGGTGTGCTGCGCGAGCGCCACGGTCGTCAGCCAGGCGTCCTCGCACCACGTCCCGGTGGGCGTCAGCACGGCCTCGAAGCCCAGCCGCTCCGCCGCCTTGGCGATCTGCGCGAGGTACTCGATGTCGGGGGCCCGCACCCCACTGACCGTACGCGGCCGGGTGATCCCTCCGTCGGTGTAGGCGTGCCGGTCGACCAGGGTGCGGCCGTCGCCGCCCGTCGGCAGGAACCAGTGCAGATGGACGTTCATCAGGAGTTGCCCTTTCCGTAGAGCCGCGCCGGGGTGGTGGACGGCGGCAGGTTCTTGTCGAAGCGGTCGTCGACGTAGTCGGCGAATGCGAACCGCCTGGGAATCAGACCCAGTTCGGCGAAGGTGTCCGCGATCTTCTGTTCCGAGTCGATGGCGGCCCGGTCCAGGGCGACCGGGATCCGGGTTCCGTTGCTGCGCTTCACCGCGGCGAGCGCCACCTCGTACGGAAGGCCCGTCTCCTTCGCCCAGACCTTGGCCCACGCCTCGGGGTGCTTGTGGACCCAGTCCAGGGCCCGGCGCAGCCGCTCGACGAGGTCGCCGATCGCGGCCGCCTTCTCCTTGTCGGCGAGCGCCGACGGCGAGGCGACCTGGAAGCCGAGCCCGTTGACCACGCCGCGGCCGTCGGTCAGCACGCGGCCCTTGCCGCTCTGCAGGACCTGCGAGGTGTACGGATCCCAGACGGCCCAGGCGTCGACCTTCCCGCTGGTGAACGCGGCCAGCGCGTCCGCCGGCTGGAGCAGGCTCACCTTGACGTCGGCGAGCGAGAGCCCGGCCCGCTTCAGCGAGGCGATCAGCTGGAAGTGGGCGGAGCTGCCCTGGGCGACGGCGACCGTCCTGCCCTTCAGGTCCTCGGGCTTGCGCAGCGGGGAGTCGGAGGGGACCAGGATCGTCTCGCCCGCCGAGTCCCCGTGGGTCGCCGCGATCACGGTGATCTTCGAGTTCGCGCCGGCGGCGAAGACGGGCGGCGTGTTGCCGACGGAGCCGAAGTCGACGGCCTTGGCGTTCACCGCCTCCAGGAGGGGTGGTCCGGAGGTGAAGGTCGACCACTTGATGCGATAGCCGAGGTCGTCGAGTTCTCCGGCGGCGCGCAGGACGGCTTCGGAGCCGCCCTTCTGGTCGCCGACGTTGAGGACAAGCGATCCCTTGCCGTCGGAGTTCGAGGCGGAGTCGGCGACGGAGGCGGTGGTGCAGGCGGAGGCGAGCAGAGCCAGCGGGAGCAGCAGGGCGGCGGGCAGGAGGGAGCGCTTCACGGGGTGTTCCTTCGTGTTCAGGCGGCGGGACGGAAGGCGTCGCCGTCGGCGGCGTCCTCGTCGACGCCGAGTTCGGCGAGCAGGCGGGTGCGGAGGGCGGCGAACGCGGGGTCGCCGGTGGCGCGGGGCCGGTCGAGCGCGACGGGTGTGTCGTACGCGATGACGCCGTCACGCATCACCAGCGCCCGGTCCGCGAGCAGCAGGGCCTCGTCGACGTCGTGCGTGACGAGCAGGACCGCGCAGCCGCGCCGCTGCCACAGGTCGGCGACGAGTCGCTGGGCCTTGATGCGGGTGAGGGCGTCGAGGGCGCCGAACGGCTCGTCGAGCAGCAGCAGATCCGGCTCGCGAACCAACGCGCGTGCGAGTGAAGCGCGTTGGGCCTCGCCGCCGGACAGCGTCTTGGGCCACGCACCGGTCCGGTGGGCCAGACCGACCTCCTCCAGGGCCTGCTCGGCCACCGCCCGGTCGGGCCTGCCGGGGAGTCCCAGCAGGACGTTGCGCCACACCCGCTTCCAGGGCATGAGGCGGGGGGCCTGGAACGCGACGGCCCGGCGCTTGGGGACGAGGACGGTGCCGGAGATGTCCCGGTCGAGGCCGGCCAGGACCCGCAGAAGCGTGGACTTGCCGCAGCCGCTGTGTCCCAGGAGCGCCGTGAACTCGCCCGCGTTCAGAGTCAGATCGAGGTCGTCGATGACGGGGCGGCCGTCGAAGGAGCGGGTCAGCCCCTTGAGGGTCACTGCCCGGTGAAGGTCGGTCGCCATTGGAGCAGCAGCCTTTCGAGAGTGCGGACGACGGCGTCGGCCAGCAGGCCGAGGAAGGCGTAGACGACGAGGCAGACGACGATGACGTCGGTGCGGAAGAACTCCCGTGCCTGGTTCATCAGGAAGCCGATGCCGGCGTCGGCGTTGATGGACTCGCCGAAGACGAGGGCCAGCCAGGCGGTGGCCAGCGAGTACCGCAGGCCGGTCATGGCGCCCGGCAGCGCGCCGGGCAGCACGACGTGCCGGATCAGTCCCCATCGTCCGAGCCCCAACGACTCGCCCGCCTCGACGAGTTGGGCGTCGACCCCGCGGATTCCCGCGTACACGTTGAGATACAGGTGGAACGCCACCCCCAGCGCGATGAGCGCCACCTTGGGGGCCTCGCCGATGCCCAGCCAGATGATGAACAGCGGGATCAGGCCGACCCAGGGCACGGTCCGCAGCATCTGCACGCTCGCGTCCACCAGGTCCTCGCCCAGCCGGGACAGGCCGGAGACGAGGGCCAGGGACACGCCGATCGTGCCGCCCAACAGCAGTCCCACGGCGACGCGTTGGAGGGACACGCCCATCGCGTGGGGCAGTGTCCCGTCGCCGATGAGCTCCCCGGCGGCCCGGGCGATGGTCCCGGGAGAGGCGAGCACGTCGGCCGGCAGGACACCGGTCGAGCTGAAGACCTGCCAGAGCGCGAGCAGCAGCAGCGGCCCGACGGTGCGGCGGAGCCAGCGCGGCACGGCGGTGCCGCGACCCGATCGGCGATCGGGTGTCAGCTCCTCCAGTTCGGTGGAGGGCGGAGGTCGATCCTCTGAAATAGGGGATATGTCCGGCGGTGATTCGGGCGGGGCGTGGCCGACCGTCATGGAGAGCTCCGGGAGAGGGAGAAGAGAGGGAGGTACGCGTCAGCGCCCGTGGGCGCGGAAGATCCGCGCGACCACGGTGGTCACTGCGTCAGAAGGTGAGAAGGCGTCAGCAGCCGCGACGACAGGCGGCGGAGGCCACCCGCAGCAGGTCGATGTGACCGCGCGTGGTGAGCAGGGCTGTACGCAACATGGCGCGAACGTAGCGGCCTGTTCCGGTCGCGGTCAACGGCGTCTCGGAGTGTGGATGCGCGATCTTGCGGTACGGGCGGCAGGATGACCCTATGTCCACTTTCGCGACCCGCGTCCTCACCCTGACCACCGGTACGAACGAGTCGGTCACCGATCTGACGTCCGCCTGCGCCGACTTCCTCACCGAGACGGCCCCGGGCCTCGACGGCCTCCTCAACCTCTTCGTCCCCCATGCCACGGCGGGCCTGGCGATCCTCGAGACGGGCGCGGGCAGCGACCGGGACCTGCTGGCCGCCCTCCATCTCCTCCTGCCGGCCGACGACCGCTGGCAGCACCGCCACGGCACCCCCGGTCACGGCCGCGACCACGTCCTCCCGGCCCTGGTCCCACCGCACGCGACGGTCCCGGTGGTGGCCGGCCGCGTGCAGCTGGGCACGTGGCAGTCGATCTGCCTGGTCGACACGAACAAGGACAACCCGGAGCGCCAGGTGCGGCTGAGCTTCCTCGGATAGCCCTGGGGCAGGCCCCGCCCGGGCAGGATCGTCCGTGCGCGGTGACGTCGGCCTGCCCGGGACTCAGGGACGTGCGGCAGCCGAAGTGCCCGGTTCATGAGGGGATCCGTTCGTCGGCGGCCGCCGATCCGAGCGCGGGGGACGTGGCCGAGCGCCATGCCTTGCCCATGGCGCGGTCGGCCGCCCGTTTCCGCTGCCGGCTGTGGCGATCCGTCCGGAGGGCCCCCGTCGGGTCACTCCGCCGGCAGGAGCGGTGTGCGCGGCGGCACCGTGCGCCGGCTGCCGGTCTTCTCGAAGGCCGCCGCGAGGGACAGCAGGGCGTTGTCGTCGTAGGCGCGGCCCGCGAAGGTCAGCCCGACGGGCATGCCGGTGTCCGCCATGGTGCCCATGGGCACCGTCACGGTCGGGATGCCGAGGTGGCGGGGGACCAGGTTGCCGTTGGCGACCCAGACGCCGTTGCGCCAGCCGAGGTCGGCGGACGACACGTCGACGTCCATGTCGGCGGGGCCGACGTCGGCGACCGCGGGGAAGACCACCGCGTCCAGGCCCAGTCCGTCCATCCACAGCTCCAGGTCGACGCGGCGCGTCTCCTCGAGGCCGCGCAGCCCCTGCTCCAGGAGCGGCATGTCGGCGAGGGACGCGTACGGGCGCTCGCGCACCAAGCGGGGGTACTCGCCGATCGTGTCGTCGAAGCCGTCGTACCGGTCGGGCAGTTCGCCCTCCTGCTTGGGCCAGATGCGGTCACCGTCGACGTCGGCCAGGGTGGACAGTGCCGGGTCGCCGTTGGCGCGCAGGAAGTCGTCCCAGGCCCAGGCGGACAGGTCCTCGATCTCGAAGGCGAGGTACTCGCGGCTGACCAGACCGCGGGTGAGCAGCGAGGGTGCTCCGGGGCGGTCGGACTCGTAGTGGGACACCACGGGGAAGTCGACCTCGACCACCTCGGCGCCGGCCGCCTCCAGATCGCGGCGGGCGGCTTCCCACAGGGTGATCACCGAGGGGCGCGTGTCGATGCGCTGCCCGGTCTGGCCGCCGATGCCTCCGTCGGGGTTCGTTCCGGCTGCGGGGTCCGCGTTGATGTACATCCGGGGCACGCCGACGCGCTTGCCGGCGAGCGCGGCGGACGCGGCCCCGGCGTCGGCGGGCGCGAGGGCCGGGTAGGAGGTGGGGCGTACCTGCGAAGGCGAGGGCAGCGCCACCCACGGCTGTGCGCGCCACAGGTCCCCGCGCGTGTGCGGGTCGTCGGCGACGACGACGTCGAGCAGTTCGAGCAGGTCGGCCATGGTGCGGGTGTGCGGGACCACGACGTCCATGGTCGGTACGAGGGGCCAGTTGCCGCGGACCGAGATCACGCCGCGGCTGGGGGTGTAGGCGCACAGCGCGTTGTTCGAGGCGGGAGCGCGACCCGAGGACCAGGTCTCCTCGCCGAGGCCGAACGCGGCGAAGGACGCCGCCGTCGCCGTGCCGGAGCCGTTGGAGGAGCCGGAGCCGTAGGCGCTGGTGAGCCAGTCGGCACTGTACGGGCTCTCCGCGCGGCCGTACACGCCACGCTGCATGCCGCCGTTCGCCATCGGCGGCATGTTGGTCAGGCCGATGAGGACCGCGCCGCCGGCGCGCAGCCGCTCGATCGCGAAGGCGTCGCGCTGGGCGACGAGGTGTTCGAAGGCCGGGGAGCCGGACGCTGCCGTGAGCCCCTCGGCAAGATAACTGTCCTTGGCGGTGTAAGGAATGCCGTCCAGCGGGCCCAGCGTCTCGCCGCGGGCGCGGCGGGCGTCGGACGCCTCCGCTTCGGCCCGGGCGTGCGGATTCATCACGACCATCGCGTTCAGGGCGGTGGCCGTCCCGGGCCGGTCGTACGCGTCGATCCGCGCGAGGTAGGCGTCGAGCAGCGCCACCGCGGTCGTCTCGCCCTTCTCCAGCGCTGCGC
The DNA here is from genome assembly GCF_043201055.1 of Streptomyces sp. NPDC048338. Lineage (NCBI taxonomy): Bacteria > Bacillati > Actinomycetota > Actinomycetes > Kitasatosporales > Streptomycetaceae > Streptomyces > Streptomyces sp. NPDC048338. The sequence goes on from NZ_JBICYQ010000011.1 coordinate 159,959, forward strand.
GCAGGTCGGCGATACAGGTTTCCACGACATCGAATCCGCGCGTCATACGGGTGTCTCCGGGGTGGTGAGTAGGGCAGGCGGGCCGCTGGGCCGTGGGGGCGACCGCGCACAGGACCGGGCGGCACACTCCCCATCGCTCTAACTAGATTTTCAGTCTAGACTAAGGGTCTAGATTACTGGAACCTAGACTTGGGACCTGAATTTCCGGAACCGAGAGTGAGCTCATGCCGACGTCAGAGACCGGGCCCGCATCGCCCGACCGCCTTCCCCCGTCGAACGGCGCGGTCGGCTCGGCAGACGGCGGGTCCGACGCCGCCGCGCGGCGCGCGGCCCGGGTCCCGATCGACAGGAAACGTCAGCCCAGCGGGGACGAGGCGCGGGAGCGGGCCATGCGGGCCGCCATCAGCGTCATCGCCGAGAAGGGCACGGCCGCCCTGCGGATGTCGGACATTGCCGCGCGGGCCGGCATGAGCACCGGGCACATCCTCTACCACTTCGGCAAGAAGGACCGGCTCCTGCTCGAGGTTCTCGCCTGGAGTCAGGCGGACCTCTGGACCCGGTTCCAGGAAGCCGCCGACCGGGCGGCATCCCCTGCCGAGAAGCTGGACCTGTTCGTCCGCTTCTACCTGCCCCGCCACCCGGGAGACGAACGCTACGCGCTGTGGACGCAGGTGCTGGCCCAGCGCCATGACGAAGCGGGTCGGCAGATCCTCACCGAGCTGCTGGACGGTTGGGACGAACGACTGGAAGCCATCCTCCGTGAGGGCCGGGACTCGGGGCACTTCACCGACGTGGACCTCCCCGAGTTCACCATCCGGGCCGTGGCCATGCTGAGCGGGCTCTCCGAGGACGTGATGTTCGGACGGTCCCGCTGGCGGCACACCTCGGCACACGCGTTCGCCCTGTCCGCCCTCCGACGCGAACTGCGTCCCGCCGGTCAGGGGCGATGACGGGACAGGACCTAGGTCCTGTCCCGGCCTAGTCGACCGGCTTGCCGGGCTGGTCGTGGGTGGCGCAGTGGATTCCGCCGCCGCCGGTGGCGATGGTGTCGATGTTCACCTGCACGACGTCCCGCCTGGGGAAGTGCTCCCGCAGGATTCCCCGTGCCCGGTCGTCGGCCTTCCTGTCGCCGAACTTGGGCACGTAGACCGCGTCGTTGCCGATGTAGAAGTTCGCGTAGGTCGACAGGAAGTCGTCGCTGTAGCCGGTGATCCGGTCGGGATCGGGCTGCGGGAGGTCGATGACCTCGAAGGGGCGGCCCCGTGCGTCGGTCGCCTCGCTCAGCACGGACATGGCCTGGTCCGAGGAGCGCGACCAGGAGTCGGCGGGCGTCCCCGGGAAGGCCCGGTCCAGCAGGATCACCCCGGGGGCCGTGAACCGCACGAGACTGTCGACGTGGGCGTCGGTGATGTCCTCGCCGCGCACGCCCTTCAGCCAGATCACCTTCTCCATCCCCAGGAGCTCCTTGAGTTCGTCCTCGATCCGGTCGCGGCTCTTGCCGCGGTTGCGGTTGTCGTTGACGATCGAGCTCTCGGTGATGAGCAGGGTCCCCTCGCCGTCCGTCTCGAACGAGCCGCCCTCGGCGACGAGGGGCGCCTCGACGCGGGGGATCCCGTACTTCGCCGGCAGGGCCTGGCCGACCCGCCCGTCGTTCGTGTGCACCTGCTTGCCGCCCCACCCGTTGAAGTTGAAGTCGACGCCGACGACCTCCCCCTCCTCCTCGACGAACACGGGGACGGTGTCGCGGGCCCACAGGTCGTCGACGGGCAGTGGAATCACCTCGACACCGGAACCGCACTGCTTCTGGGCCGCGGCCTGCTGGTCCGGCCGGGCCATCATCACGACGTACTCGTACTCCGCGATGGCCCGTGCGACACGCGCGATGTCCTGCCGTACGTAGAGGAGGTCGTCCTCCCAGACGGACTCCAGGGCGGGCCAGGACATGAAGGTGCGGGCGTGGCTCTCCCACTCGGCGCCCAGGCGGCGGTCCTCGCCCGCCTGGGCGGCGGGACCCGTGGGGGAGGAACCGGCCGACCTGCCGGGATCACCGGGCCCACAGGCCGCGGCGCCGAAGGCGAGCGCGCCGACTCCGAGGATCGCTCGCAGGGCCGAGCGGCGGGAGGAGAGGAAGTCGGACATCGGGGTCTCCGATCGTGAACGTGCGCGGCGAGGCGTCCGGTGACGACGGGCATCGTGCGAGATGAGGAGGGGTGATCGCGGCCCGTCGCCTGAGGCCGGTTGACGCGCTGCCCTGAGGGGTGACAAACACCCCCTGGGGACAGAGTGCATCCGATGCCTCGGGAATCGCCTCGACCGCAAGGGCGGATACGGCCTTCGTGTCGCCACTCTGACACTGACTGATAATTCAGTCAAACTCGATGTCGTCACTCGCCCGTCGGTTCTCGGCGGGCGTCCGCCCCGTCGGTGCAGGTCCGGCCCGCCCCCCTGCGTCGTCAGCGGATCAGGCGCTCGATCTCGACGGAGACGGCTTCTCTCACCAGCTCGTGGGCGTGGGGCAGGGGCAGGGCGCCGCTGAGCCAGCGGGTGCTGAGCCCTTCCAGCAGGCCGGTGAGTCTTTCCGCGGAAGCCGTGAGGGCCGGCGCCGGGGCCGTGGGGCGAACGCGGCCCAGCAGGTCCGCGACGTCGTGGATCCACATCAGGGTGGCCCTGGCGAGATCTCCGCGCAGTTCGGGTTCGAAGATCGCGCTGGCCCGCAACTCCCCCCAGGCGATGCTGTTCTCGCGGACTTCGGGGAGGTCCTGGAACTCCAGGAGGAGGGACTGCTCCAGCTCCTGCCGGGCGTCGCGGGGGGTGGCGGTGCCGTCTCCGTCGCAGGTGTACCGGTCGGCCCGGTCGCTGATGAACTCGAGGGTGTGGCGAAGGGTGCCGGCCCGGTCCTTGAAGTGGTAGTAGATCAGCGCGGTGGACACCCCGGCCTCGGCCGCCAGCGTCTCCATGCGCAGTCCGCGCACCCCGTGCCGGGCTATGACCCGGGCGGCGCCTTCCAGGATGGCCCTTCTGCGGTCGGTCGCCACGCGTTCCCCTCCTGAAGCGGTCTGAACCGACAGTGTCGCATATTGACTGAATCTTTAGTTAGAGTCACTGTGTGCGGATCCGATCGGCCGCCCCGCGCCAGCCGTTCCGTATCGTCGAAAGAGCCCTCACATGTCCGCTCAGCCTTCCGGTGACCGGCCCGCCCACGCGGCGCTGTCGGCCGACGACCCCCGCGAGATCGGCGGATACAGACTCCATGCCCGACTGGGCTCGGGCGGCATGGGCGTGGTGTACCTGGCCCACACCCCCGGCGGCCGCCCGATCGCGCTGAAGGCGGTGCGGGAGGACTTCGCGGGCGATCCCGAGTTCCGGCAGCGCTTCGCCCAGGAGGTGGCCAGCGCGCGGCGCATCCACGGTCTCTTCACCGCCCAGGTGGTCGATTCGGGCGTGGACGCCCCGACCCCGTGGCTCGCCACCGCTTACGTTCCCGGACCGTCCCTGCACCAGGTGGTCCAGCGCCACGGCCCGCTGCCGGTGCGAACGGTCCTGCTCCTCGTGGCCGGCATCGCCGAGGCACTGGAGGCGATTCACCGGGCCGGCGTCGTCCACCGCGATCTCAAGCCGGCCAACGTCCTCATCGCCGAGGACGGACCCCGCGTCATCGATTTCGGCATCGCGCGTGCGGCGGACGCCGGCGCGTTGACCGGTACGGGGCTGCGGATCGGGACCGCGGCGTTCATGGCGCCCGAGCAGGCGCTGGGGCGGCCGGTGTCCTCGGCGACCGACGTCTTCGCGCTCGGGGCGCTCGTCGCGTACGTGTCGAGCGGGGAAGCCCCCTTCGGGGCGGGACCGGAGTCGACGGCGCTCTACCGGGTCGTCCACGAACAGCCCGACCTCACTCAAGTGCCCCACGACCTGCGGGACCTCGTCGCCTGGTGCCTGGCCAAGCGGCCGGAGGGCCGCCCCGGGACGGCGGACCTGATCGCAGCCGTCCACGCGCATCCCCTGGTGGGGCCCCGGCCGGAGTTCACCGACGGCTGGCTGCCCCGATCGATCGGCGGCGAGGTGGCGGGGCGGGCGGAGACGGCGGAGCGACCGGTGCCGGTACACGCGCACGTCACCCTGACCGCCCCGGAACCCCCTCCTGCTCCCGCCGCCCCCGGAATCGAGGGCGCTCCCTCTCCGCGTCGGGCGAGGAGGGGTGGGCGGCGTCCGGTCCTGAAGGTTCTGGCGACGTTCGCGGTCCTCGCCCTCATCGGCGGTGCCGTTCATCTGCTCGCTCCCCTGCTGCGGGCGAGCGGATCGGCCGGGGACACGGGTGACGGTCCTGCCCGGCCCTCCTCCTACACACGGAGCAACGAGGTCGAGTTGACCTCGCCCGATGGCACGTACGAATTCGACCTGAAGGCCGGGAAGGTCGTTCCCGCGGATACGGCCTCCTGGTATCTGGCGCCTGACGCCTCGGAGTTCGTGCTCCCCGAGGACGGCGACGCCTTCGTTCCGGCGGGATACGAACTCGGCCCGGCCGACTGCGTACAGGGCATCGAGACGGGCCCGGTCACCCGGATCGCCTACGCGGATCTGGCCGGCGAGCGCCCCTTCTGCGTCCGTAGTCCCGACGAGCGGGACATCGTCGTCGTGCGGCTGGTGGAGGCCCGGCCCGACGGTCGGGTCACCGCGTCGTTCGAGCGCTACCACCGTACGTAGCGGCTCGCGGCCGCCGCCCCGCTCGACCGGTACGACGTGCGGCGTGTACCGGCTCTGCCTCTTCCGTCACTGGTCAGGGCCGTGATCTCCCGGGCGGGAGGGGCCCGGTATGGTTCGGGCCATGGCGTCTCGCAGCACTCAGATTCTCGAAGCCGCCGCCCGGGTGATCGCCCGGCGCGGGGTCCGTGGCCTGCGCGTGGAGGAACTGGCCGCCGAGGCGGGCGTGTCCACCGCGCTGATCTACTACCACTTCAAGGACCGCACCGGGATCCTGCTCAAGACGCTGGAGTTCATCAACGACCGCGCCGGGCGCTACACCACCCACCGCGACCCGGACGCCGAGCCGCTCAGCCCCCGTGAGGAACTGGACCAGACACTCCTGCTGGAACTCCAGGACACCACCGAGGTCAGGGAGAACAGCAGCGCCTGGGGCGAGTTGCGGGCCAGCGCCGTCTTCGACGAAGTCCTGCGCGAAGACCTGGCACGAGCCACTCTGGTCTGGATCCAGGAGGTGGCGGCCCTGCTGGGAGGTGTCCGGCCGACGGCCCCGGCGGTCGCCCTCGCGGCCTCCGCCGAACGGCTCACCGCCCTTCTGGAGGGGCTGAGCATGCGCTGGCTCAGTGGCACTCTCCAGATCTCCCACGCCCGGACCCTGATGAGCGAGGCCATCGAGGCCGAGGTCGAACGACTGGGCCGCCCGGACGCTTCCCGCTGACCTGTCATGCACTGACTGGAATTTCAACAATCGCGTCATCGGAGCCGCCCTCCCGGGTCACCCCGCCGGGAGGGCGGCCTTTTCATTGCCTCAAACCGCCCATTACCGCCCAAAGGTGAGCGCTCTACGGAGGAAATCTTGCCATCGCGACTCTTGACTGAATTTTCAGTCGAGGGCAGGATTCTGTTCACACCGCGTACCCGTCCCCCCCGCCTCGGCCGGATCGAGCCGGCCACCGCCGACGGGTGCTTCTGGCGAGACGAAGAGAGACCCGTGATGACTGCGTTCCGTATGCCCGCCGAGTGGTCCGAGCACGAGGGGTGTCTGATGGCCTGGCCCGTCCGTGAGGACCTGTGGGGCGGCGTGCTCGACGACGCCAAGGAGGAGTACGCGAACGTCGCCCGGGCCGTCGCCGCGTTCGAGCCGGTGACCATGGTCGCGCCGCCCGGCCACGGCGAGGAGGCCGCGAAGCGGTGCGGCCCGGAGGTCGCGGTGGTGGAGATGGCGCAGGACGACTCCTGGTTCCGCGACTCCGCCCCGCTCTTCGTGCTCGACGGCGACGGCAACCGCGCAGGGGTGGACTTCCGCTTCAACGCCTGGGGCCGCAAGCACCACCCCTACGACTCCGACGACCGGATCGGCGCCCTCCTCCTGGAGCACCTCGGAGTCGAGCGCGTCCACTCCGACATGGTCCTGGAGGGCGGGGCGATCACCGTCGACGGCGAAGGCACCCTGATCACCACCGAGCAGTGCCTGCTGCACCCCAACCGGAACCCGGGAATGGACCGGAACCGGATCGAGGCGGAACTGAAGTCCCGGCTCGGCGTCGACAAGGTGGTGTGGCTCCCGTACGGCGGCCTGCTGGACACGGAGACCGACGGGCACGTCGACGGCGTCTGCGCGTTCGCCGCCCCCGGCAAGGTCGTCGTCTCCCTGCCCGAGGACCCCGGCCACCCCGACCACGCCCGCATGCGGGCCAACCGCGCGGTCCTGGAGGCCGCCACCGACGCCCGCGGCCGGCGGTTCGAGATCGTCGACGTCCCGCAGACCGCGTTCGTCGGCATCGCCGGCGGCGAGGTCGAGGTGTCCTACCTGAACTACTACGTGGCCAACGGCGGCGTCGTCGTCCCGGTGGCCGGCCTGCCCCAGGACGACGAGGCCCTCGCGGTCATCGCCGAGGCGTACCCCGGACGCGAGGTCGTCGGGGTGCGGGCGCCCGCCATCGCCTTCGGCGGCGGCGGGGTGCACTGCATCACCCAGCAGATCCCCGCCGCGACCGCCACCGCCTGAACCGACACCGGACCGCTCCGGGAAGGCTGCTCCGCCGACTTCCCACGCCGCACCCCTCACGGAAAGAGAGCGCGACGATGACCCCACCCCGGCCCCCCGGCGGGCTGCGCCCGCCCGGCAGACGCGGACGGATCGCCGCGACGACGGCCGTCCTGACCTCCCTCGCCGTCCTCGCGGCCTGCTCCGGTCCCCCCAAGGACCCGGGCGTCACCGGAAAGGAGGTCACACTCTCCACCTCCACGCCCCGGGCCCGTGGCGAGATCGACTCCTTCACCTGGGCCGTGTACGCCGAGCCGCCCACCCTCGACTACACGGTGGCCTTCGACTACCCGCAGAACACGATCCTGTCCAACGTGTGCGAGAGCCTCATGCGCTGGACACCGGGGCTCACCCTCGAACCGGGCCTGGCGCGCAAGGCGTCGAACCCCGCCCCCACCACCTGGGTCTACGATCTGCGTCCCGGCGTTCGCTTCCACGACGGCAGGACGATGACCGCCGACGACGCGGTCCACAGCCTGAACCGGCAGCGGGACCCGCACAACGCCGCCGCCTGGGCGCAGAGCTTCCAGAACGTCGCCTCCATCCGCAAGACCGGCCCGCTCCAGATCACGGTCGAACTGAGGAAGGCCGACTCCCAGTTCCCCCAGTACATGGCCACCGCCGCGGGCGTGGTCGCCTCCAAGGCCGGCATCGAGGCATCGGGCAAGGACTACGGCACCTCGGGCGGCCTGTCCTGCACCGGGCCGTTCGAGCTGGGCACATGGAGGAAGGGCCAGTCGATCGAGCTCGAACGCTTCGACGGCTACTGGGGGACCAGGGCCAAGGCGAAGAAGGCCGTCTTCCGGATCCTCACCGATCCCTCGGCCCGCACCAACGCCCTGCTCAGCGGCGAGGCCGACGGCGGCTACCTCATCCCCACCGAGAGCTACGGACGCCTGCGCGACAGCGGCGTGGGCACGCTGTATTTCGGGGAGGGCCTGAGCACGGTCAACGTCAACATCACCAACATGCGGGGCCCGCTCGGCGACGTCCGCGTACGCCGCGCGCTGTCCCTGGCGCTCGACCGGTCCGGATTCGTGAAGGCCGGCCTCGGCGGCGCGGGCACCGCCACCGGTTCCCTCACCACCCGCGCCGCCTGGGGGAACGCCTCGGAACGGACCCGGCAGGCCGCCTTCGCGTCGTTGCCGCCCACCACACCGGACATGCGGAAGGCCGAAGCGCTGATACGAGAGGCCGGCGCCACGGGCAGGACCCTGACCGTCGCCACCAGCGCCATCGGCCAGGACGTCTCCCTCCTGGCCACGGCGATCCAGGCCGCCGGCACCAGGATCGGCCTCGACATCCGCCTCAAGACCATCGCCCCCAACGCCTTCACCGCCCTGTTCACCGACCCCCGGGCCCGCGAGGGCATCGACATGTTCCCGCTCACCTACTACGACTCGATCACCGACCCGCTGGACCTGCTGACGAACTTCAAGACCGGCGCCTACCTGAACTTCGCCGGCTACAGCGACAAGCGCTACGACGCCCTCGTCGACCGGGCCACCTCCGTCTACCAGCCCGAACAGCGCATGAGGATCGAGGTCGAGCTGCAGAAGCACGCCGCACAGCAGCTCCTGTGGATCCCGGTCGCCGAGTGGCCCACCGCCCTCTTCCTCAACAAGAGGATCACCGGAGCCCCCGCCACCATCGCCTACATGTACTACCCGTGGGCCGCCGACGTGGGGGCCGCGAAGTGAGCTTCACGAGATTCGCCGTACGGCGCGTCGCGGAGATGGCGGCCACCCTGCTCGCCGCCTCGTTCGTGGTCTTCGGCGCCATGTACCTCGCACCGGGCAGTCCGGCCGCTTTCCTGCTCTCGGGACGGTCCGCCTCGCCGGAGGCACTCGCCGCGATCAACACCCAGTACCACCTGGACGATCCGTTCCTCGTCCGCTACCTCCACTGGCTCGGCGACGTCGTACAGGGGGACTTCGGGCGCTCCCTCACCTACCGCACCGACGTCTCCCGGCTCCTGGCCGACCGCCTCCCCACCACCCTGCTGCTCGTCGCGATGGCGCTGGTCGTGGTCGTGGTGATCGGTCTGGTCCTGGGGTGGATCGGCGCCGTACGCGGCGGAGCCACCGATTCCACGCTCCTGGTCGGGACCACGCTCGCCGTCGGCACCCCGTCCTTCGTCGCGGCCGTGCTCCTCCAGGCGCTGTTCGCGGTCGAGCTGGGGTGGTTCCCCAGCAGCGGCGCCGGAGACGGCTTCCTGGACAAGCTCCGGCACCTGACGCTGCCCGCGGTCGCCCTCGCCCTCTACCTGATCGGAATGCTCGCCCGCGTCACCCGCTCCGCCATGCGCGAAGCGCTCGACAGCGAACACGTCACGGTCGCCCGGAGCCGGGGCGTGCCCGAGGGCCGGGTCGTCCGCCGCCACGTCTTCCGCAACTCGCTCGGCACCGTCCTCACCACCGGCGGACTGATCGTCTCCACCCTGCTGGTCTGCACGATCCTCGTCGAGACCGCCTTCAGCATCGGAGGCGTCGGCCAACTCCTGGAACTGTCCACCACCACCAAGGACTTCCCGACCGTCCAGGCCGTCTCCCTCATCGTCGTGGCCCTGTTCATGACGGTGAACCTGATCGTCGACCTCGTCCTGCCCCTGGTCGACCCGCGCGTCACCCTCGGATCGAGGAGTTCCTCCCCATGACCGCCGTCCTGACCCGCCGGCCCGGCCTCTCCAGGATCCGCACGGCCGAGTCCCCGCTGTACCTGCTCTGTCTCGGCCTGGTCGTGCTCGTCACCGCCGCCGCCGTCCTCGCGCCATGGCTGGCGCCCCACGACCCCAACGCGGTCGACCTCGGCGACGCCCTGGCCGGCCCCTCCGCCGAACACGCGCTCGGCATGGACGCGGCCGGCCGCGACACCCTCTCCCGGCTGCTCCTCGGGGCCCGCACCTCACTCCTCGGCCCTCTCGGAGTCGTGGTCCTCTCCACCCTCGCCGGAGTCGTCGTCGGCACCGCGGCAGCCTGGCGCGGCGGATGGCTGGACTCCGTCCTGTCCCGCAGCACCGAGCTGGTCTTCGCGTTCCCCGGCATGCTGCTGGCGATCCTGATCATCTCGGTCCACGGCGAAGGCCTGCTCGCCCCCGTCCTCGCCCTCTCCCTCGCCTACCTGCCGTACGTCAGCCGGCTCACCCGCTCCCTGGTCCTGGCCGAACGTGAACGCCCGTACGTCAGCGCCTACCGGGTCCAGGGCCACTCGGCCCTCCAGATCTGCCTGCGCCACGTCCTGCCCAACATCGCGCCCGTCGTCCTCGCCCAGTCCACCATCAACTTCGGCTACGCGCTCATGGACCTCGCCGGACTGTCCTTCCTCGGCCTCGGCGTGCCCGCGCTCACCCCCGACTGGGGCCGCATGGTCTTCGACGGCCAGACCGCGGTCCAGCACGGCTACCCGCTGTCCGCGATCCTGCCCTGCCTCCTCATCGTGCTGACCGTCGTCGCCTTCAACGTGGTCGGAGAACGCTGGGCCGACCGCGTCGCAAGGAGAGACCGATGAACACACTCGACATCCAGGGGCTGCGCGTCACGCTGCCCGGCACGGCCCGCCCCGTGCTCGACGGCGTCGACCTGCACGTCGCCGCCGGCGAGACCGTCGCCCTCGTCGGCGAGTCCGGCTCGGGCAAGAGCCTCACCTCGCGCAGCGCCCTGGGCCTGCTGCCGCCCGGAGCCGTGGTCGAAGGCGCCGTCCGCGTACACGGACGGGACGTGCTCACCATGAACGCCAAGGAACTGAGGGCCCTGCGCACCGGCACGGTGTCCATGATCTTCCAGGACCCGCGCGCCGCCCTCAACCCGCTGCGCCGCATCGGCGACTTCCTCACCGAGAGCGTGACCCTCACCAGGACCATGGGCCGGCCGGAAGCCACCGCACGCGCCGTCGAACTCCTCGAAGCGGTCGGTCTGGACGCCTCCGCGCTGCGCAAGTACCCCGGCCAGGTCTCCGGAGGCATGCTGCAACGCGTCATGATCGCGGCCTCGCTGATGGGCGATCCCGCCCTCCTCCTCGCCGACGAACCGACCACCGCGCTCGACGTCACCACCCAGGCCGAGGTCGTCGCCCTCCTCGCGGAACTGCGCGAACGCTTCCGCACCGGCCTCCTCTTCGTCACCCACGACCTCGACCTGGCCGCCGCCATCAGCGACCGCGTCTACGTCATGTACGCCGGCCGCATCGCGGAGAGCGGCCCCGCCCAAGCCCTCTTCGCCCACCCCAGGCACCCCTACACCTCGGCGCTGCTCGCCTCCACCCCCCGCCTGGAAGCCCCCCGGGGCAGGCTCACCGCCATCCCCGGCCAGCCCCCGGACCTCCGCCGGGAACTCCCCGGCTGCCCGTTCGCCGTCCGCTGCCCGCTGGCCACGGAGATCTGCGACCTGGGCGCCCCCGACCCGAGCCCCGCCGCCGGGCTGCCGCTCCACCGGGCCGCCTGCCACCACAGCGACCTGCTCGAAGGGAAGCACGCGGATGCCTGAGAACGTACTGGAGGCCGTCGGACTCCACCGAGCCTTCGGCGGCGTCCGCGCCGTGGACGACGTGTCGTTCACCCTTCCCGAAGGCGGCTCCCTGGGCATCGTCGGCGAATCGGGCTCCGGCAAGACCACCACCGCCCGGATCGTCGTCGGCCTGGAACGCGCCGACGCGGGCGAGGTCCGCGTACGGGGCCGGGCCCGCGACGCGCGAAGCCGGGGCAGGGCCCGGCGCCTGGCCCGCGCCCGGGAGGTCCAGATGGTCTTCCAGGACCCGTACCTCTCCCTCGACCCCAGGACCAGCGTCGAAGGCGTCCTGCGCGAAACCCTTCGCCTGCACTTCCCCGGAACCGACCACGACCGGCGGATCCGGGAACTGCTCGACCAGGTCGGCCTGGGGACCCGCGCCGCCGAGGCGCGGCCGCGGCAGCTCTCCGGCGGCCAGCGCCAGCGGGTCGCCATCGCCCGCGCCCTCGCGGTCGAACCGGCCGTCCTCGTCCTGGACGAGGCGGTCGCCGCCCTCGACGTGTCCGTACAGGCGCAGATCCTCAACCTGCTCGCCGACATCCGTGAGGAGACCCGGGTGGGCTACCTGTTCATCACCCACGACCTCGGCGTGGTCCGGTGCGTCACCGACGAGATCGTCGTCATGCGCCGGGGCGCCGTCGTCGAGGCCGGCCCCACCGATGAGGTGCTCGCCGCGCCACGACACCCCTACACGCGGCTCCTGCTGGAGTCCGTGCCCCGCCCCGGCTGGGATCCCCGGGCGATCGCCGCCGCCCGCCGGGCCCTCTGACGACCCGGTCGCGTCCGCCCCCGGTGAGCGCACGCACCGGTGCCCGCGGAGCGGCCGGGGCGACCCCGCTCGACACCACGGGACCGAGCAGCCGGCTCGGTCGGTTCCACGCCGCTCGTCCGCCACCCGCGCGAGCGCTCGCTGAAACAGGAGGTCACCATGAACGATCATCCCGCAGGCCGCCCCTCACGCGGAGGCCTGAACAGACGAGGATTCCTCGCCGCCGCCGGAGCAACCGCCGTCGGCGCGGCCCTCGCGACGTCCCTCCCGGAAAGGGCCGACGCGGCCGCGGGCGCCTTCCGCGTCCCGGTGGAGGACGTCCGCCACACCCGTACGTGGATGGCGTGGCCCGACAGCACCGCGATCTGGTCCGGCAAGCTGAGCGGAGTGCAGGCGGACATCGCCCTGATCGCCCGCACGATCGCGAAGTACGAACCGGTCGTCATGTGCGCCAACTCCGGCAGCGCCGCCAGGGCCCGCTCGCTGTGCGGCTCCTCGGTCACCGTCATCAGCTCCATCCCCGTCGACGACTGCTGGATGCGCGACACCGGGCCCGTGTTCCGGACCGACGGCCAGGGCGGCCTCGACGCCGTCGGCCTCAACTTCAACGGCTGGGGCGACAAGCAGACCCACGCCAGGGACAACCTCGTCGCCGGACGGATCGCCTCCTACGTCGGCGTACCGATCACCTACGCCGGCCTCGTCGGCGAAGGCGGTGCCATCGAACAGGACGGCGCCGGCACCCTCATGGCCACCCGCAGCAGCCTCGTGAACCGCAACCGCAACCCCGGAATGACCGAACGCCAGGTGGAGTCCGCCATGCTGGCGGCCTACGGCGCCTCCAAGGTCATCTGGTTCGACGGCGTCCGCGGCCAGGACATCACCGACGACCACGTCGACGCCACGTCCCGCTTCCTCGCCCCCGGCGAGGCCCTGGTCCAGATGCCCCTCGCGTCCGAGAACGACGCCTACGCCCGCGACGCGAGGCAGCAGTACAGCATCCTGTCCGCCTCGACGTCCGCCAACGGCATCCCGATGGACACGATGCGCCTGCAGGGCCCGGACTACGGCAGGATCCGCTCCGCCGACCCGGACTTCCTCGCCTCCTACGCCAACTTCTACCTCTGCAACGACGCCGTGATCAGCGCCCACTTCGGCGATCAGCGCGCGGACACGGCCGCGAAGGCGACCCTGGCCCGCCTCTACCCGGACCGTGTGATCGAGCAGTTGAACATCGACCGCCTCGGCACGGGCGGCGGCGGCATCCACTGCGTCACCCAGCAGCAACCCGTCCGCTGACACCCCGCACGACCGCCGGTGCGGTGACGGCCCACGTCGCCGCACCGGCCCTTCGGCAGGTGTCCGCCACCGCCCGGTGTGTGAAGTGATCCCGCTCCCGAGGTCAACCCGGAGCGCCAGGTGCGGCTGAGCTTCCCGAGCCGACTCCCGTCAACGATCATTTCGCGCCACGCGTGGCCAACTCCGCTGCCTCCGATGTCTTTTGGGCCCCTCCAGCAGCTGTTGGCGATATGTTCGTCCTGCCCGGTCAGGCCACCGGGAGGTGTATCGGACGGCGGCACGAGGGACCGGCGGGAGCAGATGAGCACAGGGCAGTCAGACGGAGGGCGGGACCAGCGGTGGAGGGTCCTGCGGAGTACGACGCTCCGGCTGCTGAGCGCGACGCTCGTCGGTGCGCTCATCGGGCTTGCCGTCTTCAGCATGACCCAGGTCACGAGCCGTAGCCTGTTCGTGATCACCGGTGGCATCGCGGGCGCGGCGGCGGTACTGGTGGTGCAGTGGTACCAGCGCACCGCCCGCCTCACCGAGGTGAAGGTCACGGTCCCACAGCTGAGCGAACTCACCTTCACCGTCAACAACGATTCCCGGCAAGTGGCCTGGCAGATGTTCGTGGAGACGGTCACGAGGGTGTCCACTCAGCCGCTCGCCAGCGATCAAGGAGTGGTCCGCGAGTCCCTCACGTCGATGTACGGCCTCTTCGCGACGACGCGCGAGACGCTCAAGGCCGCCCGCCCCTCCGCCGCGGTCCCGGGCGGGCAGACGGTGGAGTACCTGGCCATCACCATGCTCAACCAGGCGCTCAGGCCGTTCCTGTCCCACTGGCACCCTCGCCTGCAGGAGTTCGAGAGGAACCACCCCGACAGCCGGGAGTCCGAGTGGCCGGAGAACGAGACCTGCCGGGCCGCGCTGCGGGTCGTGCAGCGCGACGTCTACGACTACGCGGTCGGCTTCGCCCGCCTCGCCGGCGTGCGTGAGGCCGAGGCGCTGATCGGAGTCGTTCCCGCCCCGCGTGCCCCCGGCGACGGGGCCGGGGCCGGCCAGGCCCGTGCGGCGGGCGGCGGTACGCGGCCCAGCGATTGATCGCCGCCCGGGTGGCAGGTCGGCGGCGGTGTCCCGGCGGGCCGACGACGGTTCGCCGGTTCCGATCCGAAACGGGGGAATGTCAGGTGTCTCGTCGTCCATCACCAGGTGCGCGTCGACGGTCCTCACGACTCAGCCCCCGGTCGGCGGTGACGCGGACCGCGCTCCTGGTCTCGGCGCTGGCGACGGCTTTCGCCGCCGGATGCGGCGAAGGCGGCGAAGCAGGGCCGACGGCCGGACCCGGATCGGGAAGCCGTTCGCCGTCGACTTCTCCGGGGCAGGGGCGTTGGCTTTCAGCCCTGACGGATCGACCCTGGCCACGGCGAGCGACGACACCACGGTCCGACTCTGGGACGTCCGCAGCCAACGGCAGGTCGGCGCGCCCATCGGCATCGGTGACGCAACGGGGACGGTACTCAGCCCGAACGGCCGGACCCTTGCCGTCGTGGGCACGGACGACACCGTGCGCTTCTGGAACCTCGCCACGCGTCGCCCGACCGGCGCCCCTCTGGTCGCGGGAGAGATAGCACTGGGCTCGCGCGTGTCCTTCAGCCCGGACAACGCCGTACTGGCCATCGCCTCACGTGACGTCGACTGTGGGATGTCGCGACCCGCCGTCTCGTCGGCACGCTGCCGCTCGGCACGAACGACGCCATGTCGCTGGCTTTCAGTCCGGACGGCAAGACCCTCGCCACCGCGAGCCGTGACAGCACCGTCCGCACCACCGCGAGCAGATCGGGCATGCGCTGGTCGGCCATCGCAGCGGGGTCACCTCCGTGGTGTTCAGCCCCGACGGGAGAACGCTCGCCACCGGCAGCATGGACCAGACGGTCCGGCTCTGGGACCTCGCCACCGGGCGCCAGATCGCCGATCCGCTCGAAGGACATGCCGCCGGTGTCGTCGGTGTGGCCTTCGGCCCCGGCGGCCGAACCCTGACCAGCTGGAGCGAGGACCGAACCGCACGGCTGTGGAACGTCGAAGCGACGGTCGACCCGGTGCGTTTCCTCTGCCGATGGGCGCGAGGAGCCTTCACCTCCGACCGCTGGCGCGAGGAGGTGCCGGCGGGGCCCGCGCCCCGCCCCCTCTGTCCGGACTCCTGACCGGTGCGCCGTTCGCGGAGCATCGGGTAGGGATGACGTTCCTTCGCCAGGTACCGCCTCCCCTCCCGTCGCCGGCGAGCGTTCTACGGTGGTTCGATGCGATCTGTGCCGAGATGGTCCCTGATCTCGTCGGGTTGTGCCCCCGTCCTGCTCATCGGAGGCTGGACGGTCGCCGCCGCGCTGGAGGGGCCCGCCTACGATCCCGTCAGCCAGACGATCAGCGTGCTCGCGGCCTACGGCGCCGCGGGGTTCTGGGTGATGACGACGGCCCTCTTCGCCCTGGGCGTCTGCCACCTCCTCACCGCCTGGGGGCTCCGCCCCGCGGCGACCGCCGGGCGGGTGGCGCTGGCGTGCGGGGGAGTCTCCGCCCTGGCGGTCGCGCTGGTTCCGGCACCCAGCAGCGGCGGGTCCCTGCGCCACGGCTCGGTCGCCGCGGTCGGCTTCGCCCTCCTGGCCGCCTGGCCGGTGCTGGCCGCCCGCCGCGGAAGCCGCGCCCCCTGGGGCTTGCGACCCGTGCCCGCCGCCACGGCCTCCGCCCTGATGGCCCTCGGCGCCGCCTGGTACCTCGTCGCCACGCAGGGGCACGGGACCGCCGGCGTCGCCGAGCGCTTCGTCACCTGCCTCCAGGCGCTCTGGCCCTTCGTGGTCGTCGCCTCGTGCCTGCGCCGTTCCGGCGAGCGGGAGACCCCGAGCGGCCCGGCCCGCGGGTGACGGGGTGCCGTCGGTGCCCGATCCTGGTGACATGAGTGCCAACGGTGCCGACGCCGAGGACACCCAGGGCGCCGAGGCCACCGGCCGGGGCAGACACCCGCGCCGGCCGCCCCCCGCCTACGCCGCCGCGGCCCGACGCTCGCTACAGGTGACCCTCGCCGCCGGGGGCACCTTCTACTTCTTCCTGTACGGCCTCGACCAGCCCGTCGCCGCCACCTACGCGCTGTTCGCGGCGGTCTCGCTGGCCGGCCTCGCCCGCATCCCCGGCACCGGGCGGCAGCGCGCGGGCATGCTGCTGCGACTCCTGCCGGTCACCTGGCTGCTCGTCGCCGCCGGCACCCTGCTCGCCGTGGAGACCTGGAGCGCCGTCGCCGGCATGCTCGTCATCGGCTTCGTCCTCGCGTTCGTCGCGGTCGGCGGCCCACGGCCCGCCGGAGCCGCGCCGGGCCTCCAACTCCTCTACATCCTTCCGTCCTTCCCGCCGTTCGCACCGGAGCAGCTGGGCGAGCGGCTGATCGGGGCCACCACCGGAATCCTGCTCCTCGTCCTCGCCGAGGCATTCGTGTTCCCGGAGCCGCCGACCGTGTCGTACCGGGAGCTGACCGCCCGTGCCGCCCTCGCCGCCGAACAGTGCGCCGCCGACCTCGCCCGCGCGCCCTTCGTCCTGTCCCCGGCGACGAGAACCTCGGCCGCCGCGGCGGCCGAGGCCCTCCGGCCCTCACTCGTACCGGAGGCGGAACGTCCGGCCGGCCCCGGAGTCCGCTCCCGCGGCCTGGCCCACGCCGGCCTCGCCGCGCGGACGCTCCTGCACCGGCTCGTCCGCCTGCCCCCGCTGCCGCCGGACCACAAGCCCACTCCCTCGGGCCTGGACCTGCTGCACGCCGTCGGGCGTTCCGCGGCGGACAGCGCGGCGCTGCTGCGGGGCGGGCCCGCCGGCGGACCGGACGCCGCACCGGCCCGCGAACGCGCGGCGCTCGCCGCACTCCCCACCGGAGGGGTGAGTCCGGCGGCCCTGCGCCGCCGCGCCGACCTGCTGGAACTCGCCGACGCCGCGTCCGCTCTGGCCCGCGCCTCCGGTCTGGCCGTACGGGGCCGGGAGGCGGCCTCCGGCGTGCCCCTGGACCGGTTCTGGTACGCGCGGATGCGGGCCCCGCAGCTGTGGTGGCGGAGGCTCGTCGGGAACACGGGAAGCCGGTCGGTGTTCTTCCAGAACGCCGTCCGCATCAGCCTGGCCCTCGCCGCGGCCCGCGCCGTCGCCGGCATCGACACCCTGCCGCACGGTTTCTGGGCGATGCTGGCGACCCTGTCCCTGACCCGCACCACCCTGGTCGCCACCCGGACCGGGATCCGGCAGGCCGTGACCGGGACCCTGGTCGGCGCCCTGGCCACGGCGGGCATCCTCGCGCTCGTCGGGGCGGACACCACCGTGTACGCCGCCGTGCTGATCCCCGTACTGCTGCTGACGTTCACCGTGGGACCGGTGAAGGGCGTCGGCTGGGCACAGGCCCTGTTCGCCATCACGGTCGCCCTGGTGTTCGCCCAGCTGGCGCCCGCCACCTGGCAGCTGGCCGAGGTCCGGCTGCTGGACGTCCTGGTCGGCAGCGTGATCGGCGCCGTCTTCGGGCTGCTCGCGTGGCCGCGCGGAGCGCAGGACGAGGTGCGGCGGTCGACCGCCGTGCTCCTGCGGTCCGCCGCCGAGGCCGTCGTCATGACGAGTTCGGCGCTGGCGGCCGGCGGCCTGCGCGACCCGGCCGCGCCGCCGCTCAACGGTCTGCTGCGGCACTCGCTCGTGCTGGCCGAGTCGACCTTCGCGCAGTTCCAGAGCGAACCGACGGCGCCCGTGGCGGCACGGCCCGGATCCGTCCGGACCCGGGAGGACCCGTCTCGGGCCGTCGACTGGCAGGCCGCGCTGCTGGCCGGGCACCACACGCTGTGGGGAGCGGAACGCGTCCTGCTGCCGCCCGCGTCCGCGGACGGCCCGGTCGGGCCCGTCACCGTACCGCCGCTGGAGCCGGCCGTGGCCGCGTCCCTCACCCGGCTGGGGGAGCGGGTGGCGGGGCGGATGCTGCTGCTGTCCGCCGTACTGGACGAGAACGCGCAGGCCGAACGGGTCCCGGTGCCGCCCCCGCTCGCGGGCCGGGCCGCCGGCTCGCCGCCCGGGGTCGGGACGGCGGCCGGGGTCGAGACGGCGACCGAGAACACACCGGTGCCCGAGGACGGGACGGCGACCGACGTCGCGGGGGCCTGGGCGCCGAGCGGCTCGTACGCGGCGGACGCCTGGCTCCGCTCGCTGCTCCTCGACCTGGATCGGATCACGGGCGGGAGCGGTGGCGGCGGAGACGACGGCGCCGCGAGCGGGGGAGCGGACGGGTCCGGGCGGGTGGCGGCCGAGGGTGCACGGGACGCCTGACGTGGCGGCCGTCCCGTCAGGCCCCTGCGCGACGCGGACCGGCCGGAACCGGGCCCGAGGGGTACCGTTCCTTCTAAGGAACCCCTCAGTCCGCCGGTCCGCAGGCCGGTCCGCGTCAGAGTGCCCGGAGCGTGCCCCCATGAGCCGACTCCACGCCCACCCGTCCGCCGACGCCGAGGACCTGCTGCACACGCTCGTCCGGCTCACCGGTGAGGTGCTCGAAGGGATCAAGCTCCAGGAAGCCCGCGTCGAGCTGGCCCTCGCACTGCAGCGCCAGGTCCTCCCGGCCGAGCTGCCCACGGTGCCCGGTCTCGCCGTCGCCGCCCGCTACGTGCCCGCGCGGCGGGGGCTGGAGATCGGCGGCGACTGGTACGACGGCTTCGTGATGGCCGACGGGACGATCGGCGTGGCGATCGGGGACGTCCAGGGCCACGACGCCGAGGCCGCGGCCTTCGTGGGGCAGGTACGCAGCGGACTGCGCGCCGGCGCCCGGGCGACCACCGACCCCGGCGACGTACTCGCCCAGGTCAACGAGCTGCTGGTGTCGATGGACAGCGGACTCTTCGTGACCTGTTCGTTCCTGCGCTTCGACCCCGTCACCCACGAACTCGCCGGAGCCCGCGCGGGCCACACCCCGGCGGTCTGGGCCACGGCCGACGCCGGCCCCCGTTCCGTCCTCGACGCGGGCGGACTGCCCCTGGGCATGTTCCCGGGCGAGCACTATCCGGTCACCCGCCGTGTCCTCACCACCGAGGGCGCCGTCGTCCTCGTCACCGACGGAGTGGTGGAGGGTCCGCGCTTCCCCATCGAGGACGGCCTGGAAGCGGTGGCCGCGCTGGCACACGCCGGATTCGACGCCGACGCCGACCTGCTGGCCTCCTCCGTGATCAAGATCGCCGACATGACGGGCCACAGCGACGACGCCGCCGTGGTCGTGCTCCGGCACGCCGCCCTTTCCCCGCCGTGACCGACCCGACCTCCGCCCGCCGTGACCGACCCGGCCTCCGCCCGGTGGTCTTCCGGTCTTCCGCCCGGCCGTCTGCCGGAGCCCTGCCCTGCGCGTCACCGCCAGGCGTTGTTCGATGAATACATGACGTTCCTGGAACGGCTGCGGGGACACCCGACCGGCGGTGGCGCCGTCGGCGCCGTCGTCATGGTGCTCGCCGTCGCGGGCGCCTACTACGCGGGGGCCCGGCTCGGGCTGCTGCAGGAACTGGTACGCGGACAGGTCACCCCGCTGTGGCCGCCGACCGGCATCGCCGTGGCCTGCCTTCTCTGGTTCGGCCTGCGGGTGTGGCCCGGGATCGCGCTCGCCGCCTTCCTCGTCAACCTGCCGATCGGGCCGTCGCTCCCCGCGGTCGTCGCGATCGCCGCTGGGAACACGCTGGCGCCGGTCGTCGCCTTCGTGCTGCTGCGCCGGGTCGGCTTCCGCACGGAGCTCGACCGCATCAGGGACGCCTTGGCGCTGGTGTTCCTCGGCGCCCTGGCCGGCATGTTCGTCAGCGCGACCGTGGGCGCCGGTGCGCTGACGCTCTCCGACGCGGTGCCGGACGGCGGCTTCTGGGCCGCGTGGTCGGTGTGGTGGACGGGCGACGCGATGGGCGTCCTCGTGATCACGCCGTTGCTGCTCGTCCTGCCTGCCCTGCGTCGGCCTCGCGGCGTCTCCCCCTACCGGTGGGCCGAGGCGGCGCTGCTGCTCGCCGGCACGGCCGCCGTCACGGTCGTCGCCACGACGAGCACGGTCAACCTGCTCTTCCTCGTCTTCCCGTTCCTGCTCTGGGCGGCGCTCCGGTTCCAGCTGACCTGCGCGGCGCCCTGCGTGCTGATCGTCTCGCTGCTGGCGATCCACGCGGCGGCGAACTCCTCCGGGCCGTTCCAGGGCCACGACCTCTTCGACCAGATGTTCACGCTCCAGGCCTTCAACGGGGTGGCCTCCATGACCGCCCTGCTCCTGTCGGCGATCGTCACGGAACGCAACCGCACGCATGAGCAGGTCTCCTACGTGTGCGGGCTCCTCGCCACGGCGGTCGCCCGGCTCACCCACGACGAGGGTTCCGGGGTACGGCTCCGTCCGCCGGAGCACGACCTGCCCGGAACCGCGCCCCTTCCCGACGGCCCCGCCGGTCCCTTGCGGTCTCCGCTACCCGGACTCGGCGCCCAGGACCCCGGTCGCGGTCCTGGTTCCGGCCTCGGTGCTGGTCCCGGTCCCGGTCCCGGAGCTGGTTCCGGTGCGGCACCGGGACCGGAGGGCCGCGGCCCGGCGGACGGGGCCGGCACGGACGCGAGCCGCTGACCGGCGCGCCATCGACCGCCCGTACGCGGGCGGCAGCAGGTCCCCGGTCGTGGACGCCGGAGTGCAGCGCACCCCGACGCCGCGCGGCAGCGCCGCTCACGTCCCCGACGGCCGCGGCTGCTCCGGCGGAACCGAGCTCTCGGCGACCGCCATCCACTGGTCCAGGTCGGCCTGGGTGAACTCGGTCCACGGCGGGATTCCGGGGAGCCGCCGGAGGAGGTCGTAGGCCTCGGGGATCCGGGCTCCGCGGAGGACCGGGCAGTGACAGCCGGCGATGACCTCGGCGTTCAGGTGCTGGAAGTCGGTGACGACCGTCCCGAACTTCTCGGCGTCCAGCAGGGCGACCCAGGGGGACACCAGGCTTCCGCCGAAGAGCTGGCCGTCGCGGAATTCGTCCGGCGACAGCGCCGCCATCTCGGGCACCGGGGTCGGCACGTTCGTGGCGAAGGTGTCCACGGCCCACAGGACGCCGGCCTTCGGGTCGAAGAGGGCGCGGGTCGTGGGGTTGTCGTACAGGGGCGGCCGCTTGGCGACCAGCGTGCGATCCCCTGCGTCGATCGTGTCGCCGTCGGTCATGAAGCGGCACCGGTTGACCGGAGTCTCCCACTCCTCGGCCATGCGGCCGATGGAGAACCATGTCGTCAGCAGGGTGGCGTTCGGGCATTCCGCGAGGACCGCCAGGAGATTGCCGGCGTGGTCGCGGTCGTCGTGGGTGAGGAAGATCCACCGTACGTCCAGCGGATCCACGAGGGACCAGGCCGCCTCCAGCCACTGGGAGCGCACCGCGGGCGCCCCGGTGTCCACGAGGACCGGTTCGCTTCCCCGGATCACCATCGAGTTCATCGGGAAGTGGCCGACCGGCGGGGCCTCAAGGGCCCACGGGATGACGAACGTCTCCTCGGCGATCTTGTACGGCTGCAGAAGGTCGAAGCTCTCCGTGGTGGTCATCGCTGCCCTCCCTAGGACGGAGTCGCCGCAGCGTTCATGAATCCAGTCCAGCCCCGTGCCGGACTGCCGTCAAACGCGGAGTTCCCGGCGGTCGGATTCGGTGAGCGACGGCCCCGTGGCGGAAACCGCCCCCCACCTTCATGACATGTCATTGACAAGACGGGCGCTTCGTCGCTTGATGGGAGGCGGCACGGAATGGGAGCGCTCCCACTCTGTCGCTCCTCGGGTGCGCGTTCCCGGGCATCCGTCAGCACCCGTACCGGGGCGACTCCTCCGCCCTCGTGAACCACGTCCACCGCACCCGCCGATGGAAGGTCGACCCCATGCAGCGCTTCCGCCCCCGACGGCGCGCCTGTCTCACCGCCGCGGTCCTCACCGCCGCCCTGCTGTCCCCGCTCGTCCCGGCGACCACCTCCGCCGCCGCGGGCGACACGAGCCCGGTCCGGGTGAACCAGATCGGCTACCTCAGCGGCGCGGACAAGATCGCCACGATCGTCAGCTCCGCCTCCACGCCCCTGGCCTGGCAGGTCCGCAGGACGGCCGACGACGCGGTCGCCGCCTCCGGCACCACCCGGGTCCACGGCGCGGACCGCGCCTCGGGCGATCACGTCCACCAGGTCGACTTCTCCTCGTTCACCCGGGCCGGCGACTACCGCCTCACCGTCGACTCCGCGGGCGCGAGCGTGCCCTTCTCGATCCGGGACACCTCGCTGTACCCGCAGCTCGGCCGCGAGGCCATGCAGTACTTCTACTTCCACCGCATGGGTACCCCGGTGGAGGGCCGCCACCTGCAGAACCCCGCGCACGCGCACGCCGCCCTGCATCCTGGGGACGACTCCGTGCCCTGCTACGGCAACTGGTGCGGCGGCGGCCGGCTGGACGTCGCGGGCTCCTGGGCCGACGCCGGGGACTTCGGCGTCTACCCGGTGAACCACGCCGTGTCCGCGTGGACGCTGCTCAACCTCTACGAGCGTGACCCCTCGGCCTACGGCGACGGCAGCCTGGCCCTCCCGGAGAGCGCCAACGGCCGGCCGGACATCGTCGACGAGGTCGCCTACGGCTCCCGCTTCATGCCGGGCATGCTCCCGCCGGCCGGACTCGCGTCCCACAAGGTGCACAACCACGAGTGGAGCGCCTTCCCCGTCGCCGACGTCGGCGCGGAGAACGCCTTGGCCCGCTCCGCGATGCCGCCCTCCACGAACGCGACCTATGCCGTGGCCCGCAACAGCGCCCAACTCGCCCGGGTCCTGCGGGCCTTCGACCCCGGCCGTGCCGACCAGCTGTGGGCGAGCGCCCGCACGGCCTGGGAGCGCGCCGAGGCGCAGCCCGACGTCGACTACCCCAGCGGCACGGACGCCGAGGGCGGTGGCGACTATCCCGACACCGTCAACAGCGACGACCGCTATGCCGCGGCCGTCGAGCTCTACCTCACCGCCGCGCGGCGCACCGACTCCGGCACCGACACCTACCGGCGGGCGGTGACGACCTCACCCCACTACGGCCAGGTCGGCATGTTCGACTGGGCCGAGGTCGCCACCACGGGGACCCTCTCGCTGCTGGCGGTCCCCAACGACCTGCCCGCCGCCGACCTCGCCCGCATGCGCGGCAACCTGACCGGCTTCGCCGACCGGATCGTCGCCACGCTGAACGGTGAGGGCTACCCCTCCCTCCTCCCCGGGAGCGCGGCCTACCCGTGGGGCTCCAACTCCGCCATCGCCAACCGCATGCTGCTGCTCGGCACCGCGCACGCCGTGACCGGCGACCTTCGTCACCTGAAGGCGATGCACCGCGGCATGGACTACCTGATGGGCGCCAACGCGATGCGGCTGTCGTACGTCACCGGGTACGGCGAGCACGCGGAGTCCGACCTCCACGACCGCCTGGCCTGGGGTGGCTACCCGGGCACGCCGTACCCGCGCGGCTGGCTGTCCGGAGGCCCCAACAACGAGCTCGTGAACGACAACGCGACCCCCACGGGCATGCCCGCCGCCAAGTCCTACGCGGGCCCCGGCACCGCACCGGACGCGTGGTGCTCCAAGGAGAACACCGTCAACTGGAACGCTCCGCTGGCCTGGGCGGCGACCTACCTCGACCGTACGGCGAACCGGCTGGTCGCACCGGGGTCCGGCGACACGACCCCGCCCTCGGTGCCCGCGGCGCTGCGCGTCACGGGCGCGACCGCGAACTCGGTGGCGCTGAGCTGGGACGCGTCGGACGACGGGCCGGGCAGCGGGGTGGCGGGCTACGAGGTGCTGAGGGACGGCGTACGGGTCGGTGACGTCACCGCCCTGTCGTTCACGGACACGGCGCTGGCCGCGGGCCGCACCTATGCGTACACCGTCCGGGCCCGGGACGCCGCGGGCAACCTCTCGGCCGCCTCGGCCCCGGTGCCCGCCACGACCGCCGGGGACCCGGCCGCGACCCTGCTGTCCCAAGGCCGTCCGGCCTGGGCCTCGTCGGTCGAGAACGCCGGCCTGACGGCCGCCCTGGCGGTGGACGGCCGGGCCGACACCCGTTGGAGCAGCGCCTTCCAGGACGGCCAGTGGATCAACGTCGACCTCGGCGCCTCGCGCTCGGTCTCCCGGGTGGTGCTGCGCTGGGAGGCCGCGTACGCCAAGGGCTTCCGGGTGCAGATCTCCGACGACCCCGCGTTCGGCACGTCACGCGACCTGTTCGCGACGACGGACGGCCGGGGCGGCACGCAGACGCTCGACGTCCGGGGCGAGGGCCGTCATGTCCGCGTCCTCGGCACGACCCGCGCGACGCCGTACGGCATCTCGCTGTACGAGTTCCAGGTCTACGGCCACTGACGCGGAAGTCCCGCCCGGCCCCGCGGCGCGTCCGCGGGGCCGGACGGCGGTTTTCTGCCGTCCGTGGGTCGCGGCGGAGCGCTCCGTGACACGGTCCCGGCCCGTGCGCGACCGCGGTTCAGCCTGAGGCCGGAGCCGCGCGCGGTGTCGGCCGGACCCACGCCGGTACGTACCGGAACACGCCGTGCGGGCCCTCCAGCCGCGAGTAGTCCTTCCAGTCCATCGGGTACGTGCCTTCGAGGATGCGGGTGTGGGGAGGGTACGTGCCTTCGGCCCAGAGGAGCGTCCCGGCGAGCGTGCGGCCCTCGTGGATCCGGAAGTCCGCGTCCCTGGTCCTCGTGGCACCCGCCTTCGGTGGCGTCCACAGGGCCTTGTCGTTGGTCAGGAGCAGGGCCAGTCCGTTCTGGCCGGGGTGGGTGCCGAAACTCTCCAGCCTGGCGATGTCGGACACGAAGCCCAGCCGGCCGAGGTCGGTGGCCGCGTGCGACGACAGCGCGTACCGCTCCTTCGAAGGGCCCGCCGTGCCGCTCCATCCGGCCTTGAAGTACTTGAACTCGACGGCCGTGCGGCCGGCGGGACCGGCGCAGAGCAGGTCGAGGTGGATGGCGCCGGCCATGCCGTTCGGAAACTGACGCACCTCCAGGCGTGCCTCGATGCCGGGTGCCAGCTCCCACAGGACTCGCGCGAACCCGTGCTGGAGATCGGCTTCCGAGTGGAACACCGGCCGGCTCCGTGCGAGGCGCGCCATGACGTCGGTCAGAGGGATCTCGCCCGCGATGAGTTCGGGTCCGCGAGACCCCGCGGCCGTCACCGGGACACCGATCCGTGATCGCGTCGAGCGGCGTGCGCGCGCTTCACCGTCATGCGTCCCCCCGGAGATGGCTCGGTCGTCGCGACGACGGTATCGGCCACTCGCCCGCGTCTGCGCGTGGTTCACGCAGAGAGGAGGCATCCGTGCCGTTCCCCGGGCTCAGGCGTGTGCCAGTTCCCCGAGCAGTCTCCAGGTGCGGCGGCGGTCGGCCTCGCCGCCGAGTTCGGTGGCCGTGAACACCACCTCCGTCGCGCCGGCGTCGCGGTAGCGCCGTATCTCGGCGGCGACATGCTCCTCGTCCCCGATCACCGCCAGGTCCGTGGCGCGCGTGGCGCCGGAGAGCGCGATCGCGCGCTGGTAGGAGGGGATGCCCTCGTACAGTGCCAGCGCGCCGGCCGCGGTCTCCCGTACCGCGTCCGGGCCGGCGGTCACCACGCCGGGAACGAGGGCCACGATCCGCGGCGCCGGCCGGCCCGCCGCCTCGGCGGCGGCAGAGACGGCCGGGACGATGTGCTCGGCGAGCGCGCGCGGTCCTGCCAGGAACGGCAGGATCCCGTCGGCGAGTTCACCGCTGACCCGGAGGGTCTGCGGTCCCATGGCGGCGACCAGCAGCGGCACCGTCGGCCGCGCGTCGGGCACTGCCGCCGGCAGCGGGGTCGTCGCCGTCAGCAGCTCGCCGTGGAAGTCCGCCTCCCCGGTCTCCAGCAAGGGGCGCAGAGCGGTGAGGAACTCCCTGAGGAGCGCCACGGGTCGTTCGTACGGGATGCCGAAGCCCTGCTCGACCAGGTGCCGGGCGCCGAGGGCGATGCCCAGGTGGTAGCGGCCGCCGGTGGCGGCCTGGGCCGTCTGGGCCTGGCTGGAGATCAGCAGCGGGTGGCGGCCGAAGACGGGGATCGCCGACGTGCCCACCTCGAGCCCGGGTACCTCGCGGCCGACGATCGCGGCCAGCAGGGGAGAGTCGTACGAGAAGCTCTGACCGAACCACGCGGAGCGCAGCCCGGCGTCCCGCGCCTCTCTCGCGAGGCGCACCGTGGCGTCGATCGGAAGCTGACGGGAGGTCGCGCTCAGAGTCACACCGATAGTCATGGTCGCGGCAACCGCCAGTGCCGCGAGCGGCATTCCGGATCGCGTGTGACAAGCGTGTGGCGGCTCCGTGACGCGGTCCGAGCGAGGTGGAGTCCGGGTCGAGGAGGGCGGGTTCGGCGGATATCGCCCGCCTTGGGGAGCGCGCTTTCGGTCACCTCGTGCGCCTGGTGTCCCGTCACCACCCGTGGTGGCGAGGGAGCTTCGATTGCGGAGCCATGGCGGTTGCATGACAAGGCTCCAACTTCCTTGTTCTACGCCCGTAGCGCCGCCAGGCTGCTGATCACGCCGGGAGCGGAACACGCCGTTCCCAGCCGTACGTGCGACCCCACGCACCCCCCACCACCGAGCGCCGCCCCACCAGGGCGCGCCGCCGATGAGGAGGACTCCCTCGCCATGACACTCCCGCAGAACTCCAGGACCCGTCTCGCCGTGACGGTCTCCACCGCGACCGCCGCCGCACTCCTGGGCACCTTCGCCGCCGTCCCCGCCCAGGCGGCTCCCGCCGAGGGCGTCGTGCTCGCGGCGGGGTCGGCCGACGCCGTACCCGGCAGCTACATCGTCACCCTGAAGCCGGGCGCGGGCATCAGGGCCGGCTCCGCCCAGGGCCGCGACCTGATAGCGGACTACGGCGGCCGGGTCGGCAAGACCTTCGGCTCCGCCCTCAACGGGTACACGGCCACCCTCGGCGCGACCGAGGCCAGGCGGCTCGCGGCCGACCCGGCCGTGGCCTCCGTCGAGCAGGACCGGATCGTCCGCTCCGACGCCACGCAGTCCAACGCGCCCTGGGGCCTCGACCGCATCGACCAGGCGAACCTGCCGCTCTCCGGCACGTACACCTACCCCGACAGCGCCGGCGGCGGAGTCACCGCGTACGTGATCGACACCGGTGTCCGCATCACGCACTCCCAGATCGCCGGGCGCGCCACGAACGGCTACGACGCGGTCGAGGGCGATTCCGTCGCCCAGGACGGCAACGGCCACGGCACCCATGTCGCCACGACCATCGCGGGCTCCACGTACGGCGTGGCCAAGTCGGCGAAGATCGTGGCCGTCCGCGTCCTGGACAACAACGGCTCCGGCACCACGGCCGGTGTCATCGCCGGCATCGACTGGGTCACCGCCCACCACACCGCGGGCGCTCCGGCCGTGGCCAACCTGTCCCTCGGCGGCGGCGCCTCCACCGCCCTCGACAACGCGGTGAAGAACTCCATCGCGGACGGCGTGACCTATGCGGTCGCCGCCGGCAACTCCGGTGTCAACGCGTCCTCGTCGTCGCCCGCACGGGTCCCCGCCGCCATCACGGTCGGCGCCACCGGCAGCACCGACGCCAAGGCCAGTTGGTCCAACTACGGCTCGGTGCTCGACCTCTTCGCTCCGGGAGTCTCCATCACCGCGGGCTGGAACACCGGCGACAGCGCCACCAACACCATCTCGGGCACCTCCATGGCCACCCCGCACGTCGCGGGCGCCGCCGCCGTCTACCTGGCCGGCCACCCCTCGGCCACCCCGGCCCAGGTCTCGGCCGCACTGGTGAACGGCGCCACGCCGAACAAGGTGACCAGCCCGGGCAGCGGTTCGCCGAACCGGCTGCTGAGGCTCGTTCCGTAACGCCGTCGCCCGTCACGGGTGCGCGAACGCCCCCGGAGGCCGCATGCCTCCGGGGGCGTTCGGCGCGCGCGGCCCGGGTCACCACCAGTAGGCGGGATACCTCGGCGCCGTGCGGCGGATGCGGGAGCCGGCGTATCCCGTCAGCACGAGCAGGACGGTGGAGCCGAGGAGCAGGGGCACGAACCGGACCGGATCGGGGGTCTGGAGGACGATCACGACCGAGGTGGCGCAGGCGGCCGCGTGCGGCGTGCGGGCGAGGGTCAGCAGGGCCAGCGTGGCGCCCGCCGCGACAGCCGCCGCCCAGGCGCTGCTGCCCGCGACGGCCAGTGCGGCGTATCCGACGGCCGCCCCGATCAGGTGGCCCCCGACGACACCGCGAGGCTGTGCGAGCGGCAGGGTGGGCGCGCTGTGCACCAGTGCGGCGCTGGCGGCCAGTGGCGGTATGAGCACCGGCTCGTGGAGGGCCGCGCCGATCGCGACCAGCCCCAGCAGGACGGCGGTCACGGCGCTGATGCTGTGGAAGGCGGCGAGCGGGCTGGGCCGGGCCGGAGCCCGGCCGGCGATCCCCGTCCTCGGGGAGGACGGCGGCGGAGTGGTGCGGGTGGTCTCGGGGCGCAGGGGTGTGGCGGTGCTCATGGGGTGTTTCCGGGGCGGGCGGCCGAAGCCGGGACGGGCGGGGGCAGGGTCGACGGGGCACGGGGCTCTGTGATCGACAGCCGGCCCGCCCCTGCGCCGCACCCGGGTGCGGCGGCGCATCCGAGCACGACCTTATCGTCCGGGTGTGCGACGGAATCGACCGGGGTCGGCGAACGCCGCACGTCAGGGGCGTACGGGCGGTCCGGACCCCAGGCTTCGAGGCGTGCCTTCAGTTCCGTGCGCGGGTCCGTAGCCCGATGCGAGGGGCAGTCGGCCTCGGGTCCGAGGGAGGCCGTGGGCCGGGTCGGAGGGGCGCACTCCCTCGCGGCGCCCCGGCCGCCGGTGCCGGGACGCGGGATGGCAGGGTCGTACCGACCACCCGGGAGGACCCCGTATGACCCGCACCACGCCCCCGCGCCCCGTCGACGTGGCGGCGCTCTTCCCCGCGCTCGCCGCCCACCGCCGGACCGCGACGCGGCTGCACCCCCGACCGGGTGCGGCGACGGCGGACCAGAGCTCGGTGGGCGGGCCGCTGCTCTGGCCTGCCGACGAGCCCTGGCCGGTGTGCACGGCCGTGCACGCCAAGGGCAAGGGGCATCGGCTGTCCGACGTACGGCTGCGCCGCCGCGTCCACGACGAGGCGCGCGGACGGGCGCTCACCCCGCAGGAGCTGCGACTCCTGGACGGTATGACCCGCGGCCGGCACGCCCCGGAGCTGCGGGACGAGGACCCCGTGCCCCTGCTGGCCGTCGCCCAGCTCCACACCCGGGACGTCCCGGACCTCGTCGGTCCGGAGGGCCACGACCTGCTCCAGGTGCTCTGGTGCCCGTTCGAGGCGCACGGTCCGGATCGGACGATCGACGTCCGGCTGGTGTGGCGGCGGTCCGCGGACGTCGGCGCGGTTCTCGCACCGCAGCCCGCACCGCAGGTCGTCGGCCGCGAGGAGTGCGTTCCCACCGCCTGTGTCGTCCACCCGGAGCAGGTCGTCGAGTACGAGTACCTCGGGCTGCTCGACGAGGAGCTCCAGGACGCCATCGACGCGTGGGAGGAGAGCCTCGACGATGACGCCGACGAGGGTGAGGACGGAGAGGGGGACGACGACGGGGACTCCGGAACCTCCGTGAGCTATGCGACCTACGAGGAGTACGAGGCGGCCATGGCCGCCGCCCGCGCCGCGGAACCCGAGACCGTCGACTACATGAGCGACCTCTCGATCGCCCCGGGCTGGAAGGTCGGGGGCTTCGCCTCCTGGCATCTCACCGACCCCGCCCCCGTCGACTGCGCCTCGTGCGGGACGCCGATGCCGCCGCTGCTCACCGTCGCCGGAGTGGAGTGCGACGGTGCCTCGCACAGCTGGATCCCGGTCGAGGACCGCGGTGCCGCCGACGATCCGCGGGCGATCGACCCGGTGGGCGTCTACCTCGGGCGCGGTCTCCTGCGCGTCCACACCTGTCCGGCGGACCCGGACCACCCGCATCGGCTGAGCTTCCAGTGACATCCCGGGGCGGCGCGATCAGCTTCCCCTCCCGGCACCCTCGCTCCTCCCGGTCCCGGTCCCGGTGCCCGCGTTCCTCCCCACGCCCCGCTCCCCGCGTTCCTTCGGGGCCGGGGAGGCGTGCCGTCGGTGCGTCTTCTACCGGAACCCGGGCCGGTCTGGAACGATCCGTGGATCTTCCCGTGCTCCGAGCGATGAGGAGTGGCCATGTCCGGACAGTTCGAGGCGACGGTCGACATCGACCGTCCCATCGACGAGGTGTTCGCCTACCTCGCCGACGGACGCAACGATCCGAAGTTCAGCCCCCGTGTGCAGCGGATCGAGCGGATTCCCGAATCGCCGACGGCGGTCGGCACGATCTTCCGCAGCACGGTCAAGGACGCCGGGATGAAGACCGCGCGCGAGTTCCGCATCACCGCCTTCGAACCGCCGCGCTCCCTGCGCTGGGCCGAGGAGTCCAAGAACATCGTGACGGCCGCTCAGGGCGGTTACGACCTGGAGCCGTTGCCGAACGGCGGGACCCGGGTCCGCATCCACAACGTCCTGGAGGGCCACGGCCTCGGCAAGCTGCTCGTCGGCTTCGCGCTGAGCGCCGCCCGCAAGGACGCCCCCGCCTTCGGCCGACGCATCAAGGCCGCGGTCGAGGCATCCTGATCCGTCGGGGCCCGGCACGGTGCCGGGCCCGCGCGGACAAGGGGAGACGTCACCGTGGAACGCTCATTCGAGGACCTCGTCGAGGAGGCCGCGTCGGTCTCGGTCGAGGGCTGGGACTTCTCCTGGCTCGACGGCCGGGCCACCGAGCAGCGCCCGTCCTGGGGCTACCAGCGCGTGATGGCCGAGCACCTGGCCGGGGCGAAGGCCGCGCTCGACATCCAGACCGGCGGTGGCGAGGTCCTGGCCGGTGCCCCCGTCCTGCCTCCGACGGCGGTCGCCACCGAGTCCTGGCCGCCGAACGTCGCCAAGGCCACGGCCCTGCTCCACCCGCGCGGCGTCGTGGTCGTCGCCGACGCGGACGAGCCGCCGCTGCCGTTCGCCGACGCCGCCTTCGATCTGGTCACGAGCCGGCACCCGGTCACCGTGTGGTGGGACGAGATCGCCCGGGTACTCGCGCCGGGCGGCCGGTACGTCTCCCAACAGGTCGGCCCGGCCAGCGTGTTCGAACTCGTCGAGTACTTCCGCGGCCCGCAGCCCGAGGAGGTGCGCCGGTCGCGGCACCCCGACGACGCGGTGGCCGGCGCCGAGGCCGCCGGGCTGGAAGTCGTCGACCTGCGATCGGAGCGGCTGCGCACGGAGTTCTTCGACATCGGCGCCGTGGTCTACTTCCTGCGCAAGGTGATCTGGATGGTGCCCGGCTTCACCGTGGACGGATACCTGGACCGACTGCGGGACCTGGACGAACGGATCCGCGCCGAGGGCCCGTTCGTCGCCCACACGACCCGCTTCCTCATCCACGCCCGCAAAGCCGCCTGACCCCGCGACGGTGTACGGGCGGGGCCGGCCGGCGGGCGTACGGGCCGGCCCCGCGGCCCCGGGATCGTCCGGCGGTACGGGGGCGACGCGCCGGGAAATGCGATCGACAAGCGGGTGCCCCACCCCCTGTGATGGACCCGTACGCCCGCGAGCGGGCCCCTGCCTACCGTTGGAGCCGTACACGTGGCGACCGAGCAACTCACCGCATCCCGGCCGCCGATCGACGCCGCGCTGGCTCGCCGCCTGATCACCGCGCAGTTCCCGCAGTGGGCGGGGCTGCCCCTGGAACCGGTCGAACCGGCCGGGTCGGACCACGTGATCCACCGTCTCGGGGACGAGCTCGCGGTCCGGCTGCCGCGTCATTCCGGGGCGACGGAGCAGGCCGGCAAGGAGTACGAGTGGCTGCCCCGGCTCGCGCCGCGCCTTCCCCTGGCGGTGCCGGAACCGGTGGCGGTGGGCGAACCCGCCTTCGGCTACCCGTGGTCCTGGGCGGTCTCCCGCTGGCTGGCGGGCGAGGTGGCCACGGTCGAGGCGCTGGCCGACTGCCGCGCGTCGGCCGTCGGACTGGCGGGCTTCCTGACCGCGCTGCAGAGCCTCACCCCCGAGGGACCGGCGCCCGATGCCGGCGGGGCACTTTCCGGCCGCCCGCTCGCCGACCGCGACCGGGGGACCCGGGCCGCCATCGCCCGGGTCGGCGGCGTGTTCGACACGACGGACCTGACCGGACTGTGGGAGTCCGGACTGCGCGCGCCCGGGTGGGACCGCGCTCCCGTCTGGTTCCACGGTGACTTCCACACCGGCAACCTGCTGACGGTCGACGGCCGCCTGAGCGCCGTCATCGACTTCGGCGGACTGGGCATCGGCGACCCGGCGTGCGACCTGGTGATCGCCTTCACCCTCATGTCGGCCGACACCCGTGCCGTCTTCCGGGAGGCCCTCGGCGTCGACGACGCCACCTGGACCCGGGGCCGCGCCTGGGCACTGACCACCGGGCTGAACGCGTACACGGCCTACGCGGCCACCAGCCCGAGGGTGGCCGCGCAGACGACCCGCCAGATCACGCAGGCCCTGATCGGCTGACGACCGGGTCGCCGTGGCCAGGGGTGCCCGGAGAGCGGAGGGACCGCACGAGCGATCCGGAAGCGCGACCGGTCGGCCGCCGACCGGTACGCCTCCCGCGCCGAGGCCTTCACGGCCCACGGCGGCCCGCTGCCGTCCAGTGGATTCAGATCCGGCGTCGGCTCCTTCCTCCCGGGCGAAGCCCAGGGCGAGGGACTGTGACGACCCGCTCGCCCCTCCCGCCCGGAACGTCCGTCCCTGCCTCGCGCCCGGTGAGGAGGAGTGTTTCCCTGAAGAGGAGGAAGGACCCGGCTCGCGGACCCGGCACGAGGACGCGGAGGAGCGGCGACGCGTCGCGCACCGCGCGGTCAGGATCCGCGAGAAGCGGACGGGCCCTTCCTCCCGCCGTCCCCCTCGGGCACGCGGACGACGGCGCCCGCGACTCCGGGCGCGGTCCCTGAAAGGCGGTGGAGGCCATGGAGTCGCCTCTCGTCGTAGGAGTCGACGGTTCCGAGAACAGCCTCACGGCCGTGGACTGGGCCGTGGACGAGGCCGTACGCCACGGTCTCCCCCTGCGCCTCGTCCATGCCTCGCTGTGGGAGCGGTACGAGGGCGTCGTGGGTCCCGGAGAGGAACGGCCACCGGGCCAGGTGCTGGCCGAGAACATCACCGCCGCCGCACTCGAAAGGGCCCGGCGCCGCGCCCCGGAACTGCCCGTCGACACCGACATCGTCGCCCAGGACGCGTCGAGCGCCCTCCTCGACGAGGGGATGACCGCGTCCGCCCTCGTCGTGGGATCCCGCGGCGGCGGGGGAATGGCGGGGCTGCTCCTCGGCTCGGTCAGCCTCCTCGTGGCGGCCCGCGCCCACTGTCCGGTGGTCGTCGTGCGCGGTGAACCGTCCGCGCTGGACAGCCGCCACGCGCGCGTCCTGCTGGGCGTCGGCGGCGACGAGGCGGACGGGCCGGCCCTGCGCTTCGCCTTCCGCGAGGCGGCGGCACGGGGGTGCGAGCTGGAGGTCGCGCACGCCTGGCGACGCTCGGTCCGCGACCCGGTCCACCATCCGTTGATGGCAGGCGGGGCGAGCCCCTACTTCGACGGGCGCGCCGCCGAGCTGCTCGACGAGGTCCTCGGCCCGATGACGCGCGCCCACCCGGAGGTGCGCGTGCGGCGGACCACCGGCGAGGGCCCCGCCCGCCGGCTCCTCGTGGAACGCTCGACCGACGCGGACCTCCTGGTCGTCGGCGCCAGACGCCGCGGCGGCCTCATCGGTCTCGAACTCGGCCGCATCGCCCACCGCGCCCTCCACCACGCCGCCTGCCCCGTCGCCGTCGTACCCCGCCACCCGGACGCACGGGAGGGGGACGCCGAGACCTGAGCGCGGGCGCGGGTGTACGGGCCCCTGCCAGGGCGAACGCGTGCCCCTCCCGGGCGCGCCGCCGGAACGGCAGTGCCTGCGCCGGACCGGGGCACAGGCCGGCCGGCCCCGGACGGGGGCCCGTTCGGCCCGGTCGCACTGCCCCGGGCGGCTCTCGGCCGGGGACGGCCCGCGAGCGACGGTGGAGACAGGACGACATCGCCGCACGAGGAGGACACGGTCATGGCCACCGGCAAGGAGCGCCGTCGCTTCATCCCCGACTTCGACACCTGGTTCGGCAGCGAGTTCCCGGGTCTCCCCGGCTGGCGTCCCGCGACCGCCGCCCACTCCATCCCGATCGAGGTGACCGGTCAGGACGGTCGGTACGTCCTGCGCGCGGAGCTGCCCGGGATGGACCCCGATCACGACATCGGCATCACGGTCGACGGCGACCTCGTCACCGTCACCGCCGAGCACACGGACGGCCCGGAGGACACGGAGCACTCCGAGTTCCGCTACGGCTCGTTCCGCCGCAGCGTGCGGCTCCCGGCCCGGATCCCGCCCGAGGGCGTGGACGCTTCGTACGCCGACGGGATCCTCACCGTGCGCATGACCCTGGAACGCCCGGCCGAGGAGACGGGCCGCCGCATCCCCGTGAAGCGGGCCCCGGACGCCGGCTGAGGCGCCCGGCACGAGCGAAGGAGCGCAGCGATGAACCCGAAACGCGTACTCGTCGCCTACGGGAGCAAGCACGGCGCGACCGCCGGGATCGCCGACGAGATCGGCCGGACCCTGCGTGCCGACGGCCTCGACGCGGTCGTCCTGTCCGCCTCCGACGTGACCGATGTCAGCGGCTACGACGGCGTCGTCCTCGGCGGCGCGCTGTACGCCGGGATGTGGAACGGCGCTGCGCGCCGCTGCGCCCGGCGCAACGCCGACCAGCTCAGGCACCGGCCGCTGTGGCTGTTCAGCAGCGGACCGGTGGACCGGTCGGCGGAGGAGCACGACATCCGGCCCGCCCCCGGGGTGGCCCGGCGGATCAAGCGCCTCGGCGCCCGCGAGCACATGACCTTCGGCGGCGCCCTCACGGACGAGACCCCGGGCGTGTTCGCCCGGTCCATGGTCCGTTCCGGCAAGGGCGGGGACTTCCGCAACCCCGAGCGGATCCAGGCCTGGGCCCACCACATCGGGACCGAGCTCACGGCCCCCGCCCCGCCGGAGGCCCCCGCCAGGCCGTGACGCCCCGACCCGGGACAGGCGTGGCACCCCGGCTCGGCCCGGCACGGGCGACACCGCGCTCCCCGGACGTTCCCGGAGACGGTGCCGCCCGTTCCCGGTTGCGCCGTCGCCCGTTCGCGGAACGCTGGAAGCACAGGTGGTGATGCGGATGGGGCAGCGGAAGCCTCCCGAGATGCGGGCGGTGCTCTTCGACACCGACGGCGTCCTGCTGGACTCGGCCGTCCTGCACGCCGCCGCGTGGAAGCGGGCCTTCGACGCCTGCCTGACCACGGGAGCGCTCGGCGCGGGGCAGCCCGCCTTCGACGAGGTGGAGGAGTACGCCGCCCTCGTCGACGGGAAGTCCCGTTTCGACGGGGCCCGTGACTTCCTGCGGGCGCGGGGCGTCGCCCTGCCGGACGGAACCCCCGGCGACCCGCCCGGCTGCGCCACCGTCTGGGCGGTCGCGGCGGCGAAGGAACGGGCCATGGCCGCGACCCTCCAGGACACGGCGGTGCGTGTCTACGCCGACGTCGCCCCCGCGCTGCGGGCCCTGCGCGACGCCTCCCTGCTGCTGGCCGCCGTCTCCGCCTCCCGGCACGCGCGGCCGCTGCTCGCCGCCGCCGGGCTCGACCTCCTGCTCGACACCGTGCTGGACGGCACGGACGCGGCCCGGCTCGGGCTCCCCGGCAAGCCCGACCCCGCCCTGTTCCTGGCCGCGGCCCACCGCCTCGGCACGCCTCCTGACCGGTCCGCGATCGTGGAGGACGCCCTCGCCGGCGTGGAAGCCGGCCGGCGGGGCGGATTCGCCCTGGTCGTCGGCGTGGACCGGCGGGCGGCCCCCGGTACGGCGGACGGGCTGCGCCGGCACGGCGCCGGCCTGGTCGTCCCGGACCTCACCGCGCTGGCCGCGCGCCTGGGCGGTGGCGCGGCATGACCGGCGCCCCGTGGACCTGGGAGTACGGCGCGTACGACGCCACGAAGGAACGCCTGGTCGAGACGTTGTGCACGCTCGGCAACGGCCGGTTCGCCACCCGCGGATCCGCACCCGAGACCGCGGCCGACCCGGTGCACTACCCCGGCACGTACGCCGCCGGCTGCTACGACCGCCTCACCTCCGCCGTGGCCGGCCACCGGGTCGACAACGAGGACCTGGTCAACCTGCCCGACTGGACCCGGTTGCGCTACCGCTGCCTGCCGGACGACGGCCCGCCCGGCGCCTGGCTCACCCCCGACGGACCCGGCCTGCGCCACCATCGCGTGGTGCTCGACCTGCGCACGGGGGTGCTGACCCGGCGCCTGTTCCACGAGGACGCCGGCGGCCTGCGCCTGGGCGTCACCCACACCCGGATCGTGCACATGGGCACGCCCGTCCTCGCGGCCCAGCGGTCCGTGTTCTCGGCCTACGGATGGAGCGGCGCCGTCGAGGTCGAGTCCCGGATCGACGGCGACGTCACCAACGCGGGCGTGGCGCGCTACCGCGACCTCGACGGACGCCATCTGACCGGCCACCGGGCGGGATTCGAGCCGGACGGCGTGGCCCTGCTCGCCTGCCGCACCGCCTCGTCCCGCATCGCCGTCTGCCTGGCCGTACGCACCGACACCCGGCCCGGAACCCGCGCGCGGGAGGCGGCGCACCGGAACGGGACCGTGCAGACCTTCCGGGTGCCGCTCTCATCCCGGAACCCGGCGACCGTCACCAAGACGGCCGCCCTGACCACCTCGCTGGACCGCCCCGCCGGCGATCCGCCGACGGCGGCCCTCGACGAACTCGGCCGGGCGCCCGACTTCCCCGGACTGCTCGCCTCCCACGTCGCGGCCTGGCGACGGCTCTGGAGCCAGGCGGA
This sequence comes from Streptomyces sp. NPDC048338, assembly GCF_043201055.1. Lineage (NCBI taxonomy): Bacteria > Bacillati > Actinomycetota > Actinomycetes > Kitasatosporales > Streptomycetaceae > Streptomyces > Streptomyces sp. NPDC048338. Next base: position 197,208 of record NZ_JBICYQ010000011.1, read on the forward strand.
GTTGGACGTACCCGGCGAGGCCGGACGGATCCTGCGCCTGCACCAGTTCCACGTCCTGCAGACCCTGTCCCCCCACACGGCGGACCTCGACGTCGGGGTCCCCGCCCGCGGCCTGCACGGGGAGGCGTACCGGGGTCACGTCTTCTGGGACGAGCTCTTCGTCCTGCCCCATGTCACGCTGCACTTCCCGGACGTGGCGCGGGCGCTGCTCCTGTACCGCCACCGACGGCTCCCCGCCGCCCGGGACGCCGCCGCGCGCGCGGGCGCCGAAGGGGCGATGTATCCCTGGCAGAGCGGGAGTTCGGGGCGGGAGGAGACCCAGTCCCTGCACCTGAACCCCCGTTCGGGGCGCTGGCTCCCCGACCACTCCCGGCTCCAGCGGCACGTCGGTTCGGCGATCGCGCTCAACGTGTGGCGCTACGGCCGGTCGACCGGCGACGTGGGGTTCCTGCACGGTCCGGGCGCGGAGATCCTGCTGGAGGTCGCGCGCTTCTGGGCGAGCGTGGCGACGTTCGACCCGGACCGCGCCCGGTACCGGATCCGGGGCGTCGTCGGACCCGACGAGTACCACGACGGCTATCCGGACGCGACCGAGCCCGGCATCGACGACAACGCGTACACCAACGTCACGGCCGCCTGGGTGCTCGCCCGGGCCCTGGACCTGCTCGGCGAACTGCCCGCCGCGCGCCGCGCGGAGCTGGCGGAACGGCTCCGGCTCGACGCCGCTGCCCTCGACCGCTGGCAGGACGTCAGCCGGCGCATGTACGTGCCGTTCCACCGGGGCGTCGTCAGCCAGTTCGAGGGCTACGGCGAACTCGACGAGCTGGACTGGGAGTCGTACCGCTCCCGCTACGCCGACATCCGGCGGCTGGACCGGATCCTGGAGGCCGAGGGCGACACCGTCAACCGCTACCAGGCGTCGAAGCAGGCCGACGTCCTCATGCTGGGCCACCTCTTCCGCCCCGCCCGGCTGCGAGACCTCTTCGCGCGGCTCGGACACCGGCTGGACGACGAACTGTGGCGGGCGACCGTCGCCTACTACCTCGACCGGACCTGCCACGGGTCGACGCTGAGCAGCCTGGTGCACGGGTGGGTGCTCGCGCGGCAGCAGGGGCCGGCCGCCTGGCGGTACTGCGAGGAGGCCCTGCTCGGCGACGTCACCGACGTGCAGGGCGGCACGACCGGGGAGGGGATCCACCTGGGGGCCATGGCGGGGACCCTCGACCTCGTGGAGCGCGGCATCACCGGGCTCGACGCGGACGCCGACGGCCTGCGGGTGGCGCCGATCGCGCTGCCCGAGATCCCCCGGCTCTCCGCCACCCTCTGCTTCCGCGGCCATGGCGGACTGCGTCTGCGGATGCGTCCCGGCCGCCTCGGGATCTCCGTGCCGGACTCGCTGCGTGGACCCCTCGTGGTGATCCTGCCGGGGGAGCGACGGGTCACGGTGGCGGCCGGTGAGGAACGGTGGTTCCGGCTGCCGCCACCGTCACCGCCACTGCCACCGCCGCCCCCGCCGTCCTGAGCGATGGAGGGGGGCGGCCGGCCGGTGGCGTGGACGGTCGGGACCACCCCGTCACGGGCGGGAGCGTCAGTCGAGGTCGAGTACCTCGGAGACCGGCCGGCGGGGCGTGGCGGGGCCGGGAGGGCCGTAGCCGATCCGGAGGATCATCTGGACGCTGCCCGTCACCGCGACCGGGTCGCGGGCCACGCGGCGCAGCTCGGCCCACTCCAGCGGCTGCGAGATCGGGGAGGTGACGAGGCCGTCGAGCGTGGCCTGCAGCAGGACGCGATGCATCGCCTGCCCCGCCCGCAGCCAGTCGGCGGGCCGGTCCTCCTCCGTGCCGAGCAGCAGGATCTGGGGGTGCTTCTCGAAGACGGCGGTACCGCGGTCCGCGAGCCGGCGCGGCGGGTCGAAGTCCCGGACGGGGGCGCTCACCCCGAACTGCCGGGGCCCGAAGGCGTAGGCCGGGACGCCGTCGCCGGTCTCGCCCGGAGCGCCTGTGCGGGTCCACGCGGCGATCTCCCGCCGGACGGTGGAGTCGGCCGCCTCGAACAGCGCGGAGTCCCGCACCAGGGTGAGGACGGCGTCGGTGTGCCACGGCCCCGGCACGACCAGCCGGCAGCCCTCCAGGAGCGCCGCCGCCCGCAGGGCGCCGAGGACCGGGGCGGGGACCGGCTCGTCGCCGTACGGGAATCGGCTGGTGTGCCGGCGGCGCAGGATCGGCTGCAGCGTGGCGAGTTCACGGTCGCGATCCAGGAGGGGATCGGAGCCGCGGTGCACGCGGACGTCCGCGAACCGCCAGGGATCCGCCGGATCGGGCAGCAGCCGCGTGGTGGTGTCCCACCCCCGCCAGGCGGCTGCCACCCGGAGGCCGAACAGGGCTGCGCCGCAACCGAGATGGAGGGCGCGGTGGCGGGGGTCGCCCCGGGGCATGGCCCGGGCGGGGTCGCCGTGCAGCCGGATCGTGTCGGTGCCCGGCCGGTGGGCGAAGCGCCACGGCTGCGCGTTGTGCATCGAGGGCGCCGTGACGGCGTCCTCGACCAGCGAGGTCACGGTCTCCGGGTCGAGTGCGTCGATGCCCACGGGATCGTCCTGTCTGTCCGGGACCGCCGCGCTCCGGCGAGGTGCGGTGCGGTGGGGCGGTCGGTGGTGGGGGAGCCGGGATCCGACGGGCCGGCCCGCGCCCCGGTGCCTCCTCCCTTCACGCTCCGCCCGTCCGCTCTCCGGCACGAGGGCCGAACGGGCCCTCGGTGGGGACCGACCGGGACCCGGTTCGCAGCCGTCCGGCGCCACGCGAGGGCGGGGGACGGGCAGCACCGTCCGGGCGGTCCGCACCGCCTCCGCGTCCACCGCCGCTCCTCGCCGGCGGTCGCGCGTGGTCCCCGGTCGGACCGGTCCCGGGGGAGTCGCCCGGAATCCGGGCTTACGGTGGAACGAGGAGGCGGCGCGCGCTCCCCTGCCGATCTGCACGGAGGCGTCCATGGGAGAGGAGGCACGGGACGGCGCGGCGGCGAAGAGCCCCCGGCCGCGACTGGACGAACTCCTCGACGAGCTCCAGGACCGTCTCGGCGAGGTCCGCGCCACCCGGGACCGGCTGAACGGCCTTCTGACCGCCGTCATGTCCCTCGGCCACCAGCTCGAACTGCCCGAGGTCCTGCACGGCATCGTGGAATGCGCCGTGACCCTCGTGGACGCGCGGTACGGGGCCCTGGGCGTGATCGGTGACGACCGCAAGCTGGCCGAGTTCCTCCCGATCGGCGTCAGCGACGCGCTGCGCGCCCGCATCGGCGCACTGCCCTCGGGACACGGCCTGCTCGGCGAGCTGATCCGGCACCCGGAGCCGCTGCGCCTCGCGGACCTGGCCGACCATCCCGCCTCGTACGGCTTCCCGCCGCACCACCCGCCGATGCGCACGTTCCTCGGGGTTCCCATCCGGGTCGGCGACGAGGTCTTCGGCAACCTCTACCTGACCGAGAAGCGGGGCGGGGCGCTCTTCGACCAGGAGGACGAGGCCGTCGTCCTCACCCTCGCGGTGGCGGCGGGCGTCGCCGTCGAGAACGCGCGCCTCTTCGCCGAGGCCCGGCTGCGCGAGCGGTGGCTGACCGCGAGCACGGCCTTCACCAGCGCCCTGCTCTCCGGGACCGAGCAGGAGCAGGTGCTCGAAGGCATGCTGGCGCAGGCCCTCGGCATCACCGGCGCGGACACGGGGGTCTTCTACGTCGTGGGCCGGGGTGGTGAGCTGCGAGGTTCCCTGGCGCTGGGCGAGGGGGCGGAGGCGCACCGCGGGATCGCCCTCGCGAGCAGCGAGGGCACGCTCGCCGCCGCGGCCCTGGCGGCGGACGGGCCGGTGATCACGTCCGACGTCGAGCACGACGAGCGGGTCAGGGTGCGGCCGGAGCACTGGAAGGGCTTCGGCCCGGCGGTGGCCGTCACCGTCGGCACCCGGGAACGCCTCAGCGGGGTCCTGCTCCTCGCCCGGACCCGTGGCAGGCCGCCGTTCTCGGCCGTCGAACTCGCGGGGCTGCCCGGATTCGCCGGCCAGACCGCGCTCGCGCTCGAACTGGCCGACCGGCGCCGCGCCGCCGAACAGGTCGTGCTCCTGGAGGACCGCGACCGGATCGCCCGCGACCTGCACGACCTGGCCATCCAGAGGCTCTTCGCCACGGGCATGACGCTCCAGAGCGCCCAGCGCTTCGTGGACCATCCGGAGGCCACCGAACGGCTCGGCCGGGCCGTCGACGACCTCGACGCGACGATCAAGATCATCCGATCGACCATCTTCGGTCTGCGCGGACAGGGGGACGAGCGGCAGCCGCGGAAGCTCAGGGCGCGGGCCGTCCGCGCCGTGGACACCGCCGGGGCCGCCCTGGGGTTCACGCCCAGCCTGCGCATGGAGGGGCTGCTCGACACCGACGTGCCGCCCGAGGTCGCGGACGCTGCGCTGGCGGTCATCGGCGAGGCCCTGACGAACGTCGCCCGGCACGCCCGGGCGCGCCGGGCGGACGTGGCCGTCGTCGTGGGCGACGGAACGCTCACCGTGACCGTGAGCGACGACGGCGTCGGCATGCCGGCCGGTGGCCGGCGCAGCGGCCTGCGCAACCTCGCCGAGCGGGCGGAGCGCCTGGGAGGAGGGCTGTCGCTCGCGGCGAACGGCCCGGAGGGCCGGGGCACGGTGCTGGAGTGGCAGGTTCCGCTGCGCGGGGTCCGCCCGGGTGAGTCGGGTACGACGGAGGAGGGGGAGGAGGGCGGGAGTCCCGCCGGGTAGAGCGCTGGGGGCGTCCCGGCACGGCGTGCGCCAACGTGGGCACCGGGCGGGGACCACCGGGCGCGTCGCCGGGCCCGGAGGAGCCCGCCGCGCCGGATCGGGGCGGTCGGCGTGCGGACGTCAGCGCGCCTGCTCCTCGTGCTCGCGCACCTGGGCGGCGATGACCGCCGCCTGGACCCGGCGCTCGACCCCGAGCTTGCCGAGGAGGCGGGAGATGTGGTTCTTCACGGTCTTCTCCGACAGATAGAGGCGCTCGGCGATCCGGCGGTTCGTCAGGCCCTCCCCGATCAGCTCCAGCACGTCCCGCTCCCGCTCCGTGAGGACCGCGAGCCGCTGGTCCTCCGGCGGGCTCGCCGGCTCCGGGTCCCGGAGCGAGTGCATGAGCCGGGCCGTCGTCGCCGGGTCGAGCATCGACTGCCCCGTCGCCACCGTCCGGACGGCCGCCACCAGGTCGGAGCCCTTGATCTGCTTGAGGACGTAGCCGGCGGCACCGGCCATGATCGCGTCGAGCAGGGCCTCCTCGTCGTCGAAGGACGTGAGCATCAGGCAGGCCAGCTCCGGCATCCGGGACCGCAGCTCGCGGCACACGGAGACGCCGTCACCGTCCGGAAGGCGTACGTCCAGGATCGCCACGTCCGGCCGGAGCGCCGGCCCGCGGGCGAGGGCCTGCCCGGCCGTCGCGGCCTCGCCGACCACGGCCAGGTCCGCCTCCGCGCCCAGCAGGTCGCGCAGGCCGCGCCGGACGACCTCGTGGTCGTCCACGAGGAACACCCGGACGGGTGCCTCGGCGGAGAAGCCCGGTACGTCGGACATGGCGGCCCCTGAGATCGGTTCCGGTGGTGCCCCGTCCCCACGTCCAGTGTCCCAGGGTGGGCGCCGATGCACCCGGAGGAAGGCCGTCCACGTCTGCCGGGTCCGTCCCACGGCACCGGGCATCGCCCCCTCCGGGCGGGTTCGCCCCGCGGGGTCACCCGATGGTCACCACCCGTGCCCAGTCGGGCGGTGTGTCCGGTTCGTGGTCGGGGTCGTCCTCGTCCCAGGAGCCGGCGGACAGCGGCCGGGGGAAGAGGCCCACCACGGTCCGGCACGGTGGCGGCGCCTCCGGCCACGGCGTCTGCCCGTCGGTCAGCACCACGATCACGTCGGGGCGCGGCTGCAGCCGCAGCGCCCGGGCGAAACCCGTGCGCAGATCCGTGCCGCCACCGCCGAGCAGCGGGATTGCCTCGGCCCGGCAGAGCGGGTACGCGACCCCGGCCGCAGCGTCGCACGGCAGCACGGTGACCAGGTCGCGCCGACCGCCCACGGCGCGTGAGATCGCGGCGACCTCCAGGAGCGCACCGCCCAGTTCGGCGTCGCTGACGGAGCCGGACGTGTCGATGACGACGGCGACCCGGGGCGGTCTGCGCCGCAGACTCGGCAGCACCACGCCGGGGATACCGGCCGACCGGCGCGACGGCCGCCCGTAGCTGTAGTCCTCGCCGGCGCCGCTGCCGGAGGCCGCCGAGCGGACCGCCGCTCCGAGCAGCTCCCGCCACGGCTGCGGTGGGTGGAACGCCTCCTCCGCCCAGCGCCGCCAGGTCTTCGGCGCGTTCCCCGGCCGCCCCGAGATGCCCTGTGCCACCCGGAACCGCACGGCGTCCTGCTGCTGCGCGGTCAGGCCGTTCGCGCCGTCCGGGCCCAGGTCCCACTCCCGCTCGTCGCCGTCCGCGCCGCTGCCGCAGTCCAGCCAGGCCCAGTCCTGGGTCCGCGGCCCGAGCCGGAACTGACGCAGGTAGTCCTCCATGAGCTGTCCCTCGGGCAGCATCAGGTGCTCCGGCCGTACCGCTCCCTCGGGGCCGACCAGCCCGTCGCCGAAGACGTCGTCGTTGATCTCGAAGTCCGCGGCGATGTTCATCCGCAGCCGGTCGCCGGGGGCCGTCAGCCCGCGTTCGCGCGCCACCCGGTCGCTGCGCCCGTGATGGTCGCGCAGCAGGTGAGACACCTCGTGCACCCAGACGCCCGCCAGTTCCTCGACCGGTGTCCCGGCCACGAAGCCCGGCGAGGCGTAGCACCGCCAGTGCCGGTCGACGGCCATCGTCGGCACCCGCCGTGACTCCACGACGTGCAGTGCGAAGAGGGCCGTCGCCAGGTACGGACGGACGCGGACGGCGTGCAGCCGCGCCGCGTAGAGCTTGCCGAGGTCCAGTTCCCCCGTGGCGCCGGCGGTCATCGGGGCGCCTTCGCGGTGGCGTCCACGGCGCGGGCCACCGCCTCGTCGGCCCGCCGGGACAACGCGACCACCCCGGCGAGCTTCTCGATCGACGCCGGCAGGTCCCAGTCCTCCCGGCGCAGCGAGGCGAGCGTGGTCGCGGGGACGACCACCAGGTCCGGGGCCCCGGTCTCCAGGGCCCGGACCAGCAGCGCCCACGCCGCGTCCCAGCGGGAACGCTCCGGCCGGTTGCGGACCGCGTCCACCACCCCGTCCAGCGTGGCCTGGCGCAGATCGCCGCGCTCGGGCAGTTCGGCGGCCGCCGGGTCGGCGAGCAGCACCTCCGGGTCGGGGAGGTCCATCCGGTCCAGGCTCGCCAGCAGCTCCAGTCCCGGACCGTCCCCCACCGTGCCCCTGACCAGCAGGGCGAGCACCTCGCGGGAGACACCGGCGGCGGTCGCGAAGGCGATCAGGGTCAGGGTCATCTCCCAGCTCCGGGGCGACGGCCAGGCTCCGCCGCGGTGCGTCTCGGTGGTGGGCATCCGGTGGACCAGCGCCGGGCGCGCGGCGAGGAGCCCGCACACCGCGCGGCGGGCGAAGTCCACGGACTCCGCCAGCTTCTCCGGGTCGAGCCGGGGGAGCGTGGCGCGTGGCCAGGTGCCGCCGAGGCCGCGGACGACGACGTCCTGGTCGTGGGTCCATTGGAGGTGGACGAAGCGGTTCGCCAGCGGCGGGCTCAGCTCCCAGCCGTCGGCGGCGGAGGAGCGCGGATTGGCTGCGGCGACGATCCGCACGCCGGACGGGAGGCGCAGGGCTCCGACGCGCCGCTCCAGGACGAGCCGGAGCAGGGCCGCCTGGACGGCGGGCGGCGCGGTGGACAGCTCGTCGAGGAACAGCAGCCCCCGGCCCGCCCGGACGAGACGGACGGCCCAGTCCGGCGGCGCCATCGGGACGCCCTGCTCCGCCGGGTCGTCGCCGACGACGGGCAGGCCGGAGAAGTCGGAGGGCTCGTGCACGCTGGCGACGACCGTGGTCAGCGGGAGGTCGAGGGTGGCGGCGAGCTGGGTGAGGGCCGCCGTCTTGCCGATGCCGGGCCGGCCCCAGAGCAGTACGGGCAGGTCGGCGGCCACGGCCAGGGTCAGGGCCTCCAGCTGGATGTCGGTGCGCTCTTCCGTGGTGGTGTCGCGCAGCAGAGTCAACAGCGCTCCGGCGACGTCGAGTTGAGGGGTGTCGTACGGACCGGCGGACGGCGGCGCGGTCCCGGCCGGGTCGGTGGCGAGATCGGAGGCTAGGCCGACGCCGGCGTCGGTGGCGGGGTCGGCGGCGAGGAGTGGTGCGTAAGAGGTCATGAGTGATCACCTTGGGGTTCGTGGTGAGCGAGTGGGGAAGCGGAACGCAGCGGGAGCGAGGTGGTGGGGGAAGGCGGGAGGGGCCGAGGTGGCCAGCGCCACGGAACGGCAGGGGCGGCAGGGGGGGCAGGCCGGATCGGCCGGGGCGTGCGGCGACGGCGAGGAGGGCGTACAGGGAGGGCGAGGAGGGCGTACGGGGCGGGAGCCCCGCTCAGCGCCCGGTGGTGTCGCGAGGGTGGGATCGATGGTCGCGGGGACGTCGCGGTCCGGGCCGGAGGCGGCCGGGGGCGGGGCCGACGAGCCCCGCCCTGAACAGCCCGTAGGTGAGCCGCCGTCGGGCAGCCGTCTCCAGGGCGTCCCGGAGCGCGCCGTTGCGGAGCGTCGCCTCCGGACCCAGCAGCGCCTCGACGATCGCCAGGGCACCCGCGGTGTCACCGTGGTCCAGGCGCTCCCGCACCCCGCCGAGGCAGTGGGGGTTGCGGTGCGCCTCGTCGATCGCCCGCAGGCAGGGCAGGGGGGTGCCGGTCAGCGCGACCAGCAGCTCCTCGCGCCGGATCTCGACCGGATCGTGGTCCAGCGGGGTGAGTACGCCGTCGACCAGGCCGATCCGGTGCTCGGCGCCCCGGCACTCGACCAGGCGTGGCCGTCCCGCCGGATCCAGGACCGGAGCCCTGGAGAGGCCGTGCGAGGCGTCGTCGGGCAGCAGCGCCGAGACGACGAGCGGATGGAGTTCACCGGCCTCGACCGCGTCCGCACGGAGCAGTTCGAGGTCGGGGAGCAGCCAGGTCGCCGCGTCGGGCAGCAGCGGCAGGGCGCCGGCCGTACCGTCGGAGGCCGCCGTGGTGACCACCGGCCCGCCACGCCGTGCGCCCGGGCGCTCGCCCCCGGAGCCGTCGCCGACCGGGGCGAGGTGCAGGACCAGCCGGTGCCGGCCGACCCGCACGGCGACCCGTCCGCCGGCCTCGGGCCGCCCCTCGGCACGGAGCAGGATCGCCGCCTCCGCCGCCCAACGATCCACGGCACAGGGGACGTCGAGCGGCAACGCGTCCAGGAAGCCCTGGACCACGTGGTGTCCTGCCGGTCGTGCCGGGCTCCCGGCGTCCCGCGGATCCGAGCGCCTCGGGCCGCCGCCCGCCGACGCCTCTCCGGCCGCACCCGACCGGGCCCGGAGCTCGTCCGTCCGCCGCGCGTCCCAGAGATGGCGGTGCAGGTCGAGGCGGAACCGCGGGTGGGGCCTGGGATGCGGATGCCGTCGCGCGTCGGCGCCGGGCCGCGTACCGTCCCACAGCGCAAGGCTCATCCGCTGACCGGCGTCCGCCCAGGCGGGTGCGGTCCGGACCACCAGGTGCACCGGATGTGGTCCGTCGCGCCCGGGAGCGTCGTAGCGCGCCAGAGCGAGGGTCAGACCGGGCCGCAGCAGCCCGTCGGGAGCGATCCTCGGCATGTGCCAGCGCAGCAGATCGGGAGCGAGGTGGCGGAGATCGGCGCGGATCCGGGAGGCCAGCTCCGTGCCGTACGACCGTGCGACGGCACGCAGGTCGAGGTCGACGTCGAGGTGCGCGGCGGTGCACGCGCCCGCCCAGTCGCCGACGGCGCGGCGTGCGGTGGCGGTCTCGATCATGGTGGCCGGGACGGCGTACCGACGCACGCGCGACCAGAGGGAGAGACGGGAGTCGTCGTCCGGGAAGGGAGTGCGCATCAGCACTCACCTTGCGTGGACGGGACCCCCCAACTGTGAGCAGTAAGAGTGATCATCGCGGCGAGCATAGCGCCGTGCCCGGCGCGCTGCCAGGAGATTTCGCGGCGATCGGCGCGCGAGGGCACGGCGGGGGCCTCCCCTCAGGCGGACCCTGACACCCGGTCGACGAGCCGGGCCAGTGCCGCCGCCAGCGCGTCCAGACCCGGGCCCGCGGGCCCGCCCGGCTCCTCCATGTAGAGGTCACGCCGGATCTCGACCATGAGGGCGCCGACGTTCCCGGCCGTGCCGTGGTACCGCAACGGCACGTACGTGCCCGCGAAGGGGCTGTCCAGCCCGATGCCGCCGAAGCCGGCGAACGCCTCCCGTGCCGCGTCGAGCAACGCGGGCGGCGTGTGGAAGGAGTCCGTCCCGAGACAGACCGGCGGACGCGGCCCGTCGCCGTGGAGTTCGTACGGCAGCGCCTTCGTCGGATACGAGTGGACGTCGATGACCACGGCCCGCCCGACGGCGTCGAGCCGTTCCGTCACCGCGGCCGTCATCGCCGCCGCGTACGGCCGGAAGTACCGTTCGATCAGCGGCTGTCCGTCGAAGTCCGCCCGCCGCAGGTCCTCGCGGTGCGTGGTCCGCGTGTACACGGCGCCCATGCCCGCCGCCAGCATCTCCTCGCGCTCGTCGGGGAAGCGCTCCGGGTCGACGACGAGCCGGGACAGTCCGTTGACGAAGCGCCAGGGGGTGCGGCCCGCCGCCCCCGCCGCCGCCTCGGCGATCTCCGCCGTGTGCGCGTCCGTGATGTGGTCCGACTCCACGCCGAGTTCCCGGTCGTCCAGCACGATGCCGGCGCGGACGTCCTCGGGGATCACCCGGGAGGAGTGCGGGACGTGCAGGATCACCGGGGAGTCGGGAGCCCCGGGGTGGAGCCGGAACGAGGGGGCGGTGTCCGTCATGTGTCTCCTTGGGGGGTGCGGGACGTCCGGTGTCCCGTCCATGATCGCTCGCGGCACCGACAGACCGCCGTCGACCGCCACCGGGGTCGCCTCGGCACGCCGTCCGCACCCCTTGCCACAATGACCCGGACCGAGAAACGCAGGTGAAGGGGGAAGAGATGGTCCTGCTCGTCTTGTCCGTGGTGCTGGCTCTCGTGGTGGCCGGGTGCGTCTGTGTCGTCTGGGGCGCCCGGGGCGGGCCCCGCTGGGTGCGCGGCGTGGCCGCCGTCACACTGGCGGCCGGTGAGGCCGTGCGCCGGTCCGGCCGCCGGCGGGGGCACTCGATCTCGTCCGGGAGTGGCGGGGGCGACTCGGACGGCGGCTGACCTGCCGGTCGAGCCCGGCCCGGTGTCGTGGACGCGTCCCGCCCGCCGCCATCGGGCCCGGCCCGCGACGCCGCCCCGGGCGTCCCGGCGCCCCGCTTCGGACCGGCGGTGAAGCCCGCCTGCTCCGTGGCCATTTCGACCGATACGCGCCACCCCGGAACGCCATGAAAGTGGGCATAGCGGTCCAACGGGGGGCGATAGGCGGTGGCGTAGGCTCCTGCGCGTCGGACGGGTATCGTCTCGGCCGCTCGGTCGAGAGGCTTCGAGCCTGCACCGAAGACGCGCCGCGGAATTTTCGGCGTTTCCTGTTATCCGGGAGACGGCCTGCGGTCTCCCAGGTGCCGGGCATCGACAACAGGCGGGACAGGCAGAGTGAATCAGGGCATGGCTACACAGCACGGTACGGAGCTCGTCAGGGCTGCGCAGGGCGGCGACCTGTGGGCGCAGGACCAGCTCATCGCGGCCTACCTGCCCCTCGTGTACAACATCGTGGGACGGGCCTTGAACGGTCACCACGACGTCGACGACGTCGTGCAGGAGACCATGCTGCGGGCGCTCGACGGTCTCCCCGCTCTCCGGGCCCCCGACAGTTTCCGGTCCTGGCTCGTGGCCATCACGATGAACGGGATCCGGGGTCACTGGCACAAGCAGCAGTCCCGCCTCCCCATCGGCGCCCTCGACGACGCGCGTGACATCGCTCACCCCGGCGCGGACTTCGTCGACCTGGCGGTCGTCAAGCTGCACCTCTCCGGGCAGCGGCGCGAGACCGCCGAGGCGACCCGCTGGATGGAGCCGGACGACAGCGCTCTGCTCTCGCTGTGGTGGCTGGAGTGCGCGGGCGAGCTGACCCGCTACGAGGTGGCGGCGGCCCTGGAGCTGTCCACGCAGCACACCGCGGTCCGGGTCCAGCGGATGAAGGCGCAGCTCGACACCGCCCGCGTGGTCGTCCGGGCCCTGTCGGAGAACCCGCTGTGCCCCACGCTCCGGTCCGAGCTGGGCACGTGGGACGGCCGTCCCTCCGCTCTCTGGCGCAAGCGCATAGCCCGCCACGCCCGTGGCTGCGCGCACTGCGCGGGACTCTGGAGCAACCTCGTCCCCGCCGAGGGCCTGCTGGCCGGACTGCTGCTGGTGCCGCCGTCGGCGATGCTGCTGGCCGCCGTCCGGGACGGCGCCGCGTTCGGCCTCACCACGGCCACCACGGCCACCACCGCCTACTCGGCACAGCCCTACGGCTCCGACCCCCTGTACGGGTCGCCCGCGCCGTACGAGGCCACGGGCGCCTACGAGGCGCCGGGCACGTACGGGACCCAGGGGCCGTACGACACACCGGGCGTCCACGACACCGCGGGCCTGTACGACGGGCAGGGCGGGTACGCCACGCAGGGCCAGTACGAGCCGCAGGGCCAGTACGAGCCGCAGGGCCTGTACGACGCGCAGAGCGGCTACGCCACGCAGGGCCTGTACGAGCCGCAGGGCCTCCAGGACACCCAGGGCCTGTACGAGACCCAGGGGTTCTACGAGACGCCCGGGGCGTACGAGACGACGGCGCCGAACGGCATACCGTCGCCGTCGCCGTACGAGGCGACGGCTCCTTACGGGATACCCGCCCAGCGGGCACCGTACGAGGCGACCCAGCCGTACGACCTGGCACCGCAGTACGGGACCGGCGGAGGCTACGAGTCCGCCGCGCCGTACGACCCGGCGGCGCCGTACGGGCAGCACGAGGCGTACCGCCCGGCGGACGGCCGCGAGCCGTTCGAGTCGGCGGCCGGGCACGAGGGCGCCGGAGCGCAGGAGCTGTTCGCGTCCTACGCGACGCAGAGCACCGTCACCTCCGTCGGAGCGGCCGGCCGCGGTTCGCGCGGTGCCCGGCGGCGTCAGGAGCAGGAGCGCCGGCGCGGCCGCCGCAGGGCCGTCGTCGCCGCCGGCATGGCGGTCGTCGCGGTCACCGGCGGGTCCTTCTACCTGAGCGGCGGACCCGACGGCGACGGTGAGGCGCTGGACGTGAACCGTGCCGCGGCCCCCGGTCCGGACCTGCCCCTCGGCCAGCAGCCGACCGCCCTCCTGGCGACCCCCTCCCCCTCGGCGTCGACGTCGGCGAGCGCCAGTGCCACCGCGAGCCCGTCCGCCCGTCCGAGCCGCACCGCGAAGGCCACGCCGCCGAAGACGACCGCACCCCGCACCTCGTCGCCCGCGCCCAAGCCGAAGAAGACGGCCGACTCCGGCTCCGACACCGGCTCGAACAGCGGATCCGGCTCCGACTCCACCGCCGACCAGGTGATCAGCCTGGTCAACGCCGAGCGCGCCAAGGCGGGTTGTTCCCCGCTGACCGCGAACTCGCAGCTGACCAGGGCGGCTCAGGCCCACTCCGACGACATGGCGGCGCGCGGCTTCTTCGACCACACCAACCCCGACGGCAAGGGCCCGGGCGACCGCGTCACGGCCACCGGCTACCCCTGGTCGACGTACGGCGAGAACATCGCCATGGGCCAGAGCAGCGCCGAGCAGGTGATGGAGTCCTGGATGAACAGCCCGGGCCACCGCGCGAACATCCTCAACTGCTCCTTCAAGGAGATCGGGATCGGGATCCACGACGAGGGCGGCCCCTACTGGACCCAGGTCTTCGGCGCGCGCTGACGGCCGGCACGATCCGCCGGGAGCCGGGAGCCGGGAGCCGGGAGCCGGGAGCCGGGAGCCGGGAGCCGGGTGGCGGGTGGCGGCAGGTCGTCGGGCCGTGCCCCCTGCCCAGCCCCGTGCCGCTCCTCTCGATCCCTGCCCCGTCACCTCCGGCGTCTCGGCGCCCTCGCCGTTCGGGGCAGCACGTCAGCGAGCAGCCGGCCCGCCAGGGCGCCTCCGAAGACGACGACGCCGACGGCGAGCAGCCAGGACTGGATGACGAGGAAGGCGCCGAAGGGGCCGTAGGTGACGGCGCTGGAGGCGATCAGCGGCGAGAAGACCAGCCGGGAGAAGATCCTGAGGCCGAGGAGCCCCACCGTCGTCGCGACCGCCCCCGGCAGGAGCGCGAGCCAGCCGATCCGGCCGCCCAGCAGCCAGCGTTGCGACCACCAGAAGAACAGGGTGCCGCAGAGTGCGGTGCCCACGCCGCGGGCCGGGTGGTCGCGCCAGAGGGTCGTGACCGCGAACAGGTAGAGGACGCCGATGAGGACGGCCAGCCACACCACGTGGCGCCACCGCGACCACCAGCGGTCCGGCGGCAGGTCCCAGACCTTCTCGTAGCCGGACTGGACCACCGTGCCGAAGGAGAGACCGAAGACGGCGAGGACGGCGAGACCGAACGCCGTGGTCGTCCGCCAGACCTGGCCCGGCAGGGCGAACAGCCGGGCGATCTCCGCCCGGGCCGGCGCCGAGACCCCCAGCCCGTCCCCGAGCCACTGCGCGAAGCCGCGTCCGCTCTCCGTGTCCGCCGCGGACACCACGATCAGCAGGGGGACGAGGGTGAGGAACCCCAGCGCCGCGAACCCGAGCGAGCGCTGCCAGAGATCGAGCGCGGCCACCCGCCCCCAGCGGTGACCGGCCCGCAATCGGCGGATCACACTGCGTGCCCGCGCGAGAGGAGAGAGCCGTCCGGCGGGGTCGGGGGCCGTCATCGTGCCGGGGGAGGCGCGGCCGCGACGGCCCGCGCCGGCACCCTCGGCACTCCGGCCGCGCTCGGGACGACGAGCATGGCGCGCTCCGGGGGAAGACGCTGGTGCCTCCACCGTAGGGCCGCCCGGCGACCCGGGCCAACGCGAGCCGCGGGCCACGGGGATGCCGTGCCGATCACGCCGGGAGCCGGGCAGGCCCGGCCCGACACCCCCACCGGCCGGTCCGTCGCGCCGCCGTCCTCACCGGGCCGGCCGTTCCGGACCCGCCGGGTACGTACCCGCCGCGGCGGGTAGGGGAAGAAGTGGAGGTCTCGATGTCGTGATCCGCGCCGACTGGTTCCTTGAACGCGGCGAACGCGGCAACCCCGCGACGCGCCTCGACGAGCGGCGCCCCGGCGGAACGGCCTGGTCCGAGGGGAACCTCGTCCAGCCGCTCGTGCACGGTGCCACGTACTTCGCGGAGCTGCTCGCGGCCGTGCGCGGCATGCGCCGCGGTGATCTGCTCCTCTTCACCGACTGGCGCGGCGACCCGGACCAGCGGCTCGCGGGTGCGGGCACCGAGATCGGCCCGCTCCTCTGCCGGGCGGCCCGGCGAGGCGTCGTCGTCAAGGGCCTGCTGTGGCGCTCCCACCTGGACACCCTCCAGTACAGCGAGACGGAGAACCGGCACTTCGGCGAGGAGATCGCGCGGGCCGGCGGCGAGTGCCTGCTCGACATGCGGGTACGCCCCGGCGGATCGCACCACCAGAAGATGGTGGTCCTGCGCCACCCCGGCCGCCCGGAGCGGGACGTCGCGTACGTCGGAGGCATCGACCTCTGCCACAACCGCCGCGACGACGCCGGACACCGGGGCGACCCGCAGGCGCTGCCCCTGGCCGCCGCGTACGGGCCGCGGCCCCCGTGGCACGACGTCCAGCTCGCCGTGCGCGGGCCGGCCGTCGGCGACATCGAGGCCGTCTTCCGCGAACGCTGGGAGGATCCGGCGCCGCTCAGCCGCAGCCCGCTCCTCCGCCTGCGCGAGCGGGCGCACCGGGAGGACACGGAGGCCGACGAACTGCCGCCCCAGTCGGCCGATCCGGCCCCCTGCGGCCCGCACGCGGTCCAGGTGCTCCGCACCTATCCGAACCGGCTGCTGCGCGGCTACCCCTTCGCCCCGGACGGCGAACGCAGCATCGCGCGCGGCTACCTCAAGGCGCTGCGGCGGTCGCGGGCGCTGATCTACGTCGAGGACCAGTACCTCTGGTCGCCCCGGGTGGTGGCCGCGTTCGCGGCCGCGCTGCGGGCCTCTCCCGGGCTGCTCCTGATCGCCGTCGTCCCCGCCGTACCGGAACAGGACGGCCGGCTGACCCTGCCCATGAACCTGATCGGACGGATCGAGGCCCTGGACGCGCTGCGCCGCGCGGGCGGCGACCGGGTCGCGGTGTACGCGGTCGAGAATCCCGTGGGCACCCCGGTGTACGTCCACGCGAAGGTGTGCGTGATCGACGACGTGTGGGCCTCCGTCGGCTCCGACAACGTCAACCTCCGCTCGTGGACACACGATTCGGAGCTCGGCTGCGCCGTGATCGACGTACGCAGGGACCCGCGCGAGCCGCTCGACCCGGCCGGTCTCGGGGACGGCGCGCGGCCCTTCGCCCGGGAGCTCCGGCTGGAGCTCATGCGCGAGCACCTGGACGCCCGGAGCGCGGACGGGCGTCGGGACCCGGAGTCCGACGCCCTCGCCGATCCGGTGACCGCCTTCGCGGCTTTCGCGAAGACCGCGGCGACGCTCGACGCGTGGTACGCGAGCGGCCGAAGCGGTCCGCGGCCGTCGGGCCGGCTGCGCCGGTACGTCCCTCCGGAGCTGTCCGCCGCGCAGCGCGCCGTCGCGATCCCGTTGCACCGCCTCTTCGTCGACCCGGACGGGCGACCGCTGCGGCTGCGCCGCCGGAACACCTTCTGAGCTGCGCCAAGCCCTCCACGTGACGACGGAGGCGTGCCACGGCACATCGGGGGTAGCCGCAACTCCACGAAGAGACCAACGGACTTGGGGGGATCGATGGGCGTACACATCAGACGCCGCCCGGCCGCCGGCGCGGCCGCGGCGGTCGGCGGCGGTACGGGCGCCGGGACGTCACGTACGAAGGCGGCGAAGTCCGCCCCGGCCGGGAAGGGCGGGTACTTCCGCCTCGGGCGGCGGAAACCGGGCGTGGAGGCGAAGCCCGCCCCGCCCGAGAAGGGGAGGTCCTTCCGCCTCCTTCGGCGGAAGCCCCGCGCCGAGGAGGCGAAGCCGGCGCGCAGAGGGCCGAGCCCTGTCATCCGGATCGGCGTGACGGTGCTGGCCCTGGCCGGCATGGTGGCCTTCGCCGTCGTCCTCGCGCGCCTCACCCTGCAGCCGTCGCCGGCCTCGGAGGTGCTCACCCACACCAACCTGCAACCCGGCGACTCGATCCGCAACTACCTCTCGCAGCCCGCGTTCCGCGACACGGTCAAGCAGCTCGGCGGCAACATCCTGCTGGGAGTGCCGTTCGGGCTCCTGCTTCCGGTGGTGTCCCCGTACACCCGCGGCTTCCTCCGCGTCGGGCTGCTGACGGTGGCGACGATGCTGGTGGTGGAGCTGGTCCAGGGGGCGCTCATCACGGGGCGCGCCTTCGACATCGACGACGTCGTGCTCAACACCTTCGGGGCGCTGCTGGGGTACGCCGTGGTCGGACGCAGGCTCGGCCGGGCGGTACACCCGCCGCGGCGACGGCACTGGTGGTCCTCCCGCCGTACCTGACGCGTTCGGGCGGGGGCCCGCCCGGCCGCGCACATGTGCGAGGGTGGGCCCCGTGACCACGAGTGAGAAGCCCGATCGTCTCGTCCTCGGCTGCATGGGCCTGGGCGGTGCCTGGGACACGAGCCCCTACACGGCCGCCGACGTCGACGCCGCGGAGGCGGCCGTCGAGGCGGCCCTCGACAGCGGCATCACCGCCTTCGACCACGCCGACATCTACCGGCACGGCAAGGCCGAGGCGGTCTTCGGCGAGGTCCTCGCCCGATCGGCCGGCCTCCGCGACCGGATCACCCTGCAGACCAAGTGCGGCATCCGGCTGGCCGACGGCGACCGGCCCGGGCTCTACGACCTGCGCGGGGCCACCATCGAGCGGAAGGTCGAGGAGAGTCTCGCCCGGCTCCGCACCGATGTGCTGGACACACTCCTCCTGCACCGTCCCGACCCGCTCGCCGACCCGGCCGAGATCGGCGAGGCCCTGACCTCGCTGCACCGCCAGGGTCTGGTCCGCCGCTTCGGCGTCTCCAACATGAACGCCGCGCAGATCGCCCGGCTCCAGGCGCACGTCGCGCTGCCGCTGGTGGCCGACCAGCTGGAGATGAGCCTGCACCGGAGGGCCTGGCTGGAGGACGGGGTGCTCGTCAACACCCCCGAGTCGGCCGCCAACGGCTTCCCGGCGGGCACCGTCGAGCACTGCCTGACGCACGGGATCTCCCTCCAGGCATGGGGGCCGCTCGCCCAGGGGCGCTACACGGGCCGGCAGGAGACCCCCGACGAGCACGCCACCGCCGCGCTCGTGAGCTCGCTCGCCGAGGCGAAGGGCACCACGCCGGAGACGATCGTGCTCTGGTGGCTCCGCCGGCACCCCGCCCGGGTCGTCCCCGTCGTCGGTTCGTCGAACCCCGGGCGGATCCGCGCCTGCCGGGACGCGGCGACCGGCGAGCCCGACCTGACCCACGAGGAGTGGTACACGCTGTGGGTGACCGCCCGCGGCGCGGCCCTTCCGTGACCCGCCGGGGGCACCCCGCCCGGCGGTCCGCGAAGAAATCCACGACCGGGTGGGTGTGAGACACCGGAACCGGGGCAGCAGGTCGTCATCCCCCCACGGGACACCGAGAGGGAACGGCCTCACCAACCCCCTTCTGGTGAGGCCGTTCCGGTGGTGCGGGACGGACCGGCCCGGAGCCCATCCGGCTTCGGCTGTACTCCCAACTCCCCCTGCACGGAGGGGTGATGGGCCTCTCCCGGTACGCTTCGGCGTGATCACGGCCTCGCCGGCCGCCGCCGTCGTCGCCGTCGGCCCGGCCGAGGCACAGTCCGGCCGGCCCCGGGGGCGAGACACCCCCCGGGGGCGTCGCGCCCCGTCCGGCGCGACCGGCCCCGTCCTGGGGGAGGACCCGTCCATGACCCGGTCCCGAAGCGTTCTCGTCATCGGCGGGGGAACCGCCGGATGCGCACTCGCCGTGCTGCTGGCCCGGGCGGGCATCGCCGTCGATCTCGTCGAGCGGAGCCCCGACGGGAACGCCGGCCGCGGATCCGGCATCACCCTGCAGGGCAACGCGCTGCGCGTACTCGACGCGGTCGGGGTGTGGGACCGCGTACGGGCGCGGGGCGCCGCCTCGGACGGCGTCACGATCGTCGCCCCGGACGGCACGCCCCTCGTCACCCAGGACGACCTGCGGACCGGCGGGGACGATCTGCCCGCCGCGCTCGGCATGCGGCGCCCCGTGCTCCAGAGCATCCTCACCGACGCCGTCCTCGCGGCGGGCGCGCGCTTCCGGCCGGGCCGCACCCTGACCCACCTCGCCCAGGACTCCCAGGGCGCGCAGGTCCGCTTCGACGACGGCACCTCCGGCCGGTACGACCTCGTCGTCGCCGCCGACGGCGTCCACTCCGCCACCCGGGCGCTGGTCGGCATCACGGAGACCCCCCGGCCCACCGGCATGGCCGTCTGGCGGGCTCCCGCGCCCCGCCCCGAGGGCGTCGACCGCACCCATCTCGCCTTCGGCGGACCGGCGTTCATCGCCGGCTTCTGCCCCACCGGCCCCGACACCGTCTACGCCTACCTGGTCGAGGCCGCGCGCGACCGGACCGCCGCGGACCCGGTCTCCCTGGTCCGGGAGATGCGCGAGCTCGCCGAGGGGTACGGCGGTCACTGGAAGACCATCACCGCCGCGCTGACGGACACGTCCCCGGTCAACTACACCTGGTGCACCGAGCACCTGGTGGACGGCCCCTGGTACCGCGGCCGCGTCGTCCTCGTCGGCGACGCCGCCCACTCCTGCCCGCCCACCCTGGCGCAGGGGGCCGCGATGTCCCTGGAGGACTCCCTCGTGCTGGCCGAGCTCCTCACGGAGGGATCCTCCTGGGACGACAAGCTGCTCGACGCCTACACGGAGCGTCGCCTGCCGCGGGTCCGCTCGGTGGTGGAGGCGTCGGTGCAGATCGGCCGCCGGCAACTGGACGGCGTCCGGGACGCCGACGTCCCCGGCCTGATGGGGCGGGTGATGGGGGCGTTGCGCGAACGCCCCTGACCGGCGGGCGGTTTCGCGGGCGGGGTTCGTACCCCGCCGATCGCGACCCGTCAGGCGAAGGCGTACGAGCGGAACGCGGCCCGCAGCGCTGCCACCGGGCCCCGTTCCCGGGTGAAGTACAGCTTGTTGGTGAGCAGGACCGCCCACCGGTGGCGGCCGGGCGCGATCCACATCGCCGTGCCCGTGAATCCGAAGTGCGCCCACACGTCCGCGGGCCCGCCGGTTCCGAGGTCCGGGTCGGGGTGCCAGAGCAGTCCCCGGGCGGGGGCGAGCCCACCGGTGTGGACGCGCAGCGAGTCGCCGACCCACCCGGAGTCGAACGGTGCGGCACCGGGGGAGAGCATGAGGGTGAGGAACCGGGCGAGGTCGCCGGCCGGGGCGAAGACCCCGGCTATGCCGCAGGCACCGCCGAGCAGCCGGGTCGAGAAGTCGTGCACGGTCCCCTTCAGATGGGTGCCCGTCTCGTCGTCGAACTCCGTGGGAGCGCACCGGGCCACGACGTCGGGTGGCAGCGGACCGTAGCGCGTCTCGGTCATGCCGAAGGGGCTCCAGACCCGGCTCGCCGCGAGCTCGGCCAGCGTCCGTCCGGTGAGGTGTTCGGCGAGGTAGCCGAGGACGAGCGCCGCCCGGTCGGTGTAGGCGACGGCCTCGCCCGGCCGGTGGCGCAGGGGTGCGTCGAGCACCCCCGCGCGGACGTCCGCGGGATCGGTGCCGTAGTGGTGGCGGAGGTTCGCCCGCAAGGGCAGACCCGCGGTGTGGGTCAGGAGGTGGTGGGCCGTCGCGTCGCCGATCGGCCGGCCGGCCGCCTCGGGCCAGAACGCGCCCAGCGGCCGGTGGAGTTCGAGACGGCCCGACCCGACGAGGAGGCCGGCGACGGACCAGACCGCGAGGATCTTGGTGAGGCTGGCGAGGTCGAAGACCGTGTCGGCACGCATCGGCTCGTGCGGACGCGCGGGGTCGAGGAGACCCGCGGCGCCCTCCGCGAGGATGCCCCCGGCGTCCCCGACGGACCAGACGGCTCCGGGGCAGACCCGGGCTCCCACGGCGTCCCGGACGAGCGATTCGATGCGGTCGGCGCGGAGTCCCATGGCGTCCCCCGGTGTGCGGTCGGGCGTCCCGAAGGTGGCGGGCTCAGACGGTATGCCCTGACCGGGCCCGAAGGATGCGCCGTCCGGCACCGCCCTCAGGGCCGGAACACCTTCAGTTCCGAGACCGTGTACGACATCTCCGAGACGTTCCTGTCGGGCGCCGGGTGGTAGCGGCCGGCGCAGACGGACAGGTTCACGATGAGATGGGCCCGCCAACTGCGGCCCACCCCCCGCCGGTCGGCGAAGGCCCGCACGCCGTTGACGCTCCACACCACCGAGCTCGCGCCGAACTCGGTCCGCAGGGTCACCCATTCACCCGGGCGGATCGCGGGATCCCGGTAGTAGAGGTGCCCTCCCCGCACGTGGTTGGAGAGTTCGAGCAGGTCCGGGTTGTCGGGGTGGTACTCGAAGACGTCGATCTCCTGCCCGCCGTCCAGCCAGGTCCAGATCGCGGGCCAGGCGCCCAGCTCCTTGGGCAGCTTCACCCGCGCCTCCAGGATGTCGCCGGCGCGCACCATGAATCCCTCGGCGCTGCCCTCCGTCGTCAGCAGGCCGGCGTTCCACTTGCCGTCGGGCCGCCGGGTCGCCCGGAAGACGCCCGAGCGGCTGTACGCGGGGTCCTCGACGAGGTGGTCCAGCTTGTTGTCGCCGGCGTTGGTCGGCCCGCCGTTCGGGTAGGCCCACGAGTGTCCGGCGACCCACTGGGTGGGGGAGCGGAAGTCCGCGGTGAACACCGGTGACGCGGTACGGGGTGGCGCGGGGGCGCGCGAGGGCGCCGGGACCGTGTCGCGGCCCTGCCCTCTGCGACGCCGCTTCAGCCGGTCGATGAGGCCTGTGAGCATGAGTGACTCCCTCGAAGGGGTGGTATGGGCGGTCTGGAGCGGTTCTGCCCACAGGCGCGTCACTCATGCGGAAATGCTCACAGTGTGTCGAGTAGTCGTCACGAAGGAGTAATCGTCATGGGAATGGGGGGCGGGGGCGGGCCGTCCCGGTCGGCGTTCCCCTCGGCTCCCCTCCGCCCTCGGCTTCCCTCGGCTCGCCGCGGTGCCGCCTGGCGCGGGTCCCCGGCCCGCGGCATCCGTCGGGCCGTCGCGCCTCGGGGTCCACGATTGCGCTGTCCGGCTGGCGGCGCACGGCCGCGTCACGCAGGCTCGATCCGTCCGGATCGCCGTCTCCGCCCGAGGTGACGACGCCTCACGAAGGGAAACCAGACCCGTGGCCACTCGCCTCAACCCCTACATCAGCTTCGCAGGCGACGCCCGCCAGGCCGTGGAGTTCTACCAGGAGGTCTTCGGCGGCACCCTGACCCTGAGCACCTACGGCGACGTCTCCCCCGAGCAGGCCGGCGCCGTCGCCGACAAGGTCATGCACAGCATGCTGGAGACGGACGGCGGCCTCACCCTGATGTGTGCCGACAACCCGCCGGGGACGGAGCACAAGCCGGGCAACGACATCGCGGTGAGTCTGAGCGGGGAGGACGCCGGGGAGCTGCGCGGCTACTGGGACAAGCTCGCCGGCGGCGGCACGGTGGCGGTGCCCCTGGAGAAGCAGATGTGGGGTGACGTCTTCGGCATGTGTACCGACCGCTTCGGCGTCACGTGGATGGTCAACATCAGCGAGCGCGGCTGAGCCGACCGCCTCCCGGCCCGGCGCGGCCGGCACGTCGCGCGGCCGTGAGCCCCGCCTCGGCCCTCCGGCGCACCGGAGGGCGGAGGCGGGGCCTCGTGCGTCCGCCTTCGACGGGCCGCCGTCCGGCGCCCCGACCGGGACCCGGGCCGCATCGGCCGCCACGGACCCCGCCGGTCCGGCCGCCCTGGTCATGGGGGGCGTCACACACCGTTCTGGATACCCCCCTGGGTATTGCTGCTACGGTGGAGGGGTAGATACCCCCGGGGGTAAGCATCGCGAGGGAGAGTGCAGTGTTCTTTGTCGACACCCTGGAGACCGAGGGGCTGGGCAACCGCAGCTATCTGGCGGGAGGCGCCGGGGCCGCGGTCGTCGTGGACCCGCCCCGGGACATCGATCGCGTGATCGCCGAGGCCGCCCGCCGCGGTGTGCGCATCGTGGCCGTCGCCGAGACTCACGTGCACAACGACTACGTGACCGGCGGCCTGGAGCTCGCGCGTCTGACCGGCGCGCGCTATCTGGTCCCGGCCGGGGCCGACGTCGCCCACCCGCGGGTGCCGGTGACGGACGGGGACGTCGAGCCGGTCGACGAGCGGCTCGTGCTGCGGGCGGTGGCCACTCCCGGGCACACCCCGCACCACACCTCGTACGTCCTGGAGGAAGAGGGCCGCGCGGTGGCCGCCTTCACCGGCGGCTCCCTGCTGATCGGCGGCGTGGGACGCCCCGACCTGGTCGAGCCCCGGCTGACCGAGAGCCTCGCCCGCGCCCAGTACGCCTCCGTGCACCGCCTGGCCGGTGAGCTGGACGACGCGGTCCCGGTGCTGCCCACGCACGGCTTCGGCAGCTTCTGCTCCGCCGGCCAGGCCGGCGCGACGTCCGGCACCATCGGCACCGAGAAGGCCTCCAACCCCGCCCTCGTGCGGGACGTGGACACCTTCGTCAGGGAACTGCTGGCGGGGCTGGAGGACGTGCCCGCGTACTACGCGCACATGGGCCCGGTCAACGCCGCCGGTCCGGCGCCGGTCGACCTCACCCCGCCGCGGCGCGCCGACGCCGCCGAGATCGAGCGGCGTCTCGCGGCCGGGGAGTGGGTCGTCGACCTGCGGAGCCGTGTCGCCTTCGCGGCCGGCCACGTGGCCGGCTCCGTCAACTTCGAGGTCGACGGCAGGCCGGCCGTCCATCTCGCGTGGATGATCCCGTGGGGCAAGCCCGTGACCCTTCTCGGGGAGAGCGCCGAGCAGATCGCCCGCGCGCAGCGCGAGCTGACCCGTGTGGGCATCGACCGTCCGGCCGCGGCTGCCGTCGGCGGGCCGGCCGACTGGCTCGCGGAGGGTGCCGAGCCGGGCTCGTTCCCGCGTGCCGTGTTCGCGGACCTCGCCGCCGCTCGGCGGCGAGGCGCGGATCCGGTGGTGCTGGACGTGCGCCGGGACAGCGAGCGCGCGGGCGGCTGGATCGAGGGCAGCGTGCACGTGCCCGTCCACCTGATCCACCGGCGCCTGGAGGAGGTGCCGGACGGCACCGTCTGGGTGCACTGCGCGGGCGGGATGCGTGCGGCCATCGCCGCCTCCGTGCTCGCCGCCGCCGGCCGGGCGGTGGTGGCCGTCGACGACGGGTACGCCGCCGCGGCCGAGGCCGGGCTCACGCTCGTCACCCCGTCCGGTGACTGACGGCGCGCGGGTGCCCGGCCCGGCACGCGGGGCGCGCCGATGACCGCGCTCGTCCTGGCCCTGATCGCGGGCGGCGTGGTCGGCCTGGCCCTCGGCGCGCTGGGGGCGGGCGGCAGCATCCTCACCGTGCCCGCCCTGGTCTATCTGCTCGGCTTCGCCCCGTCCGCCGCGACCACCGCCGGCCTCGTCGTCGTGATCGGCACCTCGCTCACCGCGCTGCTGGCCCACGCCAGGGCGGGAGCGGTGCGGTGGCGTGCCGGCCTGCTCTTCGCGGCGGCCGGACTGCTCCCCGCCGCCGCGGCGGGCCTCGTGTCCGTGCACCTGCCCGCCACGCTGCTCACCACGATGTTCGCCGTACTGGCCGGGCTGGCGGCGGTGCGCATGCTGCGGGGCGCGGGGCCGGCGGCGGGGGGCGGCGCGGAGGCGGCGGCCGGCGGGAACGGGGCGGCGGGCCCGTCGTCGGCCGGCCGTGCCGCGGGAGCCGGGGCGGGCCTCGGCGCCGTGACCGGTCTCCTCGGTGTCGGCGGCGGGTTCCTGGCCGTGCCGGCGCTGGTGACGGTCCTCGCCGTGCCGATGAGCGCGGCGGTGGGGACGAGCCTGCTCGTCATCGTCGCCAACGCGCTCGTCGCCCTCGCGGCCCGGGCCTCCACCGCCGTGCAGCTGGACTGGGCGCTGATCATGCCGTTCCTCGCCACCGCCGTCCTGGGGGCCTGGGACGGTCGGCGACTGGCCGCGAAGGTCTCCGCGCGGGCGCTCCAGCGGGTCTTCGGCGGCGTGCTCCTGGCCGTGGCCGCCGCCATGGGCGTCACGGTCCTGCTGTGAGCGGACCCGGGCCGGCGGGCGGACTCAGGCCAGCGAGAGGAAGAGCTTCTCCAGCCGGGCCCGCATCTGCGCGGAGTCGCGCATCTCCGGGTCCTCGCCGGTCATGCACTGCTGCAGTCCGGTGGCGATGATCGAGAAGCCGGCGCGGTCCAGGGCGCGGGAGACCGCGGCGAGCTGGGTGACCACGTCCTCGCAGTCCCGTCCCTCCTCGATCATCCGGATGACGCCCGCCAGCTGGCCCTGAGCCCGCCGGAGCCGGTTCAGCGCCGACTTCAGCTCCTCGGCCGACATGTCGAGTTGCACGCTTCCTCCTCCTGCATATACCCCTGCGGGTATCCTACCGTGGGGGTGAACACTCCACCGAAAGGTTCCGTTCCGTGACGACCCCGACCGCCCTGACCACTTCGCAGGCGACGCGCCGCCTCGGCGAGTACACCGTCATCGACGTGCGCACCCCCGGCGAGTACGCCTCCGGCCACCTCCCGGGCGCCCACAACATCCCCCTGGACCGCGTCGAGGAGGCCGCCCACGCCCTGCGGTCCGCGGCCGAGCGCGTGCCGCTGCTGATCGTATGCGCCTCCGGTGCCCGGTCCGCCCGGGGCTGCGTCCAGCTGGCGGCACTCGGCATCGACGCCACGAACCTCGACGGCGGCACCGGCGCGTGGGCGGCGGCCGGCCACCCGGTCGACCGGCCCGCCGGGGCCAGGACCACCTGGCCGATGGACCGCCAGGTCCGCCTCGCCGCGGGAACCCTGGTCCTGCTCGGATTCCTGGCCGGTCTGGCCTGGCCGCCCGCCCACTGGCTCTCCGGCCTGGTGGGAGCCGGTCTCGTCTTCTCCGGCGTGACGAACGCCTGCGGCATGGCCGCCCTGCTCGCGAGACTGCCCCACAACAGGGCCCCGCGGGACGCCGTCGGGTTCGAGGCGACCCTGCGGGCCCTGACCGTCTGAGCCCACGGCCCCGGCCGTGGGGCCGGGCGGCCCGCCGGTCAGCGCAGGCTCGTGCCGTACACGTGGTCCACGGTCAGCGTGAGCAGGACCCTCCGGTCGGCCACCATGACCGCCCGGTACTCGTCCCAGTCCGGGTGCTCCCCGGCCGCCTCGCGGTAGTAGTCGACCAGGGCCTGGACCTCGGGGCCGTCCGGGTCGGTCCCGGGGCCGACGAGGGTCACGGTGCCCTCGGCCGTCGCCCACGACCGGCCGTCGGCGCTCGTCACCTCCAGGGCGGCGCGTGGATCGCGGCGCAGGTTGGCGGTCTTGGCCGTCCCCGCGGTCGTCGACACCCGGACGACACCGGCGGACCGGTCGTACGAGGGGAGGACGGGGGAGAGCTGGGGGCGGCCGTCGGACTTGATCGTCGCGAGCACGCCCAGCCGGCTCTCCGCGAGCAGGGCGTGCGCGTCGAAGGCTGTGTCGGTCATGCAAGGATCAACTCGCCGCCGGATGCCGTGTATTCCGTGTCCGCGGGGTGCTCCGGCCGCACGCGTGCGCGGAGACCCCCCGCCCCGCGGTGCCGCCCCGCTCGTCGCCCGCCCGGTCAGGGGCCCGTCCTCGGTGCCTACGATGAGCCCATGGCCGAACGCGAGGGATTCCCCACTGCGCGTGATGCGCACCAGCGCACCCCTGGTGCCCGCGAGCTCTCCGCGGCGGCGGGGGTGTTCGCGCTGCTCGCGGACCCCACCCGGCTGCACCTGGTGTGGCTGCTGACGCGCGGGGAGTCGGACGTGACCGCGCTCGCCGAGGCGTGCGGCGCGGCGCGGCCCGCGGTCAGCCAGCACCTGGCGAAACTCCGTCTCGGCGGCCTCGTCCAGCACCGCAAGGACGGACGGCGGGTCGTGTACACGCTGCCCGACGGCCACATGCGGCGGCTGGTCGTGGAAGCCATCAGTCACGCCGACCACCAGGTGACGGGCGAACCCTGGCACGACTGACGTCCGGGGACGGGGGCGTGCCCCAGGGGCGCGAACCCCTCTCGAATCATCATGTGCGCACCTGTGCACATGTCGGCTACGGTGGTGTCCACCCCGACCCCGGAGCCGAACGAGGGCGGTCCCCATGCTGTCCGTGCTGCGCCACCGCGCCTACCGGCACCTCTTCGCGGCCCAGGTCGTCGCGCTCACCGGTACCGGCCTCGCCACCGTCGCGCTGAGCCTGCTCGCCTACGACCTCGCCGGCGACCGGGCCTCCGCGGTCCTCGGGACCGCGCTGGCGCTCAAGATGGTCGCCTACGTGACGATCGCCCCGGTGGCCGGCGCGCTCGCCGAGCGGATACCCCGGCGCGCCCTCCTCGTCGCCACGGACCTCACCCGCGCGGCGATCGCCCTGACACTGCCCTTCGTGACCCAGGTATGGCAGGTCTACGTCCTCGTCCTGCTGCTCCAGGCCGCCTCCGCCGTCTTCACGCCGGTCTACCAGGCCACCCTCCCCGACGTGCTCCCGGACGAACGCTCCTACACCCGGGC
Organism: Streptomyces sp. NPDC048338; assembly: GCF_043201055.1. NCBI lineage: Bacteria > Bacillati > Actinomycetota > Actinomycetes > Kitasatosporales > Streptomycetaceae > Streptomyces > Streptomyces sp. NPDC048338. Next base: position 225,074 of record NZ_JBICYQ010000011.1, read on the forward strand.
GCTGTCGCTCTCCCGGATCGCCTACGACCTGGAGAGCCTGTTCAGCCCGGTGCTGGCCGCCGCGCTCCTGACCCTCGTCCCGTACGGAGGGCTCTTCACCGGCACCGCGATCGGGTTCCTCGCCTCGGCCGCGCTGGTCGTCTCCGTCCTGCTCCCCGGACCCGCGACCGACGAGCCGGCGGCGGACCGGGCCCCCCGCTCCGGCGGCCGGTACGCCCAGGCCGCCTTCGGCACCCGGCTCTTCCTCGCCACACCACGGCTGAAGGCCCTTCTCGCGCTCGACCTCGTGGTGGCCGCCGGTGGTGCCCTGGTCCTCGTCGGCACCGTCGTGCTGGTGCGCGACACCCTCGGCCGCTCCGCCGGCGACGTCTCCATCGCCCTGGGCGCGTACGGCGCCGGATCCATGGCCGCCGCCCTGCTCCTGCCGCCCCTCCTCGACCGGCGCGGCGAACGGGGTCCGATGCTCGCCGCCGCGTTCGCGACCGCCGCGGTGCTCGCCGTGCCGGCGACGACCGGCGCCTGGTCCTGGCCCGGCCTGCTCGCCGCCTGGTTCCTCGTCGGCGCGGTGGGGTCGGCGGTCCTGACGCCCGGTGGCCGGCTGGTGCGCCGCTCGGCGGCGGGCACCGACCTGCCGGCCGCCTTCGCCGCGCACTTCTCCCTGTCGCATCTCTGCTGGCTGCTCACCTACCCGCTCGCGGGCGTGCTGACCGCGACGGCCGGACCACGGGTCTGCGCCGCCGTCCTGGCCGGCGTCGCCCTGGCCGGCTCGGTCGCGGCGGTCCGGCTGTGGCCGCGTGCGGACCCGGACGGGACGGCCCACGTCCATCCCGAGCTGGCGCCGGACCACCCGCACCTGGCCGGTGCGGGCGCGCCCCACGTGCACGGCTACCGCCGGGACGCCCTCCATCCCCGCGGACTCAGCGGGCGCCCCCGGAACGGGCGAAGCGCAGCGTGACGAGCTCGAACGGACGGAGCCGCAGCCGCAGCGCCCCGTCCGTCACCCGCGCCGTCCCCGCCGGGGCGTCCGCGAGGGGACGCTCCAGGAGGTCGCAGAGCTCGACGCCGACGGCACCGGTGAGGTCGAGCGCCGTCGTCAGCCGGACGTCGGCGCGCGCTCCCCGGGACTCGTAGAGCCGGACGACCAGGTCGCCGCTGCGGTCGTCGGCCAGTTTCACGGCGCTCACCACCACCCCGTCATCGTCCAGGGCGACCAGCGGGGCGACGTCCGCGTCGCCCGGGACGCGGCGCTCCGGCAGGTTGACCCGGTAGCCCTCGCGCACGGCGTCGCCCACCGTCGCGCCGGGGACCAGGGCGTGGCGGAACCGGTGCACTCCCTGGTCGGTGTGCGGGTCGGGGAAACGGGGCGCGCGCAGCAGCGAGACCCGGACCGTCGTCGTGGTGCCGCGGTCCCCGGCCGTCCGTACCGTGCGCGTCACGTCGTGCCCGTACGTCGAGGCCGTCACCAGCGCGACGCCCCAGCCGGGCTCCTCCACATGCACGAAGCGGTGGTTGCAGGCCTCGAACTTCGCCGCCTCCCAGCTGGTGTTGGTGTGCGTGGGACGGTAGAGGTGGCCGAACTGGGTCTCGGACGCGTAGCGGTCCGCGTGGACGTCCAGAGGGAAGGCCGCCTTGAGGAACCTCTCCGTCTCGTGCCAGTCGACCTCGGTCCCGAGGTCGAGCCGCTTCGCGCCCGCGTCGAGCGTGAGCGTCTGCACCGCGCGCGAGGCGCCGAAGGAGCGGGTCACGCGGACCGCGACGGACCGCGGGGTGTCGTCGACGACGGCCACCTCGTCGGCCTCGGTCAGATCGGTGACCGTGTTGCGGTAGAAGCGGTCGACGTCCCAGGCGTCCCACATGTTCGGGAAGTCGGGGTGGATCTGCAGCAGGTTGGCCGCGGCCCCCGGAGCGATCGTCTCCCGGCCCGCGGCGAGGTCGACCACCGAGACCACCAGGCCGCGCTCGTCCACCGCCACCCGCAGCAGACCGTTGGACAGGACGTGACCGCCGCCCGGCCGGTCCGTCACCGTGCAGCCCCCGGACGCCCCGTCCCCGTCCCCGACGGCCGGCTGCTCGGCCACCGCCCGCGCGCCGCCCGCCGGCACCCCGGCCCGCGCGTGCGGCGCCGCGTTGAAGACCACCTCGCCCCCCGCCGTGCCGTCCCCGGCCAGCGCCCGCTGCGCCCGCCGTACGATCCCGGTCAGTTCCCCGGCCACGGCCGCGTACGTCCGCTCCGCCTCCCGGTGCACCCAGGCGATCGAGGAGCCGGGCAGGATGTCGTGGAACTGGTGCAGCAGCACCGTCTTCCAGACCCGGTCCAACTCCTCGTACGGGTAGGGCGATCCGGTCCGGACGGTGGCGGTGGCCGCCCACAGCTCGGCCTCGCGCAGCAGGTTCTCGCTCGCCCGGTTGCCCTGCTTGGTCCGCGCCTGGCTGGTCAGGGTCGCCCGGTGCAGCTCCAGGTACAGCTCGCCCACCCACACCGGCGGATCCGGGTACTCGGCCTGGGCCTTGGCGAAGAACTCGGCCGGCCGCTCCCAGCGGACCCGGGCCGATCCCTCCAGGTCCCGCAGGCGGGCGGCCTTCGCGACCATCTCGCGGGTGGTGCCGCCGCCCCCGTCGCCCCAGCCGGTCGGCGCGAGCGAGCGCCGGGACCGGCCCTTGTCCTTGAAGTTGCGGACCGCGTGGGCGATCTCCCTGCCCTGCATCGAGCAGTTGTAGGTGTCCACCGGCGGAAAGTGCGTGAAGATCCGCGTGCCGTCGATGCCCTCCCACCAGAAGGTGTGATGCGGGAAGGAGTTGACCTGGCTCCAGGAGATCTTCTGCGTGAGCAGCCACCTCGAACCCGCCGCCCGGATGATCTGCGGCAGCCCGCCGGCGAAGCCGAAGGTGTCCGGCAGCCACGCCTCCTCGTTCTCGACCCCGAACTCCTCCAGGAAGAACCGCTTGCCGTGCACGAACTGACGGGCCATCGCCTCGGAGCCCGGCATGTTGGTGTCCGACTCCACCCACATGCCGCCGGCCGGCACGAAGCGGCCCTCCGCGACGGCCCTCTTCACCCGCGCGTACACCTCGGGCCGGTGCTCCTTGATCCACGCGTACTGCTGGGCCTGCGACATGGTGTAGACGAAGTCCGGCTCGTCCTCCAGGAGCGCCGTCATGTTGGCCGTGGTCCGCGCGACCTTGCGGACCGTCTCGCGCAGCGGCCACAGCCAGGCCGAGTCGATGTGCGCGTGACCGACCGCGCTGATCCGGTGCGCCGAGGGTTCGGCGGGCGAGGCCAGCACCCCGGCGAGGTGCTCGCGGGCGGCGGCGGCCGTCCCGTTCACGTCCTGGAGGTCGACGGCGTCCAGGGCCCGCTCGACCGCCCGCAGGACGTCCCAGCGCCGCGCCCCCTCCACCGGCAGCTCCGCCATCAGCTCGCCCAGGACCTCCAGGTCCATCACGAGCTGCCACACCGTCTCGTCGAAGACCGCGAGGTCCATGCGCTCCAGCCGGTACTGCGGGCTCGTCCCGGCCGTCGCCTTCTCGCCGAGGCCGGTCGGTTGGAAGGGGCGGTAGTCCATGATCACCGGATTGGAGGCGGCCTCCACGTGCAGCAGCACCTCCTCGCCGCCCGCCACCGGCGCGCCGATCCGCACCCACTGGTTGCGCGGGTGGAGCCCCTTCACCGGGGACCCGTCCGGCCGGTAGACGAGGCCCTCGCACTGGAAGCCCGGCATGTTCGCGTGGAAGCCGAGGTCGATCAGCGCCTCGACCGTCCGGCCCGCCCATGCCTCCGGCACCCGGCCGGAGACGGTGAGCCAGCTCGTGCCCCAGGGCGCTCCCCAGGCGTCCCCGGCGGCGATCGGGGTACGGGGCGCGGCGAGGCCCTCGGCCACGGACACCGGTTCGTCCGGCGCGGTCCAGATCCCGGCCTCCAGGGGCACCGACTCCGGATGGACGGCCGGCCGGATGCGCTCGTCGAGGACCCGCCTCAGCCGGGACTCGATCAGGCTGCGGTCGTCGTGCATGGCAGTCACTCCCTCGCGTGGGGTGTGCGGGTGAAGGCCCGTCGGGCGGGGCCGGGATCGTCGGCCGTGACCGTCCGGCTGATGCCGCGTGCGTTCAGATGCTCGCGGGCCGGGGCCCGCTCCGCCAGTACGACCGCCGGTCGTACTCCGCCCGCGGCGAGCCGCGTGAACGCCTCGGCGAAAGGCCCCGCCGGGGCGCGGACGGGTATCCGGACGTCGGTCGCCGGTGCGGCCGGACCGGGCCCCGCCCGCGGCCCGGTGCGTCGGAACCCTTGACGTGCGGCGAATAGGGAGGAAAATACTGAATACACCAGAAACCAGAGCGAGCCGCACCCGACGGCGAAGACGTTCGCCGCCCCGCGTGACCCCCTCGCGGCTCTGGCCAGGCCCCCGGCAGCTCCTCCCGGGCCCGGGCTCCCGACGACGGTCGAGAACCCCCGGCACGGTGACGGACTACCGGGGGACCGCGTGTCCGGACTCCCCGTGACCAGTCGGGCCCCCATGGAACCCCTCGCCGCCGCCCTGCTCGACATCGACGGGGTGCTCACCGTGTCCTGGAAGCCGCTCCCCGGTGCCGTCCGGGCCGTGCGCTCGCTGCGGGACCGCGGCCTTCCGCTCGCGCTCGTCACCAACAACACCTCGCGGACCCGTGCCTCGATCGCCGGAAGGCTCGCGGCCGAAGGCTTCCCCGTCACCGCCGACGACGTCCTGACCGCACCCGCCGCCACGGCCTCGTACCTGCGGGACCATCACCCGGGCGCGCGCTGTCTGCTCCTCACCACCGGGGACGTCCGCGACGACCTCGACGGCGTGACGCTGGTCGGCGAGGACGACCCGGCGCCCGAGGTGGTCGTCCTCGGGGGCGCCGGCGACGCTTTCGCCTACCCGGCGCTGAACCGGGTGTTCCGCCTGCTCCAGGACGGTGCGCACCTCGTCGCCATGCACCGCAACCTGTACTGGCGCACCTCCGGCGGTCTCGACCTCGACACCGGGGCCTATCTGCTCGGGCTCGAACGCGCCGCCCGGGTGGAGGCGGTCGTCACCGGCAAGCCCTCCGCCGCCTTCTTCGCGGCCGCCCTCGCCCATCTGGAGGTCCCCGCCGCCCAGGCGCTCATGGTGGGCGACGACATCGTCTCGGACGTCCTCGCCGCCCAGCGGGACGGGATCACCGGCGTCCTCGTCAGGACCGGCAAGTACTCGCCCGAGACCCATCGTTCGGCCGACGGGACACCGGACCACGTGCTCGACTCCGTCGCCGACCTGCCGGCCCTGGTCGAACGACTCGCCCGGGACAGCCCTTAGGGGGTGTCTTGTCGATCAGGCCGGATCGGCGAGCGGTGTCCTGGGGCTTCGGACAGGACCCGTCCCGGTCGTGAGGCGGCAGGGTCGCTTCCGGACGGCCGGGCGGGCGGCCGTAGGGACGGTGATCCACGGGGTGGGTGTGGCGCGTGCGTTGAATGGGGCTAGTGGCGAGTGAGCTGGGTGTGGCGAGAGCAGTTGCGTGGTGCCAGTGTGACGGACGGTGGCCGGCCGGTTCGGAATTGTCCGCGGCGTGACGTAGAAACGTGAAGTGGGGGAACCGCTGACAGGTCGAAGGGGACGGGTCGTGCAGACACACGCGGGGCGGGGGTGCGTCGACCGCGCGCCCTTCGTCGGGCGGCGGGCGGAGCTGGACCGGCTCGGCGCTCTCCTGGACCGGATCGACACCGGGGGGCCGGCCGCCGCCCGCGTCACGGCTGTCGACCTCACGGGCGAGGCCGGGGCGGGCAAGAGCCGGCTGCTCACCGAGTTCGCGGCGCGGGCGCGCGCCCGCGGCCTGACCGTCCTGCGCGGCCGCGCCGTCGACGACGGGCACGCGGGCCCCTTCCAGGTCTTCACCGACGCCCTCGGCGACCTCGACCACACCCACGAGGACGACTCCGCCTCCGGCCTCGGCGCCCTGCTCGGTGCCGGTGCCGGTGCCGCCGCCGGTGCGGGTGGTGCGGGAAGCGGCATCACGTTCGGACCGGGCGACTCCGCCGGCGTCGCCGGACGGTCCTCGCTCCTGCGCCGCGCCGCGGCGGCGCTCGGCCGGGTCCCCGGTCCCGGCCTGGTCCTCCTCCTCGACGACCTGCACGGAGCCGACGCGTTCTCCCTGGAGCTCCTCGACCACCTCCTCAGACACCCGGTGCGAACCCCGTTCCTGCTCGTCGCGGCCCGGCGCGAGCGGCAGACCCCGCCGGACCTCGCCGCCGCCCTGGCCCGCGGCATCGACACGGGCGCGGTCACCCGCCTCACCCTCGGACCGCTGGACCTCCGCGACTGCGTCGAGCTGGCACCCGGCCTCCCGGTCCGGCAGGCCGAGGAGGCGTACACCGCGAGCCAGGGCAGCCCGTTGTACTTCCTGGCCCTCGCCCATGCCCGCAGCTGCGCGGGCACCACGGGACCCGAGGCACACCTGCTCGGCGAACTGGCGCAGCTGCCGCCCCTGCAGCGCGCCGTCGTCGAGGCCGTGGCGGTCCTCGGCGACCAGGCGACCCCCGAACTGGTCCGGGCGGTCACGGCCGCCGGCGCCGACGACCTCGCCGAGGCCCTGCGCCAGGCCGCGCGCCGCGATCTCGTGCGCCCCGACGGGGGCGGTCACCGCCTGCTCCCGCGGCACCCCGTCATGCCGCGGCTGGTGCGACGTGCCATGGACCCCTGGCGGCGCCAGGAGTTCCACCGCCGGGCGGCGGCCGAACTCGCCCTGGCCGGGGCCGCACCGGCCGAGCAGGCGCGCCACCGGGAGCACGCGATGACCCGCTGGGACCCGGAGGGCGCCGCCGTTCTGGTCAGCGCCGCCGCGGAGACGGAGGCCACCGCCCCGGGGCGCGCCGCCCGCTGGCTGGACGTGGTCCTCCGACTCCTTCCCGATACCTGCGAACACCGCGGCACCCGGCGGGAGTTGACGCTTCTGCGGGCACGGGCGCTCGGCGCCGCCGGGCGGGTGGAGGAGAGCCGCGACCTGCTCCACCGGCTCATCGACGGCGGTCCGCCCGCGGGCGGCGGCGAGACGGACCGCCGACGGGACGACGGGGCGGACTGCCGGCAGCACGACCTGACCGGTGGCGCCCGCGACGACGTGCCCCGCGCCCGCGCAGGCGACGACGCAGGCGGGGACGACGGCGGGGACGACCTGCGGATCTCGGCCGTCCTGCTCTGCGCCTTCATGGAACGCCACCTCGGCCGCTACCCCGAGGCCGACGCCCTGCTCCGCCGCGAACTGGAACGCGTGCCCGGCCCCCGGCCCGCCCGGCGCCTCGGGCTCGTCGTCGAATGGGGCTGCCGCGCCCTCTTCGCCACCCGCTACCCCGAGGTCCGCGACGAGGTGGCGCGCGTGCTGGCCGACGCCCGGAGGCGCGGCGACGAGCCGGGCGCGGTGGAGGCGCTGACGCTGGCCGCCCTGGGCGAGGCCTACGAGGGCGACGTCCCCGCGGCCCGCTCCCACGCCGACGAGGCGGCGGCGCTGGTCGACGTGCTGACCGACGGCGCGCTGGCGGCCCACTGCGAGTCGCTGGTCCGACTCGGCTGGAGCGAGGTCTTCCTCGACCGCTACGCCGACGCGGAGCGCCACAGCGCGCGGGGCATCGCCATCGCCCGGCGCGGCGGCCGGCCCTTCGCCCTCTCGCAGCTCCTCATGTGCGCGGCGTACGTCCGCTTCACCACCGGCCGGGTCGCGGCGGCCGTGGAGCTCGCCGACGAGTCCCTGGCGGTCGCCCAGACGCTGGGCGGGGCGGAGCTGCTCGGCTTCACCCGGGCGACCCGGGCCGCGATCCTGCTGCACGCCCGGCCGCTGGGTGATCCGGCCGGGCCGGCGGCGGCCGAGGAGGCCGCCGCCACCGTGAGCGGCGCCGAGGGCTGGTGGGCGATCCAGGCGCGCTCGCTGCTCGCCTACGCCATTCCCGCGGGCGAGGACCCCCACCGGGTCCGGGACGTCCTGACACGTGCCGGAGGCGGCCGGGACCTGCCCCGGATCCAGTCCTCCGTCCGGCCGAGCCTGCTGGAACTCCTGGTGGCCGCCGACCTGGTCGCCGGCGATCCGGCCGAGGCCGAGCGGGGTGCGGCCCGCGCGACCGCACTCGCGGAGCGGCTCGATCTCCCGGTCCAGCGCGGGGCGGCCCTGCGCGGCCTCGGCCGGCTGCAGGCGCACCGGGGGGACCCGGCCGCGGCGGCCCGCTCCTTCGCGGAGGCGGCGCGGCTCAGCGCGCGCTCCGGCGCGACCCTGCGGGAGGCGCAGAGCCTGCTGCTCGGCGCCCCGTTCACGCGGGCGGCGGGCGACGGACCCGGGGCGGTCTCGATGTGGCGCCGGGGCCGCCGGCTCGCCGTGGACGGCGGCGCGCGGATGCTCGCCGACCTGGCCGAGCGGCTGCGCCCGGCGGTCTTCGAGCCCGCGCCGGCGGGACCGGCCGGCCCGCGTCCCCCCGCGGCGGGCGGTGCGCCCGCCCGGGACGACCGGCTGGCCCGTCTGACCCCGCGTGAGCGGGAGATCTCCGCGCTGGTGGCGGAAGGGCTCACCAACCAGGCGGTGGCCGACCGGCTGGGCTTGAGCCCCCGGACGGTCGAGAGCCACGTCGCCCGCGTCTACCGCAAGACCGGGGTGGTGACGCGGGCGGCACTCGCCTCCCTGGTCGTGCGGGGCGGCCTGGCCGACGGCGACGGCCCGCCGCCGGGCAGGACCGGTCAGTCCTCCTGCGGGTAGGCGGCGATGACCTTGCCCTTGGGGTCCGCCTTCAGATAGCCGGAGCCGTAGTCGTCGGAGAGGTAGACGCTCATCCCCGGGCCCGTCTTGAAGATGGTGGACGGCGTGTTCACCACGAGGTAGCGGCTGGTGGGGTTCTTGACCCCGAGCTCCTTGTCCGCCCGCTTCATCAGCGCCGGGACGGCGTCCCAGTCGAAGTCGGCGAGATCGACCGCCACGGTGCCCGACATGACCGTGCCGCCCGAGCCCTCCTTCACGGCGACGTCCCCGCCGCGGTAGCTGAACGAGTCGTACCGCTTGGTGCTGCCGTCGACCAGCGCCTCGGCGAGCACGTACTCCGGGTACACCACGAAGCGGGTGACCTTCGTGCCGCCCATGACGGGCTTCAGCTTGGCCACGGCGTCCTTGATGCCCTCGGCCGTGAGCAGGTCGGTCTTCACCGGATCGTCGTCGGCCGCGTCCACGGGGGTGTCCGCCGACGCGTCCGACGACGGCGTGGCGGAGGAGGACGGCCCCGTGGCCGAGGTGGTGGGGCCGCCGTCCTTGGCCTCGTCGCCGGTCCCCTTCCGCTCGTCCCAGTTCAGGTAGCCGATCGGCAGGGCCACCGCGAGCAGCACGGCGAGGGCAGCGCCGACCAGGCGGCCGGTCCGCCGCCGGCCCCCGGACACCGTGGCGGTGGGCGCGGAGGAGGGGAAGGGCGGCGGCGTCGGCGCGGCCGGCCCCCCGTGGACCGGGAACGGCGACGGCGTCGCATTCCCGGCCGGGCCCGTGAAGGAGCCCTGGACCGGGGCCTGGCCCGCGGCGGGCGGCGCCAGATGGAACGACGTGTGCGCCCCGGACCGCGGGTCCCCGGCCGCGGGCACGGCGTCGGCCGGCCGGCCGGCCGACCTCGGGTCGACCGGACCGCCCCCGCCCCCTGCCGAGCCCGTCGCACCGGCCCCCTGACCGGTCGGTGCGACGGGCTCGGCGACGGCGGCCAGCGCGAGGTCGAGCGCCTCGGCGTCCGGGCGCGCCGCCGGATCACGGACGAGCAGGGTGGCCAGTACGGCGCCGAGCGGGCCGGCCTGGCGGGGCGGTGGCACATCGTCGGAGAGGACGGCCGCCAGGGTCGCGAGCGTGTTGGCGCGGCGCAGCGGATGCCGGCCCTCCACCGCCACGTACAGGAGCATGCCGAGGGACCACAGGTCGCCGGCCGAACCGCCGACGCCGCCCCGGACCCGCTCGGGCGCCATGTAGTCGGGCGAGCCGATGACGGAGCCCGTGGCCGTGAGGCTGGTGGACTCGCGTACCGCGGCGATCCCGAAGTCCGTGAGCACCGGCCGCCCGTCGGGGCGCATCAGGACGTTCGCCGGCTTCACGTCCCGGTGCTCGATGCCGCGCGCGTGGGCCGCCCGCAGCGCCGACAGCAGGTCGCGGCCGAGGCGGGCCGCGTCGGCCGGAGCCATCGTGCCGCGCTCCAGCCGGTCGTGCAGCGAGCCGCCGGTCACCAGCTCCATCACGAGCCAGGGGTACGTGCCCTCCCCGCCGTCCACGATGTGGTGGATCGTCACGACGTTCGGATGGTCGACCTGGGCCAGCGCCCGGGCCTCGCGCAGGACCCGCTCGCGCAGCGTCCGGGCGGCCTCCGGCTCGTACTCGGCCATCGCCGGGTCCGGCGGCCGGACCTCCTTCAGCGCCACCTCCCGGTGCAATGCCAGGTCACGGGCGCGCCACACCGTTCCCATGCCGCCCCCGCCGAGCCGCTCCACCAGCTCGAAGCGACCGTCGATCACTCTGCTCACGTACTCTCCCGCGTCCTGTCACCGGCGTTCGCGGCCGTGGCCCGCCGATGGTCCTGCGTGCATGCCCGCAGCCGTTCGAGCTTGGCGCGCAGGTCCGTGGCTCCGGACTCCGTCGCGGACCCGCCCCCCGGACCGGGTGTGGCGCCGAGCCCCCCGGCCCGTACCCCGCACTGTAGGAGAAGGAGGGTGGCGGTCTGCGCGGCGGTGGTGTCCCCGGCCTCGTGGGCCTCGACCACCTGGTCGCACAGGGCTCCGAGAGCGGCCATGGCCCGGGCCTCCGGTCCCGGTCCGGCCGCGCCGGCGGCGTCCGGGGCGCAGAGCAGTGCCCGGGCGCGGGACAGCAGCGACTTGCCGTGGCTGCCGGCCAGTTCGTGCAGCTCGGCCGCCCGCGCGAAGTGCGTCTCGGCGCAGTGGCCGGCGTCGCCGCGGTGGTCGAGCGCCAGGGCGTCGAGGGAGTCCGCCTCGTCGCCGGGGGAGAGCCGGCCGCCGGCGCGCGCGACGGCCGCCGCGGCCCGGCGCCACGCGGCGCCCGCATCGGGATGGCCGGCCTCGGTGAGCATCCGGGCCCGGGCGAGCAGGGTCCCCGCCGTGTCGAAGCCGGTCACCGGACGCCTCGCGATGCGCGGCGGCGGGCTTCCGTGGTGTCCTCGGCGGGGCCGGCTCCGGTGATGCTCTCGAACGCGTTCAGCGGGCCCATCCGTGTTCCTGCTCGGGGGAGACGTGCGGCGGTCGGACGGCGCCGCGCACCGGTCCCGCCGCGGAGCCTTTCACGCCCGGCGCGCGTCCACATCCGTAGAACTACGGAACTTCGCCGACCGGGCCGGCCCCCCTTCTCCCGTCCCGGCCCTGCCCGGCGACGCCGCCGGGCGTCCGCGCGGGCCACCATGCCGCCGGGCGTCCGCGCGCCCCGTCCCGGCGAAGTGAGTAGCGGTACTCATGCCGTCCACCGCCCGCGGCGGGACCATGGCCGACGGGAGCCGACCGGGCGGCTCGGAGGGGGTTGGCATGAGCAAGGCGGCAGGTGTGTTCGTGGCCGCGGGAGCCGCGGTCCTGGCACTGGTGACGGCGTACGCGGTGGGGGCCCCGCCCGCCTTGGTGCTCGGCGTCGGAGCCGCCGTCCTCGGACTGCTCTGGCTGCTGCTGCTCCTGACGGCGCCCTGGAACCTCTACTTCCGCGCCCACGCGGTGCTCGCCGAGATCGCGATCAGCCGGCGGAAGGGGCTGGAGGTCCCGAAGGAGCGCGACGCCGAAGCGGGCCGCATCGCCCGCGTGATGCTCCGCCTGGCCGTCGCGGGCCACCTGGCGACGGCCGTCGCGGTGGGCGCGGTCGCCTGGGCCAGCGGACGGGAGGCGGGCTACTGGTTCGCCGGGTTCTTCCTGCTCAGCACCTTCTTCCGGCCCGCGGGCGCCTACTTCGCCCAGCTGCGCCGGCGGCTGGGACGGCTGCTCGTGGAGGCGACCCACCCACGCGACGACGTGGTCGCCCTGCGCGGCCGGGTCGACCAGGTGGAGAACGGCGCGCGGGTCCTCGAGGACCGGACCGAGGAGCACTACCGGACCCTGGCCGAACTGCGCCGCGCGGTCGACGCGCTGGCCCTGTCCACGGACCGGCGCGCCGACGACACCGACCGTCGCATCGCCGCCATGGCGCGGGAGTTCGAGGCGACGATCGACCGCCTCACCGACAACGAGGAGATCATCGCCGGGCTCAAGGCCTTCCTGCGCCTGCTGCGCGCCACCGACGCCGTCGACGGCACGGGGCGCCCGGCCGCCACCTGACCGGTGGGGGAGCCGCCCGGGCATGTCGGTCCTGCCGGGCTCTCGGCGTGATCGACAAGCCCCCCGGAGGGCTCCTCACAGCGAGCCGGGGGCCACTGTGTGACGCGTGTTACGGACCAAGATCAGCCCGGTTGACACAGATGTAACGGGCATTTCCTACGGTCGTGGCACGAACGGTTCCACAGAGAGGCCCCCGGTGACGCCAGAGGACACGCGCAAGCCGCGCACCGGCCCCGACCAGGTGCGGACCGTCTGCTCGTACTGCGGTGTGGGCTGCGGAATGATCCTCGACATCGGCCGGGGACCCGACGGCCGCCGCACGGTCCTCAAGGCGACCGGCGACAAGGAGCACCCCGCCAACTTCGGACGCCTGTGCACCAAGGGCGCCACCACCGCCGACATGCTCGCCGCGCCCGGACGGCTGACCACCGCGCTGGTACGGGAACGCCGCGGCGAGGCCCCCGTCCCCGTCTCTGCCGACCGTGCCATCGCCGACACCGCCCGCCGCCTGCGCGCGATCGTCGACCGGCACGGTCCGGACGCCGTCGCCCTCTACGTCTCCGGCCAGATGAGCCTGGAGGCGCAGTACCTGGCCAACAAGCTGGCCAAGGGCTTCCTCGGCACGAACCAGATCGAGTCCAACTCGCGGCTGTGCATGGCGAGCGCGGGCACCGGCTACAAGCTCTCCCTCGGCGCCGACGGCCCGCCCGGCTCGTACCAGGACTTCGAGCACGCCGACCTCTTCCTCGTCATCGGCTCCAACATGGCCGACTGCCACCCGATCCTCTTCCTGCGCATGATGGAGCGGGTCAAGGCCGGGGCGAAGCTGATCGTGGTCGACCCGCGGCGCACCGCCACCGCCGCCAAGGCCGACCTCCACCTGCGGGTGAGACCGGGCACCGACCTCGCCCTCCTCAACGGGCTGCTGCACCTGCTGCACGAGAACGGACACACCGACCCGGAGTTCATCGCCGCGCACACCGAGGGCTGGGAGGCGATGCCCGCCTTCCTCGCCGACTACCCGCCCGCCACCGCGGCGGAGCTCACCGGCATCCCCGAGGAGGACATCCGCACCGCCGCCGCCTGGATCGGCGCGGCCGGGGAGTGGACCAGCTGCTGGACCATGGGCCTCAACCAGTCCACCCACGGGACCTGGAACACCAACGCCCTCGTCAACCTGCACCTGGCCACCGGCGCGATCTGCCGCCCCGGCTCGGGCCCCTTCTCCCTGACCGGCCAGCCCAACGCCATGGGCGGGCGAGAGATGGGCTACATGGGCCCGGGGCTCCCCGGTCAGCGCTCGGTCCTGGTCGCCGAGGACCGGGCCTTCACCGAGGAACTCTGGGACCTCGCGCCCGGCACGCTCCGCGAGGACGGCTCCGGCCGCGGCACCGTCGACCTCTTCCGGCGCATGGCGGACGGCGAGATCAAGGCCTGTTGGATCATCTGCACCAACCCGGTCGCCTCGGTCGGCAACCGCCGCACCGTCATCGAGGGCCTGGAGGCCGCCGAACTCGTCATCGCCCAGGACGCGTTCGCCGACACCGAGACCAACGCCTACGCCGACGTGATCCTGCCCGCCGCGCTGTGGACCGAGACCGAGGGGGTACTGGTCAACAGCGAGCGCAACCTCACCCTCGCCTCCCCGGCCGTCGACCCGCCCGGCGAGGCCCTCGCCGACTGGCGGATCATCGCCCGCATCGCCCGCGCCCTGGGCCACGAGAAGGCGTTCGCCTACGAGAGCGCCGAGGAGATCTTCGAGGAGATCACTCGCGCCCGGAACCCGAAGACGGGCTACGACCTGACCGGCGTCACGTACGAGCGGCTGCGGGACACCCCCGTGCAGTGGCCGGCCGCGCCGGGCGGCCCCGACCGCAACCCGATCCGCTACCTGGACGCGGACGGCGCGGGCCCGGTCTTCCCCACGCCGAGCGGCCGGGCCGTCTTCCACGCCCGCCCTCACCTCGACCCGGCCGAGATGCCCGACGACGACCACCCCTTCGTCCTCAACACCGGCCGTCTCCAGCACCAGTGGCACACGCTCACCAAGACCGGCCGGGTCGCCAAGCTCAACCGGCTCGACCCCGCCCCGTTCGTCGAGATCCACCCCGAGGACGCCGAACGACTCGGCATCGCGGAGGGCGACGCGGTGGAGATCACCTCGCGGCGCGGGAAGGCCGTCCTGCCGGCGGTCGTCACCGACCGCGTCCTGCCGGGCTGCTGCTTCGCGCCGTTCCACTGGAACGACCTGTTCGGTGAGTACCTCAGCGTCAACGCCGTCACCAACGACGCCGTCGATCCGCTCTCCTTCCAGCCCGAACTGAAGGTGTGCGCGGTGGCCCTGACCAAGACGGCCGCGCCGGGACCGGGACCCCGGCCGGCGGCGGCGCCCGGTACGGCCGCACCCGGCGGGCCACCGGTGCCCGCCGTCGTCCCCGTCGTCCTGCCCCGGGCGGCCCCTCCCGGTGTGTCCGCGGCCTTCGGGCTCGAACCCTCCCCGCCGCCCGTCCTCAGCGCGGAGGAACGGCAGTATCTCGTCGGCTTCCTCGCCGGTCTGGAGGCCGGCGCCCCGGGCGTCCCCGTCCTGCCGCCCGGCGCGCCCTTCCGCGAGGAGCACGCCCGCTGGGTCGACGGCGTCCTCGCCGGCCTGTACTCGCGCGCCCCCCGGGCCGTCCCCGCCGGGCCGGGCACGGCCGCCCCGGCCTCCGCCCGCGAGATCGTCGTCCTGTGGGCCTCGCAGACCGGGAACGCCGAGGACTTCGCCGCGGCCACCGCCGACCGGCTCGTGGCGGCCGGGCACCGGGCCGCCCTCGCCGGCATGGACGAGACGGACCCGTCCGCCCTGCCGCCGGCGGCCGACCTGCTGCTGATCACCAGCACCTTCGGCGACGGCGACGCCCCCGACAACGGCTCCGGCTTCTGGGACGCCCTCGCCGGCCCGGACACCCCGCGCCTCGACGGACGGCGGTATGCCGTGCTCGCCTTCGGGGACTCGTCGTACGACGACTTCTGCGGCCACGGACGGCGCCTCGACCAGCGCCTCGACGAGCTCGGGGCCGTACGCCTCGCGCCGCGGACCGACTGCGAACCCGACTACGAGCCCTCCGCCGAGGCGTGGCTCGACCAGGTCCTGACCAGCCTCACCGGCCTCACCGACGAGCCGCCGCGGACCGTGCCCGCGCCCGTACCGGGCCCCGTCCCCGTCGCGCCGCGCAGGTCCAAGCCCGTCGCCACCCCCGCCCGCCTCGTCGGCAACCGGCTGCTCAGCCGGCCCGGCGCAGGCAAGGAGGTCCGCCGCTTCACCTTCGACACGAGCGAGAGCGGCACCCCCCTCGGCTACGAGGCGGGGGACGCCCTCGGGGTCCAGCCCGTCAACTGCCCCGGGCTCGTCGCCGAGTGGCTGGCCGTCACCGGACTCGACGCCGGAGCCACGGTCGAACTCCCGGGGCTGGACCCCGTCCCGCTGGGCGAGGCCCTGCACCGCCACCTCGACATCACCCGCCTCACCCCCGCCCTGCTCGGATTCGTCACCGAACGGACCGAGGACCGCGACCTCAAGCGCCTGCTGCGCCCGGACAACAAGGACGGCCTCGCCCAGTGGTCCTGGGGCCGGCAGGCCGTCGACGTGATCGCCGAGCATCCCGTACGGGCCGCGGCGCAGGAGTGGGCCGACGTGCTCGGCCGCCTCCAGCCGCGTCTGTACTCGATATCCTCCAGCCCGCTCACGGACCCGCACCGCGTCTCCCTGACGGTCTCCGTGGTCCGCTACGAGAACCTCCGCGGCAGGCCCCGAAAGGGCGTCTGCTCCCCCTACCTGGCCGACGCCGAGCCGGACGCCGTGGTCCCGGTCTTCGTGCGCCGGGCCGCGCACTTCCGGCCCCCGGCCGACCCCGGCACCCCGATGGTGATGATCGGGCCGGGCACGGGCGTGGCCCCCTTCCTCGGCTTCCTGGAGGAGCGCCGCGCCCTCGGCCACCGGGCGCCGAACTGGCTCTTCTTCGGTGAGCAGCACCGCGCGACCGACTTCCTCTACGAGGAGGAGCTCACCGCCTTCCTCGCCGACGGCACCCTGGACCGCCTCGACACCGCCTTCTCCCGGGACCAGCGCGCGAAGGTCTACGTCCAGGACCGGATGCGGGAGCACGGCCCGCAGCTGTGGTCCCGGCTCCGGTCCGGCGCCCACCTCTACGTGTGCGGCGACGCCGCGCGGATGGCGAAGGACGTCGACCGGGCGCTGCGGGACATCGCCGTCGCGCACGGCGGCCACGACGAGGAGTCGGCGGCGGCGTACGTCAAGCAGCTCGCCGCCGAGAAGCGGTACGTCCGGGACGTCTACTGAGCCTCACGCGCCCTGGGGGGTGTCTTGGCCACTCAGGCGGTGGCGCCGGCGCCCGCGGCGGTCACGGGTGCCACCGGGGACAGCTGCGGGCGCTTCGCCGTGCGCCCGTCGCCGGAGGAGCGGCCGCGCAGCCGGCGGCCCAGCCAGGGCCCCAGGAATCCGGCCGCCCAGCGGACGTCGGCCAGCGCCGCACGCGGGCCGGTCGGGGCGGGGACCTCGGACGGGGGCAGGGGCAGGCTCCAGGTGTCGTCGCTGCCGGGCAGGGCCAGGGCGTGGGCCACGGCGGCGGCGATCCGCTCGTGGCCCAGCGGGCCGGCGTGCAGCCGGTCCGCGCTCCAGATCCGCGGGTCCGTCACCACCTCGTGCCCGGTGCTCTCGGAGACGACGACGCCGTGCCGCGCCGCGGCGACGCGGATCCGGTCGTTGAGCTCCTCGATCCGCGGGCGCAGCGGCCGGGCCAGCGGCACCAGGACGGTCAGATCGGGGAAGGTGAGCGTCGCCACGCGCGTGCCGGAGCCGGTCAGCGCGGCGAACATCGCCTCCAGGTGCCCGGCCACCTCCGCCGCGTCGAACGACGGCCGGAGCATGTCGTTCACCCCGGCGACCACCGTGGCCAGATCGGGGCGGAGCGCGAGGGCCGGCGCGAGCTGCCGGGCGCGCACCTGGCCGGCGAGCAGTCCTCGGACGGCGAGGTTGGCGTACTGCACCCGGGGATCCACCACCGCGAGCCGTTCGGCGAGGCGGTCGGCGAAGCCGCGCAGGCCCACGGTGTCGTCACCGTCGCCGACACCCTCGGTCTGGCTGTCGCCGAGAGCCACGTAGCGGAGATAGGGGGAGGACTGCTCGGTGGTGGGCATGACCTCACTCTATGGTCAGCAGAGTGAGTATTCAACAAATCTACTAATCAGGGAGGGGGGTGCCGGACCGGCCGCCACGGGCCGACGACCGCCCGATCGACTCGACCAGGGGGAGCAGGCGGTGCGGAACCCGCTCCCGCAGCGCCATCTCCGTGCGCGTGCGGACGACCCCGGGCAGCTGGATCAGCTGCTGGATCACGTCCTCCAGATGGCCGTTGTCCCGCGCCACCACCCGCGTCAGCAGGTCCCCGCCGCCGGTGATCGAGAACGCCTCGACGATCTCCGGAATCGCGGCGAGCGCGTCGCCGACCTCGTCCAGGTGCCCCTGCGTCACCTCGATGTGGACGAAGGCGAGCACCGGGTGCCCGAGCGCGGCCGGCGACAGGAACGGTCCGGTGCCGGTGATCACCCCGTCCCGCTCCAGCCGGTCGACGCGGGCCTGCACGGTGCCCCGCGCCACCCCGAGGATCCGGGCGTACTCCCGCACGCTGGTGCGCGGCTGCTCCAGCAGCAGCCGCAGGATGCGCGTGTCGAGCTCGTCCACCGCCATGGTCCGATGGCCTCCTTCCGGCCGATGTCTACTCGCGCAGACTGTACCAATGGCCTACCTCAGGCCGGTCGAGTTGAGCCAGTGGCGGATGAATGTTTTCCTCGGAGCAGAGAACGTAGACGGCGCCGCGCTTGCGCCGGACCGGCGACGAGGCCGGTACCGGACCGCGGCGCCTTTCCCATGTCCGAGAGCAGCCACGAGCAGGCCCGGGCACGAGATCATGCGAAGAGGGTGTGTGTACGGCAGCGGGGGCGGGTCGACCGTCGTGAAGAAGGGCCGGGAGACCGGCGGCCGGCTGGTCAGGCTGGTGTTCGTGGCCCCGGACCCGGGGAAGGTCAGGCTGCGCGTCTCCTCGCGCGCCGTCCTCGGCGTCGGGCTCGCGGTGGCCGCGGCCGAACTCGCGGGCCTCTCCCTCACCGCCTCCCTCACCGGGGGCCTGGCCGCGCTGCTCGCGCTCTTCACCGTCGGCGACCCCACCGTCCGCCGGCAGGCCCTCACCACCGCCCTGCTGCCCGCCGCGGGCTTCCCCGTCCTCGCACTGGCCACCGCCCTGCACGGCGCGCCGCTGCTGCGCGACGCCTCCTGGCTGCTCGTCGTCTTCGCGGGGGTCTACGCCCGGCGCTGGGGCCCGCGCGGCCAGGCTCTCGGCATCTTCGCGTTCATGATGTTCTTCGTCACCCAGTTCCTGCACGCGCTGCCCGCGCAGCTGCCGGAGCTCTACGCCGCGGTGACCCTCGCGCTCCTCGTCGCCGGAGCCGTGCGCTTCGTCGCCTGGTGCATCGAGCGGCGCGTCCCGCCGCCCGCCGCGCCCGCCCCGCTGCCCGGCAGGGGCCTCGCACGGCCCACCACCCGGCAGGCCTTCCAGGCCACGGCCGCGTGCGCCGTCGCACTCGCCGCCGGACAGGTCATCTCGCACGACCGCTGGTACTGGGCCGTCGGCACCGCCTGGTGGATCTTCGTCAACACGGCCTCGCGAGGCGAGACGCTCGTCCGGGGCTTCCGGCGGGTCGTCGGCACCGTCACCGGCATCGCCGCGGGTCTCCTCGTCGCGATCCCGCTGGCGGGCGCGACCGCTCCGACCGCCGCGCTGGTCGCCGTCTGCGTCTTCGGGATCTTCTACACGGCGCCGCTCTCGTACAGCTGGATGATGTTCTTCGTCACCGTCATGGCGGGCCTGCTCTACGGCCTGCTCGGCGTGCTCCACCCCGGGCTCCTGCTGCTGCGCTTCGAGGAGACCGCGGTCGGCGCGCTCGGCGCGGCCGTCGGCGTCGCCCTGCTGCCCGTGACCACCCACGCCGCGACCAACGCATGGATCGAGCGGGCCGTGACCTGCGTGCACGAGTGCACCACGGTCGCCGCCCGCCGCCTCGCGGGGGACCCGGAGGCCGACCCCGCGCCGCTCGCCGCCGAACTCGAGCTGTTGCTCGGCCGGGCGAGGATCACGCTGGCCCCGTTGACACACCCGCTGAGCCCGCTGCGCGCCCGCAAGGCCCGCGCCCGCCGCGTCCTCGCCCTCCTGGACGACTGCGCCCGGGAGATCCGGGGGCTCTCGGCCGTGGCCGCCGACCCCGACGCCTCGCACGACGCCCGGCTCGCCGCCGCGTCCTGGCGGGTCGAGTCGGCCGTCCACGCCCTCGTGCCGCAGGTCCGGCCCGTCCGCCCGGCCTCTCCGGACTCCGCCCTCCCGTCCCACCACCCCGGCGCGGAGGCGGCCCTCGGCCACCTGTACGGCCTGGAGCGCGCCCTCGTCGACCTCGCGACCCCGCTCCGCAGCGCCCCGGACGCCCCCCTGGTCCCGGCGGCCTGACACTCCCCGGCCGCCGGGCGATCGCCCGGAGCCCCGGCCGCGGGGTGGCCGGCCCGGCGGCTCCCGGCCGGGCCCTCCGGCCCGCCCCGACCCGTCGCCCGGACCGATCCTCCGTACCGGAGCCGGTCGCCCGTCCTCCCGCCAGGACCCAGTTGGTCTAGACCGCCTGCTAACGTCAGGCCGGACTACGGAGCGGTCGACCCAGGCCGCTCGGCGGAAGGGGAGACGCCATGGGCGGCACACGCGCGCGCAATCCGGTACGGGCCTTCATCGGCTCCTTCACCTCGACGGGCGGCCGCGGCATCCTCGCCGCCGACGTCGACCCACGCACGGGCGCCCTGACCGTCACCGGATCCACCGACGCGGTCGCCGACCCGTCCTACCTCGCCCTCGCCGGCAGCACGCTCTACGCCGTGTCCGAGACCGAGGCGGGCGCGGTGGCCGCCCTCGACGTCAGCGGAGCCGCGCCGCGGCCGCTCGGCGCCCCCGTGTCCGTCCGGGGTGCCGGGCCGACCCACCTCGCCGTCGCGGCCGGGCACGTCCTCACCGCGAACTACGGCTCCGGCAGCGTCACCGCCCTCCCCGTCGCCGCCGACGGCTCCCTCGGACCGGCCGCCGACGTCGCCCGGCACGAGGGCTCGGGCCCGGTCGCCGACCGCCAGGCCGGTCCCCGCGCCCACCAGGTGCTGCCCGCCCCCGGGGGCCGCTGGGTGGCCGCCGTGGACCTCGGCACCGACTCCGTGTGGATCCACGCCCTCGACGCCGCGACCGGCGCCCTGCGGCCCCACGGCGAGACCTCCCTGCGCCCCGGCACCGGGCCGCGCCACCTCGCCTTCCACCCGGCGGGCGGCCACGCCTACGTCCTCAACGAGCTGGAGCCCACCCTCACCGTCTGCCGCTGGGACGCCGACGCGGGCGTCCTCGAACCGCTCGACGAGGTCCCCGTCCTGCCCGAGGGAGCCGCCGCGCCGAGCTACCCCTCCGAGGTCGTCGTGGCCCCCGACGGCCGCTTCGCCTGGGTGGCCGTCCGCGGCGCCGACCTGCTCGCCATCCTGGCCCTCGACCCGGACGGCGGGAGGGCGGCTCTGGTCGACACCGTGCCCTGCGGCGGCCGCTGGCCCCGTGACCTGGCCCTCGACCCCTCCGGACGCCGGCTCTACGCGGCGAACGAGCACTCCGGCGAGGTGACGTGGTTCGACCTCGACCCGGAGACGGGCGTCCCGAGCCGGGCGGGCTCCGTCGAGGCCCCCGCGGCCACCTGCGTGGTCCTCGGCTGACGGCGACCGGCCCGCGGGCCGGTCCCCGCCCACCACCGCCACCCGCCGGGCGAACCGCCCGGCGGCGCGCAGACGGGAGGGCCCGCACCGGACTCACCCGGTGCGGACCCTCCCGTACTGCTTCGCTGGCCTGCGCGCTCGGCGCGCGGGTCAGTGGCTCGGCGCCCCCTGGGCCTGCTGCGAACCGATGCCCAGCGCGGCGGTGTACTGCGAGAGCACGAGCTTGCCGATCGCCGGGTACGCACCCAGCGGCTCGGCGGCGGCGCAGCCCGCCTCCTTCGCGGCGGCGTCCAGCAGGCCGCCGGCCAGCTCGGGACCGATCAGGTACGGCGCGAGCGCCAGCTGCTCGGAACCGGAGCCGCGCAGCTGCTCGGCCACGGCGGTGATGGAGCCCTCCTGGTCCAGGGCCGCGGCGATCACGGGGACGGCCAGCCGGGCGGCCAGCAGCATGCCGGTGATGCCGGCGGCCTGCACGGCCTCCTCGCCGCCGACCGTGGCCAGCACGATGCCGTCGGCGGCGGTGGCCACCGTGAACAGGCGGGCGCGGTCGGCACGGGCCAGACCGGCCTCCGACAGGCGCACGTGCAGGGCCTCGGCGAGCAGCGGGTGCGGGCCGAGGACGTCGGTCAGCTCGGCGATGTTGCCGCTGTCCATGACGGCCTGGCGGACCCGGCGCATCAGGGCGCTGTCCGGGCCGGCGAGCAGCGGGACCACCACGGCGGCCGGGCCCTCGGGGGCGCTGACCTCGCGACCGGCGGCCAGAGCCAGCTGGTAGCGCTCGGTGCGCACGGCCGCGGTGCGCGTGAGCGCGGCCGCGAGGGAGGGGTACTCGGCGTCGTCGCCGTCGAGGTAGCCGATCACGGCTTCCAGGCCGGGCAGCTCGGAACGGGCGATGCTCACGACCTCTTCGGCCAGTGAGCGTATGGCGGGCGAGGGCTCGCCGGGGACGGCGAGAACGAGTGCGGGAGCGCCCTCGGGCGCCGCCGCGGGTTCGGGGCGGCGGTGCCGTCCGGTCTGGCGGGGTCGCGGCATTCGTACAGGCAGGCCGGAAGCAGGCCCAGTGGGGGAGCTCATGGCGCCGCATGCTACTGGTTTTGCCCGCCGCGCAGTTCGGTGAGGTGCGACAGAGCGTTATCTGCCCCTCTATGTCCGAACAGTGGCTTACCTGGTGAGATGGAGCAACCTCGGCTCCTCCGGCAGCCGGAGCGACCCGGTCGCGCACGCGGCGGCGAGGGAGACGGCTCCGGCCAGTGGATCGCCGGCGGCGGACACGGCGCGGACCTGCGGAAGTTGCTCCGCGAGCTCCTTGCGCAGCGGTGCCAGCAGAGCGTCCCCCAGCTTGAACAGGCCGCCGGTCAGTGCCACTTCGCACGGCAGGCCGGCGGGGCACACGGCGGCGGCCGCCTCGGCGATGTGTGCCGCGGCCCGCGCCAGCACCTCGCCGGCCACCGGATCGCCCGCGTCGGCGCACGCGGCGACCGCGGGCGCGAAGGAGGCCAGCACGGCGGGGCGGTCGGTCCGCGGGTAGAGCGCGCCGGGCAGTCCGGCGGCCGGCCCGAAGAGCTCCTCGGCCCGGGCGAGCAGCGCGGCCGAACCGCCGCGGCGGCCGTCGTACGCGCGCATCGCCGCCTCGAGGCCCGCCCGGCCGATCCACGCGCCGCTGCCGCAGTCGCCGAGCAGATGTCCCCAGCCGTCGGCGCGGCGCCAGGAGTCCAGGTCCGTACCGAGCGCGATCATGCCGGTACCGGCGGCGACGACCGCCCCGGGCCGCTGCCCGAGGGCCCCCGCGTAGGCGGTGACGGCATCGGCGGCGAGGACCAGCGTGCGCACCCCCAGGGCGCGTTCCAGCGCACCGGGCAGCTCGGCGCGGAGTTCGTCACCGAGCGTCGCCATCCCGGCGGCGCCGACCGCCACGGCCACGACCGTCCCGGTCCCGGACGGGCCTGCGCCGCCGCCGGACGCCCCGGCCCGCAGCGTCTCGACGGCGGGCAGCACCTGCGCCAGAAGATGGGCCGCCTCGATCCCGCCCGGCCCGGTCCGCACCGGTTCGCGGGACGAGACGGAGCCCAGCACCCGCCCGCCCGACGCCTCGGCCAGGGCGATCCGCAGTCCCGAACCGCCCGAGTCGACCCCGACGACCAGGTCCCCGGCCCTCGGCGGCGTCACCGCGCGCCGCCGGTGCCGGTCGGGTGACTGCGTGACCTCATGGACGGACTCCTTGACGGGGGAGGAGGGGCGAGGCGGGCGGAGGGGGAACGGGCGGGGAGGGAGCGAGGGGTGACGGCCGGAAGCCTAACGGCGGTGGGCGCTCGGGGTGGGGGATCCGCCCCGGGGTCCCGTGACCGGTCGCGGGAGCGGCGCGCGCCGCCGGCCGCTCCGTGGTGATCGACTGTCCGTGTAGGCCGGTAGGGTGACCGACTGTGGCAGCACGACCGTTGAGTGAACTTGTGGAGCCCGGCTGGGCCGAGGCGTTGGCGCCGGTCGCCGGAGGCATCGCGGCGATGGGCGATTTCCTCCGCGCGGAGATCGCCGCCGGCCGGACGTACCTCCCGGCGGGGCAGCATGTCCTGCGCGCCTTCCAGCAGCCGTTCGACGAGGTGCGGGTGCTGATCGTGGGGCAGGACCCCTATCCCACGCCGGGCATGGCCATCGGGCACAGCTTCGCCGTCGCGCCCGAGGTGCGGCAGCTGCCGGGCAGCCTGGAGAACATCTACCGCGAGCTGCACACCGACCTGGGTCTCGCACGGCCGTCGAACGGCGATCTGACGCCGTGGACCCGGCAGGGGGTGCTCCTGTTGAACCGCGCGCTCACCACCGCCCCGCGGAAGCCGGGAGCCCATCGCGGCGCCGGCTGGGAGGCCGTCACCGAGCAGGCCATCCGCGCGCTCGCCGCCCGCGGCAAGCCGCTCGTGTCGATCCTGTGGGGCCGTGACGCCCGGAACGCCCGCCCGCTGCTCGGGGACCTGCCGGCCGTGGAGTCGGCCCACCCCTCCCCGATGTCCGCGGAACGCGGCTTCTTCGGCTCGCGCCCGTTCAGCCGCACCAACGAGCTCCTGGTCCGCCAGGGCGCCCAGCCCGTCGACTGGAGCCTCCCGTAGGGGTGTCCAGCCCACCGGGCCGGGTGCGTGCCCCGGGGCCCTGGCCCGGCACGCGACCGGACGTCAGCCGATGACCGCCGCGCGTACGCAGAGCACGTCCGGCAGGTGCGAGGCGAGCTGCTGCCAGGTGTCGCCGTCGTCCGCGCTCGCGTACACCTCTCCGTTGCGGTTGCCGAAGTAGACGCCCGCGGGGTCGCCGTCGTCCGTGCACATGGCGTCCCGCAGCACCGTGCCGTAGTGGTCGCCCTCGGGCAGCCCGGCGCCGAGGGGCTCCCAGCTGCCGCCCGCGTCGGTGGTGCGGTAGACGCGGCAGCGGTGGTCCGCCGGCACCCGGTCGGAGTCGGCGTTGATGGGGAAGACGTAGGCCGTGTCGGCGCGATGGGGGTGCGCCGCGACGGCGAAGCCGAAGTCGGACGGCAGCCCGGCGCCGATGTCCGTCCACCGGGCCCCCGCGTCGTCGCTGCGGAAGACGCCCCAGTGGTTCTGCAGGTACAGCCGGTCCAGATCGCCCGCGTCCTGCGCGATCTTGTGGACGCACTGCCCGAACTCCGGGTTCGGATCGGGCAGGAAGACCGCCGACACCCCGTCGTTGGACGGTGCCCAGCTCTCGCCGCCGTCCTGGGAGCGGAACACCCCGGCCGTCGACACCGCGACCGTCAGCCGGTCCGCGTCCCGCCGGTCGGTGACGATCGTGTGCACGGCCTCGCCGCCGCCGCCGGGCACCCACCGGTCCCGGGTCGGGTGCTCCCACAGCGGGCGGACCAGGTCGAAGGACTCCCCGCCGTCCTCGGACCTGAAGAGCGCGGCGGGCTCGGTCCCCGCGTACACGACGTCGGGCGAGTGGACGGGTGCCGGGTGCAGCTGCCACACCCGCTCCAGCGAGGCGCCCGTGTCCTGGGGGAACTTGACCGCCGGCCGCGGGGGCTCGTTCCAGGTGGCTCCGAGATCGTCGGAGTGGAACACGGAGGGACCCCAGTGCGCGCTGTCGCCCCCGACGAGCAGCCGCGGGGTGCCGCGGCGCGTGTCGATGCCGATCGAGTACACGGCCTGCGCGTTGAAGTGCGGGTCGTCGAACTCCCACCGGCCGTCGCGCCTGCGGCCGATGAACAGGCCCTTGCGGGTACCTACGGTGAGCAGAACGTCGGGCATGGCCGATCCCTCCAGGACGTCGTCGTCGCGGACAGGGGCCAGTCTGCACCCGGCCACCGACAGCGGCTCCCGGAACGGCGTCTGCCCAGGTCGGACGCGTGTTACCGGTCCGGCCCGGGGAGACGGCGCGGCAGCGCGCGGGCTCAGATCGCCCAGGCGTACTGGCTGGGGGCGTGGGTCTCGGCGCCCAGCTCGCGTGCGGCCCGGCGCGCCCAGGAGGCGTCGCGCAGCAGTTCGCGCCCGAGGAGGACGGCGTCGGCCTCGCCGTTGGCGACGATCTTCTCGGCCTGCGCGGCCTCGGTGATGAGGCCCACCGCGGCGACGGGGAGCCCGGTCTCGGCCTTCACCCGCGCCGCGAACGGCACCTGGTAGCCGGGGCCGACCGGGATCCGCGCCGGGCCGCCGTTGCCGCCGCTGGACACGTCCAGGAGGTCGACGCCGTGCTCGCGCAGCAGGGCCGCGAAGCGGACGGTCTCGTCCGCGGTCCAGCCCTGGTCCTCCAGCCAGTCGGTGGCCGAGATCCGGAAGAAGACGGGCAGCTCCTGCGGCCAGACCGCGCGCACCGCGTCGACGACGTCGAGCGCGAAGCGGGTGCGGTTCTCGAAGGAGCCGCCGTACTCGTCCGTCCGGTGGTTGCTGTGCGGGGAGAGGAACTCGCCGATGAGGTAGCCGTGGGCGCCGTGCACCTCGACGACCTCGAATCCGGCTTCGAGCGCGCGGCGGGCCGCGTCCGCGAACCGGCCGACGATCTCCCGGATCCCCTCGGCGGTGAGTTCGGTCGGTACGGGGTGTCCGTCGGCGAACTCCACCGGGCTCGGCCCGACCGGCTGCCAGCCGTGACCGTCCTCGGGCACCGGGCCGCGGCCCTCCCAGGGGCGGTTCGTGGACGCCTTGCGTCCGGCGTGCCCGATCTGGATCCCGGGCACCGTGCCGTGGTCCTTGAGGAAGCCGGCGATCCGGCGGAGCGCCGCGACCTGGGTGTCGTTCCAGATGCCGAGGTCGGCGGGGCTGATCCGGCCTTCGGGGGCGACGGCGGTGGCCTCGACCAGGATCAGGCCCGTGCCGCCGGTGGCGCGGGAGGCGTAGTGGGCGAAGTGCCAGTCGGTGGCCACGCCCGCGTTCGGTCCGAACACCTCTGCCGAGTACTGGCACATGGGGGCCATCCACACACGGTTGGGGATGGTCAGCGACCGCAGGGTGTAGGGCTCGAACAGGGCGACGCTCATGGCGGACTCCGTTTCAGGGGGCCTGGTGGGTGCTCGTACGATACTCATCGTAGTACGGCGTCTGTCAAACTACGAGAGCTCTCGTACAATGATCGGGTAGCCAGGACACCGGACGAAGTGGAGCCGCCGTGACGACCGCGACCAACCCCCGGGTCCTCGACCATCCCGCGCGGGACGCGATCCGGCTGGAGGACGTGCTGCACGCGCTGTCGGACGCGGTGCGGCTGCAGATCGTCAGCGAGATGGCGCGCGAGGAGGCGGAGTTGAGCTGTTCGCACTTCGACCTGCCGGTGACGAAGTCGACGACGACCCACCACTTCAGGGTGCTGCGCGAGAGCGGCGTCATCCAGCAGATCTACCGGGGCACGACCAAGCTGAACGCCCTGCGCCGGGACGACCTGGACGCGCTCTTCCCCGGCCTCCTGGACAGCGTGCTGGAAGCCGCCGCCGCGCAGTCCCGCCGTCTCGGCGACCCGCGGCCGGCCGCCGGCACGTCCTGACCCGTCACCCCCGGCCCCTCCGTGGCCGCCCCGCGGGACGGACCGCCGGTCCCGGAGCCGTTCACCCCGGTGGTGTCGCCGCCCCGCCGCCGGTCCGCGCCGCCGCCCGCAGGCCGGCCCAGTCCGGGATCTTCACCCGCCCGCGCCCCAGGGAGCGGCCGAGCTCCGACTCGGCGCGTTCGATGGCGAGCCAGCCCGGCCAGGCGACCGGCTCGTGCCCCAGCTCGCGCAGCGCGGCCAGCGGCTCGGCGCTCACCGGCCGGGCGGCGACTCGTTCCGCGTCGGCCAGGAGCGAGGCGACGGTCTCCTTGGCGCAGGGCCGGTTCGTGCCGATCACACCGGTGGGGCCGCGCTTGATCCAGCCCGCCACGTACTCGCCGGCGGACGGCTCGCCGTCCCGCAGGACGCGGCCCGCCGCGTGCGGGACCGTGCCCCGGGAGTGGTCGAAGGGCAGCCCCGGCAGGGCGACCCCCTGGTAGCCGACGGCGCGCAGCACCAGCTGGGCCTCGATCTCCTCGTACCGGCCCGTGCCCCGCACGCCGCCGTCGCCGTCGGGCTCCGTCCGCTCGAACCGCACCCCGGTGACCCGGCCGTCCGCGCCGAGGAGTTCCACCGGGCGGAGGAAGAACCGCAGCGTGACGGAGCGCCCGTCCAGGCCGTCGGCCGGAGCCGGGTCCGCCCAGCCCCGGACGACCTCCAGATTCCGCCGGTTCACGGCCGGCAGTCCCGACGGGTCCGCGAGCGACGCGTCCAGCGCCAGATCGGCCGGCTCCACCCGCACCCGCGTGCCGGCGAGACCGCCCAGCTCGCGCAGCTCCTTCGTGGTGAACCTGGCCTGACCCGGCCCGCGACGGCCCACCATGTGGACCGTGCGGACCCGGCTCTCCTCCAGGGCGGCGAGGGCCTCCTGGGGCACGTCCGTCGCCCTCAGCTCGTCCGAGGCGCGGACCAGGATCCGGGCGACGTCCACCGCCACGTTCCCGACCCCGATCACCACCGCCGACCGGGCGTCGAGTCCGAACCCTTCGGCGGCGGCGTCGGGGTGCGCGCTGTACCAGGAGACGAACTCGGTGGCCGAGTGGCTGCCGGCCAGGTCCTCGCCCGGCACCCCGAGCCGCCGGTCGCGCGCCGCGCCGACGCAGTACACGACCGCGTGGTAGAGCTCCAGCAGCCGGGCGGGTGTCAGTCCGTGCGCCCCGACCTCGACGTTCCCGAGGAAGCGGATCCGCTCGTCCTCCAGGACCGCGCGCAGGTTCTGCTGGAGGGACTTGATCTTCTCGTGGTCGGGCGCGACGCCGTAGCGCACCAGACCGTACGGGCACGGCAGCCGGTCGAGCACGTCCACCCGCACGTCGGGCACCGCCGACTGCTGGACCAGCGCCTGGGCGGTGTAGACCCCACTGGGCCCGGAACCGACGACAGCGACACGAAGCACGGCCGTACTCCTTCCCGCCGCGGGGAGTCCCGCCGAGAGGCTTCCAGCATCGCACCGCAGCCCTCCCGGGGGGAGAAGCGCGACACGGTCCTTTCGGGTGCCGCGCTCCTCGGCCGCCCGGGGCCTACATCGACCGCATCCGGTTGATCTCCGAGCTCTGCTGCGCGATGACGTCGTTCGCCATCTCCTCCACCAGCACGTTGTTCCCGGAGCCGAGCACCTCCGCCGCCATCGACACCGCCCCCTCGTGGTGCGTGATCATCAACCGCAGGAAGAGCCGGTCGAAAGCGGCTCCCTCGGCCTTCCGCAGCTCGGCGAGCTGCGCCTCGGTCGCCATCCCCGGCATGGCGTGGTGGTCGTGCGCGCCCTGGTCGCGCGGGCCACCGTTGTTTTTCAGCCAACCTTCCATCGCGCCGATCTCCGGCTGCTGGGCCGCGGAGATGCGCTCCGCCACCTTTCTGACCTGCTCCGATCCGGCCCGCTGCGGGGCGAGCGCGGTCATCGTCAATGCCTGCCGGTGGTGCGCGATCATCATCTGCACATAGGTGAAGTCCGCCGCGTTCGGCTTGTCGTCCGGCCTCAGCCGCGCCGCCTCCTCCGGCGATATCCGCCGGGCGGGCTCACCCGGCTTGCCGGGAGCCACCACCGCGGGGCCCGAGGCGCCCGTCGACCGCGACGCGTCCGGGTCGGATCCCGACTCGCAGGCGGCCAGGGCCAATACGGCGGCCGCGCCGAGCGCCACGGCGACTGCTCCACGGATACGGCGGTTCAACACGACGACCTCCAAGGTGGTTCCGGGGACCGGGGGACGAGACCCGGCACGACGGCAGGGGTGGGGCGGACGCGGGGACAGGGACCGTTCCTAGCACCCTTCCGTGGGTCGTTGATCGGAAACCTTGATTACGTCTGTGTTGCCATCTGTTGAGATGTGCATGCAAAGGAAGATACTGCCGGGGTCCATCAACCGTTCAACTACGAACGGACACAAGGGAGGACGGAGTGACTTCGTTGCGTATCACGCGTACCCCGCGCGCACGGATCAGAGGTCTGGGTGTGGCCACCGCCGCAGCCGGACTGCTGGTCAGCCTGCTCGCAGCCGGCCCCGCAACCGCCACACCCGACCCGGGTGACTCCTCCGCGCCGGGCTCCGTCTCGGCGCAGCAGGCCGCCGAGGCGCGGTCCGCCATCCAGAGCGGCGAGATACCCGGTGTGGACGAGGTCGTCCACAGCAAGAACATCGAACACCTCGTCAACATCCCCAAGGACGCGCTCCCGGGGACGAACTCCGACCTGGCCTTCCAGGGCAAGTACGCCTTCGCGGGCAACTACGACGGCTTCCGGATCTTCGACATCAGCAACCCGAGGGCTCCCAGGACCGTCGCCCAGGTGCTGTGCCCCGGATCCCAGAACGACATCTCGGTCTCCGGCAACCTCGTCTTCCTCTCCACCGACTCCTCCCGCAGCGACAACTCCTGCGCCAGCACCACCCAGCCGGCCACGGAGAAGTCCTCCTGGGAGGGCATGAAGATCTTCGACATCAGCGACATCACCAACCCCAGGTACGTCGCCGCCGTCGAGACGTCCTGCGGCTCGCACACCCACACGCTGGTGCCGAAGCGCAAGGACGTCTACGTCTACGTCTCCTCGTACTCGCCGAACGCAGCCTTCCCCGACTGCCAGCCCCCGCACGACGGCATCTCGGTCATCAAGGTGCCCCGCAAGGCGCCCGAGAAGGCCGCGATCGTCAACTTCCCCGTCCTCTTCCCGGGTGAGGGCCCGGACGGCGGCGGAAACCCCGGCGGCCCGACCAACCCGGGCGTCTCCAAGACCACCGGCTGCCACGACATCACCGTGCTGCCGGGCAAGGACCTCGCGGCCGGCGCCTGCATGGGTGACGGCATCCTCTTCGACATCGCGGACCCCGAGAACCCGAAGGTGATCGACCAGGTCCAGGACAACGTCAACTTCGCCTTCTGGCACTCGGCCACCTTCAACCAGAAGGCCGACAAGGTCGTCTTCACCGACGAGCTCGGCGGCGGCGGCGCGGCCACCTGCAACGCGGTCGTGGGCCCGAACCGCGGCGCGGACGGCATCTACGACATCGTCGGCAAGGGCAAGAAGCGCAAGCTCGTCTTCCGCAGCTACTTCAAGATCCCGCGCCACCAGGCCGACACCGAGAACTGCGTCGCCCACAACGGCTCGCTGATCCCGGTCAAGGGCAAGGACCTGATGGTCCAGGCCTGGTACCAGGGCGGCGTCTCCGTCTGGGACTTCACCGACTCGGCCAAGCCCAGGGAGATCGCCTACTTCGAGCGCGGCCCGCTGTCCGCCACCACCATGAGCACCGGCGGCGCGTGGTCGGCGTACTACTACAACGGCTACATCTACTCCAACGACATCGCGAAGGGCTTCGACGTCCTGAAGATCTCCGACCGTCGTACCGACCCCGCGAAGCGGATCCGGATGGACGGCCTCAACGTCCAGACCCAGCCGGACTACTTCGACGACTTCGACCGCTGATCCGACGCGGGTGGCCGGCCCATCAGGGCCACCGGTGTGAGCGGCACCCCGTCGGGCGGACCTCCGCCCGGCGGGGTGCCGCGCTCCCAGCCGAGCCCGTACCGCTGGAACAGTTCCGCGCGCAGCCGGCTCACCGGCATCGGAGCCCCCGGCAGCAGCACCGCCACCACGGCGCCCATCAGCAAGGCCCGCAGCAGGGGGTAGTCGGTGTCCGGGTCGGCGGAGCCGTACCGGACCATCGTGTCCCGCAGCAGGGCGGCGAGCCGCTGCTGCTCCGGGCAGCGCACGAACCCCTCCGCCTGCAGGATCAGCGCCATGTGCGTCCGCATCAGCACCGGCCGGTCCACCGCCAGGCCCAGCACCGCGTCGATCGCCCGCGCCAGGCGCTCCCGGCCGTCGTCCGTCCGCGGCTCGCGCTCCAGCGCCTCCTCCAGCGTCAGGTGCATCAGCCGGTGCACGGCGGACTGCAGCAGCTGACGCTTGCCCGGGAAGTAGTACGAGATCAGCCCGCGGGCCGAGCCGGCCCGCTCGGCGATGTCGCCGAGCGTCGTCGCCTCGTACCCCCGCTCGGAGACCAGCTCGACGGTGGCCTGCAGCAGCCGCTCGCGCGAACGGCGCCGAAGCTCTTCATTGACCGATGCGCTACGCGGGGACATGCTGGACTCCTGCGTTGACTGGCTCACGGCCAATATACTCAGCGCATCCTGCTGTCGCGCCCTCACGGCCGGTCGGCGGGACTGCCGTCTGTTCTGGGCGACGCGGGGGATCGTCCAGGACAGGCGGCGTCACGAGCCTTCTCCCATTGTCCTCCGCTCGTCCGCGGGGGCCGCCCGGCGGTACGTGAGGATCGCGACGGCGACGCACGTCCAGCCGAGGAGCCAGCCGGCGACCACGTCCGACGGCCAGTGCACCCCCAGGTACACCCGGGTCCACCCCACGCCCAGCACCGACACCACCGCCGCCACCGCGAGGACGCTCCAGCCCCGCCACGTCTCCCGCCAGTGCATCGCGAGCACCCACAGCAGCAGCCCGCAGCTCACCACCGCCGTCATCGCGTGCCCCGAGGGGAACGCCGCGTACTGCGCCGAATCGACCGGGTCGGGCCAGCTGGGCCGGGCCCGGCCGACCGCCGACTTCAGCCCCTGCTGCAGCGCCGCCGCCAGCACGCTCGTCCCCGCCAGCCAGAGCGCCGGCCGGCGCTCCCCTCGCCACCACAGCACCACCACGGCCACCGCGATCAGCGCCCGCATCGTCCACGGATCCCACACCCAGTCGGTCAGGATCCGGTTGGCGCGCGTGAAACCGGGTTCGGCCACGGCGCTGCGGTGCAGCGCGTCGACGACCCACCGGTCGAGCGAGAGGAGCGGGGGCCATCCCACGGCCACCAGGACGAGCAGCAACACGGCCAGGGCACCGGACACCACCGCGGAGGAGCGCATGGGGTGATCCTCCCCGACCCGCACACCGAACGGAGCGACCGGCTCCGCGAAGGCGGCTAACCGAGCGCCCGCAGCGCCGGAACGAACGCCACCAGCACCGGCACCACCGGCACCAGCGCCGCCGCGGCGGTCAGCCGCAGGCGCCGCCCCGCCGTGAAGCGCGGCGCGGCCCTGAGCAGCCGGTCCACCCGCCTCGGCAGATCCGCGTCCGGAGTCGTGCCCGGTCCGAACACCCCGCGGTCCTCGTTGAGTTCCACCAGAGCCAGCGCGATCGTCAGCCGCCCGAAGCGGCGCGAGGCGACGTCGTCGGCAGCCAGCTCCACCAGCCGGTGCATCTCGTCCCGGAAGGCCGCGAAGACCGGAATCCCCGGAAAGCCCGTCGCCAGCGCCCCCGAGCAGTGCCGCAGCCAGTCGTGCCGCGCCCGGGCGTGTCCCTGCTCGTGCGCGAGCACGGCGTCCAACTGACGCCCCTTGAGGCGGCGCAGCGCGGCCGTCGTGACGACCAGCTGCGGGGCCGGACCGGGAAGCAGCCACGCGTCCGACCGCTCGCCCTCCAGGACCACGAGCCGCTCCCTGCCGGAGCCGCTCTCCTGTTCCTCGCCCGGCAACAGCGGGGAACGGCGCAGGAGTTCCCCACGGCGCTGCCGGCGCCGGGCCCGCGCCCGGCCGATCTCCCGGCCCAGCATCGCGCCGCTCCACAGGCCACCACAGGCGAGGGCCACCGCGAGCACGGCCGACCAGGGCCGGCCGGCGCCCAGTTCGTACGCCTCCAGCACTCCGCGCGGCGCGGGCGCGAAGACACGACCCCGCACCACCTGCCAGGCCGCCGCCGCGCTGAACGTCATCGACAGCGCGAAGCTCAGCAGCACCCCGGCCACCACGCACTGCCACACCCAGAGCGCCACCACCGGCTCGCGCTCCGCCCAGTCGGACCGCGACAGCAGCCGAGGGGCGACGACGGCGGTGAGGACGCCGAGCGCGAGCAACGCGAGGGAGACCACCATGGCGTCAGACTATGAGGGCCGTGCTACCCGGGGGTATGCCCGTGCGCGGCAAGTGACGCACGCCACGGTTTCGCCCGGCGCGTCGCGCCAGGCCCGCTGTGAGGCGGAGGCCGGCCGGCGGCCTCCCGTTCACGCGGGCAGGGTGACAGCCCGGTGCCGGTGCTCACAGCGTCACGAGCATCGCCAGCATCGCGAGCGCCATCGACAACCGGCAGACCCGCGTGAACTCCGGCCGCTCCGCCCAGAGCACGGGAGCGGAGCCCGCCGGCGCCGCCACCGGGACCAGACGCGCCCCCGCCCGCAGGACGTACACCGAGTAGTACGCGAGGAGCGCTCCCGTGAGCAGCGGTATCCCACCCGTGCCCGCCGCGCCGTGCCCCCCGTGCCCCCCCTGCGCACCCCCGCCCGGGGCCGTGGCCATCGCCACGGCCATGTAGACCATCGCCGCGGACCCCACCAGGTGGTGGAGATGGTGGCCGCCGCTCCGGGCGCCCGCCAGCGCGCGCAGCGACGCGACGCCGAACACCACCGCGTACACCGCCCAGCTCCAGACCGGCGGCGTGAGCACCGCCGCCGGCAGGGCCATCGAGGCCATCCCGAAGCCCATCACGGCCTCGCCGCCCGCGGCCCTGCGCTCCTCGCCCGAGCATCCGCGCCGACGCAGCAGGCAGTACGCCGCGCTCGCCGCGCACAGCGCGACCATCGCCCATGCCGGCCACGCAGCCCACGCCGCTCCGTGCACCGCACACCTCCCCGTCCGACGGCGCCGCTCGGCCCCCCGAGTGCATGCCCAGCCGCACCGGGGCACACGCGAGCGCAGAGGCGCGCAGGGGCGTACGAAGGGGAGCGCGCGCCCACGTTAGGCTCGGGGCGATCGCCTTCACCGATCGATCAGCGCCCCGAGGGGAGACCGAACACCATGGACACCGCCGCGCCCCAGGACACCGGCCGGATCACCTACCGCGACGCGGTCGAGGACGACGTCCCGGTCCTGGTCCCGCTCGTCGAGTCGGCCTACCGCGGCGACTCCAGCCGGACCGGCTGGACCACCGAGGCGGACATCCTCCAGGGCCAGCGGACCGACGCGGAGGGCGTCCGGGCCGTCATCACCACCGAGGGCAGCCGCCTGCTGGTGGTCGAGCAGGACGGCCGGGTCATCGCCTGCTGCCAGCTGGAACACCGCGGCGAAGCCGCCTACTTCGGCATGTTCGCGGTCAGTCCGGCGCTCCAGGGCGCCGGCCTGGGCCGCCTGATCATCACCGAGGCGGAGCGGCGGGTCCGCGAGATCTGGGGCGTGCGCGAGATGCACATGACGGTGATCTCGGTGCGCGAGGAGCTCATCGCCTGGTACGAGCGGCGCGGCTACCGCCGTACGGGACGGATGACCCCGTTCCCGTACGGCGACGAGCGCTTCGGTGTCCCGCAGCGCGACGACCTGCAGTTCGAGCTGCTGGTGAAGGACCTGGTCTGAGAACCGCCCCCGGCCGGGGGCGGGTCAGGCCGTGAAGCGGCCGGTGCGGCGGATCTCCGGATAGTCGGTCGTCGCGCCGTCCAGCTCCAGGGCCCGCGCGAGCCGCAGGTGCTCCTGGGTGTTCACCACCCAGCCGATCACCCGCAGCCGCTCCGCGTGGGCCCGCTCGACGGTCGCCAGCGTCAGGTGCCGGATGTTGAGGACGAGGGCGCCGGCACCGACCGCGAGGGCCCGGTCCACGACGTCCTCGCCCCAGCGGTCCGCGACCAGGGCCGTGCGGACACCGGGCACGAGACGTGCGGTCTCGGCGATCGCCTCGTCGTGGAAGGACAGCACCTCCACCCGCTCGGCCAGGTCGCGCCGGTTCAGCACGCCGGCGAGCGCCTGTGCCGCCGCCACGTCCTTGATCTCGGCCTGGAGCGGGGCCCGCACCGCGTCCAGGACCTCCTCGAAGACGGGGACGCGCTCCCCGTCGCCCGCGTCCAGTTCGCGCAGCTCGGCGAGCGTCTGCGCGGAGATCGGGCCGCTGCCGTTGGTGGTGCGGTCGACGTCCGCGTCGTGCATGACGACGAGGGCGCCGTCCTTGCTCAGGTGGAGATCCAGCTCGATGGCGTCCATCCCGGCCCGCTCCGCCCGCACGAACGAGCGCAGGGTGTTCTCGGGCTCGACGCCCATGACTCCGCGATGACCGATGGTGAGGAAAGTCAAGACCTTCTCGCTTCCGTCGATGTCGGGCCCGGGGACCCCTCCGGGCACCCGGTGCGGCTCGGGGCGCAGCCTAACGGCTGGGCATCGAGAGGTCAGCGCACGTGCGGGTGTCGGCCGCACGGGGCGTTCGAGGCGGCCCCCACGCCCGACGGGGTGCCGGGGGCATCCCGGAACGCTCCCGTCAGGGGCGGCCGAGGACCCGCGCCCGGGCGTCCCGCAGGCAGCTCGCCCGCCGGGCGGCGGCCGGTCGCCGCGCCGCCCGGAGGCCAGGCCGCGTCCGGATGCCTCGACGAGGAGGTCGACGCCTTGTCCCGTGCGGCGGATGCGATTGCCTCGACGCTTCCAGACAGGAAAAACAGCGGCGATCAGGGGGGTCGCACAGGATAATTTCTCCCTTCTCCTCTTGTGGGGGAGAACCTCGCATGGTTACGGTGTCTTAACGCGAGGTTCTCCTGTGGAGGAAGAGGCATGACGGAAATTCTTGTGCAGGACGTGACCAGTGGGGGGATATCCACCGCCACCCCGGTGATCGAGCATCCTGCCTGGCCCGAGCTCAAGGGTGCCGTGGAGGCGATCCGTCCCTGGCAGAACGCCGACGGCTCCATCGACTTCGAGGCCGAGGGTGCGCCGACCCGTGAGGTCGCCACCGTCACCGTCAGCCGTGTCGCGCACGCGGTCGAGCAGCTCTCCCCGCTGCTCCCGCACGACGCCGCCTACCACCTCGCGCTCGTCGCCGACCTGCGCAAGTGGGTCGAGGAGGGCTTCGGCGTGCCGGACTTCCTCGACTCGCTGCTGGCCTTCCAGCCGGCCGCCGGCCGTGCGGACGGGCTCCAGCACCTGGTGCTCTTCCCGATGTACACGCAGAACGGCAACCCGGACCGCAACTTCGAGGCCGTCGTCCTGCGCATGGTGTGGCCCGAGTGGCTCTCGGAGCTGGAGCGCACCCGCTACGACAACCCGCTGTTCTGCGGCATCACCTTCGAGGACTTCACCGCGGGGTACGACACGCACTCCGCCGTCCTCTTCCCCGAGACCATCGCGGTGCGCGAGGCCCCCGAGCGCTTCAGCTGGGGCGGCATCTTCTGCGACCGCGAGGCCGCCCGCTTCCGCAAGGTCACCGAGGCCGCCGTCGACATCCTGGGCATCGAGCTGCCCGAGGACATCGCCGCCATGGTCCAGGACCAGGAGCGGTGCGAGAAGGCGTTCGTCCTGTGGGACATGGTCCACGACCGCACCCACAGCCACGGCGACCTCCCGTTCGACCCGTTCATGATCAAGCAGCGCCAGCCGTTCTGGATGTACGGCCTGGAGGAGCTGCGCTGCGACCTCACCGCCTTCAAGGAGGCCGTGAAGCTGGAGGCCGAGGGCAACACCCACGGCCGTGACGTGCAGTACGCCGTCCTCTTCGACCGGATGTTCCGCTTCCCGGTCTCCGGCGACCGCAACCGCAACTACGACGGTGTGGGCGGCCAGCTCCTCTTCGCGTACCTCCACAAGCACGACGTGGTGCGCTGGACGGACAACAAGCTCAAGATCGACTGGCAGCGGGCCCCCGAGGTCACCAACCAGCTCTGCGCCGAGATCGAGAAGCTGTACCGCGACGGCATCGACCGCCCCAAGCTGGTCCACTGGCTGGCCGCGTACGACCTGGTCTCCACCTACCTCGCTCCGCACCCGGGCTCCCGCTGGGCCAAGGGCCCCGACGCCCTGGACCTGTCGCTGCCGCCCCGCAAGCTCGTCGACGACGTGCTTCCGGACGAGTTTCCGCTCAGCATGTTCTATGAGGCCCTGTCCAAGAAGCTGAAGGGCGTGATCGCCTCCACCAAGGGCATCACCGCCGCCGACGCGTCCCGGGACGGGCAGGCTGCCGCGTGAACCCTGTCACGGAGGAGGCGACGACCATGAACGGCAACGGGAACGGCGGACCGCTGGACGGAGCCGTCATCGCGGTCGCGGGAGCGGCCGGCGCGGCCGGCCGGGCGACGCTTCTGCGTCTCGCCGAAGCCGGAGCGACCGTCGTCGCCTCGGACGCGGATCCCGAGCGTCTGGCCGAGGCGGTCGACGCCGCCCGCTACGCCCACGGCGGTGCCACCGTCATCGGTGACACGGTCGACCTCTTCGACCTGGGCGCCGCCCGCGAGTGGGCGGACAAGACCGAGAAGGAGTTCGGCCGGATCGACGGGCTGGTCCACCTCGTGGGCGGCTGGCGCGGCAGCGGCTCCTTCGCGGAGACCGACCTCGCGGACTGGGCCTTCCTGGAGAAGCTGCTCATCCGCACGGTCCAGACCACCTCGCTCGCCTTCCAGGGCGCGCTGCAGCGCAGCGAGCGCGGCCGCTACCTGCTGGTCAGCGCCGCGGGCGCCTCCAAGCCCACCGCCGGGAACGCCGCCTACGCGGCGGCCAAGGCGGCGGCCGAGGCGTGGACCCTCGCGATGGGCGACGAGTTCCGCAAGGCGGGGGGCGAGAAAGGCCCGTCGGCGGCGGCTGCGATCCTGGTGATCAAGGCACTGGTGCACGACGCCATGCGCGCCGAACGCCCCAATGCGAAGTTCGCGGGCTTCACCGACGTCAAGGATCTGGCCGACGCCATCGCCGGTGTCTGGGACCGGCCCGCACAGGAAGTGAATGGACAGCGTCTGTGGCTGACCCCCAAGCCGTGACCCCGGCGTTCCCCACCAGGACCGACGCGCGTCGTCACCACGACCCGTCGGTCCGGGGCTTCGCCAGCGACAACTACGCCGGCGTCCACCCCGAGGTGCTCGCCGCCCTCGCCCTCGCCAACGACGGTCACCAGATCGCGTACGGCGAGGACGACTACACCGAGCACCTCCAGCGGATCATGCACAGCCACTTCGGCCCGCACGCCGAAGCCTTCCCGGTCTTCAACGGGACGGGTGCCAACGTGACCGCGCTGCAGGCCCTGACCGACCGCTGGGGCGCGGTGATCTGCGCCGAGTCCGCGCACATCAACGTGGACGAGGGCGGCGCGCCCGAGCGGATGGGCGGCCTCAAGCTGCTCACGGTGCCGACTCCGGACGGCAAGCTCACTCCCGAGCTGATCGACCGGCAGGCGTGGGGCTGGGAGGACGAGCACCGGGCGATGCCGCAGGTCGTCTCGATCACCCAGAACACCGAACTCGGCACGGTCTACACCGTGGACGAGATCCGCGCGATCGTCGAGCACGCGCACGGCAAGGGCATGAAGGTGCACCTCGACGGCGCCCGGATAGCCAACGCCGCCGCCTCGCTCGACGTGCCGATGCGCGCCTTCACGAACGCGGTGGGCGTGGACGTCATCTCGTACGGCGGCACGAAGAACGGCATGCTCTTCGGCGAGGCGATCGTGGTGCTCAACCCGGACACCGTCAGCCACATGAAGCACCTGCGCAAGCTGTCCATGCAGCTCGCCTCGAAGATGCGGTTCGTCTCCGTGCAGCTGGAGGCCCTGCTGGCCAAGGACCTGTGGCTGCGCAACGCCCGGCACTCCAATGCCATGGCGCAGCGCCTCGCGGCCGGCGTCCGCGGCGTCGACGGCGTGGAGATCCTCTACCCCGTGCAGGCCAACGCGGTCTTCGCCCGGCTGCCCCACGAGGTCAGCGCCCGGCTGCAGAAGCGCTTCCGCTTCTACTTCTGGGACGAGGCGGCCGGTGACGTGCGCTGGATGTGCTCGTTCGACACCACGGAGGACGACGTGGACGCGTTCCTCCAGGCCCTGAAGGAAGAAATGGCGCGATAGCGCCCATCAGATCGCATGGATATGCGCTCGGACGGAAAGTCATTGACTCCCGTCCGGGCGCTTTCCTATGCTCCCGCCCCATGGAGCTGATCCAGCAAGAACCCGACATCGCTGCGTACCTGACGGAGTGCGAGGCGGTGGACCATCGGCATCCGCGCGTGCGCGCCGTCGCGGACGAGCTGTCATCCCGGCATGTCGATGCATACTCATACGCGAAGGCCGCCTATGAGTTCGTACGTGACGCCATTCCCCATTCGATGGACTCCGGCGACCCGTGCGTGACCTGGCGCGCCTCCGACGTGATCGGGGCCCGCACCGGGATCTGCTACGCCAAGTCGATCGCGTACGTCGCGCTCCTGCGGGCCCGCGGCATCCCGGCCGCCCTCTGCTACCAGCGGCTCGCCGACGACGACGGCTCGAACCCGGTCGTCCACGGCCTGGCCGCGGTCCGGCTGCCGGGGGCCGCGCGGTGGGTGCGCCAGGACGTCCGGGGCAACAAGCCCGGCGTCGACGCGCACTTCTCGCCCGGCGAGGAGCGACTGGCCTGGGTCGTACGACCGGAGTGCAATGAAATGGACTACCCGGTGCTCTATGCTGAACCTCATCCGGTCGTCCTGAGCGCCCTGCGCGCCGCGTCCGACCGGTCCCACCTCGCACGCACGCTCCCCACGGAGCTGTGACCGGAACCGAACGGCGGACCATGACCCTCACGCTCACCGTGTCCGACGAGGTACGCGGCCTCGTCCCCGGCTTCACCCATCTCGCCGTCGAGGCGCGCGGACTGGTCAACGGGCCGAGCGACGAGGTGAGTTCGGCCCTGCTCGATGAGGCGGGCCGCCGCCTGGCCGAGCGTCTCGACGGCCGGTCCCCGGACCGTGACCCGCACGTCGCCGCCTGGCGCGCCGCCTACACGGCCTTCGGTGCGAAGCCCTCCCGTACCCGCAACTCCGCGGAGGCGCTGGCCAGGCGTGCCCTCGCGGACGGCGGACTGCCGCGGATCAACCGTCTCGTCGACGCGTACAACGCGGTCAGCGTCGCGCACCTGATCCCCGTCGGAGGCGAGGACCTAGACCGTATCCAGGGCGCCATGCGGCTCGTCGTGGCCACCGGGGACGAAGCGTTCGCGACGACGGCCGGCGGGGTGGAGACCGTCGAGCATCCGGAGACCGGCGAGGTCGTCTGGTGCGACGAGGCCGGCGTCACCTGCCGCCGCTGGAACTGGCGCCAGGGGCCCCGCACCCGGATCGACGACTCCACCGTGAACGCGCTCTTCCTGCTGGAGGCGCTGGAGCCGATGACGACCGCGGAGCTGGTGGCCGCGGGCGCCGAACTGGCCGCATCGCTGGAACGCCTGAGCCCCGGGGCGCACATCACCGTCGGCGCCCCGGAGTGACGTTTCAGCGGACCGGGCCGGTCAGCCCGCTTCCTTGACCTGCGCCGGCGTCGGAGCCGTGCCCCCGAGGTGCGCCGGGACCCACCAGGTGTCGCCGGCGTCCTTGGGACGCACGGGGTAGGCGCGCTGCGCCGCCTCCAGGAGCTCCTGGACGCGCTCGCGCAGCCGCCGGGTGATGGCGCCCGCGTACTGGTCCGACGGCGCCGCGATCGGCTCGCCGACCCGGATGGTGACCGGGATGTGCTGGCGCTTGAAGTTCCGCGGTCGGCCCTTCGTCCAGATCCGCTGCGTGCCCCACAGCGCCATCGGGATCAGCGGGACCCCGGCCTCCTGGGCGAGCCGTGCCGCACCCGACTTGAAGCTCTTCAGCGTGAACGACTGGGAGATCGTGGCCTCGGGGAAGACGCCGATGACCTCGCCCGACCGCAGGGACTCGAGCGCGTGCTGGTACGCGTGCTCGCCCTGTGCGCGGTCGACCGGGATGTGCTTCATGCCGCGCATGAGGGGGCCCGACACCTTGTGCCGGAACACCGCGTCCTTGGCCATGAAGCGCACGAGGCGCTTCTGCGGCAGCGCGGCCAGACCCGTGAAGATGAAGTCCAGGTAGCTGATGTGGTTGCTGACGAGTACCGCCCCACCCGAGCGCGGGATGTTCTCCGAACCCTGAGTGTCGATCTTCAGGTCGAGCGCCTTGAACA
Source organism: Streptomyces sp. NPDC048338 (assembly GCF_043201055.1). Lineage (NCBI taxonomy): Bacteria > Bacillati > Actinomycetota > Actinomycetes > Kitasatosporales > Streptomycetaceae > Streptomyces > Streptomyces sp. NPDC048338. The sequence continues at coordinate 266,568 of NZ_JBICYQ010000011.1, forward strand.
TGGTCAGAGCGGCGCCGATGACCGGCCGATAGACGAGTTCTGCCATCGGAGAGGAACCCCTTCTTCAGTGCCTGGGGATGGTTCTCCCGGCGGAAGTTACGCAGCCGTAGGTTTTTGGCTTTGGGCAGATCGTGCCCCATGTGGGCCGTGCTGACCAGTCCTGACGCCTTCGTACGGGGAGATTCTCGTCACCCTGCGCACACGTGGCGGGAATCGAACGGAGCCGTGGGACGCTGCATGCGGAGAGCGGGGACGGCAGGGAGGCGGACACGTGAACGAATCGGGCGAGGGTTCCGGCACCCTCGGGCGGGGCGCCGGCGGACGGGACGCGGGCACGCTCGGCGCCGACCGGCTCGGCGCGGAGCTGGGGGAGCGCGCCACGCTGGTGCAGTTCTCCACCGCGTTCTGCCAGCCCTGCCGGGCCACCCGCCGCACCCTGTCGGAGGTGGCGGGGATGATCGACGGGGTCGGCCACGTGGAGATCGACGCCGAGGAGCGGCTGGACCTGGTCCGCGCGCTCGGGATCGAGCGGACCCCCACGGTGCTCGTCCTGGACCGGACCGGCCGGATCGTCCGCCGGGCCGCCGGGCAGCCCCGCAAGGCGGACGTCATCGCCGCGCTGGGCCGGGCCGTCTGACGCGGTGACACATCTCCCACATCGCGGTACGCACTTGACTGCACCCGGCAACGATCGTCAGTCTGGCGGGGTGCCCCACGAACTCCTTCTCTACGGCCGGGCCCACGTGGACCTGGCCCGCAACGCGAGCGCGCGCTGTCCGGGTGTCTGAGAACCCACGGACCCCTCTCACGACGCCCTCGCAGAAGGACAATTCCATGACGGTTTCGCCCGAGCTCCGCACCATAGGCGCCCCTCGGCAGGCTTCTCCCGATCTCCTCCGCTCCGTCTTCCGCCGGCACGCCGCCGGTGTCGCGGTCGTCACCGCCTACGGCGACCGCCCCGTCGGCTTCACCGCGACCTCCCTCAACTCCGTCGCCGCGGAGCCGCCGCTGATCTCCTTCGGCGTGGGCACCTCCTCCTCCAGCTGGCCCGTGGTGGCCGAGGCCGAGCACATCGGCGTCCACATACTCGGCGAGCACCAGCGGGAGCTGGCCGCCACCTTCGCCCGGAGCGGCGCCGACCGCTTCGGCGACCCGACGCGCTGGAGCGTGGGACCCGAGGGCGTCCCCGTCCTCGACGGCGTGCTGGCCTGGCTCGTGTGCCGGGTGGTCGCACGCGTGCCCGCCGGGGACCACCGGATCGTGATCGCCCAGGCCGTCGCCGGCGACCCCGACGGGACCGGCCGCCCGCTGCTCTACCACCAGGGCCGCTTCAACGCGCTGCGCGACTGAGAGTTCCGCCCCTCGGGCGTTGGCAAGGTCACACGCCTGAGCGCTTGCTTACTGGTAACGGACTGGGTGTACTGACGAGTAATATTTCGGTCGGGGGCTACGCACGCCCCGACCGGAAACCCGCCCTTCAGGCGCCTATGCTGCGAGCAACAAGGCAGCCCAGTAATGACCGATGCAGTAGGAGAGCCGGCGTGAGCTTGAGGATCGTTGTCTGTGTGAAGTACGTGCCCGACGCCACCGGCGACCGGCACTTCGCCGATGACCTGACCGTCGACCGCGACGACGTCGACGGCCTGCTGTCGGAGCTGGACGAGTACGCGGTCGAGCAGGCGCTCCAGATCGCCGAAGAGGCCGACGACGCCGAGGTCACCGTTCTGACGGTCGGCCCCGAGGACGCCAAGGACGCTCTGCGCAAGGCGCTCTCCATGGGCGCCGACAAGGCCGTCCACGTCGAGGACGACGATCTGCACGGCACCGACGTCATGGGCACCTCGCTCGTGCTCGCCAAGGCCATCGAGAAGACCGGCTACGACGTCGTCATCGCCGGTATGGCCTCCACCGACGGCACGATGGGCGTCCTGCCGGCGATCCTCGCCGAGCGTCTGGGCGTCCCGCAGGTCACGCTGCTCTCCGAGGTCAAGATCGAGGACGGCGTCGTGAAGGGCCGCCGCGACGGCGACACCGCCTCCGAGCAGCTGGAGGCCGCGCTTCCCGCGGTCGTGTCCGTGACCGACCAGTCGGGCGAGGCGCGCTACCCGTCCTTCAAGGGCATCATGGCCGCCAAGAAGAAGCCGGTGGAGTCCCTGGAGCTCTCCGACCTCGACATCGAGGCCGAGGAAGTGGGTCTGGAGGGCGCCTGGACCGCGGTCGACTCGGCGACGGAGCGTCCCGCCCGCACGGCCGGCACGATCGTCAAGGACGAGGGCGAGGGCGGCAAGCAGCTGGCCGAGTTCCTCGCGAGCCAGAAGTTCATCTAGGGCTCGCGCGAGCCGTTCAGTCCGCCCCCTTTTCGTTCGCAGGAGATTGAATCCCCATGGCTGAGATTCTCGTCTACGTCGACCACGTCGACGGAGCCGTCCGCAAGCCCACCCTGGAGCTGCTGACCCTCGCCCGCCGTCTCGGCGAGCCCGTCGCCGTCGCGCTGGGCGCCGGCGCCGAGGCCACCGCTCCGGCGCTTGCCGAGCACGGCGCGGTGAAGGTCCTGACCGCCGACGCCCCCGAGTTCGCCGAGTACCTCGTGGTGCCGAAGGTGGACGCGCTCCAGGCCGCGTACGAGGCCGTCTCCCCGGCCGCCGTGCTCGTCCCGTCCTCCGCGGAGGGCAAGGAGGTCGCGGCCCGCCTCGCGGTCCGCATCGGCTCCGGCATCATCACGGACGCCGTGGACCTGGAGGCCGGTGACGAGGGCCCGGTCGCGACGCAGTCCGCGTTCGCCGCCTCCTTCACCACCAAGTCCCGCGTGTCCAAGGGCACGCCGGTCATCACGGTCAAGCCGAACTCCGCCCCGGTCGAGGCCGCCCCGGCCGCCGGCGCCGTCGAGGCCCTCGCCGTCACCTTCTCGGCGCAGGCCACCGGCACCAAGGTGACCGCCCGCACCCCGCGCGAGTCGACCGGCCGTCCGGAGCTGACCGAGGCCGCGATCGTGGTCTCCGGCGGCCGCGGCGTCAACGGTGCCGAGAACTTCTCGGTCATCGAGGCGCTCGCCGACTCCCTCGGTGCCGCCGTCGGCGCCTCCCGCGCCGCCGTCGACGCCGGCTGGTACCCGCACTCCAACCAGGTCGGCCAGACCGGCAAGTCGGTCTCGCCGCAGCTGTACATCGCGTCCGGCATCTCCGGTGCGATCCAGCACCGCGCGGGTATGCAGACCTCGAAGACCATCGTGGCCATCAACAAGGACGCCGAGGCCCCGATCTTCGACCTCGTCGACTACGGCGTGGTCGGCGACCTCTTCGACGTCGTCCCGCAGCTGACCGAAGAGGTCAAGACCCGCAAGGGCTGACCTGCGGATCTGTCGGGCCCGGGGGCCGCACGGTGAACTCTCACCGTGCGGCCCCCGGCCGTTTCGGACAACCATTGACGCAGGTCCCGCCGGACTTATAACTTCGCTATACGGATTGTTGATTCCGTGAAGCGGAAAGTGGGAGGAGCTGGGAATGGGTCAGCAGGGTCGGCAGGAGAAGGTCGCCACGAGTCTCGCCGGAGCGGTCAGCGAGGGCATCAGCGCCTCGCTCGCGTCCGTGGACGCCGAACTGGACCGCCGCTACCCGGGAGACCCCGGCACCCGCCAGCCCGTCCACACCGTCTACGTGCCCGGCGACGTCTTCGACGCCGGCACCCTCCGCTCCTGGGGCGACCAGGCCCTCGCCGCTCTCGACGAGCACGCCCCGGACGCGGAGTCCTTCGCCGCCGTCCTCGGCCTCTCCGACGACCTCGCCGTCGACGTCCACGCCCGGGTGCGGGCCAAGCTGGAGAGCGAGCCGATCGAGGACCTCCGGGTCGACTTCGAGGACGGCTACGGCGGGAAGGACGCGGACGCCGAGGACCGCGACGCCGCCCGCGCCGCCCGCCTGATCGCGGAGGCCTACCGTGACGGCACCGCGGCCCCGTACATGGGCATCCGCATGAAGTGCATGGAGGCCGCCGTCCGCGACCGCGGCATCCGCACCACCGACATCTTCCTCACCGGCCTGATGGAGAACGGCGGCCTGCCCGGCGGCCTCGTCCTGACCCTCCCCAAGGTCACCTACCCGGAGCAGGTCACCGCCTTCGTACGGCTCCTGGAGGCGTTCGAGAAGGCCCACGGCCTGGACGCCGGCCGCCTCGGCTTCGAGATCCAGATCGAGACCAGCCAGTCCATCCTCGCCGCCGACGGCACCGCCGCCGTCGCCCGCATGATCGGCGCCGCCGAGGGCCGCGCGACCGGACTGCACTACGGCACCTTCGACTACAGCGCCTGCCTCGGCGTCTCCGCCGCCTACCAGGCCAGCGACCACCCCGCCGCCGACCACGCCAAGGCGATCATGCAGGTCGCCGCCGCCGGCACCGGTGTACGGGTCTCCGACGGCTCCACCAACGTGCTGCCGGTCGGCTCCACCGCCCACGTGCACGAGGCATGGCGCCTCCACTACGGCCTCACCCGCCGCGCCCTCGCCCGCGCCTACTACCAGGGCTGGGACATGCACCCCGGCCACATCCCCACCCGCTACGCCGCGGTCTTCGCCTTCTACCGCGAGGGCTTCGAGGCCGCCGCCAAGCGCCTGTCCGCCTACGCGAACCACGCCGCCGGGGACGTGATGGACGAGCCCGCCACCGCCAAGGCGCTCGGCTCCTACCTGCTGCGCGGCATCGACTGCGGAGCCCTCGACACCGCGGAGGTCGACGCCCTCACCGGCCTGACCCGCGCCGACCTGGACCGCTTCGCCGCCCCGCGCCGCGGAGACCTCACGGCCACGGCTCAGTAACGCGCGGGGAGTCGACCCCGGGTCGCCCCGACTGCCCCGTACTCCACACGCGTTCACGTGCGTCGCACGCACGCGCGACAGAGGGACGGGGCAGTGGTGTCATCGGGGGAGAACCAGCGGCTCGCGGGCCGCCACCGCATGGTGGGCGGACTCGGCCGCGGCGGCATGGGCGTCGTCCGGCGCCGTCGACGAGGTCCCCGGGGCCGCGAGGCCGCGGGCGAGGAGCGGAGCGCCCGTGCCGGCGCGTCCGCCGGGCCCGGCCTCGTCCCGTCGCGGGTCACGCCGGCGGCGGGACCTCGCCCGAGCCGCGCGCGATCAGCGTCGTCCGCAGCACCACCTGCGCCGGCGCCTCCTCCACGCCGTCCAGGCGGCGGAAGAGCCGTTCCGCGGCCGTACGGCCCAGCGCGGCGGCGTCCTGGGCGATCACGGTGATGCCGAGCAGGTCGGCCAGTTCGATGTCGTCGAACCCGACCAGGGCCACCGGGTGTTCGCGCCCGGCCAGCGTCCGTACCGCGGTGACCGTGACGCGGTTGTTCCCCGCGAAGAGCGCCGTGACCGGCTCCGGTCCCGAGAGCATCGCCGTCACCGCCGCGCGGACCCGCTCCGGGTCCGTCGGGCCGAGGGAGACCCAGGACTCGTCGACCTCGAGCCCCGCCTCCTCCATCGCGGACCGGTAGCCCCGCAGGCGCTCCGTCGCGGTGTGGATGCGGGGCTGGTCGCCGACGAAGCCGATACGGCGGTGGCCGTGGGCGATCAGATGGGCCACTCCGTCCCGCGAACCCCCGAAGCTGTCCGAGAGGACGGCGTCGGCGTCGATCCCGCCGGCCGGCCGGTCCACGAACACGGTCGCGACGCCCGCCTTCATCTCCGGCTCCAGATAGCGGTGGTCGCTGCCGGCGGGGATGACGATCAGTCCGTCGACCCGGCGGGCGCACAGGGCCAGCGCCAACTCCTGCTCGCGGTCCGGGTCCTCCGCGCTGGATCCGTTGATGAGCAGCGCCCCGTGGGCGCGGGCGACCTCCTCCACGGCGCGGCTGAGGGGGCCGTAGAACGGGTCGGCGAGATCCTCCAGGACGAGCCCGACCGAGGCGGTCCGCCCCTTGCGCAGGACGCGGGCGCTGTCGTTGCGGCGGAAGCCGAGCGCGTCGATCGCCTCCTGCACGCGGCGCTCCGTGTCGGGGGTGACCCCCGGCTCGCCGTTGACGACCCGGGACACCGTCTTCAGACCGACGCCGGCCCGGGCGGCGACATCCTTCATCGTGGGCCGATTGCCGTAACGGTGCTCGGAGCGGCGGGCGATGTCGGCCACAGTGCGCAGATCCTCTGTCTCGTCGGGACGGTCTCGTCGGGCGCCGTCGTGATGTTGTCGAGCATAGGCCCTGGACAACGTTGTCAGAGGACGAGAGACTGTAGGTCACACCGATCAACGGCCTTCGCCTGCCCTTCTGGAGACACCGCGCCCATGCATACCGACCTCACCGCCGGCCTCGTCGTCGCGCTGGACATCGGCGGCACCAAGATCGCCGGCGCCCTGGTGGACGGCGGCGGTGCGATCCGGGTCCGGGCGCAGCGGCCGACTCCCGCGCGGGAGGACGGCGAGACGGTGATGCGAGCGGTCGAGGCCGTGATCGCGGAGCTCGCGGTCTCGCCGCTCTGGGACGCGGCGGGTGCGGTGGGCATCGGCAGCGCGGGCCCGGTCGACGCCTCCGCGGGCACCGTCAGCCCGGTCAACGTGCCGGGCTGGCGCGGGTTTCCGCTGGTCGAGCGGGTGCGCCGGGCGACCGGGGGCAGGCCCGTCACGCTGGTCGGCGACGGTGTCGCGATGACCGCGGCCGAGCACTGGCAGGGAGCGGCCCGGGGCCACGACAACGCGCTGTGCCTGGTGGTGTCGACCGGCGTGGGTGGCGGACTGGTCCTCGGCGGCCGGGTGCACGCGGGCCCCACCGGCAACGCGGGCCACATCGGGCACATCAGCGTGGATCTGGACGGCGACCCGTGTCCGTGCGGCGGCCGGGGCTGTGTGGAGCGGATCGCGAGCGGGCCCCACATCGCCCGGCGTGCCGTGGAGAACGGCTGGCTGCCCGGGGCGGACGGCGACACCTCGGCCGCCGCGGTGGCCGCGTCGGCACGGGCCGGGGACCCGGTGGCCGTGGCCTCCTTCGAGCGGGCGGCGCAGGCGCTGGCGGCGGGGATCGCCGCGACGGCGACGCTCGTCGAGATCGACATCGCGGTGATCGGCGGGGGAGTGGCGGGCGCGGGTGAGGTCCTCTTCGCCCCGTTGCGGCGCAGTCTGCGCGACTACGCCACTCTCTCGTTCGTCCGCACGCTGGAGGTCGCCCCGGCCCTGACGGGCACGGACGCGGGTCTCCTGGGCGCGGCCGCGGCGGTGTCGCCGCGGCACCGCGAGGGGGCCGGGGTCTGGGGCTGACGAGCGCCGCCCGGGCGTGGGTTCGGCCGCCGCGTGGGCCCCGTGCCGACTCCCCGTCAGGGAACTCCGGCGTGGATCCGGGTCCGGCCGCTCCGCCCGGCGCGTCACCCTCTCGCCGCGACCGCCGTCCGCTGCTGCACGACCACCAGGAACGCGTCGGACTCCAGGTCCATCACGACCTCCGCCGGGAGCCCCTCGCTCCGGCGGGCGCTGGCGAACTCCTCCGCCGGCCAGCTGCCCCGCGGACCTCCCGCGGGAAACCTCTCCAATACCGTACGGCTCATCTCCGCACCCCCTTGCCTCGCCGGTCCAACGACAGTCCGTGCCGAAGTGTTACGCACCCGGCCGCACGGGCGTTCGCGCAGTGAGGTGACTCACACGCCCGGCGGCCCGCCGCAGGGCCCGTCTACCCCCGTCGCACCGGCCGGAACGCTCCGGTTCAGCCGGGGGGTTTCCGTGGCAGGGTGTTGCGGGCAAGCCACTGTGGGCTACCGAAGAGGGGGAATCGTGATCGTCTGGATCAACGGTGCGTTCGGCGCGGGGAAGTCCGGCACCGCGCGCGAGCTGGTCGATCTGATCCCGAACAGCACGCTGTACGACCCCGAACTCACCGGCGGCGCGATGAGCTCGCTCCTGCCGAAGAAGCGGCTCGCCGAGGTCGGCGACTTCCAGGACCTGCCGATATGGCGCCGCCTCGTCGTCGACACCGCCGCCGCGCTGCTCGCCGAGCTCGGCGGCGTTCTCGTCGTCCCCATGACCCTGCTCCGGCAGGAGTACCGCGACGAGATCTTCGGCGGCCTCGCCGCCCGGCGCATCGAGGTGCGGCATGTCCTGCTCGCACCGGATGAAACGATCCTGCGCCAGCGGATCCTGCGGCGGACGCCCGACGGCTCACCGCCCGAGGAGATCGACGGGGTGCGCCAGTGGTCCCACGACCGCATCGAGCCCTACCGCGCCGCCCGGGACGGCTGGCTGGGCGAGGACGCCTACGTCGTCGACAACTCCGCGCTCACGCCCGAGGAGACCGCCCGGGTCGTCGCCGACGCCGTCCGGGCGGGTGCCGCGGCTCCCTGTGGGATCGTCCAGACCCCCGAGCCGACCGGCGAGACGCTGGCGGCCGGCGTCCTGCTCTTCGACGAGCACGACCGCTTCCTGCTCGTCGACCCCACCTACAAGCCGGGCTGGGAGTTTCCCGGTGGAGTCGTCGAGCGCGGCGAGCCGCCCGCCCGCGCCGGCATGCGTGAGGTCGCCGAGGAGATAGGGCTGGAACTCGACGCCGTACCACGCCTGTTGCTCGTCGACTGGGAACGGCCCCAGCCGCCCGGATACGGCGGCCTGCGCCTGCTCTTCGACGGGGGCCGCCTCCCCGCCGCCGAGGCCGGACGCCTCCTGCTGCCCGGTGCCGAACTGCGCGGCTGGCGCTTCGTCACCGAGGAGGAGGCGGCCGACCTGCTGCCGCCGGTCCGCTACCGCCGGCTCCGCTGGGCCCTGCGTGCCCGGGAGCGCGGCACCGTCCTCAACCTGGAGGCGGGTGTCCCGGTCGGCTGACCACGGCCCCGCTCCCGCGCGCCGGCCGGCGGGCCGCCCCCGGGCCCCGCTCCGGGGACGGCCCGCCGGTCATACGGGCGGGGCGCCCCGCGGCCCAGGTCCAGGCCCGGGAGGACCGCCCGGACTGGATCTAGCCCGCCGCCGCCAACTGCGCCGCCGCGTCCTCGGTCACCGGGTCTCCGTGGCCGCAGCAGATGACCGACGGCTTCAGTGCGGACAGCCGTCGCATCGAGGCCATGGCCCGCTCGCGGTCCACATGGAACACCCCGAAGGTCACGCCCTGCACGGAGGCCACCGTGTCGCCGGTGAACAGCACGTCGTGGCGGGGGAGATGGATCGCGATCGAGCCGTCCGTGTGGCCCGGGGCGTGCACGACCACGGCTCCGCCGCCGAAGTCCAGGACGTCGCCGTCCTCCAGCTCCCGGTCGACGCGGGTCGGAGGCGCCTCGGGGACGGTGAGGCCGTGCGCGTGGAGGGGGATCTCCCAGTCCAGGAGCGTCGGTTCGGGGACCGGCGCCTCGCCGCGGATCACGGGGGCGTCGAGGCGGTGGGCGAGGATCTCCGCCCCGAGACGGTCCGCGAGTTCGCCGGCCGAGCCGACGTGGTCGCGGTGGCCGTGGGTGAGGACGATCCGGCGCAGGCGGGCGGGGTCGAGGCCGGCCCCGCGGAGTGCCGCCTCGATCTCGGGCGCCGCGCCCGTCCAGCCGGCGTCGATCAGGGTCAGCTTCTCCTCGTCCTGCCACAGATAGGCCTGGCCGATGGAGAAGCGGAGCATGTGCAGGCGCGGGGTGATGCCGAGGAAGTCCATGCGGCGAACGTAGGCAGGCCCCCACGTCCGCCGCACGGAAGTACGCTCTCGGCGAGCTCCGCCGAGCGCTTAACCCTGCTTCGAGCGGGCGTAGTTCACCAGGAAGTGCGCCTCCGCCACCGACAGCCGCTCCAGCTCCTCCGGCGAGACCGACTCGTTCACCGCGTGGATCTGCGCCTCCGGCTCGCTCAGGCCGATGAGCAGGATCTCCGCCTCCGGGTAGAGCGTCGCGAGCGTGTTGCACAGCGGGATCGAGCCGCCCATGCCCGCGCTCTGCATCTCCTCGCCCGGGTAGGCGATCCGCATGGCCTCCGCCATCGAGGTGTACGCCGGGCTGGCCACGTCCGCACGGAACGCCTGGCCCTGGCCGACCTGCTCGAAGGAGACCCGCGCGTTCCACGGCGTGTGCTTCTCGATGTGCGCGTACAGCAGCTTCGTCGCCTCGCCGGCGTCCTGGCCGGGCGGCACCCGCAGGCTGATCTGCGCGCGGGCCGTCGACGGGATGGACGGGGTCGCGCCGGCCACCGGGTGGCAGTCGATGCCGATGACGGTGACGGCGGGCCGGGCCCAGATGCGGTCGGCGACCGTGCCGTCGCCCGGCAGCCCGACCCCCTCCAGGACCTTGGCGTCCTTGCGGAAGTCCTCCTCCGGGTACTGCAGTCCGTCCCACACCGCGTCCGCCGGCAGCCCGTCGATGACGGTCGAGCCGTCCGCCGCCCGCAGCGAGTCCAGGACCCGGATCAGCGCGGCCAGCGCGTCGGGCGCGGCGCCGCCGAACTGACCGGAGTGCAGGTTGCCCTCCAGGGTGTCGATCCGGACGCGGATCATCGTCATACCGCGCAGGGTCGCCGTCACGGTCGGCAGGCCCACGCGGAAGTTGCCGGTGTCACCGATGACGATGGCGTCGGAGGTCAGCAGCTCGGGGTGCGCCTCGGCGTAGCGCTCCAGGCCGCCGGTGCCCTGCTCCTCGGAGCCCTCCACGATCACCTTGACCGTGACGGGCACCCCGCCGTTCGCCTTGAGCGCGCGCAGCGCCAGCAGGTGCATGATGAAGCCGCCCTTGCAGTCGGCGGCGCCGCGCCCGTACCAGCGGCCGTCGCGCTCCGTGAGCCGGAAGGGCGGGGTGATCCACGCCGACTCGTCCAGCTTCGGCTGCACGTCGTAGTGCGCGTAGAGGAGGACGGTCGGGGCGCCGGCCGGGCCGGGCAGTACGCCGTACACCGACTGCGAGCCGTCGGGGGTGTCGAGCAGCGCGACGTCCTGGAAGTCCTCGGCGCGCAGGGCGTCGGCCACCCAGTTCGCCGCCGCCTCGCACTCGCTCCGCGGGGCCACGGCCTCGTCCGCGACCGACTCGAACGCCACCAGCTCCGCGAGCTCCGCCTGGGCGCGGGGCATGAGGTCGGCGATGGTCTCGGCGATCGGATTCGCGGTCATGGGCACGCTCCTGGTGGGTGCGACGTTAAGAGGGACGTAGCCGTATGAGTGTTGTACGGCGAACGCACGACCGATCCTACGGCGCGGGTCGCCGAAGATCGCGCCGTAGGATGCGGGGGAGAGCAGGGACGACCGGCCGGATCAGGAGCAGAAGCACATCGTGAGCAGCGAGAACGCAGACGCCGAAGAGGTACGCGCGGAGGCGGCGGAGATCGGGGCCGGGGCAGCGGCCCCGGAGGAGCCGGCCGCCGTCTGGGACGTGGTCGTGGTGGGGGCGGGGCCCGCGGGCGCGTCGGCGGCGTACGCGGCGGCGGTCGCCGGCCGTCGGGTGCTGCTCCTGGAGAAGGCCGAACTGCCGCGCTACAAGACCTGTGGCGGCGGCATCATCGGGCCGTCGCGCGACGCGCTGCCGCCCGGCTTCGAACTGCCGCTCCAGGACCGGGTGCACGCCGTCACCTTCTCCCTGAACGGCCGGTTCGCCCGGACCCGGCGCTCCCGCCGGATGCTGTTCGGGCTCATCAACCGGCCGGAGTTCGACGCCGGTCTGGTCGAGCAGGCGCAGAAGGCGGGCGCGGAGCTGCGCACCGGTGTCACGGTGTCGCGGGTGGAGCAGCACGGCCCGTCCGTGCCGGACCGGCGGACCGTCGCCGTCGTCCTGGCCGACGGCGAGACGGTGCTCGCCCGGGCGGTCGTCGGCGCGGACGGCAGCGCCGGCCGCATAGGGGCGCACGTCGGGGTCAAGCTCGACCAGGTGGACCTCGGCCTGGAGGTGGAGATCCCGGTGCCGCCGTCGGTGGCGGAGGACTGGAAGGGCCGGGTCCTGATCGACTGGGGCCCGATGCCCGGAAGTTACGGTTGGGTGTTCCCCAAGGGCGACACGCTCACGGTGGGCGTCATCTCGGCGCGGGGCGAGGGCGCGGCCACCAAGCGGTACCTGGAGGACTTCGTCGCCCGGCTCGGGCTCGCGGGCTTCGAGCCGTCGATCTCGTCCGGCCATCTGACCCGCTGCCGGAGCGACGACTCGCCGCTCTCGCGCGGGCGCGTGCTGGTCTGCGGCGACGCGGCGGGCCTGCTGGAGCCCTGGACCCGGGAGGGCATCTCGTTCGCACTGCGGTCGGGTCGTCTCGCGGGCGAGTGGGCGGTGCGGATCGCCGAGGCGACCGACGCCGTGGACGCCCGCCGGCAGGCGCTGAACTACGCCTTCGCGATCAAGGCCGGCCTCGGTGTCGAGATGGCGGTGGGCCGGCGGATGCTGGCCCTGTTCGAGCGCAGCCCGGGCCTGCTGCACGCGACCCTCACCGGTCTGCGGCCCGCGTGGAACGCCTTCGCGGACATCACCCGGGGTGTCACCTCGCTGGGCGGACTGGTGCGGTCGAACGGGATGGCGCGACGGGCCCTCGACGTGCTGGACCGCCGGATGGCGGCCACGGGCGGCACCGCGCCCCGCGGGGTCACCCCCCGCGCCCGGGCCGGTACGGACGAGGATTCCGCGGCCGTACGGGGCGACCGTGCGGCCGACCCGGCGTCCACGGGCACCGACGCCGCGCGGGACACCGCGCCGGAGTCACCGGAAGACCTCTGAGCGATGCGTTCCGTCCCGTCGGTCCCGCGTACCCCTCCGGGGGGCGCGGCGGCCGACGGGCGGCTCGCGTGCCCGCTCACGACGTCGTCGAGATGCGGAAGACCGGGTGGTCGGGGGCGGCGGCCAGGATCTCCTCGTCGGTCGACTTGGCGGTCACGCCCTGGAAGTACTGGTTGACCTCCCATCCCCAGCGCTCCAGGTAGGTGCGGAGCACCAGGAGCTTCTCCGCGTCCGGCAGTTCGACCGCCGTGAAGGTGCGGACCTTGCGGCCGATCCGCAGTTCACCGCCGCCCGCGGCGCGCATGTTGCGCACCCACTGGGAGTGACCGCGCGCCGAGACCAGGTACTGCTCGCCCCCGTGCTTGTGCGGGTTGACGGGGATGCGCTGCATCCGGCCGCTCTTGCGGCCCTTCACGGACAGCTCGGCCGAGCCGAGGAGGCTGACGCCGTGCCGGGCGAGCCAGCCGATGACGCTGTTGAGGCGGATGGCGAGCGGGCTGCCCTGGAGGTAGTACGGCTGCGACGACATCGGGACTCCTCGGAAGTGAACTGTCGAGCACCGCTCTGTTTTGTGAGCACTGCTCTCGCTTGAGAACAGTCTGCCTCTTCGGCGCCGCCTGCGCAAGAGCACTGCTCTTGTTTTAGTGCGGTGCTCCGAAACGTGGCACACTGCTCCCATGACCAGCGTCCAGGGAGCCCGCGCCCGCGCCCGCATCGAGATCACCGCCGCCATCAAGGACGAGGCCCGCGCCCAGCTCGCGGCCGAGGGCGCCGCCAGGCTCTCGCTGCGCGCCGTCGCCCGGGAGCTCGGCATGGTGTCCTCGGCGCTCTACCGGTACTTCCCCAGCCGTGACGACCTCCTCACGGCGCTCATCGTCGACGCCTACGACTCCGTGGGCGCCGCCGCGGAACGGGCCTGTGCCGCCGACGGCCCGAGCGGCCACCTCGCCCGCTGGACCGCCGTCTGCCGGGCGGTCCGCGCCTGGGCCCTCGCCCGTCCCCACGAGTACGCCCTGATCTACGGCTCCCCGGTACCCGGCTACAGCGCGCCCCAGGACACCATCGGCCCGGCCTCGCGCGTCGGCCTCGTCCTGATCGGCCTCGCCCGCGACGCCCTCGCCGCGGACGCGATCACCCCGCCCCCGCTGACCGAGGAGCTGCGCCCGGAGGCGGAACGGCTGACCGCCGACGTCGCCCCCGACCTGCCGCCCGCCGTCGCGGTCGCCCTCGTCGCCGCCTGGTCGCAGCTCTTCGGTCTGATCTCCTTCGAGCTGTTCGGCCAGTTCAACCGGATCGTCGAGGAGCGCCAGGCGTTCTTCGACGAGGCGGCCGGCCGCCTCGGCCGCGCCATCGGCCTGGCGCCCGGCACGTGACGCACAGGGCGGGGGCGGGGGCGGGGGCGACCGAGGGGCGGGTGACCGAGGGGCGGGTGACCGACCCCACCCGGCCGGGCTGACCGAGCCGGCCGGGCTGACCGACCCGACCCGGACGGGACGGTCGCACCGTGCCGCCGTCCTCGCCCTGCCGCCCGCGACCTGCCGAGTGGGCGCGTCTCCGAGGGGCCCCCGGCCGTACGGTCTACTCCCGCGGGAGTAGGCGTGATCACCACGTCCGGGTGACGCCCGCGCCGCCGCCGCGCGTCTAGCGTGGCGGGCATGGACCCACAGCCGACACCCGGCCCTGACCGAGGCGCGCGCGGCGGTCCGCCCTGCGGCCCACACGGCCGGGGCGGACCGCCGCGCGCCTGGCGCTGGGCCGAGCGCGAGCCGGGCGGCGCCCTGCCCTGGCTCTCCACCGTCCTCCTCGCCGCCTTCGTCCTCATCGGCTCCGGCTTCGCGGCGCGGAACCAGCCCGACCGGGAGGCGCTCGACGCCCTCGGCCGCGTGCTGCTGCTGACCGGGTCCGCGCTCCTCCTGTGGCGTCACCGCCGTCCGGTGCCGGTGGTCTTCGGGGTCGCCGCGCTGACGCTGGCCTACTTCGCCGCCGGATACGCCTACGGACCGGTCTTCCTCACCGTCGCCGTCGCCTGCTACGCCGCGATCGTGCACGGCCACCGGCGCGCGGCCTGGTGGGCTCTCGGGCTGCTGTGGGCCGGCCATCTCCTGGTCTCCCACTGGCTCTACCGCCATCTCCCGCCGGCCGGTGACGGCCCCGGCCCGTGGGGTCAGGAGATCCCCGTCGCCGCCTTCGTCGTGGCCGTCCTCGCCGCCTCCGAACTGGTCCGGGTCCGCCGTGAGCAGTGGGCCCAGCAGCGCGCCGAACGCGCCGCCGCCGAAAGCCGCCGGGCCGACGAGGAGCGCCTGCGGATCGCCCGTGAACTGCACGACGTCCTCGCCCACTCGATCTCCGTCATCAACGTCCAGGCGGGCGTCGGTCTCGCCCTCCTCGACAGCGACCCCGAACAGGCCCGCACCGCCCTCACCACCATCAAGGCGGCCAGCAAGGAGGCGCTGGGAGAGGTACGTCAGGTCCTCGCCACCCTGCGCACCCCCGGGGACGCGCCCCGCGCCCCCGCGCCCGGCCTCGACCGGCTGCCCGAACTCGTCGCGCAGGCCGCGTCCACCGGGCTGACCGTGGAGACCGCGACCGAGGGGGACCCGGTGCCGCTGCCGCCCGGCACCGACCTCGCCGCCTTCCGCATCGTGCAGGAGGCGCTCACCAACGTGGTCCGGCACTCGGGTTCCCGTACCGCCAGGGTCGTGATCGGCCACACCCCCGGGACGCTGGAGCTGCGGATCGACGACGAGGGGCCCGCCACCGGTGGCGACGCGGGAGGGAGCGGCAACGGGCTCGCCGGAATGCGGGAGCGGGCCGCGGCCCTCGGTGGCACGATCGAGGCGGGCACCCGCCCGGACGGCGGCTTCCGGGTGCGTGCCGTCCTCCCCGTACGCCCTGAGGAGACCTCGTGATCAGCGTCCTGCTCGCCGACGACCAGTCGCTCGTACGGGCAGGGTTCCGCGCGCTGCTGGACGCCCAGCCGGACATCCGGGTGGCGGGTGAGGCCGCCGACGGCGGAGAGGCGGTGGCGCGGGCCCGCGAACTGCGCCCGGACGTGGTCCTGATGGACATCCGGATGCCGCTCCTCGACGGCCTGGCGGCCACCCGCCGGATCACCGGCGACCCGGAGCTCGCCGCCGTCAAGGTGGTCATGCTGACCACCTTCGAGCTCGACGAGTACGTCTTCGAGGCCATCCGCTCCGGCGCGTCCGGCTTCCTCGTCAAGGACACCGAACCCGAGGAGCTGCTGCGGGCCGTACGTGCGGTCGTCGACGGCGACGCGCTGCTGTCGCCCGGGGTCACCCGACGGCTGATCGAGGAGTTCGCCGCCCGGTCCAAGGAGCCCGCCGGGGCCGTCGGACTGGACGAACTGACCGAGCGCGAGCGGGAGGTGATGGCCCTCGTCGGCATCGGCCTGTCGAACGAGGAGATCGCCCGGCGCCTGGTCGTCAGCCCCCTGACCGCCAAGACCCACGTGAGCCGCACGATGGTGAAACTCGGAGCGCGGGACCGGGCCCAACTCGTCGTGCTGGCGTACGAGTCGGGGCTCGTCCGGCCCGGCTGGCTGGGCTGAGTCCCGTCCGGCCCACCCGGTGTCACCGCCGGGGACGGCCCGGGCCCCCGCCGTGGGAGGCGACGGCGCGGGGGAGGCGACGGCGGGGGACGCGACGGCGCGCGGGTCCCGGCGTCAGGACCCGGGGCGCCCGCGCCGCCCCCCCCGTCACCCGGGGTCAGTCGCGGACCGCGACCGGCTCCGGGGGCGTCTTCTCCTGGGCCGCCTTCCCCGGGCGGGCCTGCTCCGGGGCCGACTGCCCGGGCGCGGTCGGCGCCGGGGCGGAGCCCGCCACCACTCGCGAGTCCCGCACCCGGCGGGTGCGCAGCCCGGGCAGCGTGATCAGCAGGCCGGCCAGGGCGATGACCGTGACGACGGCCAGGCCGGGACGGAAGCCGTCGAGGACGGCCTGCGGGTCCCGCGCGGAGCCGGCCTCGCCGCCGTTCGCCGTGATGACGGCCGTGATCACGGCCAGGAACACGGCGCCGCCGACCTGGATGGAGGTGTTGAGCAGGCCGGAGACCATGCCCTGCTCGTGGTCCTCCACACCGTTCGTGGCCTGGATGTTGAGGGACGGGAACACCAGGGCGCAGGCGGAGCCGAGCAGCAGCATCGAGGGCAGGACGACGGCCGCGTACTGCGGGGTGAGCGAGATCCGCAGGAAGAGGGCGTAGGCGACGACGAGCAGGGTGAAGCCGGTCGCGATCACCCGGGGCGTACCGAAGCGGTCCACCACCGCGCCGATCTTCGTGGACGACAGGGCCACCAGGGCGCCCGCCGGCAGGAAGGCCAGTGCCGTCTGCAGGGCCGACCAGCCGAGCAGCGACTGCATGTACTGGGTCACGATGAACTGGAAGGCGACGTACGAGCCGAAGAAGGCGGCGGCGCCGAGCTGCGCCCGCACCTGCGAACCCGACCGCAGCACCCCGAGTCGCACGAGCGGTCCGGGACTGCGCCGCTCGATGGCGACGAAGGCCGCCAGCAGGACGCCGGTCGCCAGGAACGACAGCAGCGTGCGGGCGGACGCCCAGCCCGCCTCGGGTGCCTGGACGACGGTGAAGACCAGCAGCAGCATCGCGGCCGTGCCCGTGACGGCGCCGGGCAGGTCGTAGCCGCCGTGGCCGCGCTCGCGGGCACTGTGCGGGATCAGGCGGACGGCGAAGGCGAGGGCGACCAGGGCGATCGGCGCGGGCAGCAGCATCGTCCAGCGCCAGCTGAGCTCGGTGAGCAGGCCGGAGAGGACGAGGCCCATCGAGAAGCCGGTCGCGGCGCAGGTGGTGTAGATGGACAGGGCGCGGTTGCGCTGCGGGCCCTCCTTGAACGTCGTCGTGATGATCGACAGGCCGGCGGGCGCGGTGAACGCGGCGCTCAGGCCCTTGATGAAGCGGCTGGCGATCAGGAGGGGGCCGGAGTCGACGAGTCCGCCGAGCAGTGAGGCGAGGGCGAAGACGGCCAGCGCGATCAGGAAGACCCGGCGGCGGCCGAGCAGGTCGGCGGCGCGGCCGCCGAGGAGCAGCAGGCCGCCGTATCCCAGGATGTAGCCGCTGACGATCCACTGCAGCGTGGCGGTGGACAGGCCGAGATCGGTGGCGATCGACGGGAGGGCGACGCCGACCATGGAGACGTCGAGGGCGTCGAGGAACATCGCGGCGCAGAACACCAGCAGGGTGCCCCAGAGGCGGGGGCTCCAACGTTCCTGCGGCGGGGAGGCGGTGAGCGGAGTGGTCATGAGCAGCACGGTACATGCGCGTGCATTGAATGCAAACGCATTTAATTCCGATGCAACAAAAGGCGTCTTCTCTGCTAACGTGCGGTCATGGGAGCGAACAAGTCCGAGCGCGCACTCGTACAGGAGTGGCGGGACGTCCTCGCGTTGCACGCACGGACCACGTGCGAACTCGACCGGGCCCTGCACCCGCACGGACTCGGCGCCAGCGACTTCGAGGTCCTCGACGTGCTCGCCGAGCGCGCCTCGGCGGACGGCGACCTGGCCTGCCGCGTCCAGGAACTGGCCGGGCGCGTCCACCTCAGCCAGAGCGCCCTGTCCCGGCTCATCGCCCGCCTGGAGAAGGACGGGCTCGTCGTCCGCGCCATGTGCCCGGAGGACCGCCGCGGCGTGCGGGTCCAGCTGACGGACGCGGGCCGGGAGCGGCACGCGGAGGTGCTGCCCGTCCAGCGCGAGGTCCTGACCCGGATGCTGGAGGAGACCGGCTGAGGTTCGGGGTCCGGCCGGCCGGGTCCTGTCCGGGCGGTCTTCCCGGGCCCGCGACGACGGCCGTTCCGGCGCCGCCGCCTCCACGCCCTACGACCAGGTGACGGCGGACTTCTCCCGCCACAGCCGTACGAGCGAGGCGTCGCCGGTCACCGACACGGCCGACGCGGGCAGCCGGTTCCAGAGCATCAGCAGCAGCCGGTCGGCCGGGCCGCTGAGTTCGCAGTCCGCCACGCCCTCCCCGGTCCGCTCGGTCCGCGGCGCCTCCGTCGACAGCAGTGACGTCCACACGTCACCGGTGTCCGTGGCCCGTACGCGCAGGGTCCGCGGCTCGGTCGTACGCACCCGGCTGCGGGCGCGGCCGTGGAAGGCGCGCAGCAGCTCGTCGATCCCGTCCACGGCAGGCAGCGGGTCGACCGCACCGGGGAGCCCGGCCGGCAGGGCGGACTCGGCGTCCGCCCGGTGGATCGTCGTCTCGTGGGCCTGCCTGCGGGCCCAGAACGCGAGCGGCGAGGGCGCGGGCAGGAAGGTCCAGCACTCCAGGTCGGCCGGAGCCGCCCGAAGGGCGGCGACGAGCAGCGCGTGGCCCTCGCGGTAGTGCGCGAGCAGCTCCTCGCCGTCCAGCGCGGGCTCGCCGCCGTCGGGGTGGTACGCGGTGCGGCCCTCGGCCACGAACGCCGTGGCCCAGCGGTGCACCATCGACGTGTGCCGCAGCAGGTCCCGCACCCGCCAACCGGGGCAGGTGCGCACCTCGGCGTCGGGCCCGGCCTCCGCCGCCACGTCGGCCAGCAGGCGGCCCGCGGCCTCCAGGGCGTCGATGTGCTCGGCCGGCTGCATGATCTCCGCGCTGTCCATGAGCCGTCATTCTGCCGGCGCCCGGACGGGCGCGGGGAGGTCCGCGTGCCGGCCGGGGAGGCCCCTTCGCGTCCGGAGCCGGCTTCTTCGTGTCCGGAGCCGGCCCGGGGGCTCGCTCCGCCGCTGTGCGGCGGACCCTGCCCCGCGGCGGAGAGGCGAGGTCAATCCGCCTCGGGAGCCCGGGTGTTGCGGGCCGCGTACCCGATCACGGCGGCGCCGGCCGCCAGTGCGGCCACGGTGGTCAGGGCCACGGGGAGCGAGAACCAGTCCGCGAGGAAGCCGATGGACGGCGGGCCGAGCAGCATGCCGCCGTAGCCGAGCGTGGAGGCGGCGGCCACCCCGCTCGGACCGGCGAGCGCGCCCGCGCGCGCCACGGCGACCGGGAAGATGTTGGCGAGGCCGAGGCCGGTCACCGCGAAGCCGAGCAGGGCGACCCAGACGTTCGGGGCGAGTGCGGCCGGCAGCATGCCGGCGGCGGCCGTCGTCCCGCCCGCGACCAGGGTGCGGGTCTGGCCGAGGCGCTCCAGCAGCGCCGTGCCCGAGAGCCGGCCGGCCGTCATCGTCAGGGCGAAGAGCGCGTAGCCGGCGGCGGCCACGCCCGGGTGCGCGTGGAGGTCCTGCTCCAGGTGGAGTGCGCCCCAGTCGGCCAGCGCGCCCTCGCCGTACGCCGTGCACAGCGCGATCACGCCGAAGACGACGACCGCGCCGCGGGCGCCGGTCCTGCCGGTTCCGTCCCGGGGCCGGTCGGCGGCGGGGACCGTCTCCGGGAGGGCGGGGGACGGCTCCCGGAGCAGTACGGGACCGGCGGCGGCCGTCAGGAGCAGACCGAGGACGGTCAGGCCGAGCAGGTGGGTCGCGGGGGAGAGGCTGCCGGCGACGAGCCCGCCGAGTCCGGCGCCGAGCATGCCGCCGAGGCTGAACGCCGCGTGGAAGCTGGGCATCACCGGCCGGCGCAGCGCCGCGACGAGGTCGACGGCGGCGCTGTTCATCGCGACGTTGATGCCGCCGTACGCCGACCCGAACACCAGCAGGACGAGCCCCAGGGAGAGCGGTGAACGGGTGAGGGCGGGCAGGGCGATCGAGAGGGAGAGCAGGACGGCGGTCGCGACGGTGACGGCGTGGCTGCCGTAGCGCCGGCAGAGCCGTCCGGTGAGCGTCATCGTCACCACGGCGCCGGCCGAGACGCCCAGCAGTGCGAGCCCGAGGTCGCCCGCGGAGGAACCGGTCTGCTGCTTGATGGCGGGGATCCGGACCACCCAGCCGGCGAACAGGAAGCCGTCGAGGGCGAAGAACAGGGTCAGGGCGGAGCGGAGGCGGGACAGGGAGGGAGAGGCGGTGTCTCCGCCGAGGCCCCCCGGTGCGGCCGTCCGTACTTTGTTTAGTAGCGGCACAAACTCAGGATAGGGGTGTACGGGTCCGGAATTCAACCGAGGAGGCGAGGGGGCGGGATGCGGAGGCCGTCCGGCGCTGCGTCGCGTTTCCGCCACCGCCCCGGCCGGCCCGGACCCGGCGGGATCGAGGGGCCGCCCGATCATGGGAGACTCGCCCCCATGAACGGCAAGGCGACGACGACGCGGACACGTCTGGACAGGGGGCGCAGCGCGCTCGGACCCGCGCTGGAACTGGTGCACACCGGCCGGGCGCCCACCCGTGCCGTGCTCACCGCCGAGCTCGGGGTCACCCGGGCCACCGCCGGCGCCGTCGCCGCCGAGCTGGAGGCGCTCGGCCTCATCCGCGTCGACTCCAACCCCGGCGCCGCCGCCGGGTCGCAGGGCCGCCCCTCGCACCGGCTCGCCGTGGACGAGAAGGGCCCCGTCGTCCTTGCCGCGCAGGTCCACGCCGACGGCTTCCGGGCCGCGCTCGTCGGCCTCGGCGGCACCCTCGTCGCCACTGCGCCGGGCTGCGTCACCGTCTCCGCCGACCCTGCGCAGGTCCTCGGCGCGGTCGTGGACGCCGGCGCCGAACTCCTGGCGGCGAGCGGCCGCCGCTGTGTCGGCGCCGGGCTGGCGGCGCCCTCCGCCGTCGCCGAACCGGAGGGCACGGCGCTCAACCCCCTCCACCTCGCCTGGCCCGCCGGCGCCCCGGTCCGGCAGATCTTCGCCGAACGCGTCCGCGCCGCCGGCATCGAAGGGCCGTCCTTCACGGGCAACGACGTCAACCTCGCCGCCCTCGCCGAACACCGCCACGGCGCGGGCCGGGGCGCGAAGGACCTCCTGTGCGTCGCGACCGGTCACCGCGGCGTCGGCGGCGCACTCGTGCTCGACGGGCGTCTGCACACGGGAAGTTCGGGCCTCGCTCTGGAGGTCGGCCACCTCACCGTCAACCCCGAGGGCCGTCCCTGCCACTGCGGCAGCCGCGGATGCCTCGACGTCGAGACCGACCCGCTGGCCTTCCTGACGGTCGCGGGGCGCGCCCCGGGCCCGGAGGTCTCCCTGCTCCAGCAGGCCCGCGACCTGCTTCGGACGAGTCCCCACGACCCCGGGGTCCGGGCGGCCACCGAGGAGCTGATCGACCGTCTGGGCCTGGGCCTGGCAGGTCTGGTGAACATCCTCAACCCGGACCGCATCATCCTCGGCGGCCTGCACCGCGAACTCCTCGACGCCGACCCCAGCCGCCTGCGCGCGGTGGTCGCCGACCGCAGCCTGTGGGGCCGCAGCGGCGGCGTACCGATCCTGCCCTGCACCCTCGACCACAACAGCCTGGTCGGTGCGGCGGAGTTGGCCTGGCAGCCCGTCCTGGACGACCCGCTGGCGGCCCTGGGACGACCTCGGTCCTGACCCTCGGGGGCCGGACGGGGCGTGCTGGAGCCGGTGGAGGCCGTCCTCACCCCGAACCCGTCCGGGGAACGTGTCTCCGACGAACCGTTCGTCCAGGCGCCCGCGCTCCCCACGCCCTGAGCGGATGTGATCCACATCTCTCCATTCGCGGGCCGGGAGATGTCACAGGACGTGCCCCCGAGGCGTCCTGTGTACGAGTGGATGACCCGGCCTCATGCCGGGCCATCAGGGCCAACGGAGGAGACCACCGTGAACAGACAGCCGTCGACCGCCCCCCGCACCGCCGCGTTCCTCAGGGCCGCGGTCGGCCTGCAGACCCTGACCCTCTTCTTCCAGGCGTCCACCGCCGGAGCGCTCCTGACCTCCTCCCACGGCTACCTCCTCCACGACATCGGCTCGCGGGTCATGTACGCCGCCTGCATGCTGTACGTCCTCGCCGCCGTGCTGGCGTGGCGCCTCGGCGGTGGTTCCCCCCGCCCCGTCCTGTACTCCACGGGCTTCCTCCTGCTCGCCTCGGCGCAAGTGGCACTCGGCGTCGCCCACGTGCCCGGGCTCCATGTCCCCCTGGGCGTGGTGATGTTCGCCCTCAGCACCGTGGCCCTGGTCCAGGCGCTGTTCCCGCGCATGCTGCTGCACCCCGCCCCCAGGTCGAGCTGACGACCGGCGAGCGAGCCGCCGGTCGGCCGCGCCGGCCCGCCCCTGGACCGTTCCGCCGGGCCGAGGGCCGGCCGGGGGAGCCGGAGCCCGCGGCCGTACCCGGTGACACGCGCCCGCCGGCGGCCCGTCAGCCCTCCGGCCGTGCCCGCAGCGCGTCGATCGACCAGCCGAGCACCGGCCGGAGGCTCTCCGGGGCGGGCCAGTCGTTGACCACCGCGAGCAGCGCGAGGTACCGCTCCCGGCGCGGGTCGTTCAGGCCCTCCAGCCGGGTCAGGAGCCGCTGCCGGCGGCCGGTGCCGTCGTCGATGGGGCCGAGGAGGTGCGCGCAGCGGGTCAGGAGGGCCGAGACGCGCGGCTCGGCCCCGGGCGAGACCGGATCGATGCCGGCCGCCACGGCCGGGGCGATCTCGTCGCGGACGATCGCGGCCACGTCGTCGTGCGGCGAGGGCGGGCCGGCCTGAGCGTCGGCCGCCCGGTCCTCGGCCAGGTGGCGCACATGGGCGCGGAAGTCCGGGTCCTGCGACAGCTCGGCCAGTTCCACCCAGGCCTCGACCTGTTCGGTGGTGGGGTCGTCCGGCAGTTCCGGAGTCATCGAGCGCACGACCCCCGCGAACGCGGGGCCGGTGCCCACGCCCTCGAAGGCGGAGTCGAGGAAGTCGCCGACCAGCCGTCGGCGTTCGGTTGCGGAGAGTTTGGCCAGCCGGTGCATCAGATGTGTCTCCTCCAGTGTGGCCCCGCGCTTCGCCACAGCGGTCAGCACCGCGTGTCGCAGTCGCAGGACGCGGATCTCCACGGCCAAGGCCTCCGCGTGCGCCGCGGCGACCTCCGCCGGCGTGCGTTCCTCGTCCAGGACCTTCCGGACGGTCGCGAGGTCCACTCCCAGGTCGCGCAGGGTTCGTACGAGGTCGAGCCGGGCGACGGCCTCGTCGTCGTAGAGGCGGTACCCGGCCGGGCTGCGGTCGGTGGGCGGCACGAGCCCGGCGTCGGAATAGAAGCGGACGGTCTTGACCGCGGTGCCCGTTCGCCGCGCCAGCTCGCCGATCGAGTAGAGCGTGTGGCCGTTCATGTCCCCACCTTCCGGTCTCCCCCTGCCGGAGACTCAAGCCCACGAGAGCGGTTGCCGGGCGGCCGTCGGGCAGCAGGTCGGCCTTCGCGTCGATCCGAGCCGTCGGCGCGGTGTCCGGATTCTCGCGAACGGTGCCGCGCCCGAACCGGATCGAATGCCCCGTTCCGTCGGCGGGCGAGCCTCGGGCAGGTCGAATTCGCTGGTCGGCGGGGCGCGCACGGCGTACCGTCCGACCCTATGACCGATCTTGATCTTCCGCCGCGTCTCGGCAACCTGACCTTCCACGGCCCGCTCTCCGAGGACCGCGCCGTCCGCATGATCGAGCGGATCGCCGCCGCCTCGCCCGCGACCGTCCTCGACATCGGCAGCGGCTGGGGCGAGTTGCTGATGCGGGTGCTGGAGGCCGCGCCCGAAGCGAGCGGTGTCGGCATCGACATCAACGCCGAGGACCTGGCCCGGGGCCGGCTCCTCGCCGAGGAGAAGGGGCTGGCCGATCGCGTCGAGTTCGTCGAGGAGTCGGCGCTCGGCACCACGCGGGGACCGGTCGACGCGATCCTCTGCCTCGGTTCCAGCCAGGCCCTGTGCGACCCCGACCTCCCGCACGATCCCGCGGCGGCCCTCCGCGAACTGCGCCGCCTCGTCCGTCCCGGCGGCCGGGTCGTGCTCGGCGAGGGGTTCTGGGAGCGCACCCCGACCGACGAGGAGCTCGCCGGGATGTGGCCCGGCGCCCGCCCCGACGACCACCTCCTCCTCGGTCCGCTCGTGGACCTGGCGATCGAGGCGGGCTTCCGCCCCGCCTGGATCGAGACGGCGAGCCGCGAGGAGTGGGAGGAGTTCGAGTCCGGCTACCGCCACGACACCGAGGTCTGGCTCGCGGCGAACCCCGGCCACCCGCTCGCCACGGAGACCCGCGAGCGCGTCGACGGGCAGCGCGCGGGCTGGCTGAAGGGCTACCGGAACGTGCTCGGCATCGCCTACCTGACCCTGGTTCCGGTGGACTGACCGGCCCTGGCGCCCTGGGTGGGCCCGCGCCGCCGGCGGCCCGCCGGGCCGTCCGCAGCGCAGGCCCGCCCGGGTTCACGCCTGCCGCCACCCGCGCAGCTCCGACCGCTCCGGCGCGGAGAGGTGGAGCACCTGGAAGCGGTCGCCCCGGTCCGCCGGCACGTCCCTTCCGTCCGCCGCCCAGAGCGTGAAGTGGAGCAGCTCCCAGTGCCGCGGGTCGACCGCCACCGCGCTCGCCACGACGCCCTCCTCCCGGGCCTCGCGGGCCTGCCGTGCCAGCGCCCCGGCGACCGCCTCGGCCGGCGCGACGCCCTGCGGCACGGGGAGCGTGCGGCGCGTCGCGGTCCGCGGGACGTGCGGCGCCGCCGGGCCCTCGCCGTACGCCAGCCCCGCCCAGTGCTGCACCACCGGACGGCCGAAGTCGCGCACGATCCCCTGGAAGCCGGGACCCCACAGGAACGCGTGCATGCCCTCCGGCCGCACCCACAGGTAGAACGGGGCGTACTGGTTCACCGGCGATCCGTCCGCCTGTTCGCGCATCAGGTACGCCTTGAGCCCGAGCCCCGGGAAGTCGTCCAGCAGGTGGCCCCGGGTGGCGACCCGCTCGCGGATGATCTCCATGGGGTGGTCGGCGGGCAGGGTGATCTCGTACTGCATCGCGTGCATCGGGCGCTCTCCGGTTCTCTCGGGCGGGAGGCAATACGGAGGACCGCCCGGGCGCCGCGGGTGGCGTCGGGCCCCGTGAGCGGTGTACTCCTCCGGGCCTGCGGGCACTTCTCGGGGTGGACGGGCCCCGGGTCGGGCGGAGCGGGTCGGGTCGTGTGCGCGGCCGTCAGGTCGCGCGGGGCGCGAGCAGGCTGAGGAGTCCCCGCGCCGCCGCGTCGAAGGCGGCCGGCGAGCCCGCCGCGCGGGCGAGCACGTAGCCGCCCTGGACGGTCGCCACGACGGTGGCCGCCAGTTCGGCCGGTTCGAGCGGACCCGCCAACTCCCCGGTGGCCAGACCCTCCCGGACGACGTCGGCGATCCGGCCGCGCAGCCAGTCGAGAGTCTCGTCGACCGGGGCCCGCAGCCGCTCGTCGGCGAGGACGTCGGGGTCCATCGTCAGGCGGCCCAGCGGACAGCCCCTCAGCACCGGGCGCTCGCGCAGCAGATAGGCCTCCAGGCGCTCGTACGCCGAACCGCCGCCACCGAGGACGGCCTCCGCCGCGCCCCGCATCTCCTCGGCCGTCCGCCGGATCGCGGCCAGCGCCAGATCGGGCTTGCCGGCGAAATGGTGGTACATGCTGCCCTGCCCGGCCCCGGCGGCCTGCTGGATCGCCCTGGGGCTGGTGCCGACGTAGCCGCGCTCCCAGAGCAGCTCGCGGGTGGCCTCGACCAGTCGCTCGGAGGTACTCATACGGCGAGTGTACATACCAGTAGGTACAGAACCGGGAGCAGTCGTCACGGCCACCTCTACTCCCCGCGTCGTACGGGCGGAGCCGCTGGCCGTACGACGACCCGGACCCCCTCCCCGCGCGAGTCTCGAAGCACCGGCACACGCAGTCGGCACGACGCACGAGGAGCTGAGAGATCATGAACACACTGGCCCACGCGGGACCCGGCCCCTGGGTCCTCTTCTTCCCCCTCGTCTGGGCGGCCGTGATCGTCACCGTGGTCACCGTGCTGCGCCGGACCGGACGCATCGGCCCGTCCCGAGGCCGGGGCCCCTGGGGCCGCCCGGCCCACGACGAGCGGTCCCCGATCGCGCTCCTGGGCCGCCGCTTCGCCGCCGGCGAGATCGACGAGGACGAGTACTGGCGCCGGCTGACCGTCCTGGAGGAGCAGTTCGGCCGCTCCGCCGGGTCCGAGGGGCGCACGCGATGAGCACGTCCGCCTCCACGGAGACCACCCCGGTCCCGGACACCACCCGCGCCGCCGCGCGCGTCGTCGACGCCGTGAAGGTCTACGGCGACGGAGACACCGAGGTCAGGGCCCTGGACGGAGTCAGCGTCGACTTCCCGGCCGGACGCTTCACCGCGATCATGGGCCCCTCCGGCTCGGGGAAGTCGACCCTCATGCACTGCGCGGCCGGGCTCGACACCCTCACGTCGGGTGCGGCCCTCATCGGGGACACGGACCTCTCCACCCTCGACGACCACCGCCTGACCCTGCTGCGCCGCGAACGCGTCGGCTTCGTCTTCCAGGCGTTCAACCTGCTGCCGACCCTCACGGTCGCCGAGAACATCACGCTCCCCCTGGACCTGGCCGGCACCGCCCCCGACCGGGAGTGGCTGGAGGTGCTGATCGACACCGTCGGCCTGCGCGACCGCCTGCACCACCGGCCCGCCGAACTCTCCGGCGGCCAGCAGCAACGCGTCGCCGTCGCCCGCGCCTTCGCCGGCACGCCGGACGTCGTCTTCGCGGACGAGCCGACCGGCAACCTCGACTCGCGTTCGGGCGAGGAGGTCCTGCGCCTGCTCGGCCGGGCGGTGCGCCGGACCGCCCGTACGGTCGTCATGGTCACCCACGACCCGGTCGCCGCCGCCCACGCCGACGAGGTGGTCTTCCTCGCGGACGGCCGGCTCGTCGACCGGATGCCGGAACCCACCGCCGAGCGGGTCCTCGACCGCCTGAAGGCCTTCGACGGCGGCACCCGTACCCAGGAGGCGAGGTCGTGACGACACGCCGCAGCACCCATCGCACCGACGACGGGACCCCTGCCCGGGCCGGCGCCCCCACCCGCCCCGCGAGCCCCGCCCGTACCTCGCTCCGGCTCAGCCTGTCCGGGCTGCGCGCCCACCGGCGGCGCTTCGCCGGCACGTTCACCGCCGTCCTGCTGGGGGTAGCCCTCCTCACCGGCACCCTCGTCATGGGCGACACCCTGCGCGCGAGCTTCGACTCGCTGTTCGGCACCGCCGGGGCCGGCACGGACGCCGTCGTGCGCAGCACCGGCGTGGTCACGGTCGCGGGGGAGGGGCAGGGCACCCGCAGCCGCGTCCCCGCCTCGCTCGCGGACCGGATCGCCGCGGTGCCCGGCGTCGCCGCGGCCGTCCCTCGCATCGAGGGCGCCGGCCGGCTCGTCGGCGCCGACGGCGACCCCGTCGGCGGCCAGGGCCCGCCCACCCTCGCGGGCAACTGGATCGAGGACCCCGTCCTCAACCCGTACGCCCTGGCCGAGGGCCGCGCGCCGCGGACGTCCGGCGAGGTCGTGGTCAACCGCGGCGCCGCCGAGGCCGGCGGGCTGTCCGTGGGCGACACGACGACGCTGCGCACCCCCGACCCGGTGAAGGTGACCGTGGTGGGCCTGGCCACCTTCGGGGGCGAGGACGGCATGGCCCAGGTCACCTACACCGGCCTGACCCGCGCGGACGCCGAGAAGTACCTCATGCCGAAGCCCGGCGAGGCGACGGACATCCTCGTCCGGGCCGGTCCCGGCACCTCGCAGCAGGAGCTCGTCGACGCCCTGGACCCGGTGCTTCCCGACGGAGCCGAGGCCGTCACCGGGCAGCGGGTGGCCGAGGAGAACACGGAGATGATCTCCGGACGGTTCCTGACCCTCTTCACCACCTTCCTGCTGGTGTTCAGCGGGGTCGCGCTCCTCGTCTCCGTCTTCTCCATCCACAACACCTTCGCGATCGTCGTCGCCCAGCGGACCCGGGAGAACGCGCTGCTGCGCGCCCTCGGCGCCTCCCGGCGGCAGGTCGTCGGCGCCACCTTCGCCGAGGCCGTGGCGGTCGGTCTGGCCGCCTCCGCCGCCGGGCTGGCCGGCGGGATCGGCATCGCGGCCGGCCTCCAGGCGCTGTTCCCGGCCATCGGCTTCCCTTTCCCCGAGGGCCCGTTGGTGATCGGCGTCCTCTCGATGGCGCTGCCGTTCGCGGTCGGCGTCCTGGTCTGCGCCGGCTCCGCCCTGCTGCCCGCCGTGAAGGCCGGACGCACGGCGCCGCTCGCGGCGCTGCGGGAGACGGCCGTGGACGACGCGGGTGCCTCCCGGGCGCGGACTCGGGCCGGAGCGGCGCTGCTGCTCGGGGCGGTGGGCCTGGTCCTCGGCGGAGTCCTGGGGACCCCGTCGCTGTGGCTCGCGGCGACCGGAGCGGTCCTGGCACTCACGGCGTTCGTGGTACTCGGCCCGGTGGCCGCGTCGTACGCGGTGCGGCTCCTCGGGGCGCCGCTGCGCGGGGCCGCCCGCGGGCTCGCCCGGCGCAACGCGCTGCGCAGCCCGAGACGGACCGCCGCCACCGCGACCGCGCTGATGATCGGCGTCGCCGTCGTCTCCCTCTTCACCGTCTTCGGTGCCTCGCTCAAGGCGACCATGGACCAGACCGTCTCGCGGTCCTTCGCCGGTGACCTGGCCGTCGGCACCCCCTCGTTCGGCGCGGGCGGAAACGGGCTCAGCCCCCGCCTCGCGCCGGCGCTCGACCGGCTGCCCGAGGTGGAGAGCGCCGTCGGTCTCGGCCGCGGCGTGGCGGAGATCGACGGCCGGGGCCGCGCCCTGACCGTCACCGATCCGGCCGCGCTCGCCCGTTCCCTCGACCTGGGCGCCGTCGACGGCTCACTGGGCGGACTCGGCACGGACGGCATCGCCGTCGCCGCGGCGGAGGCGGAGAGGTCCGGACTGCGGCCCGGCGGCACCACCCGGGTCGTCTTCACCGACGGCACCCGGCACGCCTTCACGGTCCGTGCCGTCTACCAGCGGTCCGAACTGGCCGGGGACTACGTCCTGACCCGCGAGGCATGGGCCCCGCACCGCGGGCAGGACGCCGACACCCTCGTCGCCGTGAGCCTCGCGGACGGCGTCTCCGCCGACGCGGGCAAGGCGGCCGTCGAGAGGACCGCCGCGCGGTACGGCGACCCCGAGGTGCAGACCCGGGACGAGTACGCCGCCTCCTCGGCGAGCGGCATCGACATGATGCTGACGCTCGTCTACGCGCTGCTGGCCCTCGCCGTGCTGATCGCCCTGCTCGGCATCGCCAACACGCTCACCCTCGCGGTCCACGAACGCACCCGTGAGCTGGGCCTGCTGCGGGCCGTGGGCCAGACCAGGCGGCAGTCGAGGGTCATGGTCCGCTGGGAGGCCGTCCTGGTCGCGGCCTTCGGGACGGCGGGTGGGCTGGCCCTGGGCGGCTTCCTCGGGTGGGTGCTGGTCGAGGCGTCCGACGGGGCGAGCGACAGCGCGTTCGCCTTCGCCGTACCGCCCGCGCAGCTCGCCGTCGTCGCACTGGTCGGGCTGACGGCGGGCGCCCTGGCCGCCTGGCGGCCGGCCCGCCGGGCCGCACGCGTGGACGTGTTGCGGGCGATCGCGACGGAGTGACGTCCCGGGGGCGGCACACGCCGCTCCCCCGGGGAGTGTCCTGCCGATCCTGCCGGGCTCGCGGTGTCCACTGATCGGGCCTGATACACGGCGCTCCCCAGCCGCCGCCGAAGACGGCTCGGCCACCCGTCCGCGTCTCAGCTCGCGAGGACCGACCGGGCGGCGGCCGGGGCGCGGGCCGGCACCGTGGGGGTGCCGAACTCGATTCCGTCCAGACTGCTGCCGTGGGATCCCCGGTAGCGGGTGTGGCCGATGAAGGGGCCCTCGGTCGTGGCGCCGTAGACGGCGTGCGACCGGGAGGGGACCGCGGCCGCCGGGACGGGAGCCGGGAGGGTGAACCAGACGACCTTGCCGGCCTCCCCGTGCGTCCGGATGCCCCAGCTCTCGCTGAACGCCTCGATGATGGCCAGTCCACGGCCCGAGGTGGCGAGGTCGTCGACGGCCTCGGAGGCGGGGCCCCCGGCCGCCGCCGCACCGCCGACGGCCGGTATTCGCGGGTCGTGGTCACGGACGGACACGGTGAGGCGGTCGAGCAGCAGCTCGATCTCCACGGTGCACCGCTTGTCCGGCTGTGCGTGCCGGTGGACATTGGTGAGGAGCTCGGTGACACCGAGCGCCGCGTGGTCCACCAAGGCGTCGAGATGCCAGTAGCGCAGATGCGCCGATACGATTCTGCGGACCTGACCGATCCGCGACGGCAGGGCTTGGAGCTCCACCGTGCAGTGCCTGCTGGGCTCGCTGATCACGGCTGCGACTCCCCGAAGTAGTCCGGAAGAAGACGAAGGATCGGATCTTTCATGCGCTGCGCACTGCGGCGGCGGGCTGGTTCACAGCGTCACCACCGCTCAACCCTCAGTGAGGTGGTTCCAGCGTGAACCAGTGGTGACCGGCCCGCAACTTGCGGCGACCCGCCGCAGGTCACCCACGTCTCAGACGTTCCCGCCCCGCCGACCGGCCGCCTTCTTCAGCGCGTCGAGGAAGCGCCCCGGTCCGGAGTCGCGGTCCTGCGGCCCGTCCATGGTCAGGCGGTAGCGCGTGCCGTTCACCGTCGCCACCGTCTCGTCCGGTTTGGCGAACCACGGACGGCCCGCCCGCACCGCGTCCACCGGTGCGCTGTCGATCTCGCTGCCGTAGCTGGTCAGCAACGACAGCCTGCCGTCCTCGATCCGGACCTCGCCCGCCCTGGTCAGCGACCGGGGCCAGCGCTCGATCCGGACCCCCGTCGCGGTGAACTCGGGCTCCGCCATCACTCTCCGCCCCCTTCGTGCCGGTTCCTCCGACCAGTGTGCCGGGCGCGCGCCGGGTGCACCAGAGGCCCTTCTGCAAGCGACTCCTATGGACCCCCAAAGTGAACGTTTGTGCAGGTGAGGGAGTTATCTTCGGCAGTGGAAGACCTTGTGGCCACGGCTTGGAGAGCGACGCATGAGCACCACGGAGAACAGCGCGGCGGACGGTGCGGGCAGCACGGGCGCGGCGAACACCACCCCGTCGGTCACCGGCACGGCGACCACCGACCCGTCGGCCACCGCCCCGGCGACCGTCGACGTCGACCGCAGCGACCCGGCGTACCGCGCCTGGCTGAAGGAGGCCGTCCGCAAGGTCCAGGCCGACGCCAACCGGTCCGCCGACACCCACCTGCTGCGCTTCCCGCTCCCGGAGAAGTGGGGCATCGACCTCTACCTCAAGGACGAGTCGACCCACCCCACCGGCAGCCTCAAGCACCGGCTCGCCCGCTCGCTCTTCCTCTACGGCCTGTGCAACGGCTGGATCCGCCCCGGCAAGCCCGTGATCGAGGCGTCCAGCGGCTCGACGGCCGTCTCCGAGGCGTACTTCGCCAAGCTGATCGGCGTGCCCTTCATCGCCGTGATGCCCCGCACCACCAGCCCCGAGAAGTGCCGGCTGATCGAATTCCACGGCGGCCGGTGCCACTTCGTCGACGACTCCCGCAAGATGTACGAGGAGTCCGCGGCCCTCGCCGCGCAGACCGGCGGCCACTACATGGACCAGTTCACCTACGCGGAGCGGGCCACCGACTGGCGGGGCAACAACAACATCGCCGAATCGATGTACCAGCAGCTGAAGTTGGAGCGCTACCCCGAGCCGGCCTGGATCGTGGCCACCGCCGGTACCGGCGGCACCTCCGCCACCATCGCGCGCTACGTCCACTACATGCAGCACGACACCCGCATCTGTGTCGCCGACCCCGAGAACTCCTGCTTCTTCGACGGCTGGACGCGCAACGACCCGTACGCCACGTCCGACTGCGGCTCCCGCATCGAGGGCATCGGCCGGCCCCGCATGGAGCCCAGCTTCGTGCCCGGCGCCATCGACCGGATGATGAAGGTCCCCGACGCGGCCAGCGTCGCGGCCGTCCGCGCCCTGGAGGCCGCGATCGGCCGCAAGGCCGGCGGATCGACCGGCACCGGCCTGTGGAGCGCCCTCAAGATCGTCGCAGAGATGGTCGAGCACGGCCGCACCGGCAGCGTCGTGACGCTCATCTGCGACCCGGGCGACCGCTACCTCGACAAGTACTACTCCGACGCCTGGCTGGCCGAACAGGGCCTGGACATCGCGCCGTACGCCGCCGCTATCGACCGCTTCCTGGAGACGGGTGCCTGGCCGGAGTGAGCCTGCGGTCCAGCCGGCGCATGGCGTCGCGGAAGGACCAGCCGACGCCCGGCCGTGCCAGCCGCATCGCGAGCAGGTACGGCGCGGGGCCGTCCACCGCCATCGTCCACCGGACCCGGGTGCCCGGACCGGCGGGGGACAGGCTCCACTCCTCCACCATGGCCCGTACGGCGGGCGCGTTGGTCTCGTCGACCCGGTAGGCGTACCGGACGTCGGGTTCGGCGGCCATGATCGTCTCCTGGAAGGACACCCCGCCCCGCAGCGCGACCGTCCGGCCGGCCCCGCCGGCGGTCGGCCGGGCCGAGGCCACGGCCGTGAACCAGGCGGGCCAACTGCCCACCTCCTCCGCCAGCGACCGGTAGACGGCGCCCGGCGGGGCCGCCAACTCGGCCGTGAACACCAGGCGTGCGGGCGCGGACGCGACGAAGTCGAGCTCCACCGGCCTGAGTCGGCGTGCCATGGACCGTACCTCCCCAGCAGGTGTGATGCCGATCGTGTCGGGCTCCGGACGCCCTGGGTCCCGCCCCCGGGCGGACGACGCCGCTCCCCGGACGGGACCCGGGAGCGGGCCGAAGTGCGCACACCATAGTCGCCGGCCCGTCAGATGCCCAGCAGTCCGTCCATCACCCGGCCGAACAGCCGCCGTCCCGAGAACGCGAGCACCGGATCGACGAGGCGCGGCACTCCGCGCACCCGCAGCTCCTCACACCAGACCACGCGCGAGCCGCCGTCCGCCGTGCCGTGCACCTCGATCACGGCACGGCCCAGGACCACCCGGCCGCGCTTCTCCAGCCCGCACACGCCCGGCCGTCCCGGCTCCGGCGGCTCCCAGCGGACGACCTCCATCACGTCGTCGACGCCGAGCCGCCCGATCGCCGTCCGGGCCACGAAACGGGTGCCCACCCCGGGCGGGCCCGCGGTCAGCAGCCGGGTCGAGGTCAGCGGCACCCGCTCGCCGTGCGCCGGCCAGTCCGTGAGCCGCCGCCACGCGTCCCCGGCCGGCAGGCCCGTGACGCGTTCGATCCGGAAGGAGCTCACCGGCCGTCGCCCTCGGCCCGCTCCCGCTCGCCGGCCACCACCAGCCCCGGCAGGTGCTCCGCCATCTCCGACCGGGTCTGCGCCGACAGCCCCGCATCCGTCACCAGCGTGTCCACCTCGTCGAGCCGGGCGAACGAACTCAGCCCCACCGTCCCCCACTTGGTGTGGTCCGCCAGCACCACGACACGGCGCGCGGAGCGCACCAGGCGCCGGTTCGTCTCGGCCTCCGCCAGGTTCGGCGTGGACAGGCCCGCCTCGACCGAGATCCCGTGCACGCCGAGGAACAGCACGTCGAAGTGGAGCGAACGGATCGCCTGGTCGGCCACCGGGCCCACCAGCGCGTCCGACGGGGTCCGCACCCCGCCCGTCAGGACCACGGTCGCCGCGCCCGGGCGGGCCTCACCGGAGCCGGGCCGGCGTGCCGCGTGGAAGACGTCCGCCACCCGGACCGAGTTGGTCACCACCGTCAGATCCGGCACGTCCAGCAGCTGCGCCGCGAGCGCGAACGTCGTCGTACCCCCCGAAAGGGCGATCGCCGTACCGGGCGCGACCATCCGCGCGGCCGTCCGCGCGATCTCCTCCTTGGCGCCCAGCTCCAGAGCCGACTTGGCCTCGAACCCCGGCTCGTGCGTGCTCGTCTCGACGACCGGCACCGCGCCGCCGTGCACCTTCTCGACGACACCCTGCCGCGCCAGCGCGTCCAGGTCCCTGCGGACGGTCATGTCCGAGACGTTGAGCCGCCGCGTCAGCTCGTTGACCCGGACACCGCCGCGTCGCCGCACCTCGTCCAGGATGAGGGCGCGCCGCTGCTCCGCGAGGAGGTTCTGCTGGTCGCTGACCACCGATGACGGTCCTTCCGAAGGGGACTGGGGGATTGGCGTCGGATTCCGTGAGGAGCCGTGCACGGGTGCCCGGCCTTCCGCGATCCTGTTGCCTGCCGTCGAATCCTCCCACCCAGAGAGCGAGACACCGAAGTGTCCCCTGCCACACCGTCCCCGAAGAACGGGGGCGCGGCGCTCGAACTCCTCGTCCACGGTGTCGGCGGGGCCACGCCGCAGGACATGCTGGACGACCCGCGGACGGTGCGGGTGACCGGCGACGCGACCGCCGCCATGTACCGGCGCTGCGACGACCTCGACGCCGAGGACCACCCGGAGCGCTACGCCGAACGTCCGGTCCCGGAGGCGTACTGCTGGTCCAACCTCACCTCCGGCAACGGCGCCCGCGCCCTGTGGCTGCTCCTCCTGCCCTTCATGGTCGCCAACCTCGCCCACTGGATGCGCCCGCCCGCCCCGGACCGCCCCGGTCTCGTGCGGCTGTACGGGGTGCTGGTCCGGCTCGTCGCCCTCACCCTCACCGTGCTGCTCACCGCCGCCGCGTGCGAGGTCGCGCTCGACCTGACGGCCTGGCAGTGCGCGGGCGACGCCGCCTGCGCGCAGGACCGCTCCTGGCTGGGCTTCCTCTCCGCCGAAAGGGGCGGCTGGTGGTCCCAGCCGGGACGCCGGCTCGCGCTCGCCGCGGTCGTCCCGGCCGCGCTCGTCGGCCTGCTCTGGTACCTCTCCAACCGGACCTGGAGCGCCTACGAGGCACAGCGCCCGCCCACCGCCTACGACGACGCCCCTCCCTTCGCGGAGCCCGCCGAATCCGCCGCCGGACGCGGCGAGCCGGCCGATCCGGCCACCGACGCCGACCCCGGGGCCGAGGCGGACGACGAACCCGCCGGGCCCCCGGAGGCCGCCCTGCCGACCGAGCTCCGTCCCGCCCTGGGGCGCCGCGGATTCTGGTACGGCCGCCGGCTCGTCGCCCGGCTGCGCGCCGCCCACACCGCCGCCGGGTTCCTGACCGTCACGGCGGCCCTCACCGGCGCCGCCGCCCGCCACGACCGGGCCACCGCCCCCGACGCGCTGCGCACGGACTTCGGATGGGGGCTGCAGGCGGCCGTCGTCGTCCTCGCGGCGGTCGTCCTCTGGGTCGTCTGCCGCCGCGGCCGCAGCGAGCGGCGGCTCGACCTGCGCCTGGAACGGGTCCTGGTGTCCTGGCTGCCCTGCGCCTCCCTCCTGCTGCTCGCCCTCGCGGTCCCGCACGCCTGCTGGTCCCGCCCCGAGTGGCGTTCCGCCGGAACCCTCCCCGGCGACACCACCTTCGGGGCCCTCACCCTGGTCCAGGGCGGCCTCGTCGTGGCCCTCGCCGCGGTCGCCCTCCTCCACCGCCGCCGGCCCGAATCCCGCACCGCGCTCCTCGGCCTCGGCGGCCCGGCGGTCGCCATGCTCGCCTGCGCCCTGGGCGGCGTGATGTCCGGAGGCGTCGCCCAGCGCGTCGCCGACTGGCTGGACGGCTCGGCCACCCCGGGCATGGGCGACGGCTCTCCCATCGGCCCGCCCGTGCTGCTGAGCTGGCAGGCGTCCGTCATCCCCGTGCTGCTCGTGATGCTGCTCGTGCCGGCCCTCCTCCTCGCCGTACGCACCGCACGCGCCGCCCGCCGCCTCGGCCCCGTCGTCGAGGCCGTGTACGCGACCGACACCCCGGACCCGGTGCGCACCGGGCGGATCGCCGCGACCCGGGCCCGCGCCGGCCTCACGGACTTCGCGCCGCCGCTCGTGGGCATCGTCTCGGGCGCCACCCTGTTCCTGGGCGCCGCGTCCGTCGCCGGGGCCTGGATCGGCGGAGCCGTGCCGGGACGCGCCTTCGAGGGGGCCCACCCGGCGATCGCGTCGGCCGCCGACACCGCCCAGTCCCTGGGCTCCTGGATGATCGGCTTCGGCTTCATACTGTTCGTCACCTGGGGCCGACGCGCCTACAAGGACGCCTCCGCGCGCCGCACCATCGGCATCCTCTGGGACGTGGGCACCTTCTGGCCCCGGGCCGCGCACCCCTTCGCCCCGCCCTGCTACGCCGAGCGGGCCGTTCCGGACCTCACCTGGCGGATGAGTTCCTGGACCCGCCACACCGGCGGCCGGCTCGTCATCTCCGGCCACTCGCAGGGCAGTGTCCTGGCCGCGGCGGCGGTCTGGCAGCTGCCGCCGGCGACCCGCAAGCGCGTCGCGCTGCTCACCTACGGCTCACCACTGGAGCGGCTCTACGGGCGTTGGTTCCCGGCCTACTTCGGCCCGGGACCGCTGCGCGGCCTGCACCGCACGGTGCACTGCTGGAGCAACCTCCACCGGGCCACCGACCCGATCGGCGGCCCCGTACGGGTGCCGGCGGAGGGGGACCGGCCGGCCGTCGACCGTCCCGTCCTCCTCGACCCCGTCGAGTACGGCCGCACGCCGGCCCACCCCCTGCCCGAACCGATCCTGGGCCACTCCGACTACCAGGCCGACCCCGTCTTCGCCGCCGAACGGGCCGCGCTGCTCGACCGGCTGCCGCCCGCCCTGCCGCGGCAGCGCGGCACCGCCCGCACCGATCAGGGGAGTTCCGGCAGGTCCTCGGGATAGAGCAGGGTCAGGTCGTCCGTGTTCGCGTCGGCGAGCGCGGCGACCCGGCCGGCGTGCCGCTCCACCATCGACTCGAACGTCTGGCGCGCCGTACGGCCGTTGCCGAACGCCGGGCCCTTGGGCAGCTCGGTGAAGTACGTGCGCAGCGCCTCGCCGGTGCCCTCCGCGAGCCGGTACTCGTGCTCGTCGGCCTGCTGCCCCACGATCCGCAGCAGCTCGTCCGGCACGTAGTCGCTGAAGCTGATGGTCCGGGAGAACCGGGACGCGACACCGGGGTTGACGGTCAGGAAGCGGTCCATCTCGGCGGTGTAGCCGGCGACGATCACCACGACCGCGTCCCGGTGGTCCTCCATCAGCTTCACCAGGGTGTCGATCGCCTCCCGCCCGAAGTCCCGCCCCGAGTCCTCGGGGGACAGGGCGTACGCCTCGTCGACGAACAGCACGCCGCCTCGCGCCCGGTCGAAGGCCTCCTGGGTGCGGATCGCCGTCGAGCCGATGTGCTCGCCGACCAGGTCGACCCGGGACACCTCGACGAGGTGCCCGCGTTCCAGCACGCCCAGCGAGGCGAGGATCTCGCCGTAGAGCCGGGCCACGGTCGTCTTGCCCGTGCCGGGGTTGCCGGTGAAGACGAGGTGGCGGCGCACGGAGGCGGCCTTGAGTCCGGCCTCCTGCCGCCGGCGGCCGACCTCGATCATGTTGGTGAGGGTGCGGACCTCGTGCTTGACGCTCTCCAGGCCCACCAGCGCGTCCAGTTCGCCCAGCACGTCGTTCGAGGAACGTGCCGGCTCCGGCGCGGGAGCGGACGGCGGGGCGACCGCCGCCGTACGCGGCACGGGAACGTTCCCGAGCAGGCCCGGCGTCTGCGTGGCCGTCAGGACGGTCGCGCCCGCGCTGTCGGCCGGAGCCTTCCGCACCCCGCTCTCGTCGCTCGTGCAGTCCTCCACCACCGGGCCGCCGTTCGCTCCCTCGCCCGCCGAGCCGCCCTCGGCGAACTCGTACCCGCGCCGCGCCGACCGCTCCGTGCGGCAGCCGCGCAGCGTCGAGCGGCAGCCGTCCATCACGTGGAAGCCGTAGCCGCCGCTGCCGGTCACCCGGCAGCCGACGAAGGAGCCGCGGCCTTCCGCCGACACGTAGAAGCCGGCCTCGGCGGGCGAGGTGACCGTGCAGCGTTCGATCGTGGGGTCGGCGCCCTTGGTGACGATGACCCCGGTCTGCACGCCGTCGATGGTGCAGCCCGCCAGGGTGCCGCCGCTGCCGTGGTCCCGGAACCAGGCGCCGGTGGACGCCTCCCGGATCCGGCAGTCGTCCAGCTGCGCGGTCGCCCCGTCGCTCACCGAGACGGCGGTGTTGCGCACCTGCGACAGATCGCTGTCGACGACGTCGGCCCGCGAGCCCCGGTCGAGGACGAACAGGGCGTCCGGCACGTCGTGCACGCGGCAGGAGTCGAGCACCGCGGTCGCGCCGTCGCTCACCCAGACCGCCGGGTAGTCGCCGGTGCTGTCGTGGATCTCGCACTGGTTGGCGTCGACCCGGGTCCCCGGGTCCCATACCGACAGGCCGTTGCGGCCGAAGCGGCGCACGGTGGAGCGGGTCAGCGTGAGCACCGAGCGCGAGCGCAGGTCCACCGCGTTCTCGGGGATGTCGTGGATGTCGCAGTCGGACAGCGTCAGCACCGCGTCCGTGTCCAGCGTGATGCCGTCGGCCGAGGTGCGGTGCACCGAGGAGTCGGAGAGGTGCGCGGCGGCCCGGGCGGCGATCTGGAGGCCGGTGCCCTTGATCTCGTACACCTCGCAGCCGACGCCCTCCAGGCCGCTGCCCTCGCCGTTGACGGTGATCCCCGCACCCGAGGCGTGGTGGATCCGGCAGCGCTCCAGCCGGGGATGCGCCCCGCCGCGGACCGAGACGCCGGACTGGCCGGCCGCGACGACCTCGCACTCCTCGAACACCCCGCCCGCGCCGTCGAGTACGGCGATACCGACCCCCGCCGGATTGTCGACGGTGCAGCGCCGGACGGTGGGTCTCGCGGCGCCGCGCACCTCGATGCCGGCCGCCGAGCGGGTCACGATCCGCAGGTCCAGCAGTTCCGGAGTGCCCTCCTCGACGAGCACCGCGGGCGCCGCCGCGTCCTGCCCCTCCACGTGCAGGTCCTGGAGCGTCGCCGAGGCCCGGACGGTCAGCGGCACACCGTCCACCGGAGCGATCCGGACCGGCCCGACACCGCCTTCGGGCCCGCGCAGGGTGACGGCCCGTCGGATGACGAGGTTCTCCCGGTACGTGCCGGGGGCGACGGTGAGGACGTCCCCGTCGGCGGCGGCCTCCAGGGCGGCGGCGAGGGAGGCGTACTCGCCCGTGCGGCGTCGCCACCGCGATGTGCCGGTGTGCGTCACCTGGACCGTGCCCTGTGCCATGGGTGTGCTCTGCCCCCGCCTCATGCGTCGTCGCTGATCCGATGCCCCACCGTAGCGCGCGCGGAGGGGCCGGGTTGACGGGTCAGCTGCCCGCGCCCGTACGCCCCCAGTCGGGACCGGCCTTGGCCCAGGCGCGGTCGAGACGTTCGTACCGTCCCTGCACGAGCCGTCGCACGACCAGACGCCGTGAGGCCTCCACGAACACGGCCGCCAGGGCCGTCGCGAGGAGGCCGACGACGAGGGCGTGCGCACGGGCCGTTCCGGACTGCATCGGCGGCGTCGCCGGGCGTCCGCCCCGGTCGGTCCACATCGGGAAGGTGTCACCCGGGTCCGCGAGCTCGCGGCGGGTGGAGACCGTTCCCGTCCGGGACGTCCCGTCGGGCGCGGTCCAGCGGGCCACCACGGCCCGGCGCAGGGGCTCGTCGCCGTCGGACCCGGAGCTGTGCAGACCGGAGGCGGGGGTGTCGGTCGCCCGCACCACCCGGGCGGTGGTCCGCTGCCGCTGCTCGTGCTGGGTCCGAGCCGCCTGCTGGAGCGAGGCGTCGGTCCGTGCCCCGGCGATCCATCCGACCGCGGGCACGGCGAGGGCGAGCAGGACGACGGCCGTGAAGGCGACCCACGCCTCGATCAGATCGGTCCTCCGGCGCAGGGGATTGTGTCTCCAGCGCCAGATCCCGGTGACTGCGCGCACACGCTCCACCCCCTTGCTCGTCCGGGCCGCCGCACCCGGTGCGACAGCTTCCCCAACGAGTGTGACCCGGTGGTGGGTTCCCCGCGCGCCGGGCGAACCGGCGCGCCCCCTCCGCGTGTGCCCGACGGGGCGTGACGGCGCAGGTGAGGGGGGTGGTGAGGCGGTCGCGGGGGATCAGTCGAGGATCTTGACCTCGTCACCGACCCGGATCGTCCCGAGGTGTTCGGGCACCAGGTTCTGGCCGAAGATCAGCCGGTTGCCGTCCTTGCGGTGCCGGGCCAGCGTGCGCAGGGGTTCCCTGCCGCGCTCGGCGGTCTCCTGGTCGGTGGTGGTCACCACGCAGCGGCCGCACGACTTCGCCACGCGGAAGGAGACCTCGCCGATGGCGAGCCGGGTCCAGTCGTCCTCGGCCCAGGGGGCGGTGCCGTCGATCACGACGTTCGGCCGGAACCGGTTCATGGGCAGCGGGCCCTCGTCGGGATGGTCGCCCCGGGCGATCAGCGAGTTGAGGGCGTCGAGGGAGGCGACGGTGGTGACCAGCAGCGGATAGCCGTCCGCGAAGCTCACCGTCTCGCCGGGGAGCGCGTACTCGGGGTCGATCGGGCGGCGGTGCGCGGGGTCGTCCATGTGCACGAGGCGGACCTCGGTGTCCAGGTACGCGCTGAACCACGCGTCCGCCGCGGCCCCCGCCGGGACCGCCTCCACGGGAGTCTCGAAGACCTCCACCCGAATCGTGGAAGACGGCCGCGGCACCTCGATCGTCATCGGCTCCCGGCCGGGCGCGGACACCCTGAGGGCGTCACCCGGCAGCAGCTCGGCCGAGGCCAACGCCATCTGCGGATGACGGCGTTGGGTCACGACCTTGCCCGACGCGTCCACGACGGTCCAGCGGCGGTCGCCGGCCAGTCCCCATGGCTGGACGTCCGCGGCGAGGGGCGCGAAACCGCGCATCGCCTTGACCGGGTGGACGTGGACGGAGCGCACAACAGGAATCGGCATGCCGTCATCCTGCCAGCCGCTCCGTACCAGGAGTCGGTCAGTACCCTCTGCCCTGGTACGGGCGGTTGTAGGGGTCGTCGTACGGGGCCTGCGCCTGGACGGGGCGCGAGGCCGCGGGGCGCATCGCCTCGTACCCGGTGGTCATCGGGCGCTGCGGCTGCTGCTGCTGGACGCCCGGGTATCCGCGGGGGGCCTGCTGCTGCGGGATGTACGGAGCCGGGGCGTGCTGCAGCGGCACGGGGGCCATCTGCTGCGCCGGCTGCGGGTAGCCGTACGAACCGCCGCCGCTGTAGGCGGGGGCCTGATGGACGGGAGCCGCCGGGAGGGCGGGCAGGGCCGAGGGCAACGCCGGCAGGTAGCTGTTGCCGGTGTCGTAGAGGGAAGGCACTCGGATCGGTGCGATCTGAGGCGTGCCCCGCTCAGCGACGAGGGAGTCGT
This sequence comes from Streptomyces sp. NPDC048338, assembly GCF_043201055.1. Classification (NCBI taxonomy): domain Bacteria; kingdom Bacillati; phylum Actinomycetota; class Actinomycetes; order Kitasatosporales; family Streptomycetaceae; genus Streptomyces; species Streptomyces sp. NPDC048338. Next base: position 308,218 of record NZ_JBICYQ010000011.1, read on the forward strand.
AGATCGGGGTGTCGGGGAACGACGGCGCGGTGTAGTAACCGCCTCCGTAGGTGGAGCGGGGGGAGGTCATGGCACATAAGTTAAGCCCACGATGTGCTGGTTGGGGAGCCCGATAAGAGGGTTGTTTGACGGGTTCTGAGTGACCGTCGATCCGTAATGCGATCGAACGTGACAAAAACGGTCGCCCGAAGAGGCGTCGATCTTGAAAACCCGAGCTGAGGAGGGGTTACCCACGGGTCGGCCCGGTGTGCTCGGCGTGACCGGCATTAGGTTGACGTAAAGAAATCCTGATGGGCGGGAGCCGTGATGGGGGCGAGCATGTCCATGCTTAAAGGGGCCAATGTTCCGGTGCCGGCACGTGCGGTGCGCGTGGAATTGGGCTGGCGTTCAGGCGCGGGTGTCCCGGACGTCGACGCGTCGGCGCTACTCCTTGTGTCGGGGAAAGTGCGCTCCGACGCCGACTTCGTTTTCTACAACCAGCCGGCGCACGCCTCCGGCGCCGTCCGGCACGAGGGGAAGCGGACCGCGGGCGACGCCGTGACCGACGCCCTCCGGGTCGAGCTGGACCGGGTCGAGCCCGAGGTCGAGCGGATCGTGCTCGCCGGCTCGGCCGACGGCGGCACCTTCGGACGGGTGCCGGGGCTGTACGTCCGGGTCACCGACGCGGACGGCGGGACGGAGCTCGCGCGCTACGACAGCGCGGACGCGAGCGTCGAGACGGCGTTCGTGCTCGGCGAGCTCTACCGGCGCCAGGGAGCGTGGAAGTTCCGGGCGGTGGGACAGGGGTACGACTCCGGCCTGGCGGGCCTGGCGACGGACTTCGGCATCACCGTGGACGAGCCGCAGCACGCGGCCGCCCCTCCGGTCCCCGCCGCCCCGCCCGTCACCGTGCACCCGCCGGTCCGGCCCACGACGCCGGCCCCGACGGCCCCGCCCGCCGGCCCGTCGCAGCCGGTCCGGCTCACCAAGGTCACCCTGACGAAGGAGGCCCCGACGGTCTCCCTGGCCAAGCAGGGCGGCACCTCCGGCGCCATGCGCGTGAACCTCAACTGGCAGATGCGCAAGCAGTTCACCGGCTGGGGGGCCAAGCTGGGCCGGGCGGTCGCCCAGCACGCGGACCTCGACCTCGACCTGTGCGCCCTGTACGAGCTGACCGACGGCCGCAAGGGCGTGGTGCAGGCGCTCGGCAACGCCTTCGGCGCGCTGCACCAGCCCCCGTTCATCCTCCTCGACGGCGACGACCGCACCGGGGCGTCCTCCGCGGGCGAGAACCTCACCATCAACCTCGACCACAAGGACAAGCTCAGCCGGGTCCTCGTCTTCGTCACCGTCTACGAGGGCGCCCGCAGCTTCGCCGACCTGCACGCCACCGTCACGCTCCAGCCCCTGCACGGAGCCCCCGTCGAGTTCTCCCTGGACGACTGCACCGTGCCGTCCACCGTCTGCGCGCTCGCTCTGATCAGCCGCGAGAACGGAGACCTCGTCGTCCGCCGCGAGGCCCGCTACCTCGTCCCGGCCCGCGGGGTCAGTCCGCAGCGGACCGTCGACCAGGCGTACGGCTGGGGCATGAACTGGACACCAGGGCGCAAGTGACGGCCGACCGGCGACCGCCGGCGGGCCGCGGGGCGCCCGGCCGGCCGGTCATCGCCGGTCGGGTGCCGCCTCGGGGCGGGCGTACGTCCGCCCCTTCCAGGCCGCGCCCCGCCCCCGGTAGTGCTGGACCGCCGAGTCCACCGTCATGAGCAGGTAGAGGAGGGCGGTCAGCGGCAGGGCGGGCGCCAGGGAGAGAGGCTGGCCGTAGTAGCGGAGCATCGGCACGTACGTCCCCGCCATCACCGCCCACGCGAGCCCGCCGGCGAGCGCCGCCACCGGATCGCCACCCGCCAGCCCGGCCACCAGCGTCACCGGCGGCGCGAGGTAGACCAGCGCCAGCCCGGCCACCGTGCCGACGAGCAGCAGCGGATTGTGCCGGAGCTGCGCGTACGCCGACCGCGACACCATCCGCCACAGATCCGCGAGACGGGGATAGGGCCGCACGCTGTCCACCCGCTCCGCCAGACCCAGCCACACCCGCCCGCCGGACCGCCGCACCGCGCGGGCCAGCGACACGTCGTCGATCACCGCCTGCCGGATCGCCTCCGGCACCCGCGCCCGCACGGCGGTCCGCGTCCGCAGCAGCACGCAGCCGCCCGCCGCAGCCGTCGCCCGGGGGCGCCGGGCGTTGATCCAGCGGAACGGATAGAGCTGCGCGAAGAAGTACACGAAGGCGGGCACGATCAGCCGCTCCCACAGCGTCGCCACCCGCAGCCTGGCCATCTGGGACACCAGGTCGAAGTCCTCGGTGACCGCAGCCTCCACCAGCAGCCGCAGGCTGTCCGGCTCGTGCGCGATGTCCGCGTCGGTCAGCAGCAGGAACTCGGGATCGCGGGTACGGGCCAGCGCCATGCCGTGCCGCAGGGCCCAGAGCTTCCCGGTCCACCCCGGTGCCGGCTCGCCCGGCGACACGACGGTCAGCGGCAGCCCTCCGTACCGCACGGCCAGCTCGCCCGCGAGCTTCCCCGTGCCGTCGGTGCTGCCGTCGTCGACGAGCACGATCTCCGCCTCGCCCGGATAGTCCTGGGTGAGCAGCGACGGCAGACTCAGGGAGAGCACCTCCGCCTCGTCCCGGGCGGGCACGACGATCGCGACCCGGGGCCGCGGCGGCGGCCCGGTCTCCGCCGACGGTGGTCGCGCCCCGTCGTCCTCCGGTCCCGGCCGCGCGGAGGCGCCGGCCCGAGGACCACGGCCCCGTGCGGACCGCCGCCCGCCGCCCGGCAGGCGCTGGTCCGTACGCCAGAAGAAACCCTGACCCAGCAGCAGCCACCCCCAGGCGGCCAGCGAACCCATCGCGATCCAGGCAGTGGCGCTCATTCGTCGCAGTCTGCCCCAGATTGCCGGGGGCGCAAGGGTGGTCGGCTAGGGTGACCGGGTGAAGATCGCGCTCATGGACTCCGGAATCGGCCTGCTCCCCGCGGCGGCGGAGGTACGCCGTCTGAGGCCGGACGCGGACCTCGTCCTCTCCTCGGACCCCGACGGCATGCCCTGGGGCCCGCGCACCACCGAGGACCTCACCGAGCGCGCGCTCGCCGTCGCGCGGGCCGCCGCCGCCCTCGCTCCGGACGCCCTGATCGTGGCCTGCAACACCGCCACCGTGCACGCCCTGCCGGCCCTCCGTGCCGCGCTGGAGCCGGACATCCCGGTGATCGGGACGGTGCCGGCGATCAAGCCGGCCGCCTCGGCCGGCGGCAAGGTGGCCATCTGGGCGACCCCGGCCACCACCGGCAGCCCGTACCAGCGCGGCCTGATCCGCGACTTCGCCGAAGGGGCCGACGTCACGGAGGTGTCCTGCCCCGGGCTCGCCGACGCCGTGGAGCACGCCGACGCGGAGGGGATCAAGCGCGCCGTGGCCGCCGCTGCCGCACTCACCCCGCGCGACGTCCGCGCCCTGGTGCTCGGCTGCACCCACTACGAACTGGTCGCCGAGGAGATCCGCGCGGCGGTGCAGCACCCCGACCTGCCCCCGGTGGTTTTCCACGGCTCGGCCGGGGCAGTCGCCGCTCAGACGCTGCGCCGCATCGGCGCCGGGGCCGCGCCGGACGCCGACCCCACCGGCGGGCTCACCGTGCTCCTGAGCGGTCGGACCGCGACGCTCCCGGACACCGCGCTGCGCTACGCCGAGGGGCGCCTGCTGGGGGCCGTGAGCCCCGCACGCTGACGCCTGTCCCACCTGTCCCGGTGGTTCGCCACCGGGTTCACGGCCTCCGGTCCTGTCCGGCCGGAGAGGAACCGGCCGAAGGGGCGCCGCGTACGCGGAACGTGAGTAGGCTGCCACCCATGAGGGACGAATCCCGACATCTCGACCCCACAGGCACCGGAGGACCGGTGCCCGAGAGGTGGACCGGCCGCGCCACCAACCGGCTCCAGTGGGTGCCCGCCGTCGCCGGCGTCGCCTGCATGGCCCTGGGCATCACCCTGGCCGTCGAGGCGCCCTGGACCTCCGGTGTCGCGCCGCTCCTGATGGCGGTGATCGGCTGTGTCGCGGTGGGCCTGCTGGTGCTGTTCGGCACGCTCGCCTTCGTCCACGTGGAGGTACGGGTCGACGACCGTGCGATGGAGGTCCGCTGCGGTCACATGGGCCTGCCGCGCCGCCGCATCCCGCTCTCCCACGTGGTCGGCGCCGACTTCGTCCCCCAGGTGACCCCGCGCGAGTGGGGTGGCTGGGGCTGCCGCTGGCGCCCCGAGAGAGGGACCGCCGTCATCGTCCGCCGGGGCGAGGCCCTGCTGCTGCGCCTGGGCGACGGCCGCACGTTCACCGTGACCGTCGACGACGCGATGGCCGGGGTCCGGGTGATCCGCGAGCTGCTCCGCCGCGCGACACCGACCGGCCCCGCCGGCGCCTGACGTCGTCGCCCCGCGTCACGGACGGCCGGGTCGGGTCCGGAGTCGCGGACGGGCCGGTTCGGCCGGGCGTCGCGGACGGCAGTGCCGGGTCGGGTCCGGAGGCGCGGACGACCGGGCTCAGTCCGGAGCGGTGGAGGTACGGGCCGTCGCCAGTCCGGCGAGCAGCCCGGCGCCCACCGTCACCGCGGTGAAGCTCAGCGCGTTGCCCACGGTGGCCAGCGCCGCCAGCGCCGTGAGGGTGGCCCCCGCCGTGAGCACCACCGCAGTGGAGCGCGGCGAGGCCCACAGGGCGCACACCAGCCACGCGTACACGCCTCCGAGCAGGACGACGCCCGGCACTCCCTGTTCGGCCGCCTGCTGGAGGGGCGCCGAGTGCGGAGTTCCGTCCGCGAGCGGCTCCTCCAGGGACGTCCGGCTCAATGTGCCGAAACGGTCCGGGCCGCTTCCCAGCACCGGGTTCTCCCGGGCCTGGTCGATCGCGTCCTGCCACAGTCGCACCCGGTGAGGGGTCAGCGGTCCCTCCAAGGAGACGGTCAGCCCCTCGGGCAGCGCCTCCTCCGCCACCGCGAACGAGGCCCCGACGGCGACGCCCGTCACCAGGACGAGCCCGGCGAGCCCGAGGAACCGGTGCCGCATCCGTACCGCCGCCGCCGAGCAGAGCCAGACACCGAGCGCCGCCACGAAGCCGGCCACGGAGCCCAGCGCCAGCGCCACCCCCGCGACGGCCAGGCCGAGGACGCGCAGCGCCACCCGGGCGGGCGCCGTGCCGGCCGCCGACGCCGCGCAGCAGGCGGCGCCCGCGGCGAGGACCAGCAGGGCGGCGGCCGCGCCGGTCGGGCCGAGCGGCACGGCGGCGGGAGTCGAGCCCGGGACACCGGACCCGGACGCGAGCGCGAGGGCCAGGGCGGCGAGGGAGGCGGTGGCGGCGGCCGCGACCGGCAGGAGGGAACCGCAGATCCGGCCGCAGGCGTACCCGGCGGCCAGGGCGAGCACCGCGAGAAGGACGCCCTCCGGGCGCGCGTCCCGCCCGGTCGCGCTGACCAGCGCCCACAGCGTGCAGCAGCCCAGGACCAGCACCCCGGCGACGTCCGGTGCCCGCCCGTGTTCGCGCACGGCGGCCCGCTCAGTCGCAGGAGCAGCCATCCCGTCGACCCCCCGTCGACCCCGATCAGTCCGGCGGACACCGTAGCGGCCGCGCTCCCGGTTTGTGGAGGGCTGGTGCAGAAACGATGTGGCAGAAAGGGGCGGAGTCGCCGCGTCCCGGGCCTCGACGGAGGTGTGCGGCGCCGGCGCGAGCCTCAGGAGCGGGGGCGGCCGCCCACCGGGAAGCGGGGTGTCGGCCGAGGCCGGAGGCGGGAACGACGTGCCGGGACGGCCACGGACCGGACTCCTCCGGCCGGGGCCGTGCGCCGTAGACTCCGCCACGTGAGCACCACCATCACCCCCGTCGACGCCCCCGGCCCCGCCGACGCCTCCGGGTCCGGCCGCTTCGCCCCACGGCGTTTCGTGCGCCCCGGCGCCGCCGTCCTGTCCGGGCTCCTGCTCTTCCTGAGCTTCCCGCCCCGGCCGCTGTGGTGGCTCGCGCTGCCCGCCTTCGGACTGCTCGGCTGGACCCTCCGCGGCCGCCGGCTCCGGGCCGGCTTCGGGCTCGGCTACCTCGCCGGCCTCGGATTCCTGCTGCCGCTGCTGATCTGGACGGGCGAGGAGGTCGGTCCGGGCCCCTGGGTCGCCCTCACCGCGGCCGAGGCGCTCTTCGTCGCCGCTTCCTGTCTCGGCATCGCGGCCGTCTCGCGGCTGCCCGGCTGGCCGGTGTTCGCCGCCGCGGTGTGGATCCTGGGCGAGGCGGCCCGTGCACGGGCCCCCTTCGGCGGCTTCCCCTGGGGGAAGATCGCCTTCGGCCAGGCCGACGGCGTCTTCCTGCCGCTCGCGGCCGTGGGCGGCACCCCGGTGCTCGGCTTCGCCGTCGCCCTGTGCGGCTTCGGCCTGTACGAGGTGGCCCGCCGGATCCGCGCGTACCGCAGGACCGGCACCGTCCCGCGCGGCCCGCTGGCCGCCGCGGCGCTCACCGTCCTGCTCCCGGTCACCGGCGCCCTCGCCGCCCTGCCGCTCGTCGACGACGCGGCCGAGGACGGCACCGCGACCGTCGCCGCGGTGCAGGGCAACGTCCCCCGGCTGGGACTCGACTTCAACTCCCAGCGCCGTGCGGTGCTCGACAACCACGCCAACCGCACCAAGGAACTCGCCGCGGACGTGAAGGCGGGCCGCAAGCCGCAGCCCGACTTCGTCCTGTGGCCGGAGAACTCCTCCGACATCGACCCCTACGCGAACCCGGACGCGCAGGAGGTCATCGACGAGGCCGTGCGCGCCATCGGCGTGCCGACCGTGATCGGCGCCGTGGTCGCCCCGCCGACCGGCAAGCTCCGCAACACCCTGATCGAGTGGGACCCCGAGAAGGGCCCCGTCGCCACCTACGACAAGCGGCACGTGCAGCCCTTCGGCGAGTACATCCCGATGCGCTCCGTCGTCCGGCTCTTCAACAGCAACGTCGACCGGGTCAGCCGCGACTTCGGTCCCGGCAGCGAGGTCGGCGTCTTCGACCTCGCCGGTACCAAGGTCGGCCTCGCCACCTGCTACGAGGCCGCCTTCGACTGGGCCGTGCGGGACACCGTCACCCACGGCGCGCAGCTGATCTCCGTACCGAGCAACAACGCCACCTTCGGCCGCAGCGAGATGACCTACCAGCAGCTCGCCATGTCGCGGGTGCGGGCCGTCGAGCACAGTCGCTCCGTGGTCGTCCCGGTCACCAGCGGCGTCAGCGCGATCATCCGCCCCGACGGCGAGATCGTGCGGGAGTCGCGGATGTTCACACCGGACGTGCTGGTCGACGAGGTGCCGCTGCGTTCCTCGCTCACTCCGGCGACGCGCATGGGCACACTGCCCGAGGCGCTCCTGGTGGCGGTCGCCGCCGCCGGGCTCGGCTGGTCGGCGCTGCGCGCCGTCCGGGCCCGCCGGACCGCCTGAGCCGGCGCCTTCGCCGCGGGTGCGGTGGGGAGGCCGCCTCCCGGGTCCTCGCCGCACCGGGTCCCGGGGCGATGGCCCGGAGCGTCTCGCCGGCCGCCCCCGCGGTGCGCCACCGGCCTGACCTGCGGGCAGGACCTCTCCCGGCAAGATCGGCAAGACACCCCCTAGGGTCGCGGTATGGGTACTCCTGATTTCATCCGCGACCTGCGGGCCAGCGCCGGACACCAGCTCCTCTTCCTGCCCGGCGTCAGCGCCGTCGTCTTCGACGACCGCGGGCGCGTCCTGCTCGGCCGGCGGGCCGACACCGGCATGTGGGCGATCGTCGGCGGCATCGTCGAGCCGGGGGAGCAGCCCGCCGCCTGCGCCGTCCGCGAGGTGTACGAGGAGACCGCCGTCCGGTGCGAGGTCGAGCGGGTCGTCCTCGTGCAGACCCTGAGGAAGCCGGTCGTCTACCCGAACGGTGACCGGTGCCAGTTCATGGACGTCTCCTTCCGCTGCCGGGCCGTCGGCGGCGAGGCCAAGGTCAACGACGAGGAGTCGACGGAGGTCGGCTGGTTCGAGGTGGACGCCCTTCCCGAGATGAAGCGCTTCTCCCACTTCCGGATCGAGCAGGCGCTCGCCGACGAACCCACATGGTTCGACACCATGCAACCAGGCTGAAGTGTGGGTTCGACACACATCGGTGAGGGGTGGGCCCCTTCATAGGGTGCGGAGCATGAGCGCCCCCACCACATCAGGTCCCGTCCCCGCTCCGTCACCGGCCCCTTCGTCGACCGTGACGTCCGCGTCCGCGCCGACGGGGGGCCGCCGGCCCGGGCCGACTCCCGCGCCCGGATCCGTCGCCCTCGACCTCGCCGGGTGCGTCGCGCTCGTCACCGGCGCGGCCGGCGGGATCGGCCGTGCCTGCGCCTTGCGTCTCGCCGCCGCCGGGGCCCGGGTCAGAGCCGTCGACCGGGCCGCCGAGGGCCTGGAGACCCTCGCCGACGAGGCCGCCGGGCTCGACGGCGCGATCGAGCCGCAACTCCTCGACCTCACCGACCTCGACGCCGCCGAGGCCGCGGCCCAGGGCGCCGACATCCTGGTGAACAACGCGGGCCTCCAGTTGGTCCGTCCCATCGAGGAATTCCCGCCGGACGTCTTCCACACCGTCCTCACCGTGATGCTGGAGGCCCCCTTCCGGCTGATCCGGGGCGCGCTGCCGCACATGTACGCGCAGGGCTGGGGCCGTGTCGTCAACCTCTCCTCCGTGCACGGCCTGCGGGCCTCCGCCTACAAGTCCGCCTATGTGGCCGCCAAACACGGCCTCGAAGGACTCTCCAAGACCGCCGCGCTCGAAGGGGCCTCCCACGGGGTCACCTCCAACTGCGTCAACCCCGGCTACGTCCGCACCCCCCTGGTCGAGCGGCAGATCGCCGACCAGGCCGCCGCCCACGGCATCCCGCCGGAGCGGGTCCTCACGGACGTCCTCCTGAAGGACTCGGCGCTCAAGCGGCTCGTCGAGCCGGAGGAGGTCGCCGAGGCGGTGCTCTACCTCTGCACCCCGCACGCCTCCTTCATCACGGGCACCTCCCTCACGCTCGACGGGGGCTGGACGGCGCACTGAGCGGCCGCGCGGCCTCGCGCACGCCCGGCGGGACCTCGCGGCTCGCGGGCCCCCGGGGGGACCGCCCTGGCGGCCGGACCCGGGCCCGCCCGGCAAGACGCCCCTTCGGCGGCCCTCCACCCGCCCGGGCCGCCGAAGGGGGTACCCGGCCCCGCCGCCGGGTCGTCCACAGGGCTGGTGCGATCACCCGTACGGCAGGTATCCCTGTGTCCATGTCCCAAGAACAGGTCTCCTACCTGGAGCTTCTCGCCCGCGGAGCCGCGACGGAGGCGTACGACCGGCCCGTGCTGCTCGCCCGTGCGAGCGGCGCGGGCCCCGAGGCGCTGGCCGCGCTCGAACAGGCCAAGCAGCTGGCTCTGCGCGTGCGGGCCGAACTGGAGGGCCGACGGCGCCGCGAGGCGGAGCTGTCCGCCCTCTTCGAGACCGCCCACGACCTCGCGGGGCTCCGCGACCTGGACGCCGTGCTCCGCGCCATCGTGCAGCGCGCCCGCTCCCTCCTCGGCACCGAGGTCGCCTACCTCAGCCTCAACGACCCCGCCGCGGGGGACACCTACATGCGCGTGACCGAGGGCTCGGTCTCCGCGCGGTTCCAGCAGCTCCGGCTCGGCATGGGAGAGGGCCTGGGCGGGCTCGTGGCACAGACCGCCCGCCCGTACGTCACCGACGACTACTTCGACGACCCCCGCTTCCAGCACACCCGCACGATCGACACCGCCGTCGGTGACGAGGGGCTCGTCGCCATCCTCGGTGTGCCGCTCACCCTGGGCAGCCAGGTCATCGGCGTACTCTTCGCCGCCGACCGGCGGGCCCGGGTCTTCGAGCGGGAGCAGGTCGCCCTGCTCGGATCGTTCGCCGCGCACGCCGCCGTCGCCATCGACACCGCCAACCTGCTCGCCGAGACCCGCTCGGCCCTGGCCGAACTCGAACGGGCCAACGACATCATCCGCGAGCACAGCGGCGTCATCGAGCGGGCGTCCGAGGTCCACGACCGCCTCACCGAGCTGGTGCTGCGCGGCGGCGGGGTGCACGACGTGGCCGGCGCCGTCTCCGAGGTGCTCGGGGGAACGGTCGAGTTCGCCGAGGAGTGGACGGGCTCCGCCCGGCTCGCCGACGGTCACGCGCTGCGCGACGGGGACCGCTGGGTGGCCGCCGTCTCGGCCGGCGGCGAGACCTTCGGCGCGCTCGTCCTGAGCGGTCAGCCCGATCTCGACCCCGTCGACCAGCGCACCCTGGAGCGCGCCGCCCTGGTCACCTCGCTGCTGCTGCTGGCCCGGCGCTCGGCCGGCGAAGCCGAACAGCGGGTGCGGGGCGAACTGCTCGACGACCTCCTCGACGCCCCCGACCGCGACCGGCGTCTGCTGCGCGAGCGCGCCGCACGCCTGCGGACCGACGTCGACGCGCCCCACGTCGTCCTCGCCGCCCGCATCGACCGGGCCGGAGAGAAGGCCGACGCCGACACCGGCGTCCGGGAGAGCGCGGACCGCCAGCGGCTCTGGTCGGCGGCCTCGCACCTCGCGGCCACCCGGCACGGCCTCGCCTCCGCCCGGGACGGCGGGACCGTCCTGCTGCTCCCGCTCGGCCCGGGGGACACCGCAGCCGAGCTGGCCCGGCAGACCGCGCGGCACCTCGGCGGCGCGCTGCACGAACCGGTGACGGTCGGTGCCTCGTCGCCCGTCGCGGCGCCCGCCGCGAGCCCGGGCCAGGTCTCCACGGCCTACGAGGAGGCCCGCCGCTGCCTGGACGCGCTGCTGCTGCTCCGGCGGGCGGGCGAGGGCGCGGCGTCCGAGGACCTCGGCTTCCTCGGGCTGCTGCTCGCCGACACCCGGGACATCGAGGGCTTCGTCGAGCGCACGATCGGCCAGGTCGTCGCCTACGACCGGCGCCGCGGCACCGACCTCGTACGCACGATGGACGCCTACTTCGCGAGCGGGATGAGCCCGGCGCGCACGAAGGACGACCTGCACGTGCACGTGAACACGGTCGCCCAGCGGATCGAGCGGATCGGCCGGCTCCTCGGGCCGGACTGGCAGTCCCCGGCCCGGGCCCTGGAGATCCAGCTCGCGCTCAGGCTGCACGCCATGTCGGCGGCCGTCGCCCGCTGAACGGGCCGAAGGCGCCGGGTCCTGTGCGGACCCGGCGCCTCGGTGTGAACGGATCAGGCGTCGGCGCGGACCTGGTCACGGGCCGCGGGAGCGTCCTCGGCCACCTCCGACAGGTCCCGGTTGCGGGTCTCCCGCGCGCAGGCGATGGCGACGACCGTGAGGAGCGCGGCGGCGATCACGTACAGCGTGATCGGCGTCGAGGTGCCGTAGTCGGCGAGCAGCGCGGTCGCGATCAGCGGGGCCGGCGCGCCGGCGGCGACCGAGGAGAACTGGGCACCGATGGAGGCGCCGGAGTAGCGCATCCGGGTCGCGAACATCTCGGAGAAGAACGCGGCCTGCGGCGCGTACATCGCCCCGTGCAGGATCAGACCGACCGTCACCGCGAGCAGCAGGGCGCCGAAGCTTCCCGAGTCGATGAGCGCGAAGAACGGGTACATCCAGGCACCGACGCCGATCGCGCCGATCAGGTAGACCGGCCGGCGGCCGACGCGGTCGGACAGCGCGCCCCAGGCGGGGATGACGGCGAAGTGCACGGCGGAGGCGATGAGGACGGCGTTGAGCGCGGTCTGCTTGCTCAGGCCGACCGACGTCGTCGCGTAGACGAGGATGAACGCGGTGATCACGTAGTAGCTGATGTTCTCCGCCATGCGGGCGCCCATCGCGACGAGGACGTCACGCCAGTGGTGCCGCAGCACGGCGACCAGCGGCATCTTCTCGACGTGGTCGGCCGCGGCCCTGCGCTCCTCTGCGGCGGCGAGGGCCGCCTTGAAGACGGGCGACTCGTCCACGGACAGCCGGATCCACAGGCCCACGATCACCAGGACGCCGGAGAGCAGGAACGGCACGCGCCAGCCCCACGAGAGGAACGCGGAGTCGGAGAGCAGCGCGGTCAGCGCGGACAGCACACCGGTCGCCAGGAGCTGCCCGGCCGGCGCGCCGGTCTGCGGCCAGGACGCCCAGAACCCGCGTCGCCGCGCGTCGCCGTGCTCCGAGACGAGCAGGACCGCTCCGCCCCACTCGCCGCCCAGCGCGAAGCCCTGCACCAGCCGCAGCGCGGTGAGCAGCAGGGGAGCGGCGGATCCGACGGTGGCGTGGGTCGGCAGCAGACCGATGGCGAAGGTCGCCCCGCCCATCAGCAGCAGGCTGAGCACCAGCAGCTTCTTGCGGCCGAGCCGGTCCCCGTAGTGTCCGAACACCAGCGCGCCCAGCGGCCGGGCGGCGAAGCCGACGGCGTACGTCAGGAAGGACAGCAGCGTGCCGACCAGCGGGTCGGAGTCGGGGAAGAACAGCTTGTTGAACACCAGTGCCGCGGCCGACCCGTACAGGAAGAAGTCGTACCACTCGATGGTCGTGCCGATGAGGCTCGCGGCGACGATGCGCTTGAGCGATCCGGGTGGCGTCGGGGAGGTTGTTGCGGCGGCCATGTGCACCACTTCCAGGCGGGTACGGGGACGTTTCGGTGTCGCCACACCGTAGGAAGTGGCAGGTCAGCGGCGTATGTGGTGGGACACCATAGTTCAGGGCCGTCGAGTGCGTCCAGCAGCCATGGCTGCGGGGTGCGGCCGGCTGAGGGGTCTGAACAGGCGGAGGAAGCGGCTGTCCAAGTTGCCCTGTCGGCCCACCTTCGAGAGGTGGCGTGCCTGGCCGCCGGTACGCCGTCGCCGAGCCGAGCAACCCCTGCCGGTCGAGGACGACATCTGCCGGACCTCCACCGCCCACGCGCGCAGCGGGCACCCCCCCCGCGGGTACGGGACGCCGCCGGGCGACCGGCCGCCGCCGAGCGGAGACGGCCAGGCGGGGATGGCGACGGACAGCGTCCGGTACCGGACGCCCGCTGCCCGCTGCCCGCTGTTTCGCCGCCACCGTGTCGGACGACGGCTGCGGCCGGTGGGCCGTCCCCGCGGGGGTCAGCGTGTGACCGGACCGTTCTCCCGTCCTTCTCACGGCCCGTGCGGACGCTGCTGGACCTCCGTCTCCGGCGCCTGGGGGTTCTGGCCACGGAAGCGGCCGAGTGTCTTCGTGAGGGCCTTCCATGGTGAGGCGTCGTCCTTGGCCGTCGCCGGTGAGGCCGTCCGGGGGGCGCCGTCGCCGCTGTTCGCCTCGGCGAGGGCCTCGAGCGCCGACTCGGCGGCCTCCCGGTACAGGTCGCAGGATGCCGTCATGGCTTCGAGTGCCTTGGCGTACTTGGTGACCATGGCCCGTGCGTGGACCAGCTCCTCGTCAGGGGTGAGCAGGTGCCAGCCTCGGCGCAGCCGTGTCAGGACCTGTTCGGCGTCGGCCGGCAGCGGCCGGGGCAGGGAGGCGAACTCCTTGATCTTGTCCAGGAGTGTGGTGGGTTCCGTGCCGTCCAGGAAGACATCGCGCACCGTGAAGTGCTCCGCGTCGTAGTCGGAGGCCCGCGGTGTCGGGGGCAGGATGACGGCGCCGCCGCGCGGTACCCCCACACCCAGCTCACGCTTCATCACGAAGTCGGCGATCAGCGCCTGCTCCGGCGTGGCCCGGTGTTCGACGACCCGGTGCCGCAGGCTCGGCGGCAGGAACGCCGTGATCGGTCGGCGTCCCAGGGTGTCCGGCGTCATCGCCTCGTGCACCACGACATGGATGCACCAGCTCTGCCGGGTGCAGGCCCGCAGCAGGCGGCGCAACTCGTCGTCGTCCTTCGGCAGGTGGTTCGCCGACCGCAGGCGCACGTCCGGCACCGTCTCGTGGTCCCAGGCGACCTGGTCGCTGTCGGGCCAGAACACGGTGGCCGGAGAGGGCCAGTCCGCTTCCCACGCCCGCTCGGCCTCGGCTGCGAGGACCCAGGTGACACCCTCGCTCTGCATGCGCCGAGATTCGGGCTCGTACGTGGTGAGCTGCGCGCGCACGGTGACGCCGTCGGCCACGCGCCAGCGGGCTTCGAAGAGGCGGCGGGCGGACGGGCCGGGGTCGGCGGACTCGTCCCGGGGGTACAGCTCGGTGGAACGCGCCGCCTCGACGGGGTCGAGGTCGAGGAAGTCGTCGATCACCCGGGCCGCCCGGAGAGCGAGCAGGTTGCGCCGGACGTCCCGCTCGGGCTCGGGCCCGAGGTGGCGCCCACGCCCGAGCCAGGCGGTGTCGGGGACGGTGGTCGATGAAGTGCTGTTCTTGGCCATGGAACCGTTCCGTGGGCGATCAGGGCCCGACCAGTATGGTTCCGCGGCCCGAGGGAGGGGAGCGGTACCCCGTCCGCGCCGCTGTGGATCGACGGCCCGGTCGGCGGTCGAGCCGATCGACCCACAGGCGAAGGGAACGGCTCGGGCGAGGAGAAGCCGAGATCGGGTCGCCCACATACCGAAAACATGGGGGGTCACTCCCCATGTGGTGCGGGCGCCCCGCGTACCAGGATCGGACCCGGCGCGGAGCAGCACGCACGGACGACGGGGGAGGGGCGATGGCGGCGGATGACGGACAGGAACGGGCCGGGACCTCGCTGTCGGCGGTCGAGCGGTGGTGGGAGGCCGGACTGGTCTCCGGCGACGGGGGTGCCGGACGGCCGGACTGGGCCGCTCTCGCCGAGGAGGCGGCGGCCGCCGCGCCCGAGGAGGCCGTGGCGCCCGCGGGGGACCATCCGGGGCTGAGCGGCTTCGAGTGGGTGCTGCGGACCTTCACCGACCGCGCGGGGGAGCGGCTGGAGCGGGGCGTTCCGGAACGGGCGCGCATTCTCGTGGACCTGGCCGCCGTGCGGGGCGACCTGGAACGCCGGCTCAGCGGCACACTGGCGCGCGCGGCGGCGCGGACGCTGGTCCTGGAGCTGTACGAGGCGCGGACCGCCGGTCGGCTCGACGGCGACGAACCGCGGGCCCGGTTCCGCGACTTCCTGGGGCGCGTCGCGTCCCGGCGGGGCCTGACGGCCCTGCTGGCCGGGCGGCCGGTGCTCGCCCGGATCCTCGGGCGGGCCGCGCTCGACGCGGCGGACGCGACGGCCGAGGCACTGCGGCGGCTGGCGGACGACCACCACCTGCTCACCGCCGGCCTCCTGCGGGACTCCGGCGGGGACCCGGGGCCGCTCGTGGGCGTCGACACCGGCGCGGGCGACGGCCACCGGAACGGGCGGAGCGTGATGCTGCTGCGCTTCGCCGACGGCACCCGGCTGGTGTACAAGCCGCGCCCCCTCGCCGTCCACCGCCACTTCAACGAGCTCGTCGCCTGGTTCAACCGGCTGCCCGGCTCGGTCGACCTGCGCACCCTTCGGCTGCTCGACCGGGGCGCCTACGGATGGGTGGAGTTCGTCGAAGGAGGACCCTGTGCCTCCGCCGAGCAGATCGAGACGTTCTACCGCCGTCAGGGCGCGCTCCTCGCGCTGCTGCACCTGCTGGACGGCACCGACCTGCATCACGAGAACCTGATCGCCGCCGGCGCCCACCCGGTGCTGGTCGACGTCGAGACGCTGTTCCACCCGCCGCTGCCGGGCGCCACCACGGAGGACCCCGCGGCCCGTGCCCTGCACGCCTCGGTGTACCGCGTCGGCCTGCTGCCCCAGCTCCTCGTCGGCGACCACAGCGCCCTGGACGTGTCCGCCGTCGGCGGCGGTCACGAGGCGGCCTCGCCGGTGGCCCGGGCGGACTGGGCCGACGCCGGCACCGACCGGATGCGCCTGGTGCGCAGGGCCGGGCGGTTCGGCGAGTCCGCCAACCGGCCCCGGCTCGCGGGCGGCGCGCCCGTCGAGCCCGGAGCCCACATCGAGGCCCTGTGCGCCGGGTTCCGCGCCGGGTACACGGCGATCGGCGCGGCCAGGGACGAGCTGCTCCACGAGACGGGCCCGCTGCGGGCGTTCGACACGGACGAGGTACGGGTGGTGATGCGCCCGACCTGGCTGTACGGCGTACTCCTCGACGAGACGACGCACCCCGACCTGCTGAAGGACGCGGACGCGCGGCAGCGCGTCCTGGAGACCCTGCGGACCGACGGTTTCGGCACCGCCCTCGCGCCCGGCCTGGTCGACGAGGAGATCGCCCAGCTCTGGGCGGGAGACGTGCCCCTCTTCACCGCGCGCCCGGGCGGTGACCGCCTGTGGGGCGACCCGGGCAGGCCGCCGGCCGGCCGCACGGAGCTGCCCGGGACCGCCCGCGTCGCCATGAAGCTCGGCGCGATGGACACGGTCGACCGGCAGGACCAGGAGTGGATCGTGCGCGCCGCGATGGCGACGTCCTCCCGCACGCCCGCGCACCGGCCCGCCGGCGGCCTGCGCGGCCGCACGGCGGACCGCGCCCCTGAGCCGGAGCGGCTGCTGTCGGCGGCCCGTTCCGTCGGGGACCGGCTGGTCTCCCTCGCGTACCGCGAAGGGCCGCGCACCAACTGGATCGGCCTGGAACTCCTGGACGACCGCTACTGGCGGATCGGGCCGATGCCGGCCGACCTGGCCGGCGGCTACACCGGACCGGCGCTGTTCCTGGCCCAACTGGCGGCGCTCACCGGCGCCGGACACTACGCCGAGACGGCCCGTGCGGCCCTGACCCCGGTGCCCCGGCTGCTCGACGCGCTCGGCGACCGGCCCGCGGATCTCCCCGCGGTGGGCTCGGGGGCCTTCTCCGGTCTCGGCGGCATCGCCTACGCGCTCGCCGAGACGGCGCGGCTGCTGGGCGATCCGGAGGTCGGTTCCTGGGCCTCCGCGCTGCTGCGGCTGGCCGGTGAAGCGGCCCGTTCCGAGGGGGAGTTCGGGGTGGGTACCGGCGTGGCAGGCGGGCTGGTCGCCCTGCTGGCCGCGCAGGGGGACGGTTCCGGACCCGGGGGCGACGACGAGATCCGGCGGGCCGCCCGGGCGTGCGCGGACCGGTTGTGCGAGGTCGATCCCACGGCCGGCGGCCGTGGCTTCACGACCGGAGCCGCCGGGATCGGATGGGCGCTGCTGCGCTTCGCCGGGCACCGGGCGCGGATCCCCGGCGGAGCCGGTGACGGGACCGCGGAGCGCGCCCGGGTCGCGGGCCTGGCCGCGCTCCGGGCGGCCGTCGACGGGGACGCGTACGCCCGCGGGGGATGTCCCGAAGGCCCTGAGACCGGCCGTGGCGCGGGCGGGGACGCCGGAGACCCCTCCGCCCCGGTGCCGGTCCACGGCTCCGGAGCTCGGGCCTCGGCCTGGTGCCGCGGTCGGGCCGGGATCGCGCTCGCGGTGCTCGACTCCCCGGCCGCCCTGGACGACCCGTACCTCGCGGCCTGGTCGCGCGGGACGGCTGAGGAGCTGGGCCGCGGCCGGCCCGCTCCCGACGACAGCCTCTGCCACGGCGAGGCCGGGCTCTGCGAACTCCTGGGCCACGGCGCGCTCAAGGACGCCCGGTCGCACCGGATCCGCCGAGCCGGAGCGCTCCTCGCCTCCGTCGAGGAGACCGGGGCCGTCAGCGGCACGCCCGAAGGCGTCCCCCACCCCGGCCTGCTGACCGGCCTGGCGGGGATCGGACACGGGCTCCTGCGCGCCGGGTTCCCGGATCGCGTGCCGTCCGCGCTCCTCCTGCGGACGTCCGGGCCGGGGCGACCGCCGGAGACCCGATCCCGCCGAAAGCCACCGGCGAACACCACACATGACGATCCGTCACCCGAGCGGGCGACGCCCGGCGGCCGGCGACCGCGCCCCACCCCCTGACGGACGTCGCTCCGACCACCCCACCTCCGACCACCACCCCGACCGCCGATCCGTGACCGGCACCGACCGCCGCCACCCCACCCCCGACGGCCGACCTCCGACGACCACCCGACGAGCCCTCGTCCCCGGGACCGCCGAGCGGTCCCACCCCTCGACCGCACGACCGGACACACCGCACGACCGGAATACCGCACCACCGCACCACCGCACGGCACGACCACCACTCCTGCGGATGCGAAGGACGAACGAACCATGCAGATCGATGACTCGGTGAGATACGTCGACGGCGGACACCTCCACGCGGTCCAGGACCACCCGGTGGGCGAGGTGACGCTCGGCGTGAGCGGGGCGCTGGGGCTGCGCAGCAGGCTGCTCGGAACGGCGGACTCGGACTCCGCCGCCTCTCTGGACATGCCCTACACCACCGGCACCGTCCCGCTGTCCTGAGGGGAGGACGGACCAGGAGGGACGCGTCGCCGGGCGACGTGACGCGGATGACGCCTTGACAGCACGAGCGGAGGCCGGGGGGTTCCCCGGCCCTCTGCCGTGGGTGAAAAGGATCAAGTAACCTGCGCCCATGCGAGCGACGTCGTCGGTCATCGTGGGGCGGGACGCCGAGACAGGGCTGCTGGACGAGGCCCTGGAGGGCGTCGGAAGGAAGGCCGGACGGGCGGTGTTCCTCGTCGGCGAGGCGGGGATCGGCAAGTCCCGGCTGGCCGGCGAGTGCGCCCTGCGCGCGTACGACCGGGACGTGCCCGTGCTGCGTGGCCGTGCCACGTCCACCGGGCTCGTCGTGCCCTTCCGGCCGCTGGTCGAGGCGCTGTCCTCGCGGTTCCGGGCCGTCGGCGCCCCGGATCATCCGGAACTCGACCCCTACCGGCCCGCGTTGGCCGGCCTCGTGCCGGAATGGCGGGCCGGCACCGTGGCGCCCGGCTACGCGATCTCCCTGGTCGAGCTCGCCGAGGCGCTGCTCCGGCTGCTGGCCGTGCTCGGCCGCGAGCGGGGCTGCGTGATCCTGCTGGAGGACCTGCACGACTCCGACACCGAGACGATCGCCGTCGTCGAGTACCTCGTCGACAACCTGGCGGATCTGCCCGTCCTGCTGGTCGGCACGCTGCGGCCCGACGCCGGTCCGGCCCTCGACCTCGCGCTCGCCGCGGAACTCCGCAACACCGCGGCGGTGCGGGAGCTGGGGCCGCTGGACGAGGACTCCGTACGGGAGATGGTGGACGCGTGTCTGGACGCCGCACCGGACGAGGTGCCCTCCGCCGCGCATCGGCACCTCGCGCGGCGGGCGGGCGGCAACCCGTACCTGGTGGAGGTGCTGCTGGCCGACCTGCTGGACACGGGACGGCTGAGCAGGGGCGGCGACGGGTGGCGGCTCACCGACCACGGTGAGGCGACCGTGCCGACGGGCGCGGTCCGCAGCTGGGCCCGGCGGCTGGACCGGCTCGACGAACCGGTGCGCGAACTCCTCCTCCTCGCGGCGACGCTCGGCGGCCGGTTCTCCGTCGGCGCGCTGCGGGCGGTGACCGGCCTCGACGACCGGGCGCTCTTCGCCCACCTCCGGTCCGCGTCCGAGGCCGGGATCATCGCGCCGGACGGTGCGGCCCACGACCACTACACCTTCCGTCACGTCCTGACGGCGGACGCGCTCCGGGCCTCCTTACCCCCCGCCGAGCAGGCCGCGCTGGCCCGCCGCGCGGCCACCGCCATCGAGGAGTCCTCCGGGGAACTCTCCGGTGAGCAGCGTCAGTTGGTGGCCACCCTGCGACTGGCGGCGGGTGACCGGGAGACGGCGGCACGGCAGTTCGCCCAGGTGGGGCGGCAGATGCTGGACGCCGGCGCGTCGGGCTCGGCCGCCGTGCTGCTGGAGCGGGCCCGGGGGCTCGCGGCCGAGGAGGAACGGGACGAGGTCACGGTGCACCTGGCGATCGCCCAGGCCGAATCCGGACGCCTCGACGCGGCGGCCGCACTGCTCGACGACCTGCCCCCGGCGCCCGCCGGCTCGCGGGCGGCGGAGGATCGGGCCCAGGCGCACACGCAGGTCGCGTGGGTCGCGACCATGGCGGAGCGGCAGGAGGAGGCACGCCGCCGGATCCGGGCCGCCCGCGCCCTCTTCGGGGGCGCGCCGCGTCCGGAGCAGGAGGCGGCGCTCGTGGTCGTCGAGGGGCACCTCGCGCTGCTGCCGGAGCAGGACGGCCGTGGAGACGGGCGGGAGCGGCTGAAGAAGGCGGAACGTTCCGCCAGACAGGCGGCGCTGACCGCCGAGCAACGCGGCCGGCCCATGGTGGCCTGCCAGGCGTGGCAGCTGCTGGCCCTGCTGTCCCGGGAGCGTGGCTTCGACGAGGCCGACGCCTGCCTGGCGCGGATGCTGTCGGTCGCCGAGAAGCACCGCCTCGCGACGAGCCGGGCCGAGGCCCTGGTGCGGCTCGGCACCAACGCGTTCATGCGGACCGGGGAGGCGACCCCGCTGGAGACCGCCCGCGCGGCGGCCCACGAACTCGGCTCGCTCGCCCTGCTGCAGACCGTCGACGGCCTGCTCGCCATGCAGAGCGTGCTGGGTGCCCGCTGGGACCGCGCCCGGGAGATCGTCGAACGGTCCGTGGAAGCCAGCGCACGGTTGCAGAACCTGTCGGCGCACCGCTATCTGCTGCTCGTGGACGCCACCCTCGCCGCCCACCAGGGGCGGGCCCGCGAGCAGGAACGGGCCCTGGCCCGGTTCCGCCGGGCGGGCGGCGAGGAGTCGATGCTCGTCCCCCTGCAGCGCGGACTGTGCCAGGCCGTGGGTGCGCTGATGGGCGAGGACCGGCAGCGGGCGAGGGACGAACTGGACGCCGCGCTCGCCTGGGAGCGCGCGCACCCGAGCTTCTTCTACCTCAGCGGCCGGTACGGGCTCCGCCCCCTGCTGCGGCTCCTCGACGGCGACGACGAGGACGGCGCCGCGGCCTGCCGGGAGGCGATGGCCTCGCCCGGCGGGCAGCTGGCCTGGAACCGTATGTTCCTCGGCCTGGCGGACGCGGTGTCGCGAGGCCGGGACGGCGACCCGGACGGCGCGCGGCGGGCCGTGGCGCAGGCCGCCCGGGCGGCGCCCGTGTTCCCGCAGGCCTGGCACCTCGCGCTGCGCCTCACCGCCGAGGCGGCGCTCGCCGACGGCTGGGGCGAGCCGGTCGCATGGCTGCGGACCGCCGAGGAGTACTTCCACGAGGCGGGCGTCCCCGCGGTGGCCGGGGCCTGCCGGGCCCTGCTGAGACAGGCCGGGGTCAGCGTCCCGCAGCGCCGCGGCGGCCGGGAGCGGATCCCCGCGGAGCTGCGCGCCGCGGGCGTCACGCCTCGCGAGTACGAGGTGTACGTCCTGCTCGTGGACCGGCCCGGCAACCAGCAGATCGCGCGGCGCCTGTGCATCTCGCCCCGGACGGTGGAGAAGCACATGGCGAGCCTCATGGCCAAGACCGGCTGCGTGGACCGCTCGGCGCTGTGCGCGTCGTCGGCGGAGCGCGCGGAGGGCCGGGAGTAGCCCCCTGCCCGCCCAGGGCGCCGCCGGCCCGACCGGGCGGGCCGGTGCCCTGCCGCGGGCGGGTCGCCGGCCCCCGGATCCGTACCGCGCCCGCCCGGACGGCCTCGGACGACCGGGCGGGACGGCCGGGTATGGGGGGCGGCTTCCGGTTTGCTGGGGGGTGCTCCGGTTCGTATGGGGGTCCGGACCCCCAGGACGCCGTTCCGGGGGGCGCGAGTGTGCGGGTCCCGCACCGATGTGCGGCGGCCCCGGGCGGCGGACCATCGACGGGACCGACCACACGCCGTCGCCCCACGGAGGTTCGCTCGATGCCGCGTCCGTCCGCGCCGCCCGCAGCGTCACCCGGCACGCTCAGGTTCTCCGTCCTCGGCCCGCTCGCGGTCCACCGGGACGACCGGGCGCTGCCCCTCGGCCCGTTGAAGCAGCGCGTCGTGCTGGCGACGCTGCTCGGCTCCGCCAACAGCCCCGTCTCGGTGGACGCGTTGACCGACGCGGTCTGGCCCGAGGAACCACCGCGGACCGCCCGCAAGAACCTCCAGGTGTACGTCAGCTCCCTGCGCGCACTGATCGCCGAGGACGACCGGGACCGGCCGAGGCTCGTCCACACGGGCGCCGGGTACGTGCTGCGCGTGGCCGAGGACGAGCTCGACCTCCAGCGGTTCCGTGCGCTGGTCCGGGCCGCCGAGGGGCAGCCGCACCGCCCGGCCGCCCGGCTGCTGCGCCAGGCCCTCGATCTGTGGCAGGGACCTCCGTTCGGCGAGGACCTGCGGCGGTCGCCCCGGCTCGCGGAGGAGGCCGAGCGGCTGGAACTGCGCCATCTGACGGCCTACGAGACCTGGGCGGAGGCGGAGTTGGCCCTGGGGGCCGTGTCGGCGGTGGTCGAAGGACTGCGTGACCTGGTCGAGCGGCACCCGCTGCGGGAGCGGCTCCGGTCCACCTGGATGTGCGCGCTCAGCGGCTCGGGCCGGCAGGCGGAGGCGCTCGCCGCGTACGACGAGTACCGGCAACTCCTCGCCCGGGAACTGGGACTGGAGCCCGGCGGCGCCATGGCCGCCCGCTACCGGGCGATCCTCGCGGGCGACCGGCCGGCCGGGACGGACCGGCCCGCGGGACCGCCCGCCGCGCCGGGCGGAGCCGCCCGGAGAACGACGTCCGCCGCCGCCCTCCCGGCCGACCCGACCGATGTCACCGGGCACGGGCCGGAACTGCGCGACCTCCTGGACCTGCTCGACGGCGACGGCGACGGCGACGGCGCGGCCGGCGTGGTGCTGCTGTCCGGCCCGGCCGGATCCGGCAAGACCACGCTGGCGGTACGGGCGGCCCACCGCCTCGGCGACCGCTTCCCCGACGGGCGGCTCTGCGTCTCCCTGCGCGACGCGGACGGGCGCGCCCGACCGCTGTCGGCCGTGCTCGCGGAGCTCGGCGAACGGACCGGCCGGACCGGGCTGTCGAGCCCCGAGGAATGGCGGGAGTGGCTCGCGGAGCACCGCGTGCTGGTGATCCTGGACGACGTGCCCGAGGAGCGCGCGGTGCGGCCGCTGCTCCCGAGCGGAGGATCGGGCCGGGTGCTGCTCACCGCGCGCGGCCGGCTCGGCGGCCTGGCGCCGG
Organism: Streptomyces sp. NPDC048338; assembly: GCF_043201055.1. Lineage (NCBI taxonomy): Bacteria > Bacillati > Actinomycetota > Actinomycetes > Kitasatosporales > Streptomycetaceae > Streptomyces > Streptomyces sp. NPDC048338. The sequence goes on from NZ_JBICYQ010000011.1 coordinate 331,104, forward strand.
TGCACCGGGTCGAGGTCCCGCCACTCGGCACCGCCGAGGCCCTGCAGCTCCTCGCCGGACTCGTCGGCCCGAGCCGGGTGCGGGCCGACCGGGACGCCGCGCTGCGCATCGTGCGCGCCTGCGGCGGGTCACCGCTGGCGGTCCGGGTGAGCGGCATGCGGCTCGCGGTGCTCCGCCACCTGCCGCTGCGGGAGTTCGCGGACCGGCTCACCGACCCCGCCGGGGTACTGGACGAGCTCACCTCCGGGGACGTGTCCGTGCGGCACCGGCTGGCCCGCGGCTGGGACGCCCTGCCGCCGGAATGCGGCCGCGACGCCGGACGGCTGGCCGTCGGCACCGGGGACGGGCCGTTCGGCCTGACGGAGGCGGCCGAGGCCCTGGGATGCGACGAGCGCCATGCCGTACGGGTGGTGGAGTCGCTCATCGACGCCGGGATGGTGACCTCGCCCGGCGGCGAGGTCACCGCGCACGCGGCGCAGTACGAACTCCCGCACCTGGTCAGGCTGTACGCCCGCGGCACCCACCAGGGGGACCCGGTGCCGGCCTAGGGGGTGTTGCGAAAGTCCCGCCGTGGGAACCGCGCAGGCTCCGGGCGCCCGGAGCGCTCGCCTCACGGCCGCGTCGGACCGTGCCCCTCCGGGGCCGGGAGGCCCACGTGATGGGCCAGGAAGGCGAGGCACTCGGCCTGCAGCGCCACCGCGCGGGAGGCGGACCGGTCGGCGTGCCCGACGCCGTGTTCCAGCCGCAGGAGGACCGGTCCGCTGCCGGACGTGGCGTGCTGGAGCGCGGCGCACATCTTGCGGGCGTGCAGCGGGTCGGTCCTGGTGTCGCCGTCCGCGGCGGTCAGCAGCACCGCCGGATACGCGGTGCCGGGCGTGACGCGGTGGTAGGGGGAGTACCCGAGCAGTGTCGGCAGCAGGGCAGGGTCGTCCGCGCTGCCGTACTCGGGTGTCCAGCTGGGCCCCAGCCCGGAGTGCTCGTACCGGACCATGTCCAGGAGCGGGGACATGCACACCACGGCGGCGAACCTCTCCGGCTGCTGGGTGAGGGCCGCGCCGACCAGCAGGCCGCCGTTCGACCCGCCCATGATCGCGAGGCGGCCCGGCGCCGTCCAGCCCTCGGCCGTCAGCCGGTCGGCGGCGGCGGCGAAGTCGTCGAAGGTGTTCTGCTTGTGTTCCCTGCTGCCGGCCCGGTGCCAGGCCTCGCCCTCCTCGCCGCCGCCGCGCAGCCCCGCCCAGGCGAACACCCCGCCGGCCCTGACCCAGGCCAGGACCTGCGCGCGGTACCGGGGCGACATGGTGCGGCCGAAGCCGCCGTATCCCGTGAGCAGCGCCGGACGCGGCACGTCGGGACGACCGGTGGGGGAGATCACGAACATCCGGACCGTCGTCCCGTCCCGCGAGGGGAAGGCCACCTGCCGGGTCACCGCGCCGACGGCCGTCGCGGCGTCCGGCGCGGCGGCGGTCGCGTCGTGCTCGCCGGGGGACACGCGGCACGTGCGGGCGTCGAAGCGGAGCACCCGGGGCGGTGTGACGAAGTCGGTGTACGCGAACCACGCCTCGTGACTCCCCGGCGGCCCGGCCGAGAAGTCGCCCACCGCGCCGGTGCCGGGAAGCGGGACCGTGGCCACCTGCCGGGCCTCGACCAGGTCGTGCACGGTCACCTCGGCCACCGTGTCGCGGGTCCAGGCGGCCAGGCCCAGCGGGTGCTTCAGCTCAGGACCGGAGAGCACGACGAGATGGGTCAGCACCGCGTCCGGCCGCTCGGGGATCACCTCGCGCCAGGCGGCGGGTCCCCGGTGGAGCTCGTCCGGCCGGCACGCGACGACCCGGCCGCGCACGGCGTCGCGGTCGGTGCGCAGCCAGACCGGGTCCCGCGGACCGGTGCCGGACACCGCGTGCAGCCGGGTGGCGGCGTCCATGCCCTCCTGGACCGGCCGCAGCAGCGGGCGTTCGAGCGGGCCGGCGGACAGGTCGGCCAGGTAGACGTCGGTGCCCCGGCCGGTGCCGAGGGTGGCCGTGACGCCGAGCCAGCGTCCGTCCCGGGTCACGGAGACGCTGTAGAACTGCGTCCGGTCCCGCCCGTCACCGAAGACCAGGGCGTCCGCGTCGGGACTCGTCCCGACCCGGTGGAGGTAGACCCGGCGGTGGTAGCGCTCCTCACCCGGGTGCAGCCGCGGGTCCAGGTGCCGGACGTAGTAGAACGCGCCGCCTCCGGGGAGCCAGCCGATCGACGACCTCCTCACCCGGTCCACCGGGCCGTCGACGACCTTGCCGGTGGCCACGTCGATCACCCGGAGCAGCGAGTCCTCGGTCCCGTTCCGCGACAGCTGGCAGGCCAGCAGATCGCCCTCGACCGAAGGCTCCCAGGCGTCGAGCACGGTGCGTCCGGACGGGTCGAGGGCGCCCGGGTCCAGGAGCACCCGCTCCGTCGCGCCCGCCTCCGCCACCACCAGCACCGCATGCTCCTGGTCGGCCCGCCGGCGCAGCCGGAAAGTCCTGCCGCCGCGGACCTCGGGCGACCCGGCGCGCTCGACGGCGTCGAGCGCCGACACCTCCGCCCGCCATCCCTCCAGACCGGGCAGGGCCTCCCGTTCCGCCTCGTACAGAACCTGTTGCTCCTCGCTCCAGCGGCGCGTCGCGGCGGACCCGCCGTCCTCCAGCCAGCCGTACGGGTCGGGGACGTGCAGTCCGTGGAGCTCCCGGACGAGGTCCTGGCGTTCGGCGTGGGGGTACCGGCGAAGCGCCGGCCGGGTCTCGGGGGTCACTCGATGCTCCCTCGTTCGTCGGAACCTCGGAGGTCGTCGGAGCGGTGGACGACGCGGGCGGACGGCTCCGCGTCGTCGCGGTGGGCGACGACGTCGGCGTCCTCGTTCCCGGCCGTCCCCGTCCCGGGCACGTCCTGCGCGCCGCGCCGGCGGCCGGCGGCCCGGCGCCCCGGCACGAGCGAGCGGAACGTCGCCGGGCGGAGGCGTGGCCGCGGCTTCGGCGCGGGTCCGGGGCCGCCCGGCGGAGCGGCCGGTCCGGGGTCCCGTGGGCCGGGCGCCGCCGGAGCCTCCGCCGCGCCGCCGTCCGCCGCCGCCGCGCGGGGCAGGGCGGCCCAGGCGAACACGCCGGACAGCAGGACGATCACCCCGGACACCGCCAGGATCGTGTCCAGGGGGCCGAACCGGATCCCGCCGAAGGAACCCGAGACGTCCCGCAGCACGGAGCCCGCGAGCCAGCCGGACAGGACGGCGGAGAGCATCGACGCCAGCTTCGTGACCGGATAGAACACGGCCATGACCCGGCCCCGGTAGTCCGGAGGAGCCGCTGCGAGCAGCAGCGGGGCCATCGCCGTGTTCAGCACGGTGAGCGGAACGGTGAAGACGAAGAGCAGGGCCACGCCGCCGAGGAAGCCGGTCTGACGGGAGTAGGCGACCAGCAGGACGCCGCTCACCAGCAGACTGATCCAGGTCGTCCGGCGCGCCCCGAACCACTGCACCACCCGGCCGCCGCACAGCGCGCCGGTGATGCCGCCGACCCCCATGGCCATGCCGATGTACCCGTAGAGATGGGCGTCCGCGTGGAGGTTGTCGGTGGTGAAGAAGACGTTGAGGGTGCTCAGCGCGCCCACCCCGAACTGGCCGATGACGGCCAGCAGGAGCAGCGCGACCAGGAACCGGCTCCGGGTGAAGAAGCGCAGCCCGTCCGCGAACTCCCGTCGCAGGCCGTCCCGTCGCTGCCCGGCGGGCTTGCGCCTCCCGGCGACCGCCGGAGGCACCTCGATGGAGCGGATCGCCACGTACGACACCGCGTAGGTCAGCCCGTTGAAGAGCAGCGCCCACTGGAGGCCGGCGGTGAACAGCAGCGGCGCCGCGATGGGGGGCCCGATGATCCAGGCCGTCTCCCCGGTCGCCTGGCCGATGCCGGCCGCCCGGGCGCGGTCGGCCTCCCCGGTCACGAGGTCGGCGAGGATCGCGAACCGCGCCGGCGAGAAGAACTGGCCCGCCGCGTGCAGCAGGAGCACGGTCGCGTAGACCAGGGCGAGCCAGACGCCGGCCGGCAGGGCGTCGGCGGGCAGGAAGGAGACGGCGGTCAGCACGGCCACGAGCGCGCCCCGGACCACCTCGGTGCGCAGCAGCGTCCCGCGTTTGTCCCAGCGGTCGACGAAGACGCCCGCGAGCGGGCCGATGACCAGGACGGCGACACTCGACGCCATCAGGATGCCGCTGACGGCGACCGGCGCCCACGACTGGCCCTTGCCCAGCACGGTCGCGACCCACAGCACCAGCGTGGTGCTGAAGACGGCGTCCCCGACGGACGAGACGGCCTGGCCGAACCACAGCCGGGTGTAGTCACGGTTGATCAGTGTCAGGCGCGCCGTCATGACCGCTCCCGCGACGAGACGATCAGCGCCATGAGGGCGGTCACCAGCGTGGTGTGGTACGCCTTCCGGAAGAACTCCCCGGCCGGGGCGTCGGGGGACGCCGCGAGCGCCGCCGACCGCCCCGGGAGCGCGCCGTCGGGCCGTTGGGCCCGCACCAGGCACTCCACGGCCGCGGCGCCCGCGGGCGTGTCCAGCGGCTCGCCGCCCAGGACGGACAGCGTGAGGACGAGCTCCGCGGCCAGGTCCCACCGTTCGTGCTCCACGCAGTGGCGCAGCATCAGGTCGGCCAGGTCCCGGGCGCCCGCCGGGTCGAACCCCTCGGGCAGCCGGGAGCTCCGGCCGAAGTCGCCGAGGTAGAAGGCGGTATGAGTGAGGGCGTACGCCTTCGGGGTGGTCAGCGGAGCGCCGTCCGCCGCCGGCGGGTCCTCGGGACCTGCGGCCCGGAAGGCCGCGAGCGGGCTGTCCGGGAGGAGGGCGGCGTACGGCTCGATGCCGTGGCGGACGCCCGCCTTGTCCGCGTAGTAGCGGATCTCGAAGCGGCGGTAGGGCGACTTGCCGTCCGGCGAGAGGAATGCCGGGGCGAGCCGTGCGACGACGGCCCGGGTCTGCGTGTCGTCGATCCCGTCGGGGGCCAGCGCGGCGAAGACCAGACCGTACGTGGAGGTGTGGTCGGGGACGTCCTCGAAGAGGGCGGGGAAGGCGGGATCCTGCCACAGCGCGCGGACGAGGGCCCTGGCCCCGGCCAGCGCGTCCGGCGCGTCGTCGCGACGTGCCGCGCAGTGGCAGAGCAGCGCCAGTTCCAGCGCGGCCTTCGCCTTGCCGTGCGTCGCCGAGCGGGCCGCGGGCGAGAACGGGTCGAAGAGGTCCAGGTTCTTTCCCAGCCAGTCGAGGGCGCCGGCGGAGAGTTCCTCCAGAACGGGGGACACCGCTACAGCCGCCCTGTCTCGTGGAGGTAGTCGAGCAGGGCCGTGTCGACGGTGTCGCGGAACCGCGCGAGCGTCGTCGCGTTCTCGTCGTAGCGGTAGAGGTCCTGGCAGGCGATCCACCGGTCGCGGGTCTCCGCGCCGGGCAGGTAGCCGTCGGTGACGGTACCGACCTCCCAGTCGGGTTTGCCCGCGGTCTCCCAGCAGCTGGCCAGCGTCCCGTCGGCGCTGACCACCGCACCGTAGCGGCCGTCGGCGTGACCGCAGGTGACGCACGTCCTGCGGGAGCCGGGGCGGCTCACGGTGAACCCGAGGTCGAGCGCCCGGCGCTGCCACCGGGTGAAGGCGGCCGACAGCTCGCCGGTGTGCAGCAGGCTGTTGGCGTACCCGACGCCGACGTCGCCGATCCGGGCGAAGTACAGGGTGCACCGAGCGGGGTCGAGAGCGGCGGCGAGCCGGTCGATCAGCGGGTCGACCCCGTCGAACGTCTCCTGGGAGACGTTCACCCGCAGGGTCCACCGGAGCGGGGAGACCTCGGACGCCTTGACGATGTTGCGGACGATCTTGTCGAAGGTCCCGCCGCCGTCCGCCCTGCCGACCCGGATCCGGTCGTGGTCGGCGCGGTCACCGTCGAAGGTGACCTGGACGGACGTCAGTCCGAGTCCGGCGAGCCTGCGCGCCAGCGAGGGGGTGAGCAGGGTGGCGTTCGAGATCATCCAGGCCGAGGTCGGCGCGAGGTCGCCGGCCCGCTCCAGCAGTTCCAGGCAGCCGCGCGGGTTGAGCAGGGGCTCCCCGCCGAAGAGGAGGATCCTCAGCTTCTCCAGTCCGACGGCGGCCATCTGCCGCTCGGTGAACCCGAGGATCGACGTGATCGTCTCCGACGTGAGCCGGGTCCGGGCGATCCGCGGCGGCCTGCTGCCGCCCGCCTGGTCCTGGGCGGTGTTCTGGAAGCAGTAGCCACAGCCCAGGTTGCAGTGGGTGCTGGTGAGGACGGTCAGCGCGTAGGCGCGGACCCGGGTGGGGGTGAACATGCCGCTCTCGCGCAGCCGGAGCTCGGCCTCGGGACGCAGGGCTCCGTCGGTGGTGACGTGGCGGGCGCCGAGCCGGGCCACCCCGCCCGGGCCGAGGAACCACCAGTTCCGCTCGCCTTCGAGAAGGCGTGCGCCGGACTCGTCGCCCGGTACGGAGGCCACCGCCCGTCCGGACGTCACTGCCTGGTCGATGCTCATCGGGCCTCCCCCGCCACGGACGATCCCGCCACGGACAGCCCGCCGGAGCGGCCGTCCGCGACGACCAGGGTGGCCAGTGCCGTGACCAGGGTCGCCTGGTACGACTTCCGGAAGCGCTCCACGGCCGTGGCGTCCGCCGCGGCCCTCCTGACGACGGACCGTCCGGGGATCGCGCCGTCGGGCGCCTGGACCTCGGCGAGCATCCGGACGGCGGCCGCCCCCGAGGGCGTGCCCAGGGGATCGGCGCCCAGGCAGTGCTGGGCGAGCACGAGCTTTCCGGCGAGGTCCCATTCGCCGAGGCGCACGCAGTGGTCGGTGAGGCGTTCCACGACGCGGAGCGCCCGCTCCGCGGCCTCCTCGCCGAGACCGGGGTCACGGAAGCCGAAGTCGCTGAGGTAGAAGACGGTGTGCGTCACCACGCAGACGTCCAGGTCGGCCGCGGGCAGCGTGCCGGCGCGGGCCGGCAGACTGTCGGCGTACAGCTCCCGGTACGAGGCGAACCGGTGCTCGGCGCCCGCGAGATCGGCGTAGAACCTGGCCTCCAGATGGAGGTACGGCGGCTTCCGGCGCGGGGCCAGATAGCCGTCGGCCGACAGCCGGGCGAGGACGGTACGGGGCGCGCCCGACCGGGTCCCGGCCGGTGCCAGCGCCGCGTACATCAGCTCGAACTGCCGTGCGTAGCGCGGGTCGAGGGTGAGCAGGGCGGAGAACTCCGGCTGCCGCCAGACCCGTTCGACGAGGGTGGCCGGCCCGCCCAGGCCGGCGTCGCCGGGCGCCGCCTTCTCCCAGTAGCGGCGGAGCAGGGCCAGCTGCAGGAGCGCCTTGACGCGCGGGGTCACCGGCAGCTCGGCGCGGCCGGCCGGGGAGTCGAGGAATCCCGCGTGGCGGGCCAGCCACTGCCGCGCACCCGCGGACAGACTCGTCACGGCCTCATCGAGGCCGGCTGATCGCGTACTCATGGTCCTCCTTCGGGGTCGCGGATGCCTGAGCCACCCGCTCGACGATGTCGGCCGCGCGGGCGGCTCCGTCCAGGACGGCCAGCCGGCCGCCGAGCGCACGGGTGCGGCTGTGCAGGCCGTCGTCGCGCCAGGCCGCGTCCAGCACCGCCGCCGGCCGGGACGGGGTGCGCGGCAGGCGCACGGCCACGCCGGCCCGTACGCAGGCGCCGGTGAGCAGCGGTTGTTCGGAGCCGTTCGGCGAGAGCACGAGGGGCCGGCCGCGTCGCAGAGCGGCCAGCACCGGAGCGGAGGTGCCGTTGGCCAGCACCAGGCCGGCGAGGTCGACGAGGGGCCCCATCCACGGCTTGCGGACGGACACGATGTCGGCGCCGGCGGCGGGCCGCGGGTCGGTGGACCGACCCTGTTCGACCACGGCCTGGAACCGGCCGCCGGTGAACGCCTCGTTGAGACGGGGCCACAGGCTGTCGCCCCCGAAGAAGCGGCCCAGATGGACGTAGACGACGGGCTTGCCGGTCGACTCCAGGCGATCCCGGACCTCCTGGAGCTCCGTCCGGTCGGGCGCCGGCTCCCAGGCGAGCGGCCCCACGTGCCGGACCCGCTCGGGGAGTTCCGCGCCCGGGTACTCCAGGGACGGATCCCCGCGGAGCAGCAGCGCGTCACCCGGCAGCGGACTGTCCGCCCACCGCGGGGCACGGCCCGCCAGGCCGCACTCCTCCCGCGTGGCGGCGTGGATCCGCAGGCAGTCGAGGGTCCGGCTCTCCCGGGTCCTGCCCAGGTGCGGCTCCCCCTCGCCGCCCGTCCGGTAGTCCCACAGGTGGACGGAGAGCCCGACCACCACCACCGGGACGTCCAGCGTCTCGGCGGCGAGCAGGGCGCCGTTGCACAGGACCGAGGTGACCAGCAGGTCGGCCCCCGACTCCCGGGCGGCCCGCAGGATCGCGCGGTACTGCGCGGCGCCGGTCTTCCCCCACCACGTGGCGGAGAAGGCCCGTCGCCCGCCGAAGTCCTCCGCCACCGCCATCGGCAGTCCGGCCTCGGCGACGACGCCGGCGGCGTTTGCGCGGGCCAGCACACCGACCCGGTGTCCCCGGCGGTCCAGCTCGCGCCCGGCCGCGAGCACCGGGTAGAGGTAGCCGCCGTCGCTGAGCGGGCAGAGCAGGATCTTCACGACGGTCGTGCTCCCTCGGTCGGTGGGGGACGGGCGGCCGGTCCGGTGCCGGTGTGGCCGCGGGCCCCCCGGCTCACGGCAGGATCTGCCGGGAACCGGGTGGCCCGCGCGGTGCTCAGGACGCGATGGCCTCGCGTCAGGAGAGGTCGCTGGAGTTGTTGACGATGCAGCCGGCCTCGGCCTCTTCGTCCTCGCTGTGGGCGACGACCTCGATGTCCTCGTCCTCGGGCTGCGGGTTCGTGTTCTCGGCCATGTGCGTCCTCCTCGGTTGGCGGCGTCGCTGCGCCGGCTGGGAAGGAACGTACGGACCCGCGGTATGGGAACGGCTGTCCACCGGTTCGGCGCCGGTAGACGCCCAGTCCGCGGGGGTCCGACGGCCGCGCGACACCCGCCGGGCGGGCCGCACCCGGCGGGCGTGCGCCCCTCCGCACGGCCCTGACCTGCGAATTGACCGATCCTCAGGCGCCGGTGAACCGGAAGTCTGCCGTCCCGGGGCACGATCCGGTCCGGACTCCGCGCGCGGCACGGGCACGGGGGAGCGGAGCGGACACGGAGGAGGAGACGTGGAACTGGCGGAGCTCATCGGCCTGCGGCCGGTGCCCTGCGGCGGCCTCCTGGTGGGGCTCACCCGCCGCTGCCCGCTGAGCTGCGCGCACTGCTCCACGGGATCCTCCCTCGCGGTCTCCGAGCGGCCCGACCCCGAGCGACTGCTGCGCTTCGTCGGCTCGTTCGGACCCCAGGACCGGCCCGAGGTGGTCATGCTGACCGGCGGCGAACCCCTGCTGCTGCCGGAACTGGCCGCCCGGCTCGCCGGTCTCGCCCGCGCCTCGGGCTCCCGGGTGGCGCTGCTCAGCGGCATGTTCTTCGCCCGCGACGGACGCGTCCCCGCCCGGATCATGCGCGCGATCACGGCCCTCGACCACTTCTCCGCGAGCCTGGACGTCCACCACGAGCGCGAGGTTCCGCGCGCGGGCGTGCTGCGCGCCCTGCGGGCCGTCCTCGACGCCGGGATCCCCGCGAGCATCCACCTCACCGGAACCGGCCCCGACGACCCGTACCTGGCGGACGCCGTCGCGGACGTCCGCCGCGCCTTCGGCACCCGGGTACCCCTGCTGGTCAACGAGATCCGGCCGCTCGGCCGCGCCGCGGGCCTCGTCCCGGCGACACCGCCCGGACCGGACGACTCCCTGCCGACGCCGTGCGCCCTCGCCGCCTGGCCGGTGATCGCCTTCGACGGGACCGTGGCCGCCTGCTGCAACCAGTGGACGGTGGACCGGCGCCCCGTCCCCCGGCACCTCCTGCTCGGGCACATCGCCGACGACGACTGGCCGGCCGTCCGCGAGCGCTCCCTCGGCTCCCCGGTGCTGCGGATGCTGCGCGCCGTCGGACCCCGGCGGACGCACGCCCGCTACGCCACCGCGCCCGCCCCGGCCGGCTACTGCCGCAGCTGCCACGCCCTCGCCGACCTGCCGGACGTCCTGGAGGGCGCGGCCCGCGACGCCGGCGGCCGGGTCGGCGCACTCCTGGACCGGCTCAGCGCGGAGGAACAGCGCGCCGCCGGACCCGCTGCCCTCGTCCGCCGCATGGGCTGCGCCCGCTACGCGCACCTGGTCGAGTCGCCACCCGCAGAGGAGAGGAGCCGTCGATGACCGCCACCGCGTCCCTCGCGCTCAGGACCAAGCTCACGCCCACCGCACCCGTGCTCCGGGCCGCGACCGCGTCCCTGTGGCGACCGGAGGGTCTGCGGCGGCGGTACGTGCGCTACCTGGCCGCCATGCATCCGCTCGTACGGGCCTCCGTGCCGCTCCTGGAGCGGGCCGCCGAGCGCTGCGCCGGCCTGAGCGACCCGGCCGCGCGGCGCCTCGGGGCGTACTACGTCCGCCACGCCGAGGAGGAACGCGACCACGACGCCTGGCTGCTCGACGACCTGGCCGCGGCCGGCTCCGGGCCGCTCGCCGTGCCGCCCCCCGTCGTGGTCGAACTCGTCGGGGCGCAGTACTACCGCGTCGAGCACGAGCACCCGGTCACCCTGCTCGGCTACATCGCGGTCCTGGAGGGAAACGCGCCGGGGCCGCGACTCGCGGACCGCCTGATCGAGGCCACCGGGCTGCCGGGCGGTGCGTTCCGCACCCTCAGGGAACACGCGGAACTCGACGGCGGCCACCTCGACGACCTGCACCGGGTCCTCGACGAGCTCGCCCTGACCCCGGAGGGGCAGACCGCCGTCTCCGTCAGCGCACTGCACACCACCCATCTGCTCACCCGGCTCTTCCAGTCCCTCGCCGCCGAACCCGGAGGACACCCGTGACCGAGGACCCCGCCCCGTACGACGACGTCCCGATCGACGGCACCCCGTGCGGCCAGGCGCACGCGGACGCCGCCGCGGCCGACGGCCCGCCCGAGCCGTCGCTGGAGGCCCTGGCCGCCGCCGGGTTCGACGTCGGCGCCCTCAGCGAGGAGCAGCACGAGGTCCTGCGCGTGCTGACCCCGGAGGAACTGGCCCTGCTCGTCGACATCAGGGGGCGGCTCGACGCCGCGGCCCCCGAGGTCCAGGCCCACGCCGACGTGGCGGGCGGCGCGCTCTTCTGACCCGGGGCGTCCATTCGCTCTCGCCGGGCTCGCGGTGTCCCGCGACTCCGTCTCCCGCGCCCCCACGGCCCCGCGCCCCACGGAGGAACCCATGCCCTGCGCCTCGTGCCGGAGCGCACTGCCGCCCGGTGCCCGTTTCTGCCCGTCCTGCGGCAGCCCGTGCGCGCCCGGGCCGGTCACGGCCAGGCCGACCGGCCGCAAGGTGGTCACCCTCCTCTTCTGCGACCTGGTGGGCTCCACCGCGCTCTCCGGCGCCCTGGACGCGGAGACCCTCCGCTCGGTGACGCTCCGCTGGTTCGACCTGATGCGGCAGCGGATCGAGGAACAGGGCGGCACCGTGGAGAAGTTCATCGGGGACGCCGTGATGGCCGTCTTCGGCGTACCGACCGTACGCGAGGACGACGCCCGCCGGGCCGTGGCCGCCGCCCTGGCGATGCGGGAGGCGCTCGCCGGGTTCAACGCCCGCCTGGAGGAGGCGGTCGGGGTCCGGCTGGAGATGCGCATCGGCGTCAACACCGGCCAGGCCGTCACGGGTTCGGCGACACTCCGGCAGGCGATGGTGTCCGGCGAGGTGGTGAACGTCGCCGCGCGCCTGGAACAGAACGCCGCCGCCGGGGAGATCCTCATCGGGCCGGACACCCTGGCCGCCGCCGGACCGGGTGTGCGGACGACGGAGACCGGACCGCTCTCGCTCAAGGGCAAGAGCGACCGGGTCGCCGCCCACCGCCTGCTCGGCCTCGACGAGGAGGACGGCCCCGAGTCGCTGCGCCGCTTCGACCTCGGATTCGTCGGACGCACCCGCGAACTCGGCCTGCTCGAAGCGGCGCTGGACCGGGTCTCCCGGACCGGCCGCGCCGAACGCCTGGTGATCGGCGGGGAGGCGGGCCAGGGCAAGACGCGGCTCGTGCGGGAGTGGCTCCACCGGGCCGGGGAAAGGGACGGCGGCCCCCGCCACGGCGTCGGGCGCTGCCGTGCCCGCGGCGAACAGCCCAGCCTCGGACCCCTCGCCGACGCCGTCGCCGACCTGCTGGGAACCGGCCCCGTCGCGGCCTCCCCCGACCTGGACCTGCTCCACCAGGGCCTGCTCCTGGACGGCACGCCCAACCCGTCGCCCGCCGACACCTGCGCGGCGCTCGCCAGGGTCCTCGCCGGGATCTGCGGGGCGCGGCCCGTCGTGCTGGTCGTCGACGACTGCCACTGGGCGGCGCAGCCGCTCTTCGGCCTGCTCGACCGCCTGCTGCGCGCCCTCACCGACGCGCCGGTCCTGATCGTCCTGCTCGCCCGTCCGGAGCTCTTCGACGCCCGTCCCGAACTCGCCGTGGACGCCCTGCCGCTCGGCGGGCTCACCGACACCGAGGCCCGGCTCCTCGCCGCCGAGCTGACCGGGGGCCCGGCGACCGGCGAGCCCCTCGACCCCCGGATCCTGGCCCGGGTGGGCGGCAACCCCCTGCACCTGGAGCAGCTCCTCGTCGCCGGGGACCACCTCGACGCCGACAGCGTCCCGCTCCCCCTCCAGGCCCTGATCGGAGCCCGGATCGACGCCCTCGACGCTCCCGAACACCGCGCCCTCGGACTGGCGTCCGTCCTCGGGGGCGACTTCACCACCGACGAACTGACCGCGCTCGCCGGGCATCCCGCCGAGGCGTGGACCGCGTCCGAACTCCGGTCCACGCTGCACCGGCTGGTCCGGCACCGCCTCGTCAGGCCGGAGGGCGCGGGGTTCCGTTTCGCCGGCGGGCTGATCCAGGAGGTCGTCTACGCCAGCCAGTCCAAGCAGGACCGGGCCGACCGGCACGAACGGGCCGTACGCCTGGACTCGGTCCGCGCGCGGGGCGACGCCGCGATCGGGGCCCATCTGGAACAGGCCCACCGCTACCGGGTCGAGCTGGGCGCGCAGGACGCGCACACCGACGCGCTCCGCCTGCGGGCCGCCGACGCGCTCGCCGAGGCCGGGCGCCTCGCGCTGGCCCACGCCGACCCGGTCTGGGCCGCCGATCTGCTGTCCAGGGCCACCGGCCGGTACGCGGCGGGCGAACCCGGCCGTACCGCGGCGCGCCGGCGGCTCGGCCAGACCCTGCTGGACCTGGGGCGCGGCAAGGAGGGCCGCGCACTGCTCGAAGAGGTACTGGCCGAGGACCCGGACGGCGGCCCGGACCTGGTGGAGGCCGCGCACGCCCGCCTCGCCCTGGCCTCCGCCGGTCGGCCGACGGGCGGGGACGCGTCACCGGCCGAGGCGGCCAGTGCCACCCTGCCGGTCTTCGTGGCGGCCGGCGACGAGCTCGGGCAGGCCCGCGCCTGCCTGCGGCTCGCCCAGCGCGCCCAGGAACAGGGCCGCCATCGGGCTGCGGAACGGCTGCTCGCCCGGGCCCTGGACCACGCGGTCCGGGCCGCCGCCGAACCGGAACAGGCCGCGGCCCTCGGCGCCATGGGCGTCTCGCTCTGGCGCGGTCCGCACCCCGTGCCGGATGCCGTGGCCCGCTGCCGAGCGCTCCTGGCCGACCAGGGCGCCGGCCGCCGGGCGGTCCGGCTCACCCTCAACTGCCCGCTCGCCGTGGTGCTAACCCTGCACGACGACCGCGACGGGGCCCTGGCCTGCCTCGCGGAGGCGGAGCACCTCGCGAAGCGGCTCGGCTACGCCGAGGCGGACGCGTTCCTGCCCCTCTTCACCGGGACCGTCGCCGAACTCGACGGCCGCCACGAGGAGGCGCTCCTGAGCCTGGAACGGGCCGCCGCCGCCGCGCGGAACCTGGGCGCCACGGGGCTGCTGCGCAGCGCTCTCCTGGACGCCGCCCGCATCCGGCTGGACCTCGGCGACTGGCGCTCCGCCCACCGCATGCTGGCCGATGCGGAGGCGGACCGGGCGGAGGCGGCCCGGCCGCGCGCCGAGTCGGCCGACCTCGACGGCATGCGTGCCCGGATCGCCGCGGCGCGGGGACGGGCGGCGACCGCCGGCCGGCTGGCCGCCCGGGCGCTCGCGACCGCGACCCGCACCGACTCACCCATCGTCGAGGGCCTCGCCGCCCTCGATCTGGCCCGCACCGCCCTCGCGCTGGGACGCCCGGCCGAGGCGGCCGATGCGGCGGCCCGCGCCCGTCGGCGCTTCGCCGCCAAGGGCCATCTCCCCGCCGTACGCCAGGCCGAGGCGCTCGTCGCCCGCTGCCCCGGCCGGCCGCCGGGACACCGCCCCGCCGACGGACGCGTCACCGGAGCCGGAAAGGATGCACCACGATGACCTCCGCCCAGCGATCGGCGCCCGGACTCACCTGGGGCCTGCGAGGACGGGGCCCCGCGGACGTGCTCGTGGAGGCCGACGGCGCGCCCGACCCGCCCGAAGGAGGTCTCCTCGGCGGCACCGGGCGAGGCGTACGCGTCTGCGTCGTCGACTCGGGGATCGAACGCGACCATCCCCTGGTCGGCCCCGTGGCCGGGTCGTGGCGCGTCGTCAAGGACGACGACGGCGTGCGCGTCGAGGAGACGGAGCCGGAGGACGCCTGCGGCCACGGCACCGCCTGCGCCGGGATCATCCGCCGGACCGCGCCGGACTGCGAACTGTCCAGCGTGCGGGTGCTCGGCGAGCGGTTCTCCGGCAGCGGGGACGTCCTGCTCGAAGGGATCCGGTGGGCCGTGCGCCGGCGCTTCGACGTGGTCAACCTGAGTCTGTCCACCAGCCGCGACCGCTTCGTGGAGGAGCTGCGGCGTCTGGCCGACGAGGCGTACTTCCAGCAGACCGTGATCGTCGCCTCGGCGCACAACACCCACGTCGAGAGCTTCCCCTGGCGCTTCTCGTCGGTCATCTCCGTGGGCAGCCACCAGGAGGACGACCCGGACCTCCACCTCTACAACCCCACGCCGCCGGTGGAGTTCTTCGCCCCCGGCCAGCGCATCCCGGTCGCGTGGCTCGGCGGCACCTCGATCCGCAGCTCCGGCAACAGTTTCGCCACCCCGTTCATCGCCGGGCTGTGCGCGCGGATCCTGTCGAGCCATCCCCGGCTGACGCCGTTCCAGCTCAAGAACGCCCTGTACCTGTCCGCAGCCAACGTCCGTGTCCACGGCCGCCGGTAACGACCGGCACCGGAAGGGAACCCCCATGGCTCAGACGACCGCGCCCGTCGTGTCCGCAGCGTCCCGGCCCGATCCGGCCCTGGCGGAACTCCTGCAGTCGGTGGTGGACACCGCGCGCGCCCTGTTCGGCGCCCAGGCGAGCTCCATCCTTCTCCTGGACGCCCCGGCCGACGAGATCGTCTTCGAGGCCGTCTCCGGGCAGGGACAGGAGTTCCTGGTGGGCCGCCGCTTCCCGGCCGGCCGGGGCATCGCCGGATGGGTCGCCGCCTCGGGGGAACCGATGGTGGTCGACGACCTCCACGCCAGTACGTCCTTCGACCGGAACATCGCCGAGTCCACCGGCTACGTCCCCGACGCGCTGATGGCCGCCCCTCTCCTGCACGGCGACCGGATCCTCGGCGTCCTGGAGGTGCTCGACCCGTCCCCACAGGCCCGCTCGGGCCTCCCGGAGCTCGACCTGCTGTGCCTCTTCGCCCGTCAGGCGGCCGTCGCCCTGAACGTGGTCACCACGCACGCGCCACGCCGGACCGCCCCGGACAGCCCGGACGACCCCTCGCGCGCCGAGCTCCTCCGTCTCCTCACGGAGGCCCGCCGGCTGCTCGGGGAGTGAGGCGGTGCGCCTCCCGTGCCGGCGGCCGTCCGTCCGCTGCCGGACCGGTCGGGGGCCGGTCAGGCCGTCAGGTCGAGGACGACCGAGCCCGGCGCCGACAGCGCACGGAGCCGGACCGGTGAGAGCACCGGCCGGTGGGCGCCGGGGGCGAACACCACCAGGTCCGCGCCGAGCAGCGCGCGGTCGAGGGCCGCCTCGGCCGTGAGCACGATGCCCTCCCGAGCGGCGTACGAGGCGGACTCCGCGTCCGGCCAGCGCGGTGGTTCCGATGCCGGCGCCGGGTGGACGGTGACCGAGACCAGGCCGACGAGTTCGCGCGCCAGCACGCCGAGCGCGGCCGTCGCGCCCGGCCCCAGGACCGTGGCGGACAGGGCGCCCGCCGCGAGCCGGCCGCGAGCGGCACGGACGGCGGCCGACAGCCGCTCCTCGCCGGAGCCGGAGCCGGAGCCGGAGCCGGAGCCGGAGCCGGAGCCGGAGCGTGAGCCGGAGACTGAGCGCGAGCCGGGGCGGGCGGTCGGGACGGTCGCGGGGACACCGGGCCGGACCGGGACCGCTCCGAGGGGGGCGGAGCGCTCCGGTCCGTAGGACGACGGGGGTGTACGGGACATGGCGCGGCCTCCCTGCGGGCGGGGCGCTGTCGCCCCGGTCCTCCGCAGAGTGGCGGCGACGGCTATCCGACCGCTACCCGAACGCCGTCAGTCGGCCGCTCCCAGCAGCAGCCGCTTGCCCAGCAACTCCTCCCGCAGCCGCGCGGACGCGGGGGACCCGTGCCCGGCGAGGAGCCGTGCCGCCGCTGACGCCTCGCCCAGCGCGGTCGGCGTGTCCAGGGTGGCCGCGTGCAGGTCGAGGAGGGCGCTCGCCGCCCGCCCCTGCCACAGCGGCATCGCCAGCGCGGCGAACACGCCCTGCGCGGCGGTGAGATGGGCGAGCGCCGCCGTCGGGGCGCCGGCGTCCAGTGCCGACCGGCCGAGCCCGAGACAGGCGCGGCCCTCGGTCAGCCGGTCCCCGGTCCGCCGGGCCAGGGTGAGGGCCTGGAGCAGGACCGCCTCGGCCTGCTCGCCGCGTCCGGCACGGGCATGGCAGAGACCGGTCCCCAGCAGGGCGTGACCCTCCGCGGTGCGGTCGCGCCCCGCGCGGCCGATGCGCAGGGCCAGGGCGAACGCCTGCTGGGCGAGTTCCGTCTCCCCCGTCTGCAGGGACAGCTCACCCAGCTCTCGGACGACGTGCCCCTCGGCGGCGACGCTGCCCGCTTCCCGGGTCAGTGCCAGCGCCGTCGTGAGCATCGAGCGGGCCGTGCCGGTCTCGTCGGCCTCCCGGTGGAGGGCCGCGCCGCCGGCCAGGGCCAGGGCCTCGCCGACCGGGTCGCCGGCGCGCCGCAGCAGGGCAGCCGCCGCGGCGTGCCCGGCCAGGCTCTCCGGATGCCGCCCGCCCAGCCGGTCCACGGTCGCGAGGAGGTTCCCGGCCAGCCCCTCGCCCTGCGCGTCGGCGAGTTCGCGGAAGGCGTCACGGGCCGCGCCGAGCAGCCGGGAAGCCTCGTCCAGCCGGTACCGGAACAGCGCGAGCGCGCCCAGCGAGTACGTCGAGACCGCCGTCCCCCGCCGGTTCCCGGCGGCCTCGCAGACCGTGAGGGCCGCGTGGGCGGTGTCCGACCAGTCCTCGCACCGGCCCTGGGAGGCGAACCTGATGGCGCAGGTGGCGGCGAGATCCCGGCACAGGTCGTCGAGACCCAGCTCCGCGGCCTGCCGCACCGCCGCGACCAGTGCCTCGTGCTCCTCCTCCCACCACAGGGCGGGGACGTCGAGCAGTCGGTCGGTGAGCGGGCCCGGCAGCGGTCGGCGAGCGGCCGTGCCGTGCGGGACGCCGAACGGGCCGCCGTGCTCGCGTCGGTGTGCCTCCTCGGCGAGGGCGGTCCAGGAGGCGAGGGCCCGTCCCAGGGCGGCGCGCCGCTGCTCGGGCGTCTCCGTCGCGCGGAGCTCCTCCTTGGCGTAGACCCTGATCAGTTCGTGGAAGCGGTAGCGCGGCGGGCGGCCTTCCCGGGGCAGGACGTCGAGCAGCTGGGAATGGACGAGTTCCTCGACGATGTCGTCGGCGGTGACGAGATCGCAGTCGAGCAGCGAGGCAGCCGTCCAGCCCGCGAAGTCGCCGCCCTCGACGAGCGCGAGCAGCCGGAACAGCCGCTGCGGCTCGGGATCGAGCGCCCGGTAGGCCAGCGCGATGTGCGACCGCACCTCCATCCCGCAGTAGTCGAACTCGTCCAGCCTGCTCGCCTCGTCCCGGAAGCGCCGGACCAGCCGGTCGAGAGGCCAGTGCGGGCGGCAGGCGAGCCGGGCGCCGACCACCCGCAGCGCCAGCGGCAACCCGCCGCAGAACCGGGCCAGTTCGAGGGCGGCGGGGAGCTGCCCGGTGACCCGCTCGACGCCCGCGATCCGGGTCAGGAGCTCCACCGACAGCTCCGGGTCGAAGAGGTCCAGGTTGATCTGGCGGATACCGGGCAGTCCCGTCAGCCGGTAGCGGCCGGTCACCAGGACGCCGCAGTGCGCGTCGCCCGGCAGCAGCTCCCGTGCGACGGCCTCGTCGCTCACCTCGTCGAGCACGATCAGCACCCGCCTGCCCGCGAGCAGGCTGCGGTAGAGGGTGCGGCGCTCGTCGGCGTCCTCCGGAATCGCGTGACCCGGCACGCCCAGCGCGCGCAGGAAGCGGGCCAGTACGCCCGCCGTGACCTCCCGGCCGCCCTCCCCGCCGAGATTCGCGAAGAGCCGGCCGTCGGGGAACGCGTCCCGCAGCGCGTGCGCGGCGTGGATCGCCAGGCTCGTCTTCCCGATGCCGTCCTGTCCGCTGATTCCCGCGATGCGTACGGCTTCTCCCGGACGGAACGCGCCGTCGCCGCCGGAGAGGAATTCCGAGATCTCCGCGAGGAATTCCGCCCGACCGGTGAAATCCGGCAGATCGGAGGGGAGTTGTTCGGGTCGCGCGGACGGTCCCGCCGGGACGGCCGCCACGGAATGCGTGGCGGTGACGTCGGAGTGCGGGGAACCGGCTGCCGCGGGCGGGGCGTCCGCCGAGCCGGACCCGCCGGGCGTGGCGCCGTCCGGGGGCCGCAGGTCGAGCGCCGGGTCCGCCCTCAGGATCGCCGTCTCGAGCTCCTGGAGCTCGCGGCCGGGCTCGATGCCCAGCTCCCGGACGAACACCGCGCGGGTACGCCGAAACGCGTCGAGAGCCTCCGCCGTCCGCCCCGACCGGTGGAGGGCGAGGATCAACGAGGCGTGCAGGCCCTCGCGCAGCGGCTCCTGCGCGGTGAGCGCGAGGAGCTCGCCGGTGATCTCGGCATGCCGGCCGAGGGACAGGTCGAGCCGGGCCAGCTCCTCGACGACCGACAGCCGCCGCTCGTCCAGCAGGGTCGCCCCCTGGCGCACGAGCTCGCCCTCCAGGCCGAGCAGGGCCGGACCGCGCCACAGGGCGAGTGCCGAGCGGAACACCGTCGTGGCCCGCTCGGGCCGTCCGGCCGCGGCGTGGTCGCGGGCCTCGGCGACCAGCTTCTCGAAGCGCCGCAGGTCCAGCTCCCCGTCGGCGAGGGCCAGCCGATAGCCCGAGGCCAGCGTCGTGATGGCATCGGGGCGACCCGCCCGCGCGAAGGCCTTGCGCAGGGCCGAGACGGCGGACTGCACCTGGGTACGGGCGGTCTCCGGGGGCGCCTCGCCCCAGACGGCGTCCACCAGCTGCTCCCGCGGGGTGACCCGGTTCGCGTGCAGGGCCAGCACCGCCAGAACGGTCCGCTGCCGAGGCCCACCCAGCCCGAACACCACTCCGTCGCGGGTGAGTTCGAGCGGCCCCAAGAGGCTGAGTTCCATGTGCCTTCCCCCAGTCGTCACGCCCCGATGTGCTTCGGGCCGACCGAGGGGAGGGTAGACGCCCGCCGGACAGGCCCTCCAGACGCGGGAATTCACGGAATTCGATGCGGGACATCGTCCGACACGATGCCGCGCGACCCGGTGCGCGCCGCCATCGGCGCTTTCGATCGGGGGATTCGGCAGCGTCCATCGGGACGGCGTTGTGTCAGGGAGGCGCCCGACACAAGGCTGTTCCCGGTTCCCATTCGAATTTCTTCTCAATCGCATCACCGGAGGTGAGTCGTGTTCCAGGACGACGACAAGGGACGCTACGCCGTCGTGATCAACGACGAGGAGCAGTACTCCGTCTGGCCCGAGTCCCGCGAGGTGCCGGCGGGCTGGCACACCACGGGCTTCACCGGCACGAAGGAGGAGTGCGTGGCCCACGTGGACGAGGTCTGGACGGACATGCGCCCCCTGAGCCTGCGGCAGGCCATGGCGGCCGACGCCGCGTCGGAGCAGGCGGCCGCCGGGACGGGCGTGCGGTGAAAGGGGACGTACGCCCGCTGATCGGCCGGGAGGAGGAGCTGGCGGCCGTCCGCCGCCTGCTCCCGGCCCGCGGCGCCGGACCCGCCCTCGTCGAGCTCGCGGGCGACCCGGGCACGGGGAAGACCAGACTCCTCGGCGAGATCGCGGCACTGGCCGCCGAGGCCGGCGTCCAGGTCCGCGGCGTACGCCCGGCGGAACTGCCCGCGACCGGACTCCCGTCCGCCGGCCCCGCCGAGCCCCTCCTGCTCCTCGTCGACGACGTGCACGGCGGCGGCCCGGAGGCGGAGCGCGCCCTGCTCGGCCTGCTGCGCACCCCGCCGGCCGAGGCGCTCCTGCTCGTCCTCGCGCACCGGCCCCGGCAGTGCCCGCCCGCCCTGCGGGCCGAACTGACCGCGGCCCGCGGGACCTGGCGGACCGCCCATCTCGACCTCGCCGACCTCGACCGCACCGCGACCGGGACCTTCCCGGCACAGCGGCTGTGCCACCGGCACCGCGGCTCGCTGTACGACCGCACCGGCGGCAACCCCCGCCTCCTGGAGCTGCTGGTGGCGTCCTGCGCCGGACCCGGCGCCTGCCTGGAGGAGGGGCCGGCGGACGAGGCCGCCGCCCGGCGCGCGGCCGCGCCGCTGCTCGCCGAGGTGACCGCGCTCTCCGCCGACGCCCGCCTCGTCGCCCACGCGGCGGCGGTGCTCGGCGAGCCGGCCGGACCCGACCTGCTCGCCGACGTGGCCGACCTCGCCCCCGGACGGGTCCTCGCCGCCGTGGACGAACTCCTCGCCGCCGACCTCCTGCGCCCCGCGCCGGAGCCCGGACAGGTCGCCTACCGGCACCCGCTGGTCGGGCGCGTCGTGTACGGGGCGGTGCCCGGAGGCTGGCGGCTCGGCGCCCATGCCCGCGCCTGCGCCCGGCACCGCGCGGACGGCGTCGCGCCGGTCCGCTACGCCCGCCACCTGGAGCAGTCCTGCGCGACGGGCGACGCGTCCGGCGCCGCCGTGCTCACCGCGGCGGCGGAGGCCGCGCTGCCCACCGACCCGGCCACCGCGTACCGGTGGTTCGGTGCGGCGGCCCGACTGCTCCACGACACACCGGCGCACCGCAACCGCCGTCGTGCCGCCCTCGCCAGAGCCGCCGCGGCGGCCGTCATGACGGGCCGCACCGACCGGGCGAGAGCCGCACTGGAGCGGCGTGACCAGCTGCTCGACGGGCCCGACCACACGCCCGAGGCCGCCGACGCGGCCCTGTGCCGCGCCGCGATCGCCCAGTCGGACGGAGACGTCCCGCTGGCGCGCTCCGTGCTGCGGACCGCGCTGTCCACCACGGGCGCCGACCATCCGCACGGCGCCGCCGCACTGTGGATCGCCCTGGCCGCGACCGCGTGCCGGGACGCCGGACCTGAGGGCCGGGACTGGGCCGACGAAGCCGTGCTCGCCGCCGCGGGCAGCGGCGACGAGGCCGCACAGGTCCACGCCCTGGCTCTGCACGGAACGGTCCGGCTGGCCGGCGGCACGGCCGCCGCAGCGGGCCGTGACGCCGCGGCCGCCGCACGGCTCGCCGACGCGCTGGGCGACCGGGCCCTCGCCCTGCGACTGGACGCCCTGGACTGCCTGGCCCGTCTGGAGACGGACCTGGAGCGTTACGGACCCGCCGTACGGCACCTCAACCGGGGACTGGCGATCGGCCGGGCCGCGGGACAGTGGCCCGCCGTCGCCTCGATGGCCGCCGGGCTCGCCACCGTACTGCTCCGGCAGGGCAGGCCGGCGGAGGCCGCGGCCCCCGCGGAGGAGGCCGTCCGCTGCTCCGAACTCGTCGGCGGCACCGAACTGCGCGCCATGGCCCTCTGCCTGCGCGCCCGCGTGGCCCTGGAGGTCCACGAGCCGGAGACCGCCGTCGCGGTCGCCCGCGCGGCCTGCGTGGTCGCCGCTCCCGACGGCCACTGGGCGCGCCGCGCCCGGATGGCGCTCGCCGCGGGCCAACTGGCCGCCGGCGACGCGCTCGGCAGCCTGGAGACCCTGGCCGGCGCCGGACTCACCGACCCGGCCGCCGCCCGGCTGCCGCACCCGACCCGCCTCAGGCTCGCCGAGATCCTCTGCGCCGCGCGGCTCGCCGCGGGCCGTCCTGACGCCGCCCGGCTCGCCGCCGGGGAGGCCGCCACCGTGGCCGCGGAACTCGGGCTCGCCGGTGCCCGTGCCCGGGCCGCGCTGCTCGGCTCGGCCGCCGCCGAGGAGCCCGCCGAGGCGCTGAGGCTCGCCGAGGACGCGCTCGTCGCTGCGGCGGAGAGCGGACACCTCGCCGACGAGGGCTGGGCCCGGACGGCCGCGGCCCGCGCACTGGCCGCGCTCGGCGAACCGGACGAGGCGGAGCGCCATCTGGCGGCCGCCGACGCGGTCGCGGCCGGCTCCGGCACGAGCCGTCTGGCCGCCGCCGTCACCCGCGCCCGCGAGGCCGCCCGCCCGCCGCTCGCCGCCGGCACCGCGGCCGACGGCACCGCCGAGGGAGCGCACATGCTGAGCCAGCGCGAGTTCGAGATCTCCACCCTCGTCAGCCAGGGCTGCACCAACCGCCAGATCGCGCGGACCCTCGGTGTCAGTCACAAGACGGTGGAGACGCACCTCGGCCGCATCTTCGCCAAGCTGGAGGTCTCCTCACGGGCCGAGATCGCCAACATGATCGGCCGCAACACCGTGGTCGCCCGGCCGCGCGCGCGGGCGAAGGCCCTGGCGGTCCCCGCTTAGGGGGTGTCCTGCCGATCTTGCCGGGCCGAGGGGTGCGGCGGCCGCGCACCCGCCGCCGCGGACGGCCCCCCGTCGCCCGTGCGGGACGCACCCGGCCACCACGTACACGACGGAATCCCCCACGAGACGGACGACGATGACACCGCAGACCCCGCACGACGACCTCGACCCGGCCGGGCGGCGCTGGCTGCGCCTGCTCGGACCGGCGGTCGGCGGTCCGCCCCGCGCGCGCCTGGTGTGCCTGCCGCACGCCGGCGGAGCCGCCACCGCGTACCTGGGCTGGGTCCGCCATCTGCCGCCGCGCACCGAGCTGTTCGCCGTCCAGTACCCGGGGCGGCAGGACCGGCTGGCCGAACCCTGCGTGGAGTCCATGACGGAGATGGCGGACCGGGTGGCCGCCGCACTCGCCGGGCTGCCCCCTCTGCCCACCGTCGTCTTCGGCCACAGCATGGGGTCCCTCGTGGCGTACGAGGCCCTGGCCAGGGTGCAGAAGAGGCATCCGGCGGCCGTCCCGGAGCGGTTGTTCGTCTCGGGAACGGCCGCCCCGCACCGCGACCGCGAAGGGCTGCCCGCCCTCGACGACGCCTCGCTGGTCGCGTACACCCACCGTCAGGGCGGAGCCTTCCCCGGGGTCTACGAGGACCCCGAACTGCGAGAGCTGCTGCTGCCCTCGCTGCGCGGCGACTTCAGGCTCCTCGCCGGCTACCGGCCGGCCCCCGCGCCCACGCCGCTCGGCGTCCCGGTCACCGCGCTCGGCGGTGACCGGGACACCGGATGCACCGCCGAGGACCTGCGCGGCTGGGCGGGTCTCACCACCGGGACGTTCGCCACCCGGACGTTCCCCGGCGGGCACTTCTACCTCCAGGACGGCGAGGAGCACCTCGTCCACCTGGTGACGTCGACCTCCGTCAGCGCGGCGAATCGCTAGCCATGCACGCCGTCAGCGTGGTCCCGTCGACCGGGTCGATCAGCAGGAACGAACCCGTCCGGCGCGAGTCCGCGTACGCGTCCACGGCCAGCGGCTCCGCCGTGCGCACCACCACCCGGCCGATGTCGTTGGCCCGGAGCTCGCCCGCCGCCGGCTGCTGGCTGAGGTCGTCCAGGGTGAGCCGCGACGGGATCTCCCTGACGATCGCCTTGACCGTGCGGGTCGCGTGCTTCAGGAGCACGCGGTCGCCGACCTTCAGCGGCCGGTCGGCCACGTGACACACCGTCGCCGTGACGTCCCGGGTGACCGGCGGGCCCTCGTCGCCGAGTGCCAGCAGGTCTCCGCGGGAGATGTCGAGATCGTCGGCCAGCCGGACCGTGACGGACTGCGGCGCCCAGGCCCGGTCCGTGCTGCCGTCGAGCGTGTCGATCGCCTCGATCACGCTGGTGTGCCGGGACGGCAGGACGGTGACCGGTGCGCCGACACTCAGCACCCCGGAGGCGATCTGACCTGCGTAGCCACGGTAGTCGGGGTGTTCGGCGGTCTGCGGACGGATGACGTACTGCACCGGGAACCGGGTCGGCTCGCCGGACGGGTCGTGACCCACCGGCACGCTCTCCAGGTGCTCCAGCAGGGTCGGGCCGCCGTACCAGGCCATGCGTCCCGAGGGCACCACGACGTTGTCCCCCGCCAGGGCGCAGACGGGGATCGCGGTGACGCCCGAGACTCCCAGTCCGTTCGCGTACGTCGTGAACTCGTCCGCGATCGCGGCGAAGACGGACTCCTGGTAGCCGACGAGGTCCATCTTGTTGACGGCGAGGACCACGTGCGGGACCCGCAGCAGTGCCGTCACCGCCAGGTGGCGGCGGGTCTGCTCGACGACGCCGTTGCGGGCGTCGACCAGGACCACGGCCAGTTCGGCGGTGGAGGCGCCGGTGACCATGTTGCGGGTGT
>NZ_JBICYQ010000012.1:0-215568 GCF_043201055.1 Streptomyces sp. NPDC048338
GTGTCGACGTGCAGCAGGGAGAAGGGCAGCGGGGCGGGGGCGAAGGCCTTCAGCGCCAGATGGAGCATGACGATGGAGTCCTTGCCGCCGGAGAACAGGATCACCGGCCGCTCGAACTCGCCCGCGACCTCACGGAAGATGTGCACCGCCTCGGACTCGACGGCGTCGAGGTGGGAGAGCCCGTAGGCGTCCCCGGTGTGGACGGCGGGCAGCGACGGGGCTGCGAACGGGGTGACCGTCGTGGCGGTCATGCCGCGCTCCTTTCGTTTGCGGTGGCCGGGGCTGTCTCGCTCACAGCAGCCCCCGGGCGGACAGCAGGGCGAGCAGCTCCTGCGCGGAATCGGTGACGGACTGGGTCTGGGAGTGGATCCTCAGGTCGGGTGCGGCGGGCTCCTCGTACGGGTCGTCGACGCCGGTCAGGCCGCTGATCTCGCCGGCCGCCTGGCGGGCGTACAGGCCCTTGACGTCGCGGCGGGAGCACACCGACAGCGGGGTGGCGACGTGCACCTCCAGGAAGTCGGTGCCGCTGTCGCGGTGCCAGGAGCGCACCAGGTCGCGGGACTCGGCGTACGGGGCGATGACCGGTACGAGGACCGTGATGCCGTTGCGGGCGAGGACCTGGGCGACGCGGCCGATGCGTTCGACGTTGCTGTGCCGGTCGGCGCGGGTGTAGCCGAGGCCGGCCGAGAAGGTCTGGCGCAGCTCGTCGCCGTCGAGGACCTCGACGCGCCGGCCGCGGGCGCGCAGCAGGTCGGCGGCGGCGTTCGCGATCGTGGTCTTGCCGGCGCTGGGCAGGCCGGTGAGCCAGAGCGTCGATCCGGGGTAGCAGGTGCAGTGGACGGCGGGGGCCGCGAGGTCGTGCCCGGGGGCGGCCGTCAGGACGGTCACATCAAGCTCCATTCTCGGACCGCGGCGGTCAGCAGGCGCTGGGCGCGCCGGAACTCGTCCGCGTGGAGGTGTTCGTCGGGGGTGTGGTCGAGCTTGGCGTCACCGGGGCCGTAGGCGACCATGGGGACGCCGCGCCAGGTGGTGGCCAGCGTGTTCATGTCGCTGCTGCCCTTCTTCATGAGGTAACGAGGCGTCACCTCGGCTGCGGCGAAGGCACGTTGGAACGCCTTGACGAGCGGGCTGGTGCGTCGCGTGGTCACTCCGGGGGTGGCCCGCAGGACGTCGAAACGGACGGGCTCGACGGCCAGCGCCCGCAGGGCGGCCACCGTCTCGTCCACGTCCAGACCCGGCGGGACGCGGACGTCGACCACGGCCTCGCCGGCCTGCGCGTCGCCCTGGTTGAGGGCCCGTACGCCGAGGACGGCGGTCAGCGCGTCGGGGTGGAGGGCGGCGACGGCCGCGGGGACGCCGGCCAGCACCTCGACCATGCGGTCGCCCGCGGTGCGGACGCCCTCGCCGGCCGTGTGCCCGGTGGGTTCCCGCACGCTGAAGCGGACCTTGACCAGGCCGTAGTAGCCGAGGGTGAGCGCCTCCGCGCCGCTGGGCTCGCCCACGATCACCGCGTCGGCGGGATAGGCGTCCCGGACGTGGAAGGCTCCGGCGCCGGTGATCTCCTCCTCCACCGCGCCGACCACGCGCAGTTCCACCCCCTCGGGCGGGTCGAAGTCGGCGAGCGTCTGGAGGTAGGTCACCAGGCTGCCCTTGGCGTCGACCGAGCCGCGCCCGGAGAGGATCTCGCCGTCCCACCGGACCGGCCAGCGGTGCGGGACGGTGTCGAGGTGGCCGAGCATCAGCAGTCGGCGGGGGCCCGCGCCCTTGGTGGCGACCAGGTTGTTCGCGGCGTCGATCTCGGCCTTGATCCCGTGCTCGGCGCACCATTCGGCGAGGAACTCGGCGATCTCCCGCTCGTCGCGGGAGACGGAGGACAGCTCCACGGTGCGGGCGAGCAGGTCGAGGTCGGCGGCGGGCGCCGGGGCCCGCCAGAACCAGGTGGCGCCCGCGGCGGACAGCGTGTGGGGGCCGGTGATCGCCGTGTCGGAGGTCCCCTTGAGGGCGATCTCGGCCGCGCGGACCTTCTGGCGCATGCGGCCCTTGGCGTAGCGCCGGCCCTCCCCCTCGGTGAGGTGGCGCAGGCTGCTGGCGGGGTCGGCCGGGTCGGTGAGCAGTCCGGCGGTGCCGGTGACCAGCCGCAGGTGGTCGGCGTCCAGGGCGAGGGCGGCCTCGGCGGCGAGCACGTCGGCGTCCACGTTGAGCGCGGTGCCGCCCTCGGCGTCGGCGACCGGCGGGGAGAGACAGACGACGTCGAAGGTGGACAGCAGACCGGTGAGCCGGGGGACGTCCACGGAGCTGACGGTGCCGGCCCGGTGGTCCCGGACCAGCCGGGTCCGGCCGTCCTCCTGGACCCGCATCGGGCCGTTGACGGTCGCCTTGACGAGGGCGCCGGTGCGGGCGACCGCGGCGAAGACGGACAGTCCGCGGCGGGTGAGCTCCTCCTCCACCAGGGGCAGGGTGACCTCTTCGTACGCGGCGACGATGTGCCGCATCTCCTCCGGGGGGCAGTAGCGGATCTCGTCGCCGTTGCGGGAGACCAGGGTGCGGATGTCGCGGCCGATGCGCCGGTAGTGCTCGGCGATTCCGGCCGCTCCCCCGGCGATGACGAGCAGCCGCGCGCCGCGCCGGCTGAGTTCGAGCAGTTCGTCGAAGACCTGGCTGTGCAGCAGTGTGGCGCTGCCCAGCTTGACCACGTAGAGCGCGGCCTCGCGTGAGCTGGCGACTTCCCCGAGGGCTGGCATGGACGGGACTCCTTCGGCTGGTGACGGTGGGCGGGACCCAGGGCGGGGTGGGAGCGGGGGCGGACCGGGTGGGGTACGGCGGGGATGGGCGGGCGGAGGTGGTGCCCGGCGAAGGGCAGGGGGCGTACGGGCGGAGGCGGGTGGTGTCCGGCCGGTGGCCGGCCGGCCCCGCGGGTCACCGGGGCGGCTCCCGGTGCCCGCGGACGGGGTTCAGCCGATGCCGCGGGTGTTGCCGCCGTCCGCGACCAGCACGCCGCCGGTGACGAAGGCGGCCTGCTCGCTGGCGAGGAACGCCACCAGGGCACCCAGGTCCTCGGCCCGGCCGATCCGGCCCAGCGGGATCCCGGCGGCGACCTCCGCGAGGCGTTCCTCGACCTCGTCCCCGTACTGCACGTCGAGGATCGGGGTGCGGTGGAAGCCGGGCGCCAGGACGTTCACGGTGACGCCGGCCGGCCCGAAGGCGTTCACGAGGCCCTTGGCGAAGCCGAGGACCCCCAGCCGGGCCACCGAGGACAGTCCGCTGCCCGGATGGGGCTGCCGTACGGACTCGGAGGTGATCATGACGATCCGGCCCCAGCCGGCCGCCCGCAGGTACGGCGCGGCGGCCAGCGAGAGCGACACGTGCGGCAGCAGGTTGCCGTTCACCGCCTGGCGGTACTCGGCGACCTCGAAGCTCTCCACGGGGCCGAAGGGCACCCCGCCGGAGTTGGTGACCACCACGTGCAGGGCGCCGAACTCCTCGGCGGTGCGCCGTACCCAGCCCGCCGCGGCGTCCTCGTCGCACAGGTCCACGACGGTGCTCAGCACCCGGCCGGGCCCGCAGGCGTCGACCTCCTCGTGGGCGCGCGCCAGTCGCTCGGGGTCGCGGCCGCAGAGGGACACGTCGGCGCCCTCCCCGGCCAGCACCCGGGCCACCGCGAGGCCGATGCCGCTGCTGGAGGCGGCGACCAGTGCCGCCCGGCCCGCCAGGCCCAGGTTCACGCGGCCTCACCCCGCGAGGGCGATCCGGTGCCGTGCGCGGCCGGCCGGGCGGCCGGTCCGGAGTCCCGGGCGGACCCCGCCGTCCGGTCGGTCCGGGCGGACCGGAGCGGGCGGACCGGGGTGAGCGGGTAGCCGTAGCGGCTCAGCAGGGGCGCCGCCGCGGCCGTGGCCGCCGCGATGTCCGTGCCGGGCAGCTCGGTCCGCCAGCGCTCGTCGGGCCGGATCTGGGTGACACCGCGGCGCAGCCGGTCCGGGTTGCCCGTGACGGTGTGGTTGGCACCGAGCGGGATCCGGCCGGCGGCGTCCACCGGGGACTCGTCGTCCAGGCCCGCGAAGCGCAGGACGCGGGTCGTCACTCCCCGCGGGTCGCGGGCCAGGTCCTCGTGACGGACCCTCAGGTAGCGTCCGCCGGCCGTGCGGCCGACCAGTTCCGAGGCGAGGTTGAAGGCGGTCCAGTACCCGCTGCTGCGCGCGGGGGACATCGGGTCGATGTAGTCCTTGGCGCTGCGGTAGGACAGGGCGGTGGCCCGCGGGTCCCGCACGATGTGCAGCACCCGGACGTCCAGGTCCCTGCGGCCCAGGAGGGCGGCGGCCTCCGCGGGGTACTTGGAGCCGTCCACGATCAGCCGGTCGCCGCCGAGGGCGGCCACCTGCCGGTAGACGGACGCCGAGTGGTCGAGGAGTTCGGTCACGCCGGGGGCGGTGGGCCTTTCACCGCGGGCCTCGGCCAGCCGCGCCGGGGTGTGCCGGGTGCGGAGCAGTGCCTGCTGCAGGGTGGCCATCCGGTGCGCGAGGGCCTCCTCCGACCCCTCCGGGAGTTCCGCGAGGACCCCGGACCAGAGCGGGCACTCGCGGACCGGCAGGCCGCACCCGCAGCTGGAGTTGGTGCCGGCGCCGAGGACGCCGTTGCGCCAGAGGTAGTAGAGCTCGCCGACGTGCCGGACGCCGGGAAGCTCGTTGAGGACGTTGCCGAGCAGGGTGCTGCCGCTGCGCATCCATCCGGTGATGTAGAGGACGCGCGGGGAGGGGCCTGTCATGGTGGTGGGGGTCCCTTCTGGGTGCGGCCGTCGCGGTCGCCCGCGAGGGCGCGTCAGGCGCGGTCAGTCGCGGGTCAGCAGCAGGAAGTGCTGCGGCAGGTGGACGGCGAGGCCGATGCGGCTGCTCGCCTCGATGACGTCGGTGCCGTCCGGGCCGGCGCCGCGGAGCAGCGACAGCGAGGCGACGCCCGGGACGAGGAGGGTGACGGCGGCCCGGAAGTCGCCGAGCAGGACCTGGCCGCGCGGGATCATGCGGGTGCGCGAGACGGTGATGCCTGCCGCGCCCAGCTGCCCGAGCACGCCGGTCCGGACGAGCTCCCAGTAGGTGAAGGGGTGGACGACGATCCCGTCGCACGAGCCGCCGGTCTCCTCGACCTCGGCCGCGGCCTCGGTGATGGCGGCGTACACGTCGTCGCCGAGGGTGCCCCGGCGGATCTCCGGGAGGTTCAGCAGCCCGCCGATCGTCTTGTCGGCGCTCCCGTGCAGCAGCGTCTCGTTCTCCACGACGGAGAGCCGGACGAGCACCCGGTAGTCGACGAAGGAGGCCAGCAGGGCCGGCTCGTCGAGGAGTCCGGCGGGCAGCGGCACGCGCACCTTCAGGTCGGTGAGCTCGGCCTGCTCCAGCCGGGGCGCGAACGCGCCCTCGGGGGTGGACTGGTACGAGGTGCCGGCGGCGGCCAGGCGGGCGGCCGGCGGCTCGTGCACGAAGGTCACCGGCGCGTCGGCGACGGAGGCGGTCTTCAGCAGGTGGCGGACGGCGTAGCGCGGCCGGGTCGCGAACAGCGGGAAGACGGCCGGGAGATGGGCGCGGAAGGGGACCGTGTGGTCCTGCTGCGCGCCGGCGGTGCGGACCGACCAGGCGAACTCCTCGCCCGGGCTGCGGGTGGCCAGGGCCGGGTCGGCGAGCTGTATCTGGACTCCCTGCTGCACTGCGGAATCGGCGGTGGCTGCCAGCATGATGTCTCCCCAGGATTTCGGTGAAATGTTCGGTGGCCATTCACATTAGGCAGCCGCGGCAAATCGGGGGGAGTAAACCGATGGCGGGTGTTTATGGCTCGAATAAGACGGGGTGATTCCCCTTCTTGAGCGCCGCACATCAGCGGCATGACGATGTCACATCGGGTCCGTGACCACATCCATGGCGCGGCCGAAAGCCGCGGTCCTAGGCTGAGCCGCAGACTTCACGGAACGTCCTTCGACGATGTGGGTGGGAGAATGCATCACGACTTGCAGATAAACAGACTGAGGACTCTGGTGGCCGTGGTCGAGCTCGGCGGCTTCCGGAGGGCGGCGGAGTCACTGCACATCACCCAGCCCGCCGTCAGCCAGCAGATACGACAGCTGAGCGGCCTCATACGGAGCCCGGTGTTCGCCTCGACCGGGCGCAACCTGCGGCTCAGCCCGCGTGGCGAGGAACTCCTGCGCTACGCCCGCCGCATGGTGGCGCTCAACGACGAGGCGGTCGACCGGTTCATCCCGCAGTCCGGCCAGATCATGCTGTCGATCGGCGTGACGAGCCAGCTCGGCGAGGTGCTGCCGGAGTTCCTCCGACTGCTGAACCGGGGCATGCCGCACGCCCAGCTGAGCGTACGGACCGGGTCGAGCGAGGAGCTCGCGGTCCAGCTGACCAGTGGCCAGCTGGACGCGGCGCTGCTGCTCCAGGCCGATCCGCCGGCGGCCGGCACCGACAACCGGGAGCTGGGCCGGATGCGGATGGCCTGGTTCGGCCGGCCGGCCCACGGCGAACGCGACGCCCTGCCGCTGGCGCTCTTCCCCGAGCCCTGCACCCTGCGCGGCCGGGTCCGCGAGGCGCTCGACGCCTCGGACGTCGAGTGGCGGGTCGCGTACGAGAGCAGCGAGCTGATCGGGCTGCGCTCGGCCGCCAAGGCGGGTCTCGGCATGACCTGCCTGATCGCGAACGGGGACGAGCTGTGGGGGCTGACCCCGACGGTGCGTCCCGGGCTGCCGGCGCCGCCGGAGCCGCTGCCGGTGACGATGGCGCTGGCGTCCGGCGCCGTGCCGGACGAGTTCACCGGGATCGCCGAGAAGGCGTTCCGGCAGGCCCTGCGGGGCTACCCCCTGGTCTCGGCGGACGCCGGGACCGAGCACGGCACCGAGGCCGGGTCCCGCACCCCGCCGCGGGCCGACGGTCCGGCCGACGACCACTCCCCCGCCCTGGCGACGGCCGCCGCCTGACGGCCCACTCCCGTCCTTCCCCGCTTCCACCCCCTGGCCGCTTCCGTCCCATAAGCATCGGCCTCGGTTCCGATCCAGATCCTTCATTGGAGCCCGCCGAAACACCGGAATTGCGCGACTACAGTAATTCCCGATTCACCAACCCGCCGGAAGAATTGAGGAAATCGCCATGCAGGAAACTCTTGTCGCTCCCGAGTGCCCCGAGTGCGACGCCGAGGTGTCGCTGGGTGCGGATGCCCGGGTCAGCGAAATCGTCGAGTGCCCGGAATGCCGGCTGGAACTCGAAATCGAGTCCGTCGAGCCGCCGCGGCTGACCCTGGCCCCCGAGGTCGAGGAGGACTGGGGCGAGTAAGGGCCGGCCATCCCGACCAGTAGACGACAAGGAGATGTCCCTGATGAGCTCTGCGGCAGCGCGCTTCGGTGTCCTCGCCTCCCGGGTGCGGTTCGAGGAGAAGAACATCCTGACCGCGCTGGAGAGGCGCGGCGTCGCATGTGAACAGATCGACCCCCGCACTCTGTCGGTCCGGGCCGGAACGCCCTGGGACGGCCCGCAGATCGTGCTCAACCGCGAGGTGGGCCACTACCGGGCCCTGTACGCGGCGTCCGCGCTGGAGTCGGCGGGCGTGACCGTGCTCAACTCCGCGGCGGCCACGGCCGTCTGCGGGGACAAGTGGCAGACCTCGGCGGCCCTGGTCGCCGGGGGCCTGCCGACCCCGGACACCACGCTCGCCCTGACTCCGGAGGCGGCGCTCAAGGCGCTCGAGGAACTGGGCTACCCCGCGGTGATCAAGCCCCTGGTGGGCTCGTGGGGGCGGCTGGTGACCCGGGTCACCGACCGCGCGATGGCCGAGGCCGTCCTGGAACACCTCGCCGCCCTGCCCTCCCCGCAGTCGCACATCGTCTACGTCCAGCGCGAGATCGCCAAGGCGGACCGGGACATCCGGGTCCTCGTCGTGGGCGACCGGGCGGTCGGGGCGACGTACCGCAGGAGCGAGGACTGGCGGACCAACGTGGCCCGCGGCGCGGTCAGCGAACGCTGCCCGCTGGAGCCCGATCTCAGCGCCCTCGCGGTGGCGGCGGCACGCACCGTCGGCGCCTCGATCGCCGGGGTCGACCTCCTGGAGGAGCCGGGCGGCCGGCTCACCGTCCTGGAGGTCAACGACCGGGTCGAGTTCAAGGGCCTGCAGTCGACGTACGGAACGGACCTCGATGTGGCGGAGACCGTCGCCGCCCTCCTGACAGCGAAGGCAGAGGCAGAGTCATGATCCGCGCAGCAGTGCTGGGAGCGGCCGGCTACATCGGCGGGGAGCTGCTCCGGCTGCTCGTCAACCACCCGCAGGTCGACCTGGTCGCCGCCACCTCCCGCACTCTCCAGGGACGCCAGATCGACGGCGTCCACCCCAATCTGCGTCACCGCACCAAGCTGACGTTCTCCTCGGAGGAGCAACTCCCGCGCTGCGACGTGCTGTTCCTGGCGACCCCGCACCGCGAGACGATGCGCCGGATGCCGGAGTTCCTGGAGAAGGCCGGGGTCGTCATCGACCTGTCGGGCGACTTCCGGCTGCGGGACACCGACGCCTACGAGGACTACTACGGCACCCCGCACGAGGCACCGGGACTCATCCCCTCCTTCGTGCAGGGGCTGCCGGAGCACCACCGCGCGGCGCTGCGCACCGCGGACCGGATATCCGTACCCGGCTGCATGGCCGCCGCCGGCATCCTCTCGCTGGTCCCGCTGGCCGACGCCGGGCTCATCACGGGCGACATCACGGTGGACGCCCGGACCGGCTCCAGCGGCTCGGGGGCGAAGGCGGGCGCGGAGAACCTGCACGCCGAACGCAGCGGCGCCCTGCGGGTGTTCGCCCCGACCCGGCACCGGCACGAGGCGGAGATCGCCCAGGCAACCGGGCACACGGTGCGGATGTCCGCGACCGGTGTGGAGGCCGTCCGCGGCGTCCAGCTGCTCAGCCGGGCGACCCTCGCCGACGGGGTCGACGAGCGGGCCATCCGCTCCGCCTACCGGTCGCGCTACGCCGACGAGCCGTTCATGCGGATCGTCGCCGCCCGCCGCGGTCTCCACCGCTTCCCGGACGCCAAGATCCTCTCCGGCTCCAACTTCTGCGACATCGGCTTCGCCCTGGACCGCGGCGCCTCCACGGTCACGGTGATCGCGGCGCTGGACAACCTCGTCAAGGGCGGCGCGGGCAACGCGGTGCAGTGCATGAACGTGCGCTTCGGGGAGCCCGAGGAGCGCGGTCTCGAATTCACCGGCCTGCACCCCAACTGACCCTCTCCGACGACCGAGACGGCCGCCTCCCGACGAGGCCGCCCCGCACCACGGACCGCCTCCGTGGCGCCCCGCACCACCGGCCGCCTCCGAACGAGGCCGCCCGCACGTCCCACGGCCCCGCACCTGCAGCCGCCCACGTACCAGCCGAAAGGACCCAGCCATGAGCAGCCCGCCTCTGCTGCGGGGCGCCCCCGCCCGCACCGACATCACCGGCTCCGACGTCACCGGCCTCGACGCGCACGGCCCCGACGCGGCGGAGCTGGCCGGGATCACCGGCCGGATCAGGGAGCACATCGTCGCCATGTGCGCCGGCCCCGAGGGCGGCCACCTGGGCGGATCGATGTCGCTCGTCGAGATCCTCTCCGTCCTCTACTTCCGGGTGATGCGGCACGACCCGCAGTTCCCCGGCCTGCCCGAGCGCGACGTCCTGCTGCTCAGCAAGGGCCACGGCGGTATCGCCCTGTTCGCGACGCTGTGCGAGGCCGGCTACTTCCCGGCCGAGGCCCTCGACGACTACGCCCGGCCCGGCAGCCACCTCATGGCCCACCCGCACCCCGAGATCCCCGGGGTCGAGATCGCCTCCGGCTCGCTCGGCCACGGCCTCGCCCTCGGCGTCGGCTACGCGCTGGCCAACCGGCTCGACGGCTCCGACCGGCGCGGCTTCGTGGTGATGGGCGACGGCGAGCTCCAGGAGGGCTCCGTCTGGGAGGCCGCCTCGGTCGCCTCCGCGCACCGGCTGAACAGCCTCACCGCGATCATCGACCGCAACGGGCTCCAGATCACCGGCGGCACCGAGACCGTCAACTCGCTGGAGCCGCTGGCCGACCGCTGGAAGGCCTTCGGCTGGCGGGTCCTGGAGGTCGACGGCCACGACGCCGAGGCCCTCACCCAGGCACTGACCCTGCCGGCCGACCCGCAGTCCCCCACCGTGATCATCGCCCACACCGTCAAGGGCAAGGGCGTCCCCTTCGTGGAGGGCCAGGCGCGCAGCCACTACGCGCGGCTCAGCGGCCGCCAGCACCTGCGGGCGCTCAACGCGGTCCGCGCCTCGACGGGCGGTGACCACCGATGAGCACGGCACTCGCCCCCGCACCGGCCCGCGCCGCCCGCGAGGTCTACCGCGACACCGTGGCCGAACTGCTGCCCGGCGAGCCGCGACTGGTCGTCCTGGACAGCGACACCGGCCTGTTCGGCGGGGTGGACTTCGGCACCGCCGCCGACCGCTACCTCAACCTCGGGATCGCCGAGCACACGCTCATGGGCACGGCCGCCGGCCTCGCCCGGGAGGGACGCATCCCGCTGGTCAACACCATGGCCGCGTTCGCCTCCTCCCGCGCGATCGAGGCCGTGAAGATCGACATCGCGATGGGCAACCTGCCGGTGCTGATCGCCGCCACCCACTCCGGGGTGTCGGCCGGGCACCTCGGGCCGACCCACCACGCCCTGGAGGACCTCGCGGTGATGCGGGCGCTGCCCCACATGACCGTGGTGGTCCCGGGCGACGCAGCCTCCACCGAGGAGCTGCTGCGCCAGGCGCTCACCCTGGGCGGCCCCGTCTACTTCCGGCTCGGCCGGGGTGCCACCCCCGACCTGCCCGCCGGCCCGTCGCTGCGGATCGGCAAGGCCCAGCAGCTGCGGCACGGCACCGACGTCACCCTGGCCGCGTGCGGGCCCTACCCGACGCTCGCCGCCCTGGAGGCCGCCGACCTGCTGGAGTGCGAGGGCATCACGGCGAACGTGCTGCAGCTGCACACCGTCAAGCCCCTGGACACCCCGGCCCTGCTCAGCTCGCTCGGGGTGCGCGACACGGTGATCACCGTGGAGGAGCACTGGAGCTCCGGCGGGTTCGGTTCGGCGGTCGCCGAGGCGCTCAGCGCCGTGCGTCCGGTGCGGGTGCACCGGATGGCGCTGCCGGACGAGTTCGTCCCCGTCGCCGGAAGCCAGCGCTACCTGCTCGAACGCGGCGGGGTGAGCGCGCGGGCGATCGCCGACCGCGCCCGGGCCTCGCTCGAATCCCGCTCGGGAGGAACCCGTTGACCACCGCCGACACCTACCGCGCCGAAGGCTGGTGGCGGGACGAGACGGTGCTGCACGACCTGCGCCGCTGGGCCCGTGAACGGCCGGACCGTACCGCCCTGGTCTGCTACCAGGGGGCCGCGT
Organism: Streptomyces sp. NPDC048338; assembly: GCF_043201055.1. Classification (NCBI taxonomy): domain Bacteria; kingdom Bacillati; phylum Actinomycetota; class Actinomycetes; order Kitasatosporales; family Streptomycetaceae; genus Streptomyces; species Streptomyces sp. NPDC048338. The sequence goes on from NZ_JBICYQ010000012.1 coordinate 11,406, forward strand.
ACTCGACCGTCGGCTACGCCGAACTGGCCCGCCGTGTCGACCGGCTCGCGGTCGGCCTGCTGCGCCTGGGGGTGCGCCGCGGCGACGTGGTGACCCTGCAGCTGCCCAACTCGTGGGAGCTGGTGGCGCTCTGTCTGGCCGCCGCCCGGGTCGGCGCGACCGCCGGCCCGGTGGTCCCGGTCATGCGCCGCCGCGAGGTGGAGTTCATGACCCGGCTCACCGAGAGCCCCGTCTACATCGGCGCCTCCGAGGTGCGCGGCTTCTCCTACGGGGAGATGAGCGCGGAGGTCGCCGGCGCCGTACCGACGCTGCGCCACCGGGTGCTGCTCGGCGCGAGCGCCGACGACCTGGCGGCCGGCGCCCTGGACTTCGCGACCGACCTGTACGGGCCGGAGCCGGAGCCGGAGCTGCTCGCCTCGCTGGACGCGATCGAGGCCGGTCCCGACGACGCCGCCCAGATCATGTTCACCTCCGGCACCACCGGCGAGCCCAAGGGGGTCGTGCACAGCCACAACACCCTGTACTCGATGAACCGCGCACAGGCCGACGTGCTCGGGCTGACCTCGGACGAGGTCACCGCGATGGGCTCGCCCACCACCCACCAGGCCGGCTTCACCTGGAACTTCGTGATGCCGCTGCTGCTCGGCGCGACCGCCGTGCAGGTGGACCGGTGGGACCCGCGGCAGATGCTGCGCGTCCTGCAGGAGCAGCGGGTGAGCTTCTTCATGGGCGCCCCGACGTTCCTCTCCGACCTGATCGACGCCCAGCGCGAGGACCCGCACGACCTGTCGGCCCTGCACAGCTTCGCCACCGGCAGCGCGCCGATAGCGCCGCTGCTCGTGGAGGACGCGCGCGAGGTGCTCGGCTGCCGGGTGTACGCGCTGTGGGGCATGACGGAGAACGGCTGCGTCACCGTCACCCGGCCCGAGCAGCCGGCGCTGCGGGCGGCCGAGAGCGACGGCACCACCGTGCCCGGCATGGAGGTGCGGGTCGTCGGCAGGAACGGCGAGCCGGTGGAGCCGGGCACGGCCGGGCTGCTCCAGGTGCGCGGCTCCGCCCAGTGCCTGGGCTACTTCCGTCGCCAGGAGGTCTACGACGCCTGTGTGACCGCGGACGGCTGGTTCGACACGGGCGACCTGGCCCGGGACGACGGCCACGGCGGGATACGGATCACGGGCCGGGTCAAGGACGTGATCATGCGGGGCGCCGAGAACATCCCCGTGGTGGAGGTCGAGGGCGCCCTGCTGCGCCACCGCTCGGTCAAGGACGTCGCGGTGGTCGGCTACCCGGACGCCCGGCTCGGCGAGCGTGCCTGCGCCTTCCTGGTCACCCAGGGCGTCGCCCCCGACCTGGAGGACGTCCGCACCCACCTGGCCGGCCTCGGCATGGCCCGTACGTACTGGCCCGAGCGGCTGGAACTGGTGCCGGCGCTGCCGCGCACCCCCTCCGGAAAGATCCAGAAATTCGCGCTGCGGGACCGGCTTCGGGCCCAGGAAGGACGCACGGCCTCATGAACCACGCCTTCACCGCCCAGCAGGAGGAACTGGCCAAGCGGACCGAGGAGTTCGCCGCCGAGAGGATCGCTCCGCACCGTCAGGAGAACGACCGGCGCGGAGAGTACCGCCCGGGTCTGATCGAGGACATGGCGGCGGCCGGCCTCTTCGCGCTGCGGGTGCCGCGGGAGTACGGCGGTCTCGGTCTGGACGCCGTGAGCGCCGGCATCGCCCTGGAGAAGCTCGCGGCGGCCGACCTGTCGGTCTGCTTCCCGGTGCTCAACGCCGCGCTGATCGGCGGGGTGCTCGCCTCGAACGGGGACGCGGGGCAGCTGGAGCGCTGGCTGCCGCCGATCGCCCGCGGCGAGGCGGTGGTGGCGCTCGCGCTGACCGAGGCCGGCCACGGCACGGACGCGGCGGGTATCGAGATGCGTGCCGAGCCCGACGGCGACGGCTGGGTGCTCACCGGCGAGAAGACCTCGATCATGGTGACCGCCTACGCCACGCACGCACTGGTCTTCGCCCGCACCGGCGGCGAGGGCGCGCACGGCATCAGCGCCTTCTACACGCGGCTGGACGGCGACCGGGTGCGCAAGGAGCGGCTGTCCGACCTCGGCTGCCGCTCCGGCGGACGCGGCCGGCTGGTCTTCGACGGCCTGCGGGTCGGACCGGAGGACCTGGTCGGGGAGCCCGGCGGCGGCTTCACCGCCGTGATGCGCGGCTTCGCGGTCTCCCGCGCGTACATCGCGCTGATGGCGATCGCGGTCGGCGACGCGGCCCTGGCCGAGGCGTACGCCCACGCGTCCGGGCGCACCGCGTTCGGTCAGCCCATCAGCCGTTTCCAGTCGGTGGTGTTCCCCCTGGTCGAGCACACCACGCTGCTGCACGCCGCCCGGCTCGTCTCCTTCGAGGCGCTGGGCAACGCGGACCGCGGCGAGGATCCCCGGATCCCGTCGAACATGGCCAAGTGGTGGGCGCCGAAGGCGGCCGTGGAGGCCGTGCACCAGGCGCTGCTGACCATGGGCCACCTCGGGTGGAGCGAGGACGGTCCGGTCGCGCAGCGGCTGCGGGACGTCATCGGCCTCCAGCTCGCGGACGGCACCGCGGCGGCCACCAAGCTGACCGTGGCGCGGCTGCTCCTCGGCAAGGAGTACGCGCCGTGACGGCCCCGGTCGCCGAGAGTCCGGCGGGCGCCTTACGGTCGGCGGACGCCGTGCGGTCCGTGGCGGCGCTGCTGTCAGCGGGCAGCGGCCGGCGTGCGGAGCCCCTGGCGGTAGGTCTGCATCTTGGAACGGGTGCCGCAGACGGCCATGGAGCACCAGCGGCCGCTGCGGTTGCGGGCCCGGTCGTAGAAGGCCCACTCGCACCGGTGCTCGTGACAGGCCTTCAGCCGCTGCCAGGAACCGTCGCCGCCCGCCTCCACGACGACGGCGAGGACGTCGCCGATCATGCCGCGGGTCCCGGTGCCGGCCGGACGCAGTCCGGGGGTGCCGGTCTCGTCGAAGGCCAGGACCAACGGGCAGTCGGCGGCGAGCCGTTCGACGGCGGCCCGCGCCGCGGGGTCGGGCTCCGCGCCGTTGTTCTCCCGCATGAGGGCGCGCAGCGCCTCCCGTACCTCGACCGTCTCCCGGCGGTCGGGCTCGGTGACGGCCCGGGCGCCCGTGGGGAATCCGTGCCGCTCCATCCACCCCGTCAGCCCCTCGACGGAGGCGAACTCGTCCGGCCCGAACTCGACGTTGACGCTGTTGACGAAGGACTGCACCAGGGCGAGCCGGCCGGGGGCCACCTCGCGGTCGCCGGGCTGTCGCACGCGCTTGGGTTCCGTCATCCCGCAGACCCTACCGGCCAACCACTTTCGCCGGTATCCCCCGCTCATGTTTCTCTCCCCGTGAAAGGAAACTCATGACCAGCACCAACGGCACGGCCGCCGCACGGCCGCCGCTCCTCCTGCTGTGCTCCGCACAGTTCATGCTCGTCCTCGACTTCGCCATCGTGAACGTGGCGCTCGGCGCCATGCAGCGCGACCTCGGCTTCACGGCCAGTGGTCTGCAGTGGGTCGTCGGCGCCTACGCGCTCTTCTACGGCGGCTTCCTGCTCCTGGGCGGCCGCGCCGGTGACGTCTTCGGCCGCAAGCGGATGTTCGTCGCGGGGCTCGGCATCTTCACCCTCGCGTCCCTGGTCGGCGGTATCGCCACCGAGCCGTGGCTGCTCATCCTGGCGCGCGCGGTCCAGGGCCTGTCGGCCGCGGCCGTCTCCCCCGCCGTCCTCGCGATGATCGCCGGCGGCTTCCCCGAGGGACCCGAGCGCGTGAAGGCGATGGGCATCTTCGGCGCGGTCTCGTCGGCCGGCTTCACCGGCGGTGTCGTGGCCGGCGGTCTGCTCACCGAGTACCTGACCTGGCGTGCGGTCATGCTGGTCAACGTCCCCGTCGGCATCGTGCTCGTCGCCCTGGCCGCCCGCCGGCTCACCGCCGACCACCGCGCCACCCGCTCCTCGAAGCTGGACCTGCCCGGCGCGATCCTGGTCACCTCGGCGATGTGCGCCCTGACCTACGGCCTGACGATGGCCTCCGACCGCGGCTGGGACTCCACGCCGGTGCTCTCCTCGCTGATCGGCGGCGCGGTCCTGCTGCTCGCCTTCCTGGTCGTCCAGACCAAGGTCTCCGAGCCGCTCGTGCCGCTGTCGATCTTCCGTAACCGCGCGCTGTCCTCGGGCAACGGGATCGCGTTCCTGTCCGGTGGCGTGATGTCGGTGTCCACCTTCTTCATCACCATGTACATGCAGCAGGTGCTCGGCTACTCCGCACTCAAGGCGAGCATGGGCTTCTTCCCGCAGGCGTTCGTGGTCTTCATGGCGAGCCTCCCGGTCGTCAAGCTCACCCACAAGCTCGGCGCCCGCACCGTGCTGATCATCGGCGGTGTGCTGCTGGCCCTGGGCTCGGGCCTCCTCGCCCAGGTCACGGCGGACAGCTCCTACGCGCTCGGCGTGCTGCCGGGCGGCGTCCTGATCGGTCTCGGCGTCACGGTCATGATGATCTCCACCGCCATCGCCGGCACCAGCGGTGTCAGCGGCCCGCAGATGGGTCTGGCCTCCGGCCTCTTCAACTCCAGCCGCCAGCTGGGCGTCGGCCTCTGCCTCGCCCTCGGCGTGGCCGTCGCGGGTGTCGTCCACGGCACCGTCGCCAAGATCCCGGTGAGCGGGTTCCAGAACGCCTTCTGGTTCACCACCGCCATCTCCGCGGCCATCGTCGTGGTCTCGGTCCTCGGCCTGCGGCGCACGGCCGTCGCCTCGGCCGCGCACGCCGCTCCCGCCGCCGGCGGGGAGAAGAAGGCCCCGGTCGCCGCGACCGGCGCCACGGCCGCGGCCAAGTAGGTCCCCGCTGCCGATGCCGGCGGCCGGCCCCGGACGACGGGGCCGGCCGCCGCATCGCGATCGGGGCGTTCAGCGTTCACGAGCATGCGAGCATCACGAGAGGAGCAGGCGATGACACACGTACTCGTCGCGGGCGGGGGCATCGGCGGGCTCGCCGCCGCTCTCGCGCAGGCCCGGGCCGGCCACCGGGTGACGGTCCTGGAGGGCCGGCAGGAGTTCTCCGAGATCGGCGCGGGCATCCAGCTGGCGCCCAACGCCTTCCACGCCCTCGGCGCGCTGGGAGTGCGGGACCGGGTGGCCGAGCGGGCCGACTTCATCGACGAACTGCGGTTCCTGGACGGCACGTCGGGGGAGAACGTCGCCGCCATGGAGCTGACCGGGTCCTACCGGGCGCGGTTCGGCGGCCCGTACGCCGTGGTCCACCGCGGCGATCTGCACCGGGCCCTGCTCGACGGCTGCCGCGAGGCCGGTGTGCGGCTGCTGAGCGGCCACCGGGTGGCCGGCTACCGGCAGGCGCGGGACCGGGTGACGGCGCTGACCGCCGGCGGACGGCGCTTCGCCGCGGACGTGCTGCTCGGCGCCGACGGACTGCGGTCGGCCGTACGGGCGCAACTGGTCGGGGACGGCGGTCCGCGCATCTCGGGGCACACCATCTACCGGTCCGTGATCCCGATGGCCGAGGTCCCCGAGGAGCTGCGGTCGAAGTCCGTGACGCTCTGGGCCGGGCCGGGCTGGCACTTCGTGCACTACCCGATCGGCGGCGGCGCGTACCTCAACCTGGCCGCCACCCGCGACGACGGGGCCGCCGAGGAGATCACCGGCGCCCCGGCCGAACGCGCGCGGGTCCTGGACGAGTTCCCCGGACTGTGCGGGGAGGCCCGCCGGCTGCTGGAGCTGGGCCGGGACTGGCGGATCTGGGTGCTCTGCGACCGCGACCCGGTGGACGGCTGGACCGACGGCCGGGTGGCCCTGCTCGGCGACGCCGCGCACCCGATGCTCCAGTACGCGGCCCAGGGCGCCTGCATGGCCCTGGAGGACGCGGTGGTGCTGGGCGGGCTGCTGCGCTGCGAGCCGTGGGAGCTGCCGGCGCGGCTGACCGAGTACAACGTCCTGCGGCGCGGCCGGACCTCCCGGACGACCCTGACCGCGCGCCTGATGGGCGAGCGGCTCTACCACGCCGCGGGCGCCGGGCGGGAGGCGCGCAACGCCCTGCTCGCGGACCTCACCCCCGACGGGCTGCGCGACGCCGTGGACTGGCTGCACGGCTCGACCTCGTTCACCGACGCCCCGGAGGCGGCGCTCGCGGTGACCGAGGGGGTATGACCGTCGGCACGCCCGGACGGTGCCCCGCACCCCACGACGACCGCCGCTCCCCGAACGCCGGGGGGCGGCGGTCCTTGCCTTCAGCGGGTCACCGTGGCGTACCGTCCGGCCAACTCGGCTCCTATCCTCGCCAGTTCGCTCTGGACGGCGATGGGTTCGAGCACCTCGACGAGGGCTCCCCAGCCGGCCAGGTGCCGGGCCACGTCCAACGGCGTGGGCGCGGCGAGCCGGACCCGGGCCCGCCCGTCGGCGTGCGTGCCGTCCGGGTGGCAGTGGCGGCCGAAGCGGTCCCGCAGGACGGCCAGGTACCGCTCCTCGACCAGGACGGTCGCCCAGGTGCGCGAGCGCCGCTCCTCCACGTCGCCGACGACCTCCTGCCAGGCCGCGGAGAGCGTGAAGTCGTCCGGCCGCTCGGCCTGTTCGCCCGTCGGCTCGGCGGCGCCTATCCGGTCGACCCGGAAGGTGCGCCGGCCCCGCTCGGTGCCGGCGACGAGGTACCAGGTGTCGTCCTTGTCGACCAGACCCCACGGATCGACGGTCCGATCGGTCGTCTCGCGTACTCCGTTCGTGTACGTCAGTCTGACCCGGCGCCGGTGGATCACGGCGGCCTGCAGCCGGTCGACCATCTCGGGGCGGCGGCGGTCCCGCTCGCCCCACGGGGTGGGGTCGACCATGGTCGCGTCCGCGGCGGCCTCGGCGTCGGCGCGGAAGGTCTGCGGCAGGGCCCGCAGCAGCTTGCGCAGGGCCGCCTTGGCGTCACCGGAGACGGCCGCGGCAGGGCCCACGAGCAGGAACAACGCCTCGGCCTCGGTGGCCGAGAGTCCGCTGAGATCGGTGCGCGCCCCGCCGACGAGCGCCCACCCTCCCCCGCGGCCGGGCTGGGGGTAGACCGGGATGCCGGCGGCCGACATCGCCTCCAGATCGCGGCGGGCGGTGGCCACGGACACCTCGAGCTCAGTCGCCAGCTCGGCGGCGGTCACCCGGCCCCGTCGCTGCAGCAGCAGGAGGGCGGCGACGAGTCGGTCAGCGCGCATGTCCCCAGCTTCTCTCGTAAAGTGCTCACTTGGTGAGCGCTTTAGGGCGGAGGATGGTCACGGTTACGGAACGAAGGAAGGAACCACCCCATGCTGCGAGGACTTGCCACCGTCAACTTCTATGCGGACGATGTGGAAGCAGCCAAGACGTGGTACGCGGAACTGCTGGGCGTCGAGCCGTACTTCGAGCGCCCGGGCGACGGGAAGCCCGCCGCCTACTACGAGTTCAGGGTCGGTGACCACCAGACCGAACTCGGCCTGATCGACCGGCGTTACGCTCCCCCGGGGCTGCCGGAGACACCCGGCGGCGCGATCAGCCACTGGCACGTCGACGACGTGGAGGGCACCCTCGAACGTCTGCTGTCGATGGGCGCCACCCCGTACACGCCGCTGACCTTGTACGGCCCCGGCTTCGTGACCGCGTCCGTGACCGACCCCTTCGGCAACGTCCTGGGCATCATGTACAACGAGCACTACCTGGAGATGCTGGGCGCATGACCCCTCTCCTCTGACCCTCGTCGCGCCACCACGTGCCGCCCGGCGGCGCGTACGGCGGTGGCCCCCACGGGCGACGTGGGGGCCACTGTCCTGCGGGCGCGGCGGACCGGCCGGGGCGGCGGTCCGGCTCAGGCGGCCGCGGTCGTCCGGCCGACGAGGGCGGCCATCTTCTCCACGGTCGGCTCGTCGAAGAGGTCGACCAGCTCCAGTTCCACCCCGTGCTCCTCGCGGACCAGTTCGGTCAGCCGGGCGGCCCGCAGCGAGTCGCCGCCCAGGTCGAAGAAGTTGTCGAGCACGCCGACCCCGTCCAGCTCCAGCACCTTGGTCCACAGCGCGTGCAGCGACTCCTCCAGCGGGCCGGCCGGGGCCTGGTAGGCGGTGTCGACGTCCGGGCGCGAGCGCGGCGGCTCGGGCAGCGCGGCGCGGTCGATCTTGCCGTTGGTGCTGGTGGGCAGCCCGCCGACGACGTAGGCCGCGGGGACCATGAAGGACGGCAGCCGCCGGCCGAGGCCGCGGCGGATGTCGCGCACCGACGGCGTGGCGCCGGCGTCGGGCTCGATGTAGGCGGTCAGCTGCACGTCGCCCTGTCCGTCCTGGCGGGCCAGGACCGCGGCCTGCTGGACGCCGGGGAGCGTGGTCAGGACGACCTCGATCTCCCCGAGGTGGACGCGGTTGCCGCGCACCTTGACCTGGTTGTCGGTGCGGCCGACGATCTCGATGCTGCCGTCCGGCCAGTACCGGGCGAGGTCGCCGGTGCGGTACATGATCGGGTGCCGGGCCGGGTCGATGGGGTTGGTGATCCACTTCTCGGCGGTGGCCTCCGGGCGGCCGAGGTAGCCCGCGGACAGGCTGACGCCGGCGATGCAGAGCTCGCCGACCAGGCCGGGCGGGAGCGGGCGGAGGTCCTCGTCGAGCACGTAGATGGTGACGTTCGTGGTGGGGCGGCCGATCGGCGGCAGCCGGCGGGCGCGGCCCTCCTCGCCGAGCCGCTCGCCCAGCTCGCTGATGTCGCAGCTGGCGACGACGGTCGCCTCGGCGGAGCCGTAGAGGTTGATCAGCCGGAACGGCAGCCCGGCCGGCGGCCAGGACTGGATGCGCTCGCCGCAGACGCGGATGTTCTCCAGCGGGGTGTCCTCGGGCCACTCCAGGCGCCAGAGCCGCTCGGCCATCGGCTTCATCAGCAGGGTGGTGGTGATGCCCTCGCGCAGGAACCACTCCTGGAGGCGGTACTCGGAGGCGACCACGGAGACGTCGGGGATGTGCACGGTGCCGCCGACGGCGAGCACCGGGAAGCACTCGACCTCGATCATGCCGTAGCCGGGGGCGGCCAGCCAGGTGCCCTGGGAGGCGCTGCTCATGCCGCACAGCTCGCTCATGCTGTGGATCAGGTTGCGGGCGGCGCCGAAGCGGACCATGACGGCCTTGGGGGCGCCGGTGGAGCCGGAGGTGTAGCAGATGTGGATCAGGTCGTCCGCACCGACGGGCTCGCTGACCTCGGTGACCGGCTCGGTGCGCCAGTCGTCGGTGTCCAGCGCGAGGACCGGGGCGAGGCCCTCGACCTTCGACTCGTGGGCGGCCAGGGTCAGCACGGCGGCGGCCGAGGCGTCCTCGATCATGTAGCGGATGCGGTCGGCCGGGAAGTCGCTGTCCAGCAGGATCGCCGCACAGGCGAGTTTGAAGCAGGCGAGCTGGGCGATCAGGCTCTCGGCGCTGCGCGGGAAGCAGACGCCGATCCGGTCGCCGGGCCGCACGCCGCGGGCGGTCAGCCGGTGGGCGAGCTGGTTGGCCTGCTCGTCGAGCTCGCGGTAGGTCAGCCGGGCACCGGGCAGGATCACGGCGAGCGCGTCGGGGGTGCGCCGGGCGTGCTCGGCGACCCGCTCGTGGAAGAAGGGCTCGGGGACCGGGCCCGCGGTGTCGTTCCACTCGACCAGGGTGCGGTGGGTCTCCTCCTCGGTGAGCAGGGCGATGTCGCGGACGGTCCCCTCGGGGGCGGCGGCCAGCGCGGTGAGGACCCGCTCCAGGTGGCGGGCGTACTGGAGGGCGGCCTGGTCGTCGAACTCGGCGCTGTCCAGGTGGAGTTCGACGGTGTCGCCGGCCGGGTCCACGGTCAGCGTCAGGGCGGCGGGGGCCGGTCCCGCGGGCGTCCCGGCGAGGACGACGGCGGCGTGCGCCGGGCGTCCGGAGGGGGCCTGCGAGCCGTCGGCCGCGGCGGCGGCCGCGGCCTCGACGAGTCCGGCGGCCGTGGTGTCGGCGGCCACCCGTATCGCGACGGACTCGTAGGCGTCCGGCTGTCGTTGCCGGCCGACCAGGAGTTCCGTCTCCCCCGTGTAGCGGTGCACGAGCGCGGCCAGCGCGGCCGTCGCGTACGCCTCGGGGCGGGCCGCGGCGGGCGCGGGCAGGGTGAGCGTGTGCCGGTGCGGCGCGGCGGTCCGCGCACCGTCGAGCACGCGGGCCAGGGGCAGGGTCGAGCTCGTGTTGACTGCCACGGTGGTGGTTCCTCTCGGGATGGTCACGACGTCGGATGGCGGGCGCGGGGGCGCGGGCCGGAGGCGGTGCGGGCCGGGGGCGCCGGGGCGGTGCGGGTGCTGCGAAGGGTGGGGGTGGCGCGAAGGACGGGGCCGGGGACACCGGGCGGGGGGCGCCGCGCACGGAGGGGGTGCGCACGGCGGTGGGGGGCCCGGTGGTGGGGGGTCCCCGGGAGACCGGGGCGGGGCGGACGGGTCGCCGTCAGGCGGCGGCCCGGTCCTGCGCGGTGCGGCGGACGGCGACCGCGTCGGCGAGTTCCTCCAGCATCCGTGCGGTCTGCGCCCAGTCCACACAGGCGTCGGTGACGCTCTGCCCGTAGGTGAGCAGGTCCGTGCGGCCGATCTGGAGGTCCTGCCGCCCGGCGGCGAGGAAGCTCTCGATCATGACGCCGGCGACCCCCTGCTCGCCGGCGGCGATCCGGGCGGCGATGTCGGAGACGACCAGCGGCTGACGCTCGTGGTCCTTGTTGCTGTTGCCGTGGCTCGCGTCGACGACCAGCCGCTCGGACAGCCCGGCGCCGGCGAGCTGGGCCAGCACCGCGGCGACCGGCTCGGCCCCGTAGTTGGGGCCCTGGCTGCCGCCGCGGAGCACCACGTGCCCGTCGGGGTTGCCGTCGGTGCTGACCACCGTCGCGCGGCCGTCGTCGCCGATGCCCGGGTAGACGTGCGGGTGGGAGGCGGAGACGATCGCGTCGACGGCGTCCTCGACGCTGCCGCCGGTGGCGTTCTTGAAGCCGATCGGCATGCCGAGGCCGCTGGTGACCTGGCGGTGCACCTGGCTCTGGACGGTACGGGCGCCGATGCAGCCCCAGGAGACCGCGTCGGACAGGTAGTGCGGAACCAGCGGGTCGAGGAACTCACAGGCGACCGGCAGTCCGGTGCCGGCGATCTGGGCCATCAGGCCGCGCGCGAGGCGCAGCCCGCTGGGCAGGTCCTGCGAACCGTCGAGGCGGGGGTCGCTGAGCAGGCCCTTCCAGCCGATCCGGGTACGGGGCTTCTCGACGTACACCCGCATCACCACGAGCAGGCGGTCCTGGAACTCGGCGGCGAGCGCGGACAGCCGCTCGGCGTAGGTGAGGGCCGCGTCCGGGTCGTGCACGGAGCACGGGCCCGAGATGACCAGCAGGCGGTCGTCCTGGCCGGAGAGGATCTTCGCGATCTCCCGACGTGATCTCTGGACGGTCTTGCGGGCGAGCGGCGGGAGCGGGATCTCCTCGCGGAGCTCGGCAGGGGTGGGCAGCCGGGCGGCGGGCGCGCCGGTGAACGTCGCGGCGGGCGCGGTGGCCGGGGTGCGGACGAAGCTCATCTGGATGGTCCCTTCGTGGGCGGAGGTGGCGTACGGGTGGTGCGGGCGGGTCAGATCCCGTCCGCGGTGAGCACCGCGGCGGAGAAGGTGAAGCCCATGCCGGTGCCGATCACGAGGATCCGGTCGCCGGGGCTCAGCAGGTCGTTGCGCAACAGGTGGTCGAGGCCGTACAGCTGGTCGCAGGGGCCGAGGTGACCGATGGTCAGGCCCAGTTCGTGCAGCGAGTTCCGCGGCGCGATGTCGAGGTGCCGTACGAAGCTCTCGCGGTGGAGGGTCCGGCCGACGAAGGGCGTCACCAGCCAGTCGACGCCGTCCGGGGCGACGTCCGCCTCGTCGAGGGCGCGGGCCACGACGCTGCGGGTGCGCTCCACCGACCGGGTCTGCACGTCGCGCAGCGACACCTCGCCGGTGGCGAGGAACTCGCGGGTCCGGCGGCGCATGTCCGGCTGCTCGCCGGGCGCGGTGCGGAAGGGCTCGGCGCCGCGGGACAGGCCCTCCAGCACGGTGTCGGTCTCGCTGACCAGGGAGCGCAGGCGCAGCCGGCCGGTGTCGCGGGCGACCACGGCGGCGGCGGCGCCGTCGCCGAAGACCATGCCGGGCGAGGTGTACCAGCGGTTGGCGGGCTCCGCGAAGCGGTCCGCGAGGGTGATCAGGGCGGAGGGCACGTCGGGGCGGGCGATCAGGGTGGAGGCGGCGAGGTCGAGGGAGGCGAGGGAGCCGTTGGACCAGGCGGCGACGGTCATCGGCATGCTGTTGAGGGTGGGGCCGAGCAGTTCGCGGGCGATCCAGCAGGCGGCGGGCCACATGTCGATGCCCTGGAAGTGGCCGTGGCTGTGCAGGACGAGGGAGTCGGGGTCGACCCGCGCGCCTCGCTCGCCGGCTTCCTTGACGGCCTGGCGGCCGGCGGTGACCGCCATCTCCGGGGGTGCCTCGGTGGAGCGGGAGTAGCTGATCATGCCGGTGCTGGCGGCGGCGTCGGCCGAGTAGGAGCCGTCGGCCACCGCCTCGTCCACCGGCACGGTTGCACCGAGGGTGCCTCCGGTGCCGGCGATCCAGATGTTGTCGAAGCGCATCGGGCAGGTCCTTTCCTGGGTGGGGGCGGGAGGGGCGGAGGCGGTGCGGGCTCGTACTGCCGTTACCAGTAATGACGTTATGCAGGTATCGCAGTGGGGACAACGGCGTCCCGATAAAGCTCCGTTACCTCTCCGAGCAGCGCGGCGATGAGGCCGGCGAGCAGCTCACCGCCGTTCCGGGTCAGCACCGAGGCGGGGTGGAACTGCACCGAGGCGAAGCCCGGGCCGCGCAGCGCGTGCACCTCACCGCTCTCCTCCCGGAAGACCCGGACCTGCCCCGGGCGGGCCGGGCAGTCGATCAGATCGCGGGCGGAGTGGGCGGCGAACGTGTTGTAGAAGCCGACCGGTTCGGTGCGGCCGAAGCAGTCGACGTGGCGCTGGAGTCCCTGGGTCGGCATCGGGTGGCGCACGAGCGGAAGCCCGAGCAGCGTGCTCAGCACCTGGTGGCCGAGGCAGACGGAGAGGAACGGGATGCCCCGGTCGAGGAGTTCGGCGGTCACCTCACGCATCCGGGCGATCTTCGGGTCGTTCGCGTCCCGCGGGTCGCCGGGCCCGGGCCCGACGATGACGAGGTCGTGCGCGTCGAGCCGGAAGTCCTCGTCGTGACGCTTCACGACGATCCGCAGCCCCTGGGCCTCCAGCAGGTGACGGGCCATCGCGGTGAAGGTGTCCTCCGCGTCGATCACCAGCACCCGCCGGCCGGCGAGCGCCGGCACCGCGCGGCTGCGGTCCGCCGGCGGCCGGAACCAGAACTCGGCCAGCGGCTCGTTCCGCGCGGCGAGCGCCCGCAGCACCTCCGGGTGCGCCGCGATCCCGGCCGCCTCGCCGGCCCCCGACGGGGCACCCTCAGGGGAGCGCAGCGCCTCGACGAGTCCGGCCGCCTTGGCCCGCGTCTCCGCCGCCTCGCCCGCCGGGTCGGAGTCCCGGACGAGGGTGGCGCCGACCGGGATACGGACCCGGCCGGCCGCGTCGACCTCCGCCGTGCGGATGAGGATCGCCGAGTCCATGCTGCGCTCGCCGTGCTCGTCACGGCCGATCAGCGCCGCCACCCCGGCGTAGTAGCCGCGTCCCTCGGGCTCGTGCCGGCTGATCACCTCGCAGGCGCTCTCCAGCGGGCCCCCCGTCACGGTGGGCGCGAACAGGGTCTCGCGGAGGATGTCCCGTACGTCCAGGGAGCTCTGCCCCTCGATGTGGTACTCGGTGTGGGCGAGCCGGGACATCTGCTTCAGCGCGGGGCCGGTGACCCGGCCGCCCAGGTCGCAGACCCGGCCCATCATCTTCAGCTCCTCGTCGAGCACCATGTAGAGCTCGTTGGCCTCCTTCGGGTCGGCGAGGAAGTCCAGCACGCCCGCCAGCTCGGGGCCGTCCGCCGGATAGCGGTAGGTGCCGCTGATCGGGTTCATCACGACCCGGCCCGCGTCCAGGCTGATGTGGCGCTCCGGGGAGGCACCCACGAAGGTGCGGTCCCCGGTGTGGATGACGAAGGTCCAGTAGCCGCCGGGGTCCCGTCCGGCCAGCCGGCGGAAGAAGGACAGCGCGGTCGCCGCCGACCAGTCGGCGACCTGCGCGGTGAAGGACCGCTTGATGACGAAGTTCGCCCCGGCGCCCCGCCCGATCTCCTCGGTGAGCACCCGGCGCACCCGCGCCGCGTACTCCTCGTCGTCGGCGTCGAACCGGGCGTCCTCCAGGGAGATCGGCACGTCCGGCAGGGCCGCGAGCACCTCGTCGAACGGCAGCACCGCCTGGTCGTCGACGCTCATCGTCAGCAGCGGCGCCCCGTCGTCCGGGCAGGCGTAGCCGCGCTCGCGGATCTGCCGGTACGGCAGCAGCGCCAGGACCTCGTGGCGCGGGCCGCTGCCGGCCGCCGGCGCGGCCGGCAGCGGGATGTCCGCGATCAGCTCGCGCGCGGTGGTCCGGCCGACGACCAGGTCGATCCGGTCGGCCCCGGTGGCGCCCGGCCGGTGCAGCAGGGCGAAGGGCGGCGGCTCGGCGCCGAGCACCCGGTCGAGCAGCGGGTGGACGCTCATCGCGCACCTCCGTCCAAGGCGGCGAGGACCGCACGGGTGGAGACGGTCACGGAGCAGCGGGAGGAGACGTACTCCAGCGTCTCGCGGTGCCGGGCGGCGGAGAAGTCGGCGATCGCGTCGCCGACCACGAAGGTCTGGATGTCGTGGGAGAACCCCTCGTGGGCCGTCATCAGGATCCCCACGTGGGCGTAGACGCCGCAGATGACCAGCTGGTCGCGGCCCGTGCGGCGGAGCAGGGCGAGCAGGTCCGTACGGCAGAAGGCACTCGGCCGCCACTTGGTGAACACCTGGTCGCCGGGGGCCGGCGCGATCCGCTCGGGAATGGCCCGGTGGTCGGGGTCGGCGGTCATCCCCGCACCCCAGAAGTCCTTGAGCAGGCCGCGCTGTTCGTCCGTCATGCCGCCGGGCTGGGCCGTGTAGACGACCGGCGCCCCGGCCTCCGCGAACGCGCCGCGCAGGGCCTCGGTGTGGTCCATCAGGTCCGTCAGGGGCTGGCGGCCCTCGTCCGGACCGCCGTGGCCGAAGGGGCTGAGGAAGTAGTTCTGCAGGTCGTGGACGAGCAGCACCGCGCGGTCGGGGTCGACCGTCCAGGGTGCGGTGTTGCTCGGCAGCTCGTCCTCGGCCGGCATGGGATAGGAGTCGATCAGAGGGATCGCCATCGTGGCTCCAGGGATAAGGGAAGAAGGAGGGCAAGGGAGCGGGGGTGGGAAAGGGACGCGGTCAGACGCCGAGCGCGGCGCCGCCGTCGACCGTCAGCCCGTGCAGGGTGATGTGCGCGGCCCGGTCGGAGAGCAGGAAGAGCACCGCGTGCGCGATGTCCTCGGGCTGGGCGAGCTTCCCGAGCGGGATGCCCACCCGGTACGTGGCGGGCGAGCCCTCGACGGAGGGGCCGGCCGCGTCGCCGTCCGCGTACATGGCGGTGAGCATCGGCGTCTCGGTGGAGCCGGGCGCGACCACGTTGCAGCGGATGCCGTACCGGGCCAGTTCGAGGCCCAGCGTCTTGGTGAAGCTGGTGGCGGCGGCCTTCGAGGCCGCGTAGGCCGCCATGTTCCAGCGCGGGATGCCCGCGGCGTTCGAGGCGACCGTGACGATCGCACCCGAGCGGCGCGGCACCATCCGGTTGGCGACCGCCCGGCTGACGTGGAAGACCCCGGTCGCGTTGACCGCGAAGGTGGTGTCCCAGTCCTCGTCGCTGAAGCCGGCGACCTCACCGGTGCGCAGCACCCCGGCGGCGTTCACCAGGTGGTCCAGCGGGCCGAGTTCGCGCTCGGCCCGGTCGACGGCGGCGTCCACCTCCCCGCTGGAGCGCACGTCCACGCCCAGGGCGAGCACGGCCGCGCCGTCCGTCCGCAGTTCCTTCTCCAGCGGCTCCAGGGCGGCCGGGTCGGCGTCCAGCAGGGCCACCCGCACACCGTCCGCGGCCAGGGCGCGGGCGACCGCCGCGCCGATCCCGCCCGCCGCCCCGGTGACCAGGGCCGTCTTCGCGTTCATCGCCTTTCCTTCCGGTCGGTGGGGAGGGGTGCCAGGCCCGCCCGGGCGAGCCGTCGCGTCGCGAGGAACTCGGTGCGTTGCCTCAGCCGGGCCGCGACGGCGTCGGCGTCGACCCCGAGGCAGCGCACGGTGAAGGAGCTGAGCGCCTCCAGGTAGTCGGCCTCCAGGACCTCCTCGTCCAGGCCGGTGGACCGGCCGTCCTCGATCAGCACCCGGCCGGCGACGACCACGGTGTCGACGTCCATGGAGCCGCCGAGGGCCAGGAAGCCCTCCAGCGGGCGGGGGTTGAGCAGATAGCGCCAGTCGTCGGCCTTCACCAGCAGCAGATCGGCCTGCTTGCCCGGTTCGAGGCTGCCGATCCGGTCGCCCTGGTCGAGCCCGCGGGCGGGCAGCCGGGTCGCCATCGCCAGCGCGTCGGTGGGCAGCACCTCGGTCGGGTCGGCGTACATCTCGTTGTAGATCTGCCAGGCCACCCGCATCGACTCGGCCATGCCGCCGATCGGCATCGCGGCGCCGTCGGTGGAGAGCGAGACGTCGAGGCCGGCCCGCCGGAACTCGGGGAACAGCCGGGTCTCGGTGAGGGACGCCTCCCCCGCGGGTCCGTACTTCGCGGGCGAGTGGCTGATGTGGGCGCCCGCGCCGATCAGCAGCGCCCGCTCTCCGGCGTCGGCGAACGCGCAGTGCACCGCCATGAAGCGCTCGGAGAGCAGACCGAGGTCGGCGAAGCGGCGGACCGGGGTCGAGCCGTGGTACGCGAGCATCACTTCCGCCTCGTTGCGCAGCGCGCCGACGTGTGCGGCGAACGGCACGTCGAAGCGGGCCACCAGCTCGGCGAACCCGGCACCGAGTTCGTCGGTCATGTTGGTGCCGTAGACGGCGGTGGGCCAGGCCCGCACGAGCCCGTCGGGATCGCCCGAGCAGTCGATCAGGAGCTTCTCGATCCGCTGGAGCTCGTCGTCGGCGTCGCGGGTGCGGCGGAATCGGGTGTCGCCGGGTGCGCACACCGCGTCCGAGGCCCAGGTGCTCACGGTGAGGCGCATGCCCAGGTCGCGGGCGGCGCGGGCGAGCGCCTCCGGTTTGTTGAGGGAGCCGACGTCGCCCAGGGCGGTGACCCCGGAGCGCAGCTGGGTCCACATCGAGTACCGGGCGATGGCCAGCGCCTCGTCGGGCGTGAGCCGGTCCACCTGGCCGTGGAAGGAGTCGAAGATGACGGAGATCTGCGGGACGTCGCCGCCCAGCGCCATGAACACCGGCTTGTCGTCCCGGTCGGAGGCGTCGCGCAGCGCGCCCTTGAAGGGGAAGCGCATCGCGAACATCTCGTGCCAGTGCGGGTTGACGAAGCCGGGCAGGATCATCCGGCCTCGGGCGTCCAGCGTGCGCAGTCCGGCGCGCTGTTCGGGCCGGATGGCGGCCTCGACCTCCGCGACGGTGCCGACGGCGGTCACCACGCCGTTCTCGGCGAGGACGGCGCCGTCGGGGACGACCCGGTCGCCGGCGTCCGCCGGGTACAGGCAGCCGCCCTTGATCAGCAGGGTGCTCATCACGCCACCTCCGCCTCTCGGGCCTGCCAGGCGTCGGTGAGGTGGCGGTGCCAGGCGTCGAGGGTGGGTGCGGCGGCGAGTTCGGCGAACTCGGCCGGCAGGCCCTGGCGGCGCCAGCGGGTGACGAGGCGCATCATCTCCAGCGAGCCGAGGCCGAGGTGGACGAGATGGGCGTCAGCGGGGACGGTGTCGGGCTGGACACCGAGCACGGCGGCGACTTCCCCACGGAGCTCGTCGGCGGAGAGAGGTGAGGTGCGGGGTGCGGTTCGTGCGGCACGTATGCCGGCCATGGCGGTTCACCCTTTCTGGGCGGAGGGGAGGGACGGGACGGGTGCGGTCGGGGCGGGTGCGGCCTCCTGGAGGGTCGGTACGGCGGGGGAAGCGGGCTCCGTCGCGGCCTCGGCCTCTGCGGCGAGCGTCCAGTGGCGGGAGACGGCGGGTTCGGCGGCGGCGGCCGCGAGCACCTTCTTGTCGATCTTTCCGAGCGGTGTCAGCGGCAGGTCCGCCACGAACTCGGCGCGGTCCGGGAGCTTGTAGTCGGCGAGTCCGCGCGCGTGCAGCGCGGCCTTGAGCTCGGCCAGCGTCGGCCTGGTGCCGTCGCGGCCGACGAGGAAGGCGTAGATCCGTTCGCCGAGGAACTCGTCCGGCACCGGCACCACGGCCGCCGCGGCGATCCCCGGGCAGGTGAGGAGATGGGCCTCCACCTCGCCCGCGGCGATCTTGTCGCCGCCGCGGATGACGACGTCCTTCAGCCGTCCCCGGACGATCAGCCGGCCCTCGGGCGTGAGGGAGGCGAGGTCACCGGTGCGGTAGAAGCCGTCCTCGGTGAACGCCCTGCCGTTGTGCTCGGGCGCCCGGTAGTAGCCCCGCAGGGTGTACGGGCCCCGGGTGACCAGCTCGCCGGTGACGCCGGCCGGGACGTCCGCCCCGCGTTCGTCGACGATCCGGACCTCGTCGGCCGGGGACACCGGCCGGCCCTGGGTGTGCAGGACCGCGTCCACGTCGTCGTCGGCGCGGGACATCGTCAGCAGCCCCTCGGCCATGCCGAAGACCTGCTGGAGGCGGCAGCCGAGCTCGGGGGTGATCCGGGCGGCCAGCTCCGGCTCCAGCCGGGCCCCGCCGATCTGGAGGACCTTCAGGCTGGACAGGTCCGCGTCCGACCACTCCCGCTCGTCCAGCCAGAGCCGGGCGACGGTGGGCACCACCGAGGTGAGCGTGACGCCCTCCCGCTCGATCAGCCGGAAGCAGTCGTCCGCGGTGGGGTCCGGGGCGAGGACGACCGTTCCGCCCGCCGAGAGGGTGCCGACCACTCCGGGGCAGCCCCAGGTGAAGTTGAACTCCACCGGCAGGGCGGCCAGATAGACGTCCTCGGTCGTCAGGCCGGCCAGGGAGGCCACCGTACGGGTCTGGTACGCGTAGTCGTCGTGGGTGCGCGGGATCAGCTTGGGCAGCGCGGTCGTGCCGCCCGACAGCAGGAAGAAGGCCACGTCCGAGGGGTCGTTGGCGGGCAGCTCCACCGGGTCGGCGTCGACCGACTCCAGCGGGACCACCGCGGGCGAGGTGGTCTCGCCCTGGGCGTAGATCCGGCGCAGGGCGGGCAGTTCGGCGGCCATCTCCAGGGCCAGCGCGGTGTGGTCGAAGCCGCGGAAGACGCCGGGGACGACGTAGCCGGAGGCGCCGGACAGCTCGCACAGGTGCCGGATCTCGTTGGAGCGGTGCGAGGTGAGCGAGAACACCGGCTTCGCGCCGGCCCGGAACAGGGCGAACGCCACCTCGACGAACTCGGGCACGTTGGGCAGCTGGAGCACGATCCGGTCACCGGGCTCCACGCCCTGGCGGACGAAGCCGGCGGCCGTGCGGTCCACCCGGTCGGCCAGTTCGGTGTAGCCGATCCGGCGGTCGCCGGCGACGATCGCGGTGGCGTCTCCGTACCGTTCGGCCCAGAGCCGCGGCAGCGCGCCCAGGTCGGTGCCGTTCCACAGCCCCTCACGCCGGTAGCGCTCGGCCGTCTCGGCCGGCCAGGGGGTGCATCCTTCGAGCATCACAGGTCTTCCTCCTGTCGTGCGGTGCCGGGCAGATAGGGCGCGGTGATCTCCACGACCGCGCAGGCGACCTCCATGCCGGGGCCGGCCGCGAGCAGCAGGACGCGGTCCCCGGGGGCGACCTCGCCCCGTGTCCAGAGGCGTTCGAGGCCGATGAAGGGGTCGGCGGCTCCGACGTGCCCGATGTGACGGGTGAAGTCCCAGGTGCCGTCGGCGGCCTCGATCTCCAGCGGATCGAGGTAGATGGTGTGCAGGGCGCCGTCGGCGTAGTTGGTGTGACAGATCCGGGCCACCTTCTCCAGGCCGGTGTCCGCCTCCTCGAGGACGCGGTCGACCGCCTCGGCGACCACGTCGCCGAGGTGGGTCCTCGGCGGCGCCGCGCCCGCGGCCCACTGCCGGCGCCAGTGGTCGCTGCGTTCCTCGAAGTTGAGCGAGCGGCCCACGGTGATGCCGGGCGGGAACAGCTCCTCCCCGCCGCGGTGCAGCTCCTCCATCGACGGCGCGGAGACCGAGCCGACCGACAGCAATCGGGCGAATCCCTCCCGCCGGGACAGCACGGCGGCGGCACCGCCGTCCGCGAGCAGGAACAGCCGGGAGGAGTTCCAGCGGTCCACCACGGGAGCGGAGAAGTTGTCGGCCGCGGTGAGCAGGACGGCGTCCTTGCCGTCGTCGGCGGCGAGCCGGTGGGCGGCCATCTCCAGAGCCGTCAGCATGCCGAGGCAGCCGGGGCCCACCTGTGCCGCGCCGATCGGGCGGTCCAGGGTGCGGTGCAGGACGTAGTGCGGGGCGGACCAGCCGTCGGGGCCCTGGTGGTAGGTGGCGCAGTGCAGCAGCGCGCCGTAGTCGTCGGGGGTGAGGCCGGTGCGGCCGGCCCGCCGCAGGGCGGTGCGGGCGGCCCGTACCGCGATCTCGGGTGCCGGCAGGTCCCCGGCCACCCGGACGGCGAGCATCCCCGAGGCCGCGCGGTCGGCCTCCGCGTACCAGCCCTTCGCCACGGCGTCGGCGGTGGTGACCTCCTCGGGCAGCCAGCTCCCGACGCCGGCGAGGTGCAGCTCGGTGGCCACCCTCATCGCGTACCGCCCGCCGGCACGAGGAACCGGGCGACGCTGTCGAGCTTCTCGCAGGTCTCCTCGAACTCGCGCTCCGGGGTGGAGTGCCCGACGATGCCGGCACCGGCCCGCAGCCAGGTGCGCCCGTCCTTGCGGTAGGCGCTGCGCAGCACGAGGGCCGCGTCCATCGCGCCGGTGTGGTCGACCGTCAGGACGGCGCCGCTGTAGAGGCCGCGGGACTCGGGCTCGTGGCGGCGGATCGAGTCGTACGCGGCCGACTTCGGCACTCCGGACGCGGTGACGGCGGGGAAGACCGCGCCGAAGGCGTCCCAGGCCGCGCGCCCGGGGGCGAGCTGTCCGGCGACGCGGGAGGCGAGGTGCTGGACGCTGCCGCGCTCGCGGATCGCCATGAACTCGGGGACCTCGACGGAGCCCTCGACGCACACGTCGACCAGCTCGTCGGCGCCGACCTTGACGGAGATGGCGTGCTCGTAGACCTCCTTGGGGGATCCGAACAGGTCGGCGCGCAGGTTCTCGTCGGTGAGCAGGTCGCCGGTCAGGGCGCGGGTGCCGGCCAGCGGCTGGCTGACGACCCGGCCGTCCTCGGAGACCTGGACGACGATCTCCGGGCTGAAGCCGATGGCCTCGGTGCCGCCCAGGTTGAGCATGAAGGAGCGGGCCGGGTTGTTGCCGCGGCGGCCGGCCACGTAGGTGCCGGTCAGGTCGACCTCGTCGTCGACCTCGACGACGCGGGACAGGATCACCTTGTGCAGTTCGCCGGCGTTGATCTCGTCCACCGCGAGGCGCACCGCCTCGCGGTACTGCGGGCCGCCGGTGGCGTGCACGTCCAGCGGGCGGGGCTGTCCGGCGGAGGCCGGGGAGGCGCTGGCGACGGTGGTGAGCAGGGCGTCCAGAGTGGCCTGGTCGGCGGCGCGCAGCAGCGCGTGGCCGGCCTCGAAGCGGACCTCGGCGCGCGGCACGACGAGGTGCATGAGCCGCCCGTCGCCGATGCCGTCGAGGTTGCCGTCCTTGGCGTACGACAGCTCGAAGGTGGCCCAGCCGTAGGCCCGCCAGTACGGGACGGTGACGGTGTCGAGCAGCTCGGAGACCAGGTTCAGCGGCTGGTCGTTCCACGGGCGGAAGGCGTCCGGGACGTCCTCCTGGGTCAGCCGGGCTCCGGTGCGGTCCAGCGTCAGCTCGGCGCGCACGCCGCCGGCGTAGGCCCAGCTGCCGCCGTTCTCGTAGACGACGTACGACTCGTGGAGTCCGGAGTCCGCGAGACGGGCCGCGACGAGCAGCGGGTCCTCGGTGAGCTGGAGCTGGGTCTCGAAGTAGTGGCGCGGGGCGATGGGGCTCATCGGAAGGTTCCTCCTTCATAGCGGTTACCTTCAAAAACGATACGGAGGTAACAGCCTTCGCCCCAGGGTCCCTTGATTAGCCCTCCTGATCGAAGTGCGTACCCGGGCACGGCCGGATTCCGGATACGCGGAAGGGCCGCGCGGCGGGATGCCGCGCGGCCCTGGGAGGGTGCGCCGGGTGGGCCGGGTCCGTGGACCCGGCGGGGTCGGCTACTTCACGTTGACCGCGGCCCAGGCGGCGCCGACCGCCGCGTACTCGGGGCCGGTCGTGCCGTAGAGGTCACCGGCCGCCTTGAGGGTGGCCGTGCGGGCGCCCGCGTAGTCCGTCGAGGAGGTCATGTAGGTGGAGAGCGCCTTGTACCAGATCTTGTAGGCCTTGGTCCGGCCGATGCCGGTGACCGTGGAGCCGTTCGCCGTCGGGGAGTCGTACGCGACCCCGTTGACCGTCTTGGCGCCGCTGCCCTCGGAGAGCAGGTAGAAGAAGTGGTTCGCCGGGCCCGAGGAGTAGTGGACGTCCAGCCGGCCGACGTTCTTCGACCAGGAGTCGGCGGAGTTGCCGTCGCGGCTCGGCCGGTCCATGTAGCGCAGCGGGGTGCCGTTGCCGCGGATGTCGATCTTCTCGCCGATGAGGTAGTCGCCGACGTCCGAGGAGTTGGCGGCGTAGAACTCGACCGCGGTGCCCAGGATGTCGGAGGTGGCCTCGTTCAGGCCGCCCGACTCGCGGCTGTAGCGCAGCCCGGCGGTGGAGGCGGTCAGGCCGTGGCTCATCTCGTGGCCGGCCACGTCCAGGGAGGTGAGCGGCTTGAGGTTGCCGGTGCCGTCCCCGTAGGTCATGCAGAAGCACTGGTCGGACCAGAACGCGTTGACGTACGCGTCGCCGTAGTGGACGCGGGAGTAGGCGGCGACGCCGTCGCCCCGGATGCCGTTGCGGCCGAGCTCGTTCTTGTAGAAGTCCCAGGTGACCGCGGCGCCGTAGTGGGCGTCGGCGGCGGCGGTCTCGCGGTTCGTCGCCTGGCCGTTGCCCCAGACGTCGGTGCTGTTGGTGAAGAGGCTGCCGGTGCCGTTGGTGCCGCCGTTCAGGTCGTACGTCTTGTGACCACCGCGCGCGGTGTCGGTCAGCGTGAACGACGGGGCGGTGCCGAGGGTGACCTGGCCGCTGTACTGGGTGTTGCCGGTGCCGGTGTCGATGGCCTCGTAGGCGTACAGCTCCTTGCCGCTGATGGCGTCGGCGATCACGTGCCGCTCGCTGGGCGTGCCGTCGGCCCGGACACCGGTGACGACCGTCTCCCAGGCCAGCACGGGCTTGCCGGTCGCCGCCCAGACGACCTTGCGGGCGGCGGCCGCGGCCGGGGCCTTCGTCCCGGCAGAGGCGGCGGCGGAGGCGGCGGCCGACCGGCGGGCCGTGTCCGCGGGGACGGCGGCGCTCGTGGCGGGCACGGCTATCCGGGCGTCCGTCGCCTTCGTGGTGGAGCGGGCGCCGTCCTTCTTCTTGTGCACGACGAGGTCGCCGCCGAGGACGGGGAGACCCTCGTAGGTGCGCTCGTAGCGCGTGTGGACGGTGCCGTCCGCGTCCTTGACGACGTCGCGGACGACGAGCCCCTCCCGGTCGGACAGGCCGATCGCCCGGGCGGTGGTGGCGGCCTCGGCCTGGGCGCCCTGGAGGGCGGCGGTGCGCTGCGCGGCGGAGAGGACGAGCGCGGTGGCGCCGTCCTCGCGGTCGGTGGCGGCACCGGCCGATCCGCTCTGCACGCCGACGACGACCATGGCGGCCGAGGCGAGCAGGGCGGCGGCGCGTGCGGTGGCACGGGAGGAGGGGCGGTGGTGCGAGGACTGCAGGCGGGTCACGCGGGCTCCTTCGCTGAAGCAGTGGGGGGTGGCGCGGCTGGGAGCGTGCCAGCGAAAGATCCTCATTGACAGGTCTGCAACAAGAATTTGACCATCCCTTGTCCGGAGGGCGAAGCAGGGTGTCCGATATGCGATCGAATCCGCCTGCTTAGATACGCCAATGGGAAACCTTCTTTACGTCACCGACCTCGGCTACCAGGCGCGGGGGCGCCGCTACTTCACCCGTTCCGGCCGCAGAGGCCCCGGTGGTACTCGACGTGCTGCTCGTCGATGACGTGCTCCGGATGGAAGCGGAGCCTGCCGACGAACTCGGCGTCCCGAGTGCGCCGGACGGACCAGTCCTGGTCGATGTAGATGCCCAGCCGGTCGAACTGGGCATGATGGTTGGGGCAGAGACAGAGCAGGTTGGACAGCCTGTCCGGTCCGCCGTGCGGCTCCCCCACTCCCCGGATGTGTGCGGCCTCGCTGTAGTGACGGAACTGGGTCTCCAGCCGCAGACCGCACACCTGGCACTGGTGCCCGTGGAGCACCTTGACGTCCTCGGCCAGCCCACGGTCCCGATCGGGGCGGGACGAGGTCACGCTGCGCCGGCCGACCGGGCCGCCGGGGGCGCCCTCCTGGTCGTCCGCGCTCCGGCCGCTGGCCGTCGCGTACCCCGCGAGACCGACCCTCCCGAGGAGCGCCTCACGGTCGACGTCGGCCAGATACCGGGAGGACAGCAGGGCTATCGATTCGGCGCGGGTCAGAGCGCGCCGCAGATGCCGGGCCGCCTCCTGCGTAAAACCGGCCCTGGCTCCGGCGGCACGGAGCGCCGCAGGCGTCGGCCTGAGGTCGTGCGCACCGATGCCCCGCAGCTCCCACACCCCGCTGCTGCGCAGGTGCCAGAAGGGATACTCGGGCGTCGCCCCGGAGCCCGGGACGCCGAAGTCCTTCAAGAGGGAGCCCACTTCGCGCTGGAAGACGTCCCACGGTGCCAGTCGGTCCGCACCCGCCGCCACGCGGCCGATGGCCCACAGCAGACTCAGCGGCTCATGACGGTCGGGGCGCTGCTCCCGGATATGGGTGTTGAGGGTGCCGAGCGCGCGCATCAGCTGATCGCGTCCCAGCCTCGGCGATGCCGTCGAAGCGGGAGGGATCGCCTCGGCTCCGGCCGAGGGTACGAGCCCGGCACAGCGGAGTCGTTCGGTGGCCGGAACGAGGGTCAGGCTCCGCAGCGGCCGCGGGACACCCAGCTCGGTCAGCACGGGATAGGCGTCGACTTCGAACTCCTCGACGTCACCCAACGCGATGATGTGCTCCCAGGTGCTGCCCGTCTCCGCGTCCTCCCCCCACACGGCCGCCGCCAGCGCGCGGTTGTCGATGCACGCCAGGATCCGCGCGCGGGCGACGAACTTCTTGTCGGCGTAGAAGAGAACCTCGTCGCCAGACTGCCGGTCGCGCAGCGCGACAGCCTTGCGATTGCCCGTCTCGTTCGTCGGGGTGGATCCCCAGAGCCTCGCGACACCATCGGGAAAGATCCGCCTCAGCGTGGCGGCGTCGCGCCCCAGGACGTGCTCGTGCTCAGCCAACCGGATCCCGTCCCGGACCGAGTGCTGGAAATGCCGGGGACCACCCCGGTTGGCACCGCCGCGGGGTTGCAGAACCCACTGGACCGACGCGTCCCGCCCTCGCCCCTCCGGCCCCGCGTCATCGGTTCCCGCCTGCCCGTCCACCCTGCCGTTCGACTGCTCAACGTGATCGTTCCCCATGATGATCAGACTAGTGACGGCGTCTCTCGGGCCCTCGACGCCTGCCGGAACCGTTACGAAGAAGGGGCCGGAGGCACGAGCACGCGGCGCTTCCGGCGCATCACCGCCTCCCCGCCCGTGCTCTCTGAGGAGACGCTCGCGGCCGTGCGGCAGATGCCCAGGGGCCGGGGCTCCGCCGGCCTCACCTGCGAGGATGTCCGCATGGCATCGATCCTTTACGTCACCGACCTCGGCTACCAGGCGCGGGGGCGCCGCTACTGCGACGAGGACATCTGGCTGAGCGGGCGGCTGCGCGAGGAGTTCGGCGTCGCGCTCTGCCATCCGCTCGACGCCGCCGCGCTGATGGACCGCTTCGACGCCGTCGTCGTGCGCAACAGCGGGCCCGTCATCCACTACCAGGAGGCCTACGACGCCTTCCGCGCCGCCGCGCTGCGTGACGGCGTGCGGGTGTTCAACTCCCTCTCGGGCAAGGGCGACATGGCGGGGAAGGAGTACCTCCTCCAGCTGTCCAGGGAGGGATTTCCGGTCATTCCCACGGCGGGCCGGCGGGAGGAGTTCGGACGGCTGCCCGACGCCGAGACCTATGTCGTCAAGCCGATGCTCGGCGCGGACTCGGTCGGTCTCCGCTTCGTGGACCGGGCGGACCTCGCGGACGTGGACCCGGTCGGCATGCTGGTCCAGCCGCGCGTCCCGTTCGCGTACGAGGTGTCGTTCTACTTCGTCGGGCCCGACTTCCAGTACGCGCTGTACGCCCCCGACCCCGAGGCGCGCTGGCGGCTGGAGTCGTACGAACCGACCGCGGAGGACCTGGAGTTCGCGCAGCGGTTCGTCGACTGGAACGACCTGCCGTACGGCATCCAGCGCGTCGACGCCTGCCGCGCGCCGGGCGGGGAACTGCTGCTGGTGGAGCTGGAGGACCTGAACCCGTACCTCTCGCTCGACCTGGTCGGGCACGCGGAGCGGGAGGCGTTCGTCGCGGCGATGAAGGGCGCGTTGCGGAAGCTGGTGGGGTAGGGACGGCAGCGGGGTGGGGTCGCCGGGGGCCTCAGGGCGTCCCGGGCAGGGCCGGGCCCGGCGGCCGGCGCGGCCCGGGCCCGCGGTTCACCGTTCCGGCGCCCGCCCCGACGCCCGCCTCACCGCACCGCACCCCACCTCACCGCGCCCGCCCCACCCGGCCCGGCGGCTCACGCGCTGCGCTTGCGCGGGGTCGCCTTCTTCGTCGGCTGCTTCTTCGCGGTGGCCTTCGACGTGCTCTTCGCCGTCGACGTGCTCTTCGTGGCAGCCGTCTTCTTCGCCGCCGCCTTCTTGGCGGCCGTCTTCGCCGTCGACTTCCGTGCGGGCGCCGCCGTCTTCTTCGCCGCGGTCTTCGCCGTCGACTTCTTGGCGTCCGTCTCCTTCGGCGTCGACCGCGAGGACCGCGAGGCGGTCTTGCGCGCCTTCAGCTCCGTCACCGAGGCATCGGCCGGCGCCTCGCCCCGGGCCTCCTTCGCCGCCCGGACGCTGCTCTCCAGCGCCGCCATGAGGTCGATGACCTGGCCGCCGCCCTCCTTGTCGGGCTCCGGGGGCGCCACTCCCTCGCCGCCCTCCGCCTTGGCCGCGATCATCTGCTCGACCGCCTCGCGGTAGTCGTCGTGCAGGGAGCCGAGGTCGACCTCGCCCAGCGTGGCCATCAGCGCGTCGGCCAGGTCGAGTTCGGCCTCGCGCACCGCGACGGGCGCCTCCGGGGCGACCCCCTCGGGCGCGCGGATCTCGTCGGGCCAGAGCAGCCCGTGCATCGCGATGACGTCGTCCACCACCCGGAGCATCCCGAGCCGTTCCCGCCCGCGCAGGGCGTACTTCGCCACCGCCACCTTGTCGCTGCGCTTGAGCGCCTCGCGCAGCAGGGTGTACGGCTTGGCGGCCGGGACGCCGTTGGCCGAGAGGTAGTAGGCCGCGTCCATCTGGAGCGGGTCGATCTCCCCGGCCGGGACGAAGGACACGATCTCGATGGTCCGGGCCGTCGGCAGCGGCAGGGACGCCAGGTCCTCGTCGGTGATCGGGATCATCGTTCCGTCGGCGTCCTCGTAGGCCTTGCCGATCTCCGCCTGGGAGACCTCCTCGCCGTCCAGCTCGCACACCTTGCGGTAGCGGATCCGGCCGCCGTCCTCGGCGTGGATCTGGCGGAAGGACACGGACCGGCTCTCGGTGGCGTTGACCAGCTTGATCGGGATGCTGACCAGGCCGAAGGAAATGGCGCCGTTCCAGATGGATCGCACGTTTATTCCCTTTCTCCGTGGTTGAACGCGAGTGCCCGATTCGTGGGATTCTCATCGTATGACGCCGATCACGGAGGTGGAGGGGCGGCGGCTGTCGCTCAGCAACCTGCACAAGGTCCTCCACCCGGCCACCGGCACCACCAAGGGCGAGCTGCTGCACTACTACGCCACCGTGTCCGGCGCGATCCTTCCCCACCTGCGCGACCGGCCGGTGTCGTTCCTGCGCTACCCCGACGGACCGGACGGGCAGCTCTTCTTCACCAAGAACCCGCCGCCCGGCACGCCCGCCTGGGTGAAGACCACCCCGGTGCCGCGCTCCGAGGACCCCCGCGCCCGGCAGGTGATGATCCA
The DNA here is from genome assembly GCF_043201055.1 of Streptomyces sp. NPDC048338. Lineage (NCBI taxonomy): Bacteria > Bacillati > Actinomycetota > Actinomycetes > Kitasatosporales > Streptomycetaceae > Streptomyces > Streptomyces sp. NPDC048338. The sequence goes on from NZ_JBICYQ010000012.1 coordinate 39,737, forward strand.
GGACCTGCCCTCGCTGATGTGGGCGGCGAACCTCGTCGTGGAGTTCCACACGCCCCAGTGGCGGGCCGAGGCGCCCGCGGTCGCCGACCGGCTCGTCCTCGACCTCGATCCGGGACCGCCCGCGACCGTCGTGGAGTGCTGCCGCGTGGCGCTCTGGCTGCGTGAGCGGCTCGCGGCCGACGGGCTGGAGTCCTTCGCGAAGACCTCCGGGTCCAAGGGCCTGCACCTGCTGGTGCCACTGGAGCCCACGCCGTCCGAGCAGGTCTCGGCGTACGCGAAGCAGCTCGCCGTCCAGGCCGAGGCCGACCACCCCTCGCTCGTCCTGCACCGGATGAACCGCGCCCTGCGGACCGGCAAGGTCTTCGTCGACTTCAGCCAGAACGCCGCCGCCAAGACCACCGCGACGCCCTACACCCTGCGCGCCAGGGAGCGGCCGGCCGTCTCCGCGCCGGTGACCTGGGACGAGGTGTCGGCCTGCCGCGCCCCGGCCGAGCTGGTCCTGCTCATGGACGACATCGCGCCACGTCTGGAGCGGTACGGGGACCTCCTCGCGCCGCTCCTCGACCCCGACCGGGCCGGGGCCCTGCCGTGAACGCCGTCGTCCTGCGGCCTCCGGTCGGCGTCATGCGCCCCCGATCGGCGGACGAGATCCCGGCGCAGGGCAGCGTGGCGGGCGGGCTGCAGTACTCCCTCAAGCTCGACGGCTTCCGGGCCCTCGCCTTCGTACTGGAGGACGGGCGGGTCTTCCTGCAGTCCCGGTCGCAGCGGGACCTCTCGCGCGAGTTCCCCGGAATCGCCGCACAGCTGCGGGACCAGCTGCCGGAGGGCACCGTCCTCGACGGCGAGCTGTGCGCGTACCGCGAGGGCAGGCTCAGCTTCACCGACCTGCTGCGCTCGCCCGGCGACCGGGCCCGGCTGGGCGTCCCCGTCTCGTACGTCGCCTTCGACGTCCTCGCCCTGCCCGGCCGGGACGTCCGCGCCCTGCCGCTGCGGGAGCGCTGGGACCTGCTGGGGGCCGCGCTGGCGGACGCCGTGCCACCGCTCCAGCGCGTGCTGGCGACGCAGGACGAGGAGACCGCCCGCGACTGGTTCCGCGACCTGCGGGCGGTGGGGGTCGAGGGAATCGTGGCCAAGGCCCTGGACTCGGCCTACCGCCCCGGCGGCACCTGGTCCTGGCGCAAGATCCGGCACGCGGACACCCGGGACGGCGCGCTGCTCGGTGTCTACGGCCCGCCCGGGCACCCCCGCGCCCTGCTCGTGGCCCTGCCGGACGGCCGTACCGTGCAGACCTCGCCGCGGCTCACCGCGCCCCAGTCGCGCCAGGTCGCCGAGCTGGTCGGGGACCTCCTGGGGGAACCGGCCGTCCACCCGGACCACCCGGACGCGGGCCCGGTGCGGCTGCTGACCGAACCACTGCTCGTGGAACTCCGCCAGGTCGCCGGCCGCCACGAGACGGCCCGCTTCGTACGGGTCCGCGCGGAGGGCTGAGCAGCGGGGCGGGCGGGTGCCGCCGCAGCGCGGCGCGGGCGGCGCGGGCCTGCCATGCTCGCGAGCGCGGCGCGAGTACGGCTGCGGGTGCGGCGGGATCCCCCCGATCCCCCGGAGAACGCACACCCCCTTACGGCGCGGTCGCGGGCACCCCGGGGGGCGGGGTCCGGCCGGATTCGAACGTGGACCTCAGGTAGAGGCGCGTGGTGCCGGGTGCGACCTCATGGGCGTACACCTCGGCACACCTCCCGGGATCGATGTCCGCCGGATCGGCGTCGTCCGGCACGGCGGCCGCCCCCGGACAGGCGTCACCGTGGAGCAGACCCTCGACGAGGGTCTCGGGCTCGGGGAGCCCGAGGTGCGCGAAGCCGTCGGCGCGGCTGAAGTCCGCGCCCTGGGGTTCGGTGTTGCGGATCAGCCGGGTGCCTTTGGGGGTGAGGGGCGCGAGGTACGCCGTCGCCTCCCGCGTCGGCAGGGTGAAGCTGAGCAGCCCGGTGTCGTACCGCTCCCCGGACTTGTAGCCGGCCCGCCGGTCCGCGGCCCCGGCGGGGATCGGCAGCCCCAGCCGCTCGCTCGTCCACGCGGGCGTCGCCCCGGTCGCCCAGCAGCACTCCTTCTCCGTCGCCGCCGAGCCGGACAGCCACCTGTCCGCGAGCAGCGCGAAGGACACCACGACCGCCCCCGCGACCGCGAGGAGCACCGCCACGACGACCGCGGCCCGGCGACCGGCAGGCGACGTGCCGGCGGCCTTGTCTTCCACGCTGCTCACCTGTGGGTACCTCCTCGCCCCTCGCGCGTTTCCCGCCCGTTGTCCATGCGCCCGCCCTCACGCCCCGGATCGTCGGGCTCCGGCAGCGGTGCGGGGTTCGACTCGCCGGCACCGAGGTCGTAGTGCTTCACCGAGCTGCTGCCGGACATGTCGAACTCCTGCGCCAGACCGGTCGTATGCAGCCGTGCCATCTGTCCGTCGGGAATGCCCACCCCGAAGATGTCGACGCCCTTGTTCTCGTCCCAGTTGTAGCGATCCCATGCGTTCGCCTGGTAGTCGAGTGCGACCTGGGGCCGGCCCTGGGCATCGGGTACGACGGTGACGACACCGGTGACGTTGGCCCGGGTGGAGCCGACGGCGTAGAACCAGTTCTGGTCGTTCTCCTTGGTGAAGGAGTAGTCCCGCGTGTTCGACGTCTCCACGGGAATGGCCACGGGCCTGCCCCCGTTCGCGTGGAACTCAGCGAGTGCCGTCTCCCGCCACGCGTCCTGGTGTGTCCTGATGTGGTCGTCGATGTGCCGCCTGAAGCCTTCGTCGTCAGCCATCATCTTGTCGACCGGCAGATTCATGTGCTCGCCGTTGTCGTCCAGGTAGTGGTCCATGTTGCGGGCCGCGTCGACCAGGCCGCCGGCGTCGGCGCCCTCCGCTATCCCCCGCATCTTGGCCCGGGTGGACCACTCCTCGAAGCCCGGTTCTTCCACGTCATAAGGGCCGGAGCCCTTGTCCGGCGCGATGTGCCGAACTGTCGGGTCCAGGAGTCCGGCGGCCAACAGTCCGCCCTGCTGTTCCCGCCACAACTCTGCCCGCGCCTCCGGACTCAGCGAGCGCCAGAGCCTGCGGAGCTCGTCACGCTGCTTCTCGTTCGCTTCCTTGCCGAGCGAGGCGAGTCGGGTGGCGCGCGGCAGCTGGTCCTCGTCGAGCGACGTGTACGTGGCGTGACCTGCGTTGCGCGGATCGCCCCCGTGGCTGCCCTTCAGGGCACGGGTGGCTGCGGCGTCGACCTCGGCCGCGTGCGCGACCAACCCGGTGACGGTGTCCGCGTACCAGCGCATCAGGTCCTTGGTCCGCTGCGTCGTGCCCTCGGGGGTGCACATCGCCTCCATGACCCGGACGGTGCCGTCGCCGGCGTCCGTGATGAGCAGTGCCGGATCCTTGTCGGTGCCCGCAGCCGCGTCCTCCGCGAGGGCCTTGGCCCGCTTCTGGATACTCGCCAGTTCACTGTGCGCGTCCTGGAGCACCGCGTGGATGCTCGTCGCCTCTGCCCGCAGGTCCGAGAACTCTTTGGCCGCGCTACGTACGAAATCCCTCGTGACGTCGGCGTTGACGCCCTTCCACCGCGCACTCTCGGACTTCCTCAGCAGACCGTCCCGGGCGTTGGTCTCCAGCTTGGCCAGCTCGCCGGCCATGGTCCGCCAGTCGCCGACGGCGGTGCCGAGCCCGCCGAGATCCATGTCCAGGAGATCGGTGTAAGTGAATGCCACGACCCGCCCCTCCCTCAACGAACGTGCTTGGTGATCTCGGAAACCGAGACCGGGGTGCCGTTGCGATGACGCAGCGAGTCCTCGATGCGCTTGTCATTCGCGGCGTACGACTTCTTCGAGTAGTCCAGGTGGTTCGAGATGTGGGCGCACATCTGCAGGACCGTCTTCACCTGCGCGTCCCAGACGGTCAGCGTGGTGAACAGCTCACCCCCCATGGCCAGGTGGCGGGACGACAGCTCCTGCGCGGCGCGCGCTGTCGAGCCCGCACCCTTCGCATCCTGTCCGGCACCGGCGATGTCGGCCTCCTTGCGCAGCAGATCGTGCAGCAGGTAGGCCTCGTGGCCCACGGCACCCAGGTCGTCCTGGGTCACGATCAGGTCCTTGCCACCGGCTCCGGAACCCCCCTCCGGTCCAGCCGTGTTGAGCCGCATACCGGCCAACTGCCGCTCCCGGGAAGCGGACACCGCCGCCGCCCATTCCTGGTTGAACACCATGGTCTCCCCCGTCCGACGCCGATCGCGTCAACCGACCCATCGTAATCATTTTCGATCGCGAAGTGTCCGTTCGTTTTCTGGGCGCGTCGTTCCTTCGCCCGCCTCGGGCACCCCGCTCCGGAACCTCCGGCGCCACCCCCACCTCCGTACAGGCCACGGAGACTTGGCCGGGCCGTACGCGGGGACGCGGCACCGCCCCCCGGCCCTCCGCCCGCCGGGTCCGCACCGGGGCGGGCCGGGCCGGGCGGCGGTGCTCGGGCAAAGGTTCGCGTGGTGGAGCCGGGTGGACGGGGGTGGCTCCGGGACCCCTGTGCGGCACGTGGCGCAAAGAGAGCGCCCCGGGGCGCCGTTCGGGGAACGCGTCCGGTCAGCGGGTCCTCGTCCCCGTTGCCGTGGTGCACACTTGCTGCCTGGTACAGCGCTCACGGGGAAGGCGGCGGCCGCATGCTGACGGGGATCGAGGAGGTCGACTGGGCGTCGTTGGGCCATGCGTACGGACCCGCGGACGACGTACCGGAGTTGCTGCGCGGACTCGCCTCCGCCGACCCGGCGGAACGGGAGCTCGCCCTCGACGGCATGTACGGCTCCGTGCACCACCAGGGCGACGTGTACGACTCGACCCTCGCCTGCATCCCCTTCCTCCTCGAACTCGTCGCTGACCCGGGGATCCAGGACCGGGGCGCCATCGTGGAGTTGCTGACCAGCATCGGCGGGATCGATCTCGGCAGCGACGACGAGGTCGACGAACTCGACCCGGAGGACGAGGACTTCCCTCCGGCGGCGAACTACGCGATGGCGGCCGCCGCCGTCGCCGCCGGGGCCGACGTGTTCCTCGGCCTGGCCGGCGACCCGGATCCGGAGGTGCGGCTGGCCGCACCGTGCGCGCTCGCCTCGCTGCACCCCGAGCCGGGGCGCGTGCTGAACCTGCTGCGGGAGCGGCTCACCGTCGAACGCGACACCGAGGTGCGGCTGGCCCTGGTGGAGGGGGTCGGCCGGCTCGCGCGACGGCACGAGTCGCTGCGCGCCGAGACCGTCGACTGGCTCGGCTGGCTCGCCCGCGCCGCCCAGGCCCCCGGCCTGCGGCTGGCCGCCCTCGCGCAGCTGGCCCGGTGCGCGCCGGCCGAGGTTCCCGCCGACGTCGTGGAGCGCGTGACGGAGCTGCTCGAAGAGGTGCGGACCGCGTCGTACGAGCCGCCCGTCCGCCCCGACGACTCCTGGCCGCCGGTCCCCTCGCTGGCAGGCCAGATCAGCGACTTCCTCGGCGAGCAGGCGGCCGACCGCTCGACCCCGTGGGCCGACGAGCTGCTCCGCACGCTGCACACCGCCCTCGACGACCGGGTCGAGGACCGGATCGCGCTGGTCGTGGCCCAGCTGCGCAGCCCGGATGCCGGCCGGCGGGCGGACGCGGTCTGGCAGTGCGGCGGACTGATACGGATGTGGCGCGGGCGGTACGAGGAGGTCGTGCGGCTCGTCGGGCTGCAGCTCGCCGACCCCGACCCGCGGCTGCGCGAGGCGGCCGCCGCCTTCCTGGAACGGCTCTTCGAACTGACCGCTCCGGCCACCGACGCGCTGGCGACCCGGCTCGCCGCCGCTCCCCCGCGCCCGCCGGCCGGGGCGCCCGCGGCACGCACGGACCGCTGCGGTGCGCTGCTCGCCCTCGCCCGCTCCGGCGACGCCCGCGCGGTCCCGCTGCTCGCCCGCGCCCTCCAAGGACCCGGGATCCGGCACGAGCTGCTGTACGCGATCGACGCGCTCGGGCCCGCGGCGGTGCCGCTGGCCCCCGCGCTGCGGCGGCGGCTGGCCGCCGTCGAGCTCGACGACCGGCTCCACGACCACGCGGCGCCGCTGCTCCACGCGCTGACCGCGATCCGCGCCGTCCAGGCCCTGCCCGAGGTGCTGCGGGTGCTGCGCGGGGCGCCGCCGAACCGGCGGGACTGGGTGCAGGCGGCGGCGCTCAGGGCCGTCGCGGCCTTCGGCCCCGCGGCGCGGGAGGCCGCCCCGGACCTGGTCCACGACCTGCGGTATCTGATGGCGGGCGGCTCGGCCGCTGTCGCCACGAAGGCGGCGCTCGCGCTCTGGTCGGTGGAGGGCGACGCGGGGACCGTACTGCCGGCCCTGGAGGAATGGCTGCGGCCGAACGTGTCCGATCCGGACCGGTGCGCCGCCGCCGGTGCGCTGGGCACGATCGGCCCGGCGGCGGCCGGCGGGGCACCCGCACTGCGCCCGGGCCTCACGGCGCGGGACCTGTGGGTGCGGGTGGCCTGCGCGACGGCCCTGTGGCGGGTGGCCGGGGACGCGGATGCGTCGCTTCCGGTGCTGCTCGCGGCCTGGGAGGAGAACCGCCACGCGCGCGTGGAGATCGCCGAGTGCCTGGCGGAGATGGGCCCCGCGGCGGCGGAGGCGGAGACCGTGATCCGTGCGGAACTGGCCCGGGTCCGCCGCCACAACGCCCGCGAGACCGGCTCCGGCAGCCACGACATCCACGAGGACGAGAAACTCCTCGCCTTCTGCCGGGCGGCGCTCGCCCGCATCGAACGGGACCAGTGGCGCCCGAGCCGGTGACGTGACGCGCGTGGATCCGGCCCCACCGGGGCCGCACGAGGACCACCGCCCCCCTCGGCCACGAGTAGACAAAAAGGACTTCCTTACGAATAAGGTCTACGGGAGCACCGCCCGCCCGGTGCTCGTACGCCCGGCACGCACCCGCCCGGCGCCCGTACGACCCGACCCGGAGGAGCCCGTGAGACCGCTCGGTCCGCCCCTCGCCGCCGCGGCCCTGCTGGCCGTGGCGCTGCCCACCCTCACCGGGTGCGGCGACGAGGGCGGCCTGAGCAGCGCGGGACCCACCCCGACCGCCGTCGGCCCGGTCAGGCTCTGGCCCGGCCTGCCGCCCGCGACCGCCCCGCCCTTCGACTACGGCGAGACCGAGACCCAGCGCGTCCCCGGCGTCGAGGCCCCGGACAACGACGTCCACCGCGTCGACGCGGTGGCCGTGGTCCAGGCCGAGGTGAAGGCGCACCCCCGTACGTACAGCGGCCCGGACGGGCTGTACGCCGAGACCGCCGCGAAGATCGGCCGGTGCGCGGCGGAGCCCACGGCCTGCCCCGTGATGCGTCCGTACTACCGGGACCTGACCGGCAACGGCCGCGACGAGCTGATCGTCGGGATCCGGATGCCCGAGCAGCAGGTCGGCGTGCGGGTCTACCTCGCCGAGAACGGCGGCCTCACCCGGATCATGTCGACCGTCGACCAGGTGGTCAGCGTGGATCTGGCGGGCCGGGACCTCATCATGCGGGTCAGCTCGGCGGGCATCCCGGGGTACGAGTACCGCACCGCCTGGACCTGGGACGAGCAGCAGGGGGCGATGCTGGCGACCCGCGACGAGATCGTCCGGGTGAAGCCGCGCGGCCCGTCCGCCTCGCCCGCGCCCGAGCCGAACTTCGTCGAACCCACGCCCACGCCCGGGCCCGCCGCCACCTCGTCCGGCCCGCCGGCACCCACCGGGTCCGGACCCCTCGACCCCGAGGTCCTCCCCCCGTTCGGGGACCACCCGTGAGGTCCCGGCCGCGGCTGCCCGCGTGGACGGCGACCCTCACCTGGAAGTCCGCCGTCTTCATCACCGTGATGTGCTGCGCCCTCGCGGCGATCCTGGGCACCCTCGTGCACGTCTCGGTGACCCGCCGGACGGTCGACGACGCGCGCGAGCGGGCCCTGACACGGCTCACCACGGCCACCCGGGCGTACGAGGCGGGCGAACCGCTCCCCCGGTCCGCCGGCGTCGACCCGGCGGGCCTGCCCGCCGCGCTGCGCGCGCTCGCCGTGGGGGGCGAGCGGGGGACGGTGGTCGCCGACGACGACGGACGGCCGACCATGTGGGCGGCCGGCCCCGCCGACGGCCGGGCCCTGGCCGTGCGGGTGGACCACACCACCGGCGCGGAGACGATCGCCGCACTCGACCGCTCGATCCTCGGGTCCTCGGTGCTGGCCATCGGGTTGACGCTGCTCGTCGGCGCGTTCGCGGTCACGCGGGTCACCCGGCGGCTGCACCTCACGGCGCAGGTGGCCAGGCGGATCAGCGCCGGCGACCTCGACGCGCGCGTCGACGACCCCCGCACGCGCGATCCCTCGCGCACCGAGGACGAGGTGGCGACCGTCTCCGGGGCGCTCGACACCATGGCGTCCACGCTCCAGCGCAAGCTCCAGAGCGAGCAGCGCTTCACCGCCGACGTCGCCCACGAGCTGCGCACCCCGCTGACGGGGCTCTCGGCCGCCGCCGAGCTGCTGCCGGAGGGCCGCCCCTCGGAGCTCGTACGGGACCGGGTGCGCGCGATGCGGGCGCTGACCGAGGACCTGCTGGAGATCTCGCGCCTCGACGCGGGCAACGAGACGGTGGATCTCGCCGTGCACGCGCTCGGGCCACTGGCCGAGCGGGTGGTGCGCGCCTCCGGCACGCCGACCGAGGTGCTGGTCGTGCGGGACGCGACGGTGGAGACGGACCGCCGGCGTCTGGAGCGGGTGCTCGGCAACCTCGTGGCGAACGCCCACCGGCACGGCGCGCCCCCGGTCGTGCTGACCGTGGACGGACCGGTCGTCTCGGTGCGGGACCACGGCGCGGGGTACCCGGCGTACCTGATCCAGGACGGGCCCCAGCGCTTCCGCACGGAGAGCGGCGGCAAGGGCCACGGCCTCGGTCTGACGATCGCGGCCGGGCAGGCGGAGGTGATCGGCGCCGCACTGGTCTTCACGAACGCGCCGCGCACGACGGACGATCCGGGCGCCCCGGGCGGCGGCGGGGCGGTCGCGCGCCTGACGCTGCCGGAGTACGTACGCCTCGACGACCCTCTCGACGACCGGGACGATCCCGACGACCGTTCCGGCGGCCCTCCCGACGCCCGTCCCGGCGCCCGTCCCGGCGACTCCGACGGCCGGGACGATCCCGAGGGCTGACGGCACACCGTCACACAAAAGGGACATAAGGCTTACTGCTTGCTACGTTGCGGACCATGACCGCAACGCGAGCGGACGCTCCCCCGCCCGGGCTACGCAACCCGAAGCGCCGCGGCGTGGAACTCTCCCTCCTCGTCTGCGCCGTCCTCGTCTCCGTCCTCGGCTACGCCGAGGTCGGCCTCGCCCGGTACGGAGCCGTCCCCCCGGACGCCGCCCGCTACGGCGCCGGACTCGGCCTGCTCGCGCTCCTCGCCCATCTCGCGGTCCGCTTCCGCGCCCCGTACGCCGACCCGCTGCTGCTGCCCATCGCGGTGCTGCTCAACGGTCTGGGTCTGGTGCTGATCTACCGCCTCGACCTGGAGACGCCCGGCGACGTGGCCGCCCCGACCCAGCTCGACTGGTCGACGCTGGGGGTGGGCCTGTTCATCGCCGTGGTCGTCCTGCTGCGCGACCACAGGATGCTCCAGCGGTACGCGTACCTCTCGGTGGCCACCGCCCTGGCCCTGATGCTCGTGCCGATCTTCTTCCCCGCGGTGAACGGCGCCCGTATCTGGATCCGCGTCGCCGGACTGTCCTTCCAGCCGGGCGAGTTCGCCAAGATCCTGCTCGCGGTGTTCTTCGCCGCGTACCTCGCCGCCAACCGCAACGCGCTGGCGTACACGGGCCGCAGGATCTGGCGGCTGCAACTGCCCACCGGCCGGGTGCTCGGCCCGATCGTGGCGATCTGGGTGATCAGCGTCGGGGTCCTGGTGCTGGAGCGCGACCTGGGTACCTCCCTGCTCTTCTTCGGCCTCTTCGTGATCATGCTGTACGTGGCGACGGGCCGGACCGGCTGGATCGCGGTCGGCCTGCTGCTCGCCGGCCTGGGCGCGTTCGCGGTCGGATCCCTCGAACCGCACGTGCACATCCGGGTCGAGGACTGGCTGCACCCCTATGCCTCCATCGAGGCCGGCGACGGACCGAGCCAGCTCGCGCAGTCGCTCTTCTCCTTCGCCGCCGGCGGAATGCTCGGCACCGGCCTCGGGCTCGGGCACTCGGTCCTCATCGGCTTCGCCGCCAAGTCCGACTTCATCCTCGCCACGGCGGGCGAGGAACTCGGACTGGTCGGTCTGACCGCCCTCTTCCTGCTGTACGCGCTGCTCGTCGCCCGCGGCTTCCGCGCCGGGCTCGCGCTGCGCGACCCCTTCGGCCGGCTCCTCGCGATCGGCCTCGCCTCGATCCTGGCGCTCCAGGTGTTCGTGATCGCGGGCGGGGTGATGGGCCTGATCCCGCTGACCGGCATGGCGATGCCGTTCCTGGCGCAGGGCGGCTCGTCCGTCGTCACCAACTGGGTCATCGTGGCCCTGCTGATCCGGGTCAGCGACTCGGCCCGCGCGCCGCACCCCGAGACCGTGGAGACCGGGATCGTCGCGCCGGTCGTGGAGGACGCCCGGTGATCCCGTACATCCGGCGCGCCGCCGGGCTCTGCCTCGTCCTCCTGGTGGCCCTGCTGGTCAACGCCGCTCGGGTGATGATCATCGAGGCCGGCGAGCTGGACGAGAGCCCGGCCAACCGGCGCATCGCCATCGCCCGCTACGGCCAGCCCCGCGGCACCATCGAGGTCGACGGCCGACCGGTGACCGGCTCCCGGGACAGCGGACAGCAGCTGCGCTACGAACGGACCTACACCCAGGGCCCGTTGTACGCGCCCGTGACCGGCTACGCCTCCCAGACCTACGGCACCACGCTGCTGGAGAACGCCCAGGACTCCGTCCTGGCGGGCACGGACCCGATGCTGGCGCCGCTGCCGTTCTGGAACGACGTCAGCCGGGCCCGGAACCCGGGCGGCACCGTACTGACCACGATCCGGGCCTCGATGCAGGAGGCCGCCTACCGGGGCCTGGAGGGCAAGCGGGGCGCGGTCGCGGCGATCGAGCCGTCGACCGGGAAGATCCTCACCCTGGTCAGCTCGCCCTCGTACGACCCCGGTGTCCTCTCCGGGACGGGCCGGGAGGTCAAGGACGCCTGGGCGCGGCTGAACACCTCGCCGCACCAGCCGATGCTGAACCGGGCACTGCGCCAGACCTACCCGCCCGGCTCCACCTTCAAGATCGTGACGGCGGCGGCGGCCCTGGACGCGGGCGTGGTACGGGACGTCGACGCGCCTACGGACACCCCGGACCCCTTCGTCCTGCCGGGCACCCGCCAGGTGCTGCCGAACGAGGCGAAGGGCTGCGCGGACGCCTCGCTCGCGTACGCGATCCAGTGGTCGTGCAACACGGTGATGGCCGGACTCGGGGTGAAGGTGGGCCTCTCCGGGATGCTGGACACGGTGGGCGGCTTCGGCTTCAACGACGCGGGTCTGCGGGTGCCGTCGTGGGTGGCGAAGTCGAACTTCGACCGCGAGATGAGCGACGACCAGCTGGCACTGTCGTCGATCGGCCAGTTCGACACGACGGCGACGCCGCTCCAGATGGCGCTGGTGGCGGCGGCGGTCGCGAACAACGGCGAGATCGCGGCCCCGCATCTGGTCGACCGCACCACGACCTCGGGCGGCCGCACCGTCGACACGACGGGTCGCAGCAGCTACCGCCAGGCGATGCGCCCCTCGACGGCCACGCAGCTCCAGCGCCTGATGGTCAAGGCGGTGGAGGAGGGCACGGGCACGAACGCGGCGATCCCGGACGCGATCGTCGGCGGCAAGACGGGCACGGCCCAGCACGGCTTCGGCAACACGGGCACCCCGTACGCCTGGTTCATCGCCTGGGCCCAGGCGAGGGACTCGGCACAGCCGGCGGTGGCCGTGGCGGTGGTGATCGAGGACGCGGAGGCGAGCCGCACGGACATCAGCGGCGGCGGCAGCGCGGCCCCGATCGCCCGCGCGGTGATGGCCGAGGCACTGCGGCTCGAGGCGGCGGGCCGGGGGCGTCCGTAGACACGGCACGGCTCCCGCCTGAGGCGCTGCACGGCCGATGCCCGGCCCGGGGCAGCACTTCGCCCCGCCGCGGAGCGACGGGGCGAAGTGTTCGTGCGGGCGAGGGGTGCGCCTCGGGAGTCGGTCAGTGACGGACCGGTGGATCCGGCCCGGCGTCGGCCGGCTCCCGGTGCGCACCCACGATCAGGCGTTGCCCCTGTTCAGCGGCTCCGCCGCGTCGAGCAGGTACTGCGGCAGGCTTTCTCGTGCATCAAGCACCTCGATACCGAGGAGGCGCATGTCCTCGTCGAAGTCGAGGTTGATCATTCCGTCGACCTTGTCAGGGTCACACGGATACATGTGCGCCACTTTCCTGAACCGCACCTGTGGATCGGTGAAGTAGACATACGCGGCGTTCGCCTCGGCGTCATAGGTCACTCTCAGATCCGTCATGGTCTCTTCTTCTTGATCCGCTCGATGTAGTCGTTCTCGACCTCAACCATGATGGTGTTGATTGCGCCATCGATCGTCTTACCGACGAACACCTTCGACTTCGGGTCGTAGAAGCCACTCTTCCACTGGCCCTTGTGCCAGTAGGAGAACGGGGTGCGCTCGAGCACCGCCCGGGCGTCCGCTTCTGAGACTCCTCGCTCCCGCAGACGCTGGATGGCGTGACCCGTCAGGTCCTCGGCGTGGTCGGCAACCTCCTCGACGACGTCGTCGACCTCCTCGGCGGCACTGCTGGCTTCGTCCCACGCATCATCCGCGCTACCGCCGCCGCCGCGGGGAACGGCCGGCTGGCCCCAGTTGCAGTAGCACTCATCGGCGTGAGTGGCGTCGCCGCAGGAGTTGTGGACCAGGACCGGAGTGTTCTCCGCCATCACGTAGTACGTGTGGACGTTGCCGACGGTCAGGTTGTGGACCGTGGCTTCCTGGGTGGTCCAGCGCTCGATCGCGGCGATCTGGACGCGGGCGCCGGTGGTGGGCTGCAGCCACTGGCCGGACTTCAGGTCACCGGCGTCGATCCACTTGCCGAGCTCGGGGACCCAGAAGGGGTGGCCGTCGGTCGCGGTGACCTGGGCCGTCTTCGAGCCTGCCTTGCCGTCGGTGTCGATCGTGACCTTGACCAGGTGCTTGAGACCCTGGCCCTTGATCGTGGCGGTGACCGTCTCGGTCCGGGTCTCACCGGTCTTCGCGTCGGTCACCTTGACCTTGTCGCCCGGCTTGACCTTCTCGATCGGCTTGGTGGTGCCGTCGGCCATCAGGACCTTGGTGCCCGGGGTGAAGCTGTTGCTGCTCGTCGAGCAGGAACCCCCGGCCTTTCCACTGTCACCGCTGCCGCTGCTGCCGCCGTTGTTGCGGGACGAGCCGCCGGAGCTGCCCCCGGACTTGCTCGTGTTGACCTTGTTGCCGCCGCGCTTGCCGGCGCCACCACCCATGGAAGAGGACTTCGGAGCGGCCTTGGACTGGGCCCGCTTCTGGACCGGGTTACCGGTCTTCTTCTTCTGGGCGAGCGCTCTGTCGGCCGTTCTCTTGGCTTGCTCGGCTGCCTTCTTCTTCGCTCGTTGTGCGGCTTCCTTCTTGGCCTTCTCGATGGCGAGTTTCTTGGCCTTCAAGGCTGCCGCTTCGGCGGCCTTGGCTGCCTTGAGGACGATCTCGGCGGCCTTCTTGGCTGCCTTGAACGCCTGGATGGCGTTGATCGTGCGGTTGATCGCCTTCAGGACGGACGGGATCTTGCCGAGCTTCGTCCACGGAATGGCGTCGAGGATGATGCTGCCGCAGGACCACATGTCGCCGCCGAAGCAGGCCATGGCGTCGTTGATGCCGATGAAGTCCTTCAGCGTCTCCCACGCGATGGCGAGGATGACGGAGCTGAGGGACTTGCCTTGCATCGCCTGCGCCTGAGCGACCTGCGCCGCGGACAGGCCCGCGCCCGCGAGGGCCGCGGCCCGCTCGGAAGCGGTCAGCGAGATCGCCAGACCGGTCGGGTCCGCATGGGTGACCGGGTTGTTGTGGGCGTAGGCGTACCCGTTGGACTGGAGCGGGTCGTTCATGTCCACGATCGGGTCGGCGGACAGGAAGCGTCCGACCACCGGGTCGTACAGACGGGCACCCAGCATCGTGTAGCCGGAGGCGTCATCCTCGGTCTTGCCGAGGAAGCCCTTGTGGCTCTGCAGGTTGGCGACAGCCGTGCCGCGCTCGTTGCCGAACGCGTCCTGCTTGCGAATACGGACCGACATGCCGCCGTAGAGCGCGACTTCAGCATAGGTGCTGCCCTGGTGGTCGCCGGTCTGGGCGACCAGGGTCTCCGAGCCGGTGCCGTAGGCGTAGCGCATGACCGCTCCGCCGGGGGCGGAGTAGGTGCGCTGGGTGTTGACCAGGACGCCGCCCTGCTGGACGGTCACCTCGGCCTCGCCCAGATGCAGGGTGGCCTGCTTGCCCTTGATCGTCAGCAGGCGGCTGCCGTCGGGGCCGTAGATGTGGCGGGTGTCGTTCTGCGGCGCCCACAGCTGGGCGGCGGAGGCGCCGTCGCAGGTGGCCAGCACGATCGCGGTGCCGCTGACGTTCGCCGCACCCTGCACCGCCACACACAGCCCGGAGGCCACGTGGGTCAGCTGGCCGGCGGTGTTCCGCTTCAGCTGCTGGGCGGCAGTGCCGTTGCACTTCTGGACCTGGACCGCGGAGCCGGCCGTGTTGGCCGCCGGCTGGAAGCACCAGTTCTCCGCCACGGCCAGGGTGCCCAGGTTCGGGTCCGCCTGGGCCGGAGTCGGGGTGAACCGGAAGTTCTGCGCCGCGGTCGCGTTGCAGCCGTAGAGCTGGATCGGCTGACCCGCCACCGGCAGACCCGACTTCAGGTCCAGGCACTTCTGGCCCAGACCCACGTACGGGGTCTTACCGGCACTGCCCTGGCCCGTGATCCGGTCGACCTGACCGTCAAACGTCCAGGTCAGATCCTGCTTGTCACCACTCTGGAGCGAGGTGATCGACTTCGTCTCACCCGTCAGCTCGTAGAGACGCTGCGCCTCGGCGGTCACCTGCGCACCGGCCGGGGTGGTGAACTTCTTCGTCACCTTGGTGAGGGTGTGCGGCTGGTCCTTCGCCGCGTTCTTGCCGTACGCGTAGTCCGTCGTGGCGTCCTTGGCGGTGGCGCCGGTCAGGTCCTTCTCGGTCAGCTTGGTGCGGTTGCCGAGCAGGTCGTACTCGTACTCCTGCCAGTAGCCGGAGCTGTCCTTGCCGGCGGCCACGTTCAGGGTGCCGTCGGCGTTCTTCGGGGTGGTGCAGCCGGTCTGGTCCTTCGAGGTCCAGGCCGTCTTCAGCTGACCCAGCGGGTCGTAGCTGAAGCACTGACGCTCCTCGATACCCACCGACTGCTCGCGGATCGAGGTGACGTTACCGGCCGGGTCGTAGGTGTACGACCGGTTCGAGACCAGGTTCCCACCGACGACCGACGTGTCCGCACCGGCACCGGACTTCTCACGGAAGACCAGCTGGTCCTTCAGCTCACCACTGGACTCGTCGAACGAGTTCTGCGTCCACACCCGGTACGGCTGCGCACCCAGAGTGGAACGGATCATCTGGCCGTACGGGGAGTAAACGGTCTCCGCGCCGTACCAGTCCTTGCCCGAGATCGAAAGCGGCAGACCCTCCTTGTTGTAACGGACCACCATCTTCTCCGCGGCGAACTTGCCGACCGCCGGAAGCTGCGCTTCTTCGAGAAGACCGGTGTCCGTGTAGGAGTAGCCGTAGGTGTAGTCCTTGGCCAGGCCCCAGGTGTCCGCGATGGTCTGCGGCAGGCTCAGGGTCGTGGACGTCGGCTGGTAGTCCTTGGTGTAGCCGTTGATCTTCTGGGTGTACGCCTGGCCGTCGGTGTAGCGGGTGGCGGTGGCGGGCAGGCCCTTGCCGCCGGCGACGGTGTCGTACGTGTAGTCCGCCACCACCGTGCCGTTGGCGTCGTTCATACGCTGCTGCTTCGGCCGCGAAAGGTCGTCGTAGCCGGTCCAGAGCGTGACACCACGCCCGTTGGTGGCCGACTGGACGCGGTCCCGGTGGTCGTACGTGGTCCGGGTGGTGCCTGAGTCCGGGTCGGTGGAGGTCTCCATCCGGCCGCGGTGGTCGTAGGTCCACGTCCACGGGTGGGTCGGGTCTGCCGACTTGGTGGCCTTCACCATCTGGCCGCGGGTGTCGTACTGGTAGCTCGTGGAGGTGATGCCGCCGGGAGCCGCCGGGTTGAACGTGTCGGTGCGGGAGGTGCGGCCGAGCGCGTCGGTGTAGACCCGGTAGGACGAGGCGCCCTGCGGGTTGATGACCTTCGACCAGTCCTGGCCGTACTCGTACTTGGTGGCGCGGTCCTCGTAGGCCTTGGAGGAGGACTCCTTGGTGACGGGGTCCACGTACTTCATGTACGGGGTTTCCTGCAGCACGCGGCCGAGGCCGTCGTAGGTGTAGCGGGTGATGTTGGGGATGGCCGTGTCGGAGAGCGGGACGAACAGCTCGCCGGGCTTGGCCTCCTGGGTCAGGTAGGCGTTGTTGGTCTGGAAGACCTCGCCGGAGGTGTTGTACAGCGTGTCCGTGACGAGATAGCCGGAGCCGCTTTCGGGCTCCTCCTGCGTCTGGCGCTCGCGGCCGAGGCCGTCGTAGAGCGTGACGGAGGTCTCGATCCGGTCCTCGTGACCCCGTGCGTACGTGGTGACGTACGGAGGCTTGCGGATCTTGAGGTTGGCGTCGGTCGGGTCGGTCTCCTCGGCCGGGATCGTGTAGACGGCGCGGAAGTCCGGCACCGAGGACGACGACGGCGTGCGGCCCGGGGCCCAGGCCTCGGCGAGACGACCCAGCGGGTCGAACTTCGCCTCGCTGACCTGACCGTTGAGGTCCGTGGTCTTCAGCGTGACCGCGCGGCCCGGCTCCAGCTCCTGGACCTGGCTGTGGCCGAGCGGGTTGGTCTGGGTGACCTTGAAGACCTGCCCCGTGGGCGGGTCGAAGGTGATCGTCGAGGACTTCTGGTCCGGGTCGGTCTGCCGCGTGACACGGCCGATGGCGTCGAAACCGGTCGTACCGTTCGTCTCGAAGCCGGTGCCGTCACCCTTCAGCGACCAGGACTCGGTGGCCAGGCCGCGGGTCGAGGCGCCGAGCGCGGTGCCGTAGGCGGTGCCGTCGAAGGCGGTACGAGCCGCCGAGTTCAGCGTGGTGAGGTCGGACCAATTGGCGTTGGCACAGGTCGTCGGCGACGTGAGTACCTGCTTGGACAAGCCGATGAGGTTCGCCGTGGTCTGGTGCAGGTACTCCAGCTTGGTGCAGGACTCGTCGCCGGTCTTGCCGGTGTCACCGAAGGACTCGACCTGCGTGGGCAGGCCGTAGGTCGATTCGTACGTCGTCAGGGTCCGCACGGACCGCAGCGTGCGGGTGTCGTCGCCGGTGCCCGAGGACTTCGTGTACGCGATCTCCTCCGGCTCCGTGACGCGCCAGGCCTTCAGCGGGTCGAGGCCGTCGTCGCGGTCGCGCTTCGCGAGCTCCGTGGCTTCGGGGACCGTGACGGACCGGGTCAGCCAGTTGGTGTCGGCGTCGGTCGCGTTGGTGTAGGTGAGCTCTTCGGCGACGCGGCCGGCGAAGGGCTCCTTGTCCTTGGCGATCTCGGTGCCGGTGATGTCCTTGACCGAGACGGTGTCGCCCAGGCCGCGGAAGTAGCGGGTGACGGCCTTGGTGCGGGGGCTGTCGAGGCCGGCGATGCCTTCGCCCTCGTTGCCGTTGTCCTCGGCGGCCTTGTCCGGGCCGGTCAGGACGGTGGTCTGCTCGAAGCCGGCGAACTGCGAGTACGTGCGGGTCGACTTCTTGGTGAACTCGCCGTCGGCGAACTTCCAGCCGGCGTTCTTGTACTCGTAGGCCGTCTTCGTGCCGAAGGATCCCTCGATGTTGGGGAGTTCCTCGATCGAGGCGACGACGTACTTGTGGAACCAGTCGATGTCCTCGACCTCGGGGTCGGGGTTCCAGAACGACGGGTAGCACAGCTCGGTGTTCGACTTCAGCGCTGCGGTGTCGGTCTTGCCGGGCAGGCCGCCGGTGGCGCACTTGCCGGTGATCGGCTTGTACTTGACGACCGTCTCGCCGCCGTACTCGTTGATCACACGCGCGATGCGCAGGCGGGAGAAGCCCGGGCGCTGCGGGTTGACCGCGAGGACGCGGTTGGGCATGTCGTCGCTGTTGGACTCGAAGCGGACCGAGTTCAGCTTGACGGACGCGTCGGTGGAGCCGTTGCGGGCGTAGCCGGTGCGCTGGATCGACTCCAGCCACAGGGCCGTGTTCGGGCCGGTCTTCAGCTCCGCGAAGCTCTGGTTGAGCTGGTACTCGTCGACGACCTGACGGGCGGTGGTGTCGGTGCGGCGCTGCGCGGACGTGGTGATCTTGTCCAGGCGCTTACGGGTCCAGAACGTCGGTCCGGCGTTCCAGCACTTCTTCCCCGACTCGCAGCGAAGGTCGGCCGGGGTGTCGAACCAGATCCGGTAGTCGCCCGGGTTCTTCGACTTGAAGTTCGTCTCGGTGCAGGTCACCGCGCCGACGTCGTAGCAGCGCTCCTTGACCTCGAAACCGATCCGCGCCGGCGCGGTGGCCGAGAAGATCGAGTCCTTGCGCTGCCCGTAGTAGATGTGCGACAGGTAGCCGTCACGGTCGTAGACGACGGGCGCCTTGAAGTTGAAGTTCCGCGCGTAGTAGTTCTGGTCCTTCTTCCACCACAGCGACATGGCGTTGCCGTGGACGTCCTCGACGTAGTCGAGGCTCCAGCGCCAGCCCTGCGTGCAGTAGGAGTGGGCCCAGTCGCCCGCCTTGTAGCAGGGCTCACCGGCGTGGTTGCCGTAGACGGGGACGGTCAGCACCGAATCCGTCGTCGGGTCGTCGGCGGCGGTGCCGTTGTCGGACCAGCCCGGCAGCTTGTTCAGGCCGAAGTGGTACTTCGTGCCGTCCTTGGTGGTGACGACCCAGTACTCGCCGTCCTTGGCGCCGTTGCCCGTGGCCTGGCCCGTGACGCGCTCGATCTTGGAGCCGTCGCCGTTGCCGGTGAACCACTTGCCCTTGGACTCGTCCCAGACCAGCTCGGTGGTCGTGCCGCCGAGCGAGAGGGTGGCGTTCTCCGAGCCGTAGCAGAGGTCCGCGGTGCGGTGGGTGGCGTTGTTGGAGCCGGCCTTCTTGGAGTCCTGGCGGCAGTTGACATACGTACGCGTGATGGAGCCCGCGTTGTAGTCCCAGCCGTCACCGATCCAGGAGGCCTGGTTGTTCGTCGACGACGTACGGCCGTCCACGGACTGCGAGGAGTAGGACAGCGCGACCTTCGGCATCAGACCGCCGGCGGTCTCCGGCGTCTGCACCTGGTACGAGTAGGTGAAGGCACCCGACGAGGAACCCGCCGACCACGAACCCGACGACAGCAGCGGGGACGCGGTGAAGTCACCCTGCACCGAGGAACCGGTGTCGAGGAGGCCGACGGAGTTGCCGCCGGAGGAGTCGGCGGCCTGGAGGGCACCGGTCCGCGCGGAGGCGCTGGTCGTGGTGGCCTGCGTGCCCTCGTCGAGCAGCTTGGCGACGGGGACCGTGCCGGTGAGGATCTTGCGGGCCTTGGCGTTCTTCGCCGCGGTGGTCCTGGTGGGGGCGTCCTTCGGAGCCACCATCGTGACCGTGCTGCGCAGCCGCTCGAAGGAGTCGGCTTCGTTCTTGCCGGCCATGGGCTCGACGCCGCCGTCGTCCGCGCACTCGCCCTCGGTCGGAGAGGAGTAGACGCACTCGGGCAGCAGGACCAGGCCGAAGCGGTCGGCGGCCTGCGGACCGTAGAGGTCGGCGAACGCCGTCGTGTCGACGCTCAGCGAGACCTGCGCGGCCGGGTCGACCGTCGCCGGCGGCGTGACCTTCATGACCAGGCCGGAGACGCCCGCGTCCTGGGAGACCTCGGGAGCGGCCAGGCCCACGGTCCACTCACCCGCGAGGGTGGCCGGGTCCGTTCCCTCGGGCACACCGATGGCGATGGGGAGGTTCTTGTCGAGCGGGACGGTGTCGCCCGGCTCGGTCTCCGCCGTCAGCGTGGCCTTGCCGGTGTCGCCCACCCACGGGGTGACGTTCTTCGGGTCGTACGGGTCGACCGGGACCTCGGGCGCCAGGGTCAGCGCCTTCTCGGCGGTCGAGTCCCCGTCGGCCTCCGTGGCCTCGGGCAGGTCCGGCAGGTCGACCTGCGCGTTCTCCTGCTCGCGGCTCATGCCCGGGCCGGGGATGGCGAGCGCCTGCCCGCCCAGGCTCGTCACGGTCAGCGTCGAGGACAGCAATAGGACGATCGCCGCGCGGCTTCGCCGCCGACTTCGTCGTTGTGACTCCGTCATGGCGAGGCGTCTGCGCCCCAACCATGACAGCGAACCTGAAGCACGCATATGCGTCGACTCCCACGCAGGCAAACAGACAACGGATGAGGTGCGAACACCGGGGTGCGGAAACACCAAAAAGCACGCACCTGTCTCAGGCGCATGCGTGCGCACTCTCCGTCATGGCAACCACACAAATCAATGCCGTAAAAAGGAGCGCTCCCACGTTCAAGTGAGTTGCCTCACGCCGTAGTTCGGGCCAGAGAGCGGCACAGTCGATCTTTGCGACGGAATACGGCATACCGACCCTTCGGGTCGATAGGGGTTCGCGAAATGCCTTAAGCAAACGCAAACATGGCCACGCGTCAAGGCTTTGCCGGGCATACGTAACGACTTCATAAAGTTCTCATGTGTG
The DNA here is from genome assembly GCF_043201055.1 of Streptomyces sp. NPDC048338. Lineage (NCBI taxonomy): Bacteria > Bacillati > Actinomycetota > Actinomycetes > Kitasatosporales > Streptomycetaceae > Streptomyces > Streptomyces sp. NPDC048338. The sequence goes on from NZ_JBICYQ010000012.1 coordinate 60,557, forward strand.
GACGGGTTGTAGCGAGTGTGTGATCGTGTGCGCGCCCCGCGGCATGCCGTACGGGGCTGTCTGTGCTGTCCCCCCATCCCCTGGTCCACACGGGAGTAGACCGCCGTGTCCGCGCCGCCTCGCCTTCTCAGCCCGTTCGTGCGCACGCGCACACGGCTGTCACTGACGCTCGGCCTTGTTCTGGCCGCGCTCACCGCTGCCCTGTTGCCCTGGTGGCAACCCGACACCCCGCCCACCGCCCATGGCGGTTCGGCTACCGAAGCGAAGCCGGCCTCGACCGGCCCCCGCGACGAGGCCACCGCGATGGCCGAGGCGCGACGTACCCGCAAGCAGGTGCTCGTCGACACGGCGACCACCGCCACCGAGCTCACCTGGGCACTGCCGAACGGGCAGTTGCGCACCCGGATCCACGCGCTGCCCCAGCGGGCCAAGAACACCAAGGGCCAGTGGGCCCCCATCGACAACAAGCTGACCCGGACGAAGAAGGCCCCCCGCGGCCTCGGCATCGCGCCGGCCAACCCGGCCGTCCCGGTCCGCTTCTCCAGCGGCAGCACCGACGCGACCCGGGCCGACCGTTCGTTCGCACGCGCACCGCAGCCCGGCGAGACGACGCTGGCCGAGGTCGACCTCGGCGGCCACACCATCGCCTACACCTGGCCCGGCACCCTGCCCGAGCCGGTGCTCGACGGCCCCCGTGCCCTCTACTCCGAGGTCATGCCCGGCGTCGACCTGCTGCTCGTCGCGCGTGAGGAAGGCGGCTTCGGCCAGCTCCTCATCGTCAAGAACCGCCAGGCCGCCCAGAACAAGGCGCTCGCCACGGTCTCCTACGGACTGACGTCGAAGACGGCCACGTTCCGCCACGACTCCAAGGCCAGCCGCGTCCAGGTCCTCGACAAGACGGGCAAGGAGGTCGGCACCATCCCGACCCCCTTCGGCTGGGACTCCAGCGGCCGCGACCCCGAGCTCCCGCCCGGCCAGTCCACCCCCCGCACCGCCACCGCCACCCCGGCCGACGTGCTCAAGCTCTCCGGCCTCACCGGCATCGAGCCCGGCGCGCACTCCGCCCCGCTCCCGATCCGGCTCGACGGCGAGAACACCGGCAACGCCCACCTGCGCCTGCGGACCGCCGAGACCACCCTCTTCACCGACGAGAAGGTGAAGTTCCCGGTCTTCATCGACCCGCCGCTGAACAGCGGGTACCAGGCGTGGACGACGGCCTACCGCCCGTACCCGAGCAGCAGCTTCTGGAACGGCACCAACTTCTCCTCCGGCACCTCCGACGCCCGCGTCGGCTACGAGTCGGACACCGGCGGCCTCGGCCGCTCCTTCTGGCGCATGGGCTTCTCCAGCAGCTTCGAGGGCGCGACGTTCACGCGTGCGACCTTCAAGGTGCTGAACAACCACTCGTGGTCGTGCACCACCCGTGAGTTCAGTTTCTGGCTGACCGGTGCGATCTCCTCCGGCACCACCTGGAACGCGCAGCCGAGCTGGTCGACGAAGCTGGACGCGCAGTCCTTCGCGCACGGCTGGTCCTCCAGCTCCTGCCCGGACGAGTACGAGGCGTTCGACGTGAAGGCGGCGGCCCAGAAGGGCGCCGACAACGGCTGGTCGAACATCACCTTCGGCATGCGGGCCACCTCCGAGTCCGACACCCAGACCTGGCGCAAGTTCCGCGCCACGTCCGCGGTCCTGGAGGGTGACTACAACCGCACGCCGACCGAGCCCACCGCAGGCACGACGTCGCCCGGTGGCGACTGCGTCGTCGGCTCCCCGGGCCGGACGGTCGGCAGGACCAACATCACCCTGAAGGCCAAGGCCACCGACGCGGACAACAACCTGAAGGGTCTGCGCTTCCGCATCTGGGAGGCCGGCACCACCGCGCCGGCCGGCACCCTGGCCACCAACCTGTCCAGCGGCTACGCGTCGACGGTCATCGCCCCCACCACCACGATGCTGGTGGACAAGAAGACCTACTACTGGGACGTGCGCGCGGAGGACACCGTCGGCGCCGTGTCCACGTACTTCCCGGCCGGCACCACGCCGTGCGCCATCACCATCGACGGCTCCGGTCCGCCGACGCCCGTCGTCGACGAGGACACCACCCCGTTCAAGCGGGCCACGTCCGACGGCGCGACCTGGGCGACGGTGAAGTTCGGCGGCACCGGTGCCATGACGTTCAGCTCGCCGGGCGCGGCCAAGTTCAGCTACGCCTTCGACGGTCTGGACATCAAGTACGTCAACGCCGTCAACGGCTCGGCCACCGTGCCCGACCTGCGGCCTCCGCACGCCGGCCCGAACTGGCTCCAGCTGTACGCCTACGACTCCCTGGGGAACCCCAGCGTCCGCGGGGACTACCTGACGTACGTCCAGCCCAAGGACAACGCCGACGGTCCCCACGACGTGGGCGGCGACAGCCAGCCGGACATCCTGGCCATCAACGCCAGCGGCAACCTGTTCTCCTACTCCGGAGGACCCGGCGGCGACCTGTACGGCAGCCTCGCCGGCTCGTACAGCACCGGCGGCAAGCTGCACCCGGCGGGCCACTGGTACGACTCGGCCACCGGCAAGGCCGCGCTGATCGCCCACTACGGGGACGTGTACCCCGGCGACGGCACGACCGACCTGTTCGCCCGTACCCCGGACGGCGGCTTCTGGCTGTACCCGGGTGACGGCTACGGCAGCTTCAACGTCGACGACCGGATCAAGGTCCGGCTGCCCGCGAACGCGCCCGCGCCGTCGACGTGGACGCAGCTCAAGGCCGTCGGCGACGTCACCGGCGACAAGCTGCCCGACCTGTTCCTGAAGGCCGGCCCCGCGTTCTGGGTGCTGTCCGGCTACACCGGCGCCACGTTCCACGCGGCCACGCTGATGAACGTGGACGCCTGGGAGCGCCGGGACATCGTCAACGTCGCCGACATCAACCTGGACAGCACGCCGGACCTGCTCTGGCGGAACCTGGACAACGGCAACATGTACGTCCGCCACGGCAAGCCGGGCTCCGTCGCCGGCAGCGTCGACCTCAACTCGCTCATGCTGGCGAACAACTCCCTCAACGGGGACGTCCAGTACGGAACGAGCTGGACCGAGGCGAACGTCTCGACGGCGATCGGCATCCCCGACGTCAACGGCGACGGCATCCCGGACATCTGGGCCCGTTCGGGCGTCGACGGTCAGATGCGGGTGTACTACCCGTCGACCACCAACACCAACCCGCCGGCCAAGACGGTCCTCACGTCCGACTGGCGCACGCTCAAGGCGCTGAGCTGACGGCGGTCCGCACGACAGGAGCCCTCCGCGGGCTCCGCACGGCAGGAGCCCCCGGCGCCACGCGCGCCGGGGGCTCCCGTCGTTCCGCCGGCCGTCAGCCGGCGATCGGCTTGCGCATCTCGGCGCGCACCTTGGCGGTGGTCTCGGCGAGCGCCGCCAGGTCGACCGTCTTGGGATCGGCGGTGGCCGACTCCGCGGTGACGACGGCGACGAAGGAGGCGGTGTTGTCGTCGCCCCAGGCGCACATGGGCAGCGTGGTGCTGCCCATGACGTCCTTGGACCGGGTCACCTGGCAGGTGACGGTCACGTCCGCCCCGGCCGGGGTGAAGTCCTTGGGCGGCACGGCGAGGGTGGACTGCTTGTCGACGGCGCCCTTGAGGATCGCGTCCTTGGCGCCCTCGGGGTCCCGCAGCCGGCCGGAGAAGCCGGAGACGACGAGGACGGCGTCGTCCTCGCCCGCGTATTGCGCGATGGCCGCCTTGGCGTCCTTCACGGAGGGGTCGTAGGTGTCCTCGACCTCCTTGCCCTCGGTCTGGGAGGCGTCCTTGGTGAGCTTGTACTCGCCGTCCACCAGAGTCTTGGGCACGACCAGGCGGTGCGTGGCCTCGGGGAACGATCCCAGGGAGCCGGCGCCGGACAGGACCCGGGAGCCGGCGAAGCCGAGCCCGGCGACCACGACCACGGACCCGAGCACGATGCCGACGATCGCCCCCGTCGACATCTTCTTCTTCGGCGGCGGCCCCCACGCCCCCTGTCCCTGCGGATACCCCTGCGGAGCTCCCGGGTACTGCTGCGGGAAGCCGTGCGGGGCCGGCGGCCCGTAGGGTCCGGGCTGCTGCGGCGGCACCTGGCCGGCGTACGGGTTGTGGGGCGGGGGGTTGTGCGGAGGCGGCATGGTCATGCCGGGCACGCTACGTCACGGCGAAGGGCTCCCTGGACGGCGGGTCGGGGGACGGAGCGCACCGGGAAAGCGGGGCGCGGGGCCGGTGGCCGTGTGGCGGAATGCCGGGGTGTCCCGGCGGTGGACACCCCGAAGTACAGGTCCGGGTGGCCCTCCTACGCGCCCGCCTCGCCCTGCGCGATCGCCTCCGCGACCTCCTCGACCCGTTCCCGCTCCTCCACCGCGAAGCGCTCCCGGTCCAGTCGCTCCGCGATCTCCTCGTCCTGGGTCATCAGCAGGTCCAGGTTGGAGTCGCCGAGGTCGAAGACGCCCATGTCCAGGTACGCCTTCTGCAGGCGCGGCCCCCAGAGTCCGATGTCCTTCACGCACGGCACGATCCGGCTGAACAGCAGCTTGCGGAAGAGGTGCAGGAACTCGCTCTCCTCGCTCAGCTGCTCGGCCTCCTGCCTGGGGATGCCGAAGTTCTCCAGGACCTCGACCCCGCGCAACCGGTCCCGCATCAGGTGGCAGCCCTCGATGACGAACTCCTCGCGCTCCCGCAGCTCCGCGTCCGACAACTGCCGGTAGTGGTCGCGCAGAGCCATCCGCCCGAAGGCGACGTGCCGGGCCTCGTCCTGCATGACGTAGGCCAGGATCTGCTTCGGCAGCGGCTTGTCGGTGGTGTCGCGGATCATGCCGAACGCGGCGAGCGCGAGGCCCTCGATCAGCACCTGCATGCCCAGGTACGGCATGTCCCAGCGCGAGTCCCTGAGGGTGTCGCCGAGGAGGCCCTGGAGGTTGTCGTTGATCGGGTAGAGCATCCCGATCTTCTCGTGCAGGAAGCGGCCGTAGATCTCGGCGTGCCGGGCCTCGTCCATCGTCTGCGTCGCGGAGTAGAACTTGGCGTCCAGGTCGGGAACGGACTCGACGATCCGGGCCGCGCAGACCATCGCGCCCTGCTCGCCGTGCAGGAACTGGCTGAACTGCCAGGCGGCGTAGTGCCGTCGCAGGTCGCCCTTGTCCTTCTCGGTCATGCGGTCCCAGTGGCGGGTGCCGTGCAGGGTCAGCACGTCGTCCGGGGTTCCCAGCGGGTCGTACGGGTCGACCTCCAGGTCCCAGTCGATGCGGGTGGCGCCGTCCCACTGCTTGTCCTTGCCCTTCTGGTAGAGCGCGAGGAGACGGTCGCGGCCGTCGTCGTACTCCCAGTTGAAGCGGGCCGAACCGGACGCCGGGACAGGCCAGATGGGGTCTTCCGGGGCTTTCGTGTAGAGGTCGCGCGTCGACACTGACGACTCCTTCGTTCACCGGAGGTGGTCCTGTCCGGCAGGCTGACACCTTGGTAGACAGTCGGTCAACAAGTCGCGCACAGGGGATTGACGGGCTTACTGACGAGCAGTCTCATAAGAGGCGACCGCCGGTGACGGCCTCCCGTCACGCGACCGCGAGCCCACAGCGAGGTGCTCTCCAGCCATGACCGCACTGTCCGAGCAGGACCTCACCCTCCTCAGGGACGCCCTCGGCCCCCTCCGCGACCGGGAGCAGGTCGCCGAGCGGCTCCTGGAGTCCTCCCTCAAGCACTCCTTCGACCCCGAGACCGAACTCGACTGGGAGGCGCCGGTCGAGGAGGGCAAGTGGTTCTGGCCGCCGGAGCTGGTGTCCCTCTACGACACCCCGATGTGGCGGCGGATGTCCGAGGAGCAGCGGATGGACCTCGCCCGCCACGAGGCGGCCTCGCTCGCCTCGCTCGGCATCTGGTTCGAGATCATCCTGATGCAGCTGCTCGTCCGGCACATCTACGACAAGTCCGTCACCAGCAAGCACGTGCGCTACGCGCTCACCGAGATCGCGGACGAGTGCCGGCACTCGATGATGTTCGCCCGGATGATCGAGAAGGGCGGCGCGCCCGCCTACCCCGTGCCGCGGATCTACCACAACCTCGCCCGCGTCCTGAAGACCGTCTCCACCACCCCCGGCTCCTTCGCCGCGACGCTCCTCGGCGAGGAGATCCTGGACTGGATGCAGCGGCTGACCTTCCCGGACGAGCGCGTGCAGACGCTGGTGCGCGGCGTGACCCGGATCCACGTGGTCGAGGAGGCCCGGCACGTCCGGTACGCCCGCGAGGAGCTGCGGCGCCAGATGGTGACCGCGCCCCGCTGGGAGCAGGAGTTCACCCGGCTCAGCTGCGGTGAGGCCGCCCGTGTCTTCTCGGTCTGCTTCGTGAACCCCCGGGTGTACGAGAACGTCGGCCTGGACCGTCGCGAGGCCGTGGCCCAGGTCAGGGCGAGCGGCCACCGTCGCGAGGTCATGCAGTCGGGCGCCCGGCGCCTGACGGACTTCCTCGACGACATCGGCGTCCTGCGGGGCCCGGGACGGCGGCTCTGGAAGTCCTCCGGACTCCTCGCCTGAGCGCCGCCCGGCGGAGTTACGCTGCGGGCATGACCAGGAGCCCCGTCCCGCCCGCGTCCCCCACCCCGGCCACGCCGACCGGGCCGGCGGCGACGACGCCCGCGTACCGCCGGCTCAGCGTCGAGGAGCGCAGGATCCAGCTCCTCGACGCGGCACTGACGCTCTTCGCGCACCACGCCCCGGACGCCGTCTCGCTCGACGACGTCGCCGAGGCGGCGGGAGTCTCCCGACCGCTCGTCTACCGCTACTTCCCCGGCGGCAAGCAGCAGCTGTACGAGGCGGCGCTGCGCTCCTCGGCCGACGCGCTGGAGCGGTGCTTCACCGAGCCGCCCGTCGGCCCGCCCACCGAGCGCCTCGCCCGCGTCCTGGACCGCTACCTGGCCTTCGTCGACCAGCACGACGCCGGGTTCAGCGCCCTGCTGCGCGGCGGCAGCGTCGCCGAGACCTCCCGGACCACCGCCATCGTCGACGAGGTGCGGCGGTCCGCGGCCGAGCAGATCCTCGTCCACCTGAGCGTGGGGCGGCCCGGACCCCGGCTGCGGATGATGGTCCGGACGTGGATCGCGGCCGTGGAGGCCGCCTCCCTGATCTGGCTCGACGAGGAGAAGCAGCCCCCGGCGGAGGAGCTGCGGAACTGGCTGGTCGACCACCTGGTGGCCCTGCTCGCCGCGACCGCCGCGACGGACGGGGAGACGACCGAGGTGGTCGGGCGGCTCCTGGCACTGGAGACGCCCGAGGGGCCGGTCGGTTCGCTGGCCCGTCGGGTGACCCCCGTGGTGGGCAAGGCCGCACACCTCATATGAGACTGGTGGGGTGAGAAGCGAGAACACCCCCTTTCGTGGCGGCCCCCTGGACGGCCAGGCGCTGCCCGTCCTCGTCGGACCGACCGGACATCCGCCCAAGTGGTACGAGGTGCCGGTCCCGGACGACGCCGGCGGCCCCCCGACGGTCCACGCCTACCGCCGGGAGCCGGCCGGTCACACCAAGCGGCTCGGTCTGCAGCGGGGCTGGGTGTACGAGTACGCCCCCGAGGGCCGCGCACGCCACGAGGTGAGGTGGCCGTGGTCCAAGCCGCGGACCGCGCCGCGCCCGGAGGCGGGACCCGGCGGAACGGAGTCGTCCGGGCCGTGACCGGCCGAACCGGAAGCGACTACCGGAAGCGACTGACCGGAGGCGGCTGACCGGAGGCGGCCGGCGGTGGTCGGGGGCGGGCGGGCCGGACGGGGCGCCGCCCCAGCCGAACGAGTGAGCCCCTTGAGCCGTCTCGCCCATTTGTGGGGTTATCTGCCGGATTGACCGGCCCTCTCCCTCATCATCTCGGTGGAGGTGATGACGTGTCAGGAAGGCTGCTGCGCACGGTCTGCACGGGGATGCTCGCGGCGACGACCGCCCTGACGGGCGCCCTCACAGGAGTGGGGCCTGCCGCCGCCGATCCGGGAGACCCACCGGTGGAGGCCGCGACGGACGGACCGATGCCCCGCTCAGACTTCCCGGACCCGGCCGGACAGGCTGACCCGACCGGACAGGCGGACCCCTCCCTCTCCGGCCGTCCCGCCCCCGACGGCACCACCGGGGGCGGGACGGCCGGCTCCACCGGCGACGCCGCGGAACTCGCGCCCTCCGGCGGGGACTCCGTGGCCACGCTCCTGACCCGGCTGCACACGCTCTACCGGCAGACCGAGCAGGCCACCGAGTCGTTCAACGCCACCGACGAGGCCCTGAGGACCCAGACCGCCGACACCCGGAAGATCACCGCCGGCCTCACGGCCGCCCGCAGGGCGCTGACCCAGGGCCGTGACGCGGCGGGCAGGATGGCGAGGGAGCAGTACCAGGGGCACTCGGAGTTGTCCTCGTACCTGGAACTGCTGCTCGCCCGCGACCCTCAGCACGCCCTGGACCAAGGGCATCTGCTGGCCCGCGCGGCACGCGACCGGGCGTCCGCCCTCACCCGGCTCGAGGACGCGGAGAGGAAGGCGGACGCCCTGGCGAGCGCCTCCCGCAAGGCGCTGGACCGGCAGCAGACGCTGGCCGCGCGGCAGCGGAAGCAGCGGGACGACGTCCGGATTCGGCTCGCCGAGGTCGAGCGGCTGCTCGCGACGCTGTCGGCGGACCAGCTCGCGCGCCTGGCCGAGCGTGAGCGGACGCAGACCGCGGGCGCGCAGCGCGAACTGCTCGACTCCGGCGTACTGGACGGGACGCGGACGCCGTCCGCGGAGGGCGGGGCGGCCCTGGACTTCGCCGTCCGCCAGATCGGCAAGCCCTACTCGTGGGGCGCCGAGGGCCCGGACGCGTACGACTGCTCGGGGCTGACCTCGCAGGCCTGGGCGAGCGCGGGCCGGGAGATCCCGCGGACGAGCCAGGAGCAGTGGCGGACGCTGCCGAAGGTGGGGCTGAGCGAACTGCGCCCCGGGGACCTGGTGGTCTACTTCCCCGAGGCGACCCATGTGGCGATCTATCTCGGCGGCGGCCTGGTCGTGCAGGCCCCGCGCCCGGGCGCCCGGGTCAAGGTCTCCCCCATCGCGGCGAACCCCCTGCTCGGCGCGGTCCGCCCGGACCCCTCCGGCGTCCCGCTGTCCTCGTTCACCCCACCCGACCTCCCGGCGGGTGCCCGGGACGGCTCGGACGACGGCTTCGACGCCGGCCTCGACGCCACCCCCGACCCTGCCACCGACACCGACACCGGTCCCGGCGCCGACTGAGCGCCTCTCCCCACCCGTGAGGCGCCCCGCCCCCAAGCCCTCGCCCGGCCCCGCGGGCGGGACGGCGTGCGGCGGCGACCGGTGCGGCCCGTCCGGCAGCCCGCCGCCTCCGCCGATCGGGTGAGCGGCGCCGCATGTGCGGCGGGTCTCACCGCCACCGGTATTCGAACAGGCGTATCATTTCAGTCGTGGCTGATTCCCCCTTCCCGCAGGACCTCGTCGACGCCCAGCTCCGCCTCCACCAGGCCCGGGCCGAGTACGCGGCGCTGTGCCGCGCGCTGCCGTGGTCGGTCGAGCCGGCCGACGGCTGGCCCGGCACGAAGCACCCCCACACCGGCGAGATCACCGGCGGCCGGGAGCCCAGCCCCGGCTACACCGACGAGCAGAAGGCGGAGGTCGCCCGCCTCATGACCCTGGTACGGGAGCTGACCGTCACCGTGTCCACCCACCCGCACTGGGCCACGCTGGACGCCGGCGAGCGCATGGGGGCGCGGATGGCACTGAAGGAGCACCGCGCGGCCGAGGCCGCGCCGGTCGCCGACGCCGCGGCGTAGCGGGGGCGGGCCGTGCTGTCGATATCCGAGCGCCTGGCGAAGCAGCGCACCCTGCGCGACTGGCTGCGCTGGCAGCTCACGCAGACCGACCGGACGATCCGGGAGCTGGAGGCCGAGGAGAAGGAGGAGAAGCGCCGGAGGGACGTCGCCCGCGCCGAGATGATGTGGAAGATCCAGCCCGCGCGCGCCGTGGAGGGCGAGCCGATGCTGCACCGCGGTGGCTGCGGCCTGTACACGGGCGCCGGTCTGCTCGGGGCGGAGGAGGTCGTCACCGCGCTCCGCGAGTTCCCCGGCATGACGATGTGCGAGATCTGCAACCCCTGGGGCAGCCTCGCCGGCCTCGGGATCGAGAAGCCGCCCCCTCGGCGGCTGCCCGGCGGTGGCGCCGTCCAGGGGAACGTTCAGGGGGACGGAAGCTGACGACGAAGCGAGAGCGAACCGAAGCCCACCACAATCCCCTTACATCTCAAGGCACTTGAGGTGATCTGGTGACAGTTGCCGTACTTGACGGCATATCAAGGAACGCACCGTCAGGGCACCACCACGCCGCGTGGGTCATGAGTAAAGAAGTGGCCCCCGTGTCGACATTCTTCTTGTGAAGATTGAACACATCACAGGATGGTCACTAAGGTCGGAGCTCGAACCTTCGCACGATCGATCACCCATCCGGGGTGACGGCGAAGGACCCGCCGCGTCCGTGACCTGCACGGAGCCGGGGATTCCCTTCCCCCCACAGCCCGGTAGGCGGCTCGAGGAAGAAGGAGCTCGCCTTCGTGGCGTCCCACCGTCGACCCAAGCAGCCGAGCCGCACCCGCGTGACCGTGCTCACCGCGACCGCCACAGCAGCGGTGGCGCTGTCCTCCCAAGCGGCCCACGCCGACCCCAAGCCGACCAAGAGCGAGGTCAAGGCGAAGGTCGACAAGCTCTACCACGAGGCCGAGGAAGCCACCGAGAAGTACAACGGGGCCAAGGAGCGGCAGGACAAGCTCAAGAAGCAGGTCGGCGCGCTCCAGGACCGGGTCGCCCGCAGCCAGGACGAGCTCAACACCCTGCGCGGCGAGCTCGGTCTGCTCGCGACGGCGCAGTACCGCTCCGGTGGGCTCGACCCGTCGGTCCAGCTGCTGCTCTCCTCGGACCCGGACAGCTTCCTCGACCAGGCCTCCGCGCTGGACCAGGTGACGGTCAAGCAGGCGGAGTCGCTGCAGAGGATCCAGGCGAAGCAGCGCACGCTCGCCCAGCAGCGCCGGGAGGCGCAGACGAAGATCGCGGACCTCGCCGAGGTCCGCGACACGCTCGGCAAGAACAAGCAGAAGTTCCAGGGCAAGCTCGCCGAGGCCCAGAAGCTGCTCAACACCCTGACGGTCGCCGAGCGGGCCAAGATCACCGAGGACGAGCAGCGCGCGAGCCGGGCGGCCGGCGACCGGGTCGACCTCGGCAACGAGGTCCCCGCGTCCGCCCTCGGCGCCGAGGCGCTCCGGCAGGCCGCCACGCGGGTGGGCAAGCCGTACGTCCGCACGGCCACGGGGCCCAACTCCTTCGACTGCTCGGGCCTGACCCAGTGGGCGTACGCCCAGGCCGGCGTCCAGATCACCCGCACCACGTACACCCAGATAACCCAGGGCACCCGCATCGCGCGCAGCCAACTGAAGCCGGGCGACCTGGTCTTCTTCAGCAACACCTCGCACGTGGGCCTGTACGCGGGCAACAACACCGTGCTGCACGCCCCGTACCCGGGCGCCTACGTCCGCTACGAGTCGATGGGCACGATCGGCAGCTACCAGACCGCGGTCCGCATCTGACGTCGCCCGAACGGGCGTGGCTCGGCACGACGTGCCCCTTCCGGCGCCGCCGGGAGGGGCAAGGGAGCAGCCGTCGCCGGGATTCGAACCCGGGTTTCCGGCTCCGGGCGAACCGGCGACCGGTGTCCTCGGCCGCTGAACGACGAGGGCTGCGGCATCACCCTGCGAGGCGGCATCGGGACGGCGCACCGGGATTCCGGCGTCGGCCGGGGCCGGCCGCAACGTCCGGGGCCTGCCCCGCCCGTGAACAGGGCGCCGCCGGTGGTCGATGACCAGCGGCGGCGCCCCGTCGACAGCGGGTGGGAGACCCGTCAGGCCCCCGTGACCGAGGCCAGGTAGGCGGACGTCTTCTCCGGGTCGAAGAAGAAGTTCTCGAAGTCCGCCGGGTTGTCGAAGCCGTTCGCGAAGCGGTCCGCGACCGGCTGGAGCTGGCCCGCGGCGCCGATCAGGTTGAGGACGTGCTCCGGCGGGACGCCCAGCATCGCGTTCGTCCACTTCGTGACGTGCTGCGCGGTGTCCCAGTAGCGGTCGAACGTGGCCTGCATCCACGTCTCGTCGAACGCCTTGTCGCCGTTCTCGACGATGGAGGCGAGGTACGCGGCCGCGCACTTGGACGCCGAGTTGGAGCCCTGGCCGGTGATCGGGTCGTTGGCCACGACCACGTCGGCCACGCCGAGGACGAGGCCGCCGCCGGGCAGCCGGCCGATCGGGTTGCGCACGGTCGGGGCGTAGCGGCCCGCCAGGGTGGCGTTGGCGTCGGTCAGTTCGACCTTGGTGGCCCGCGCGTACTCCCAGGGCGTGAACTTCTCCATCAGCTCCAGCGTGAGCGCCAGGTGCTCGGAGGGGTCCTTGACGCCCTGGAAGACGTCGAGCGGGCCGCCGGGGACGCCCTCCCAGAAGAGGATGTCCGCGCGGCCGCTGGTGGTCAGGGTCGGCATGACGAAGAGCTCGCCGACGCCCGGGACGAGGTTGCAGCGCACCGCGTCGAAGTCCGGGTGCTCGGGGCGCGGGCCCAGGCCGTGGACGTAGGCGACGGCCAGCGCGCGCTGCGGCTCGCTGTACGGGGAGCGGGCGGCGTCGCGGCCGAACATGGAGACCAGCTCGCCCTTGCCGGCCGAGACCAGCACCAGGTCGTAGCTGCGGGAGAAGTAGTCCAGGTCGGAGACGGCGGCGCCGTGGATGACGAGCTGGCCGCCGCGCTGGGCGAAGGTCTCCATCCAGCCGGCCATCTTCACGCGCTGGTCGACGGACTGGGCGTAGCCGTCCAGCCTGCCGACCCAGTCGATGACGCGGGAGGAGTCGGGTGCGGCGACGGAGACGCCGAGGCCCTTGATCTGCGGGGCCTGGGACTCCCAGAAGTTGATGCCGAGGTCACGCTCGTGCTGGAGAGCCGTGTCGAACATGCACTGGGTGGACATGACCCGGCCGGACCGGATCTCGTCCGCCGTGCGGTTGGACATGAGGGTGACCTCGTACCCCTGCGACTGCAGTCCGAGGGCGAGCTGGAGGCCGGACTGGCCGGCCCCGACGATGAGTATCTTCCGCATGGCGGGGTTCCTAACGGGTTATTCAGGGGTGACTTCGAGGGCGTGCGAGACCATCGCGAGCAGGGACTCCACCACGCTGTACCGCTTGCGCGCGTCCATGATCACGATCGGTACGTGCGGGGGCACCGTCAGGGCCTCGCGGACGTCCTCGGTCTCGAACAGCTCGGTTCCCTCGAAGTGGTTCACGGCGACGATGTACGGCAGTCCGCAGCTCTCGAAGTAGTCGAGGGCCGGGAAGCAGTCCGTCAGCCGGCGGGTGTCGGCGAGCACGACCGCGCCGATCGCGCCGCGCACCAGGTCGTCCCACATGAACCAGAAGCGCTGCTGCCCCGGCGTGCCGAAGACGTACAGCACCAGGTCGTCGTCGAGGGTGATGCGGCCGAAGTCCATGGCCACGGTCGTGGTGAGCTTGTCGGGCGTCGAGGTGAGGTCGTCGGTCTCCTCGCTCGCCTGCGTCATCAGCGCCTCGGTCTGCAGCGGAGTGATCTCCGAGACCGCGCGGACGAAGGTGGTCTTGCCGACGCCGAACCCGCCCGCGACGACGACCTTGGTCGCGATCGGGGCGCGGGTGTGGTCCAGCTGCCAGTCCCGGGCGCCGTCCTCGGCCGCCGGTGCCGGCGGGCCGGCCTGGGGCTGGGCGGGTATGCCGGTGGTGGCCGGCGGATCGGAGACGGCGGAGGCGTCAGAGACGACGGAGTCCACTCAGCACCCTTTCGAGGAGCGCGCGGTCGGGCTGGCCGGTGCCGTGACCGGTCCCGTACACACGGATCTTTCCCTGGTCGGCCAGGTCGCTCAGCAGCACCCGGACGACTCCCAGCGGCATCTTCAGGAGCGCAGAGATCTCCGCGACGGTGCGCATCCGGCGGCAGATCTCGACGATGGCCCGCATCTCCGGCATCAGGCCGCGCGCGGCGGGTCCGCCGTCCGTGAGCACCCTGCGCGCGGGCGCCGCTTCGAGGGCCGCCACGAACGTCTCGACCAGGAGCACGTGCCCGAAGCGGGTCCGGCCTCCGGTGAGCGAGTACGGGCGTACCCGCGCGGGGCGACGGGACGCCTCCCCGCGGACCGGCAGCTTGTGGGCATGGAACGCCGACGGCACAGACGTCACTGGGTGCTCTCCATCGATTTGCGCAGCTCGCTGCGGAGTTCGGGGGTGAGTACATGTCCGGCGCGACCGACGAAGAGCGCCATGTGGTACGCGACGACGCTCATGTCGCAGTCGGGCGTGGCGTGCACGCCGAGCAGCGAGCCGTCACTGATCGACATGACGAAGACGCTGCCCTCGTCCATGGCCACCATGGTCTGCTTCACACCGCCGCCGTCCATCAGCCGGGCCGCGCCGATGGTGAGGCTGCCGATGCCGGAGACGATGGTCGCCAGGTCGGCGCTCGATCCGCGGGGCCCGCCGGAGCGGCCTCCCGTGGGGGTGGCGGCGCTCTGCGCAGCCGGGTCGGAAGAGAGCAGGAGCAGCCCGTCGGACGACACCACGGCGACGGAGCGGACCCCTGGCACCTCCTCGACGAGATTGCCCAGCAGCCAGTGCAGGTTGCGGGCTTCCGTGCTCAGTCCGAATGTTCCGGTCGCAGTCAACTGCGTGCCTCCTCGACTGTGTCCCCCGTCTTCTCCTCGGTACGTGCTGTGGGTGCGGCTTCGTGCCGGTCGGGCGCGGTCCCCACCTCGGTCCCGGCCTCGATCTCGGCCTCCACGTCCTGGCGGCCCTGCTCGGCGCCACGGTGGAAACCGCCCAGTCGGCGGCGCAGGGCCTCGGCGTCGACACCGCCCGTGCGGGGGGTGACGGGGGCGTCCGCCTGCCGGACTATCTGCGGGGTCCGCTTGGGCAGTCCCTTGTCGGTGAGCCGCTGGGTCTGCCGCGCGGGCGGCTGCTCCTCCACGGCACGCTCGTGGCTGTCCGGCTCGGCCGGCAGGTCGGCCAGCCGGACCTGCAGGGTCGTCTCGGAGACCGGCTCCTCGGCGACGGTGGAGGTCTCGACCTCCGGCGCGGACGCCTGGGCCGGCACGGTCACGGGAGCGGGCTCGGGCTCGGCGGTCGCGGCCGCGTCGGTCGCGTGAGCGGGCTCGGCGGTCGCGTGAGCAGGCTCGGCGTGCCCGGGAGCGTCGGCGGGTCCGGTGGTGTCGGCCGGTCCGGTGGTGTCGGCCGCCGGCGGGAGCGGTGCGGACACGTCGGTCGCGGGTGCGGAGTCGAGCGGGTCCGCCGCGGCCTCGGTGACCGGAGCCGTGCCGGCCGTGCCGGCCGCCTCGATGGCCTGTTCCGCGGCCTCGACGAACGGGTCGCGGGCCCGGGACGGCAGCGCGTTGGAGTTCGCCTCGGCCACCGAGCCCGGCAGGTTCAGGGCGGGAGCGGCGCCCGCGACCTGCACGGTCGGCGGCACGGCGGTCGGCGGGGCGGTCGGCAGCAGGGACGGCGGGAGGACGACGACGGCCGCGATACCGCCCTGCTTCTGCTCCCTGAGTTCGACCCGTACGCCGTGCCGGGCCGCGAGGAGGGCGGCGACCCGCAGGCCGAGCCCCTCCCCCTCGGTGTCGGCCGGGTCCGCCTCGGCGAGCCGGGCGTTGAGCTCCGTGAGCCGCGACGCGGTCATGCCGATGCCCTCGTCCTGGACGGAGAGCATCACCTCGCCGGACTCCAGGACCCAGCCGGAGAGCTGGACCTGGGCGTCGGGCGGCGAGAAGGAGGTCGCGTTCTCCAGGAGCTCGGCGACCAGGTGGCTGAGGTCGTCCGCGGCGAAGCCGGCGATCTGGGCGTGCGGCGGCAGGGACTGGATGGCGACCCGCTCGTACCGCTCGATCTCGCTGACCGCGGCGCGCAGGACGTCGACGAGCGGCACCGGGCCCGCGTGGCCGTGGACGTGCTCGTGACCGGCGAGGACCAGCAGGTTCTCGCTGTGGCGGCGCATGACGGTCGCCATGTGGTCGAGCTTGAACAGGGTGGCGAGCCGGTCCGGGTCCTGCTCGCGCTCCTCCAGCTTCTCGATGACGCCGAGCTGGCGCTCCACCAGGCCGAGGCTGCGCAGGGAGAGGTTGACGAAGGTGTGCTGGACGCTGTCCCGGAGCCGGGTGAGCTCGGCGCTGAGCAGGGCGGTCTGGCCCTGGAGTTCGGCGCGCTGGGCGGCGAGGTCGACGGCGAGGGCCTCGCGGGCCCCGGCCTGGTCGGCCCGCTCGCTGTCGAGCTGCTCGGCGCGCAGGGCGAGCGCGGCCAGCTTGCCCTGGAGGGTGTTGAGGGACCGTACGACCTGGGCGAACTCGTCGTTGCGGCCGGTGAAGCGGACCGGCTCCTCGGTCTCCGGGGCGGCGGAGAGGCGCGCGGCGCCGATGCGGAGGACGGCGAGCGGCCGGGTGAGGGTGCGGGCGACGAAGGTGGAGATGCCGACGGCGACCAGCAGGCAGCCGCCGAGGAAGGCGATGCGCAGTTCGAGGGCGGTGACGTCGTCGTCGCGGAGCTGGGCGAGCCGTTCCACCTGCTCGGTGGCGAGGGCGGACTCGACGCCGCGCATCTGCTCGATCCGGGCGGAGAGCGCGGCCTCCAGCTTCTCGGGGTCGGTCTTCCGCTCGGACGTGCTGAGTTCGGGCTGGTCGGCGAGGCGGGTCAGGTGACGCTCGGCGTTCTTGACGTCCGGGCCGGTGACCGTGGCCGCGAGGGAGTCGCGGGCGGACGCGGTGGCGGACTGGTCGAAGTCGGCGAGGGCGGCCTGCTCGCGCACCCGGGACTGCTGGGCGGCGGCGGTCAGGGCGTTCCGCTGCCGTTCGGCCTCCTCGGCGCCTTCGGCCCGGTCGGGCACGTAGGTGCCGCTGATCGGGTCGTAGTGGGTGCCGGTGGACTCGGGCTGGGGGACGGCGAGCGCGGCGAGGAGGAGTCCGCGGACGGCGGAGGCCTGCTCGACGGCGCGGCCGAGGTCGCCGGGCGCGCGGGTGGCCTCGGCGGCGCGGGCGGGGGTCTTCTCGGCGAGCTCGTCCGCGAGCGCCTGGAGTTTCCCGATGACGTCGCTGTAGGCGCGGTGGGCCTCCAGGGCGGTGCCCTTGCCGGTGAGCGCGGCGCGCCGGATGGAGGTCAGGCCGGCCAGGTCGCGGCGGAGCTCGGTGGTCGCGGCGGGCCGGATCTCGTCGATCTGGCGGTCGACGCGTGCCGAACGCGTGCTGGTGACCTGGCGCTTCTTCTTGTCGTCGGTGTCCTGCTCGTCCCGGCCCGCCGCGATGTACGCCACGACCTCGTCGCGCTCGTCGGCGAGGGAGTGGGCGAGGGTGACCGCCTGGCGGTCCAGTTCGGCGAGGGTGACCAGACGCTGGGAGTCGGTCAGTTCGCCGGAGGCGGTGAGGACGGCGGGGGCGCCGGCGGCCAGCACGGTGACGCCGACGAGGGCGACCCCGGCGACCAGGCGGTTGCGGACGCGCTTGGGGCGGCCGACGGGCGGGGCCGCGGGTACCGCGGAAGCGCCGGGGCCCGCGGCGTTGCCCGTGGTCAGCGGGTCACCAGGGGTCCGGCTCGGCGTGCCGTTCTTGGTCCGAGGCCGCTTCTTCTGCACCGGTGCTCGCATTCTCGACTCGTCCACCCATGAAGCAGGGGTGACGACCGGTCACCACTCAGAGCGCCCCCACCCCTGGTATGGCTCTCGACCATTCCAGCGCTTCTGGGAAGGGGACGCGCATCGGCCGCTCCGCCACCCGAACGAGTGAACAACACTCATGAGTTGGCAAACAACTCCCCATGGAGGTGGCCGAGGCCGTTCTCGGGGGGCCGGTTGGATCTTCCGCGCGGGCTTTGGCAGGATGCCCGCCCGCAGCTTCTCGGACGGGGTGGTTCCGCCCGGCGGGACGACGCCGACCGCTTGGTACAGGCCAGATTCGGCCGTCTGGAGACGCTGTGAAGGAGTGATGCAGGCCGGGCAGACTGAGGATCATGCGCACCGAAGTGGTCACCCTCCCCGGCAGCCCCGAACGCCCCAATGAGGACTGGGCAGCTGCAGCTCTGCCGGGTCCCGGCGGCGGCGGGACGGTCGTGGCGCTCGACGGGGTGACTCCCCCGGCCGGTGATGACGGTTGTGTGCACGGTGTCCCCTGGTTCACCGCCCGCCTGGGTGGCGCTTTGACCGAACTGTCCGCTTCGCGGCCGGACTTGACGCTGACCGAGATTCTGGCGCTGGCCATCCGGCGCACCGCGGAGGCCCATCGCGACACCTGTGACCTTTCTCACGTGCGCACTCCCCAGGCGACGGTCGCCCTGGCCCGGTGGGACGCGGACACGGTCGAGCACCTGGTCCTGTCCGACGCGGCACTCCTCCTGGAGGCGCCGGACGGGGCCGTGCGGGCCGTGCTCGACGACCGCCTGGACCGCGTGCCGCCCGAGGTCCTGCGCTCTTCGGCGGCGACGGACCGGCTGCGCAACCGGGAAGGCGGCTTCTTCACGGCGGCGGCGGATCCGGCGGTGGCGGACCGGGCGGTGACCGGGACGACACCCCGCTCCCGGGTACGGGCCCTGGCCGCGCTCACGGACGGGGCCACCCGCTGGGTGGCACCCTTCGCGGAGGGCGACTGGGCGGACTGCGCCGGGGTGCTGCGCACGGAGGGGGCGTTCGGGCTGATCCGGCGGGTCCGGGCGCGGGAGGCCGCGGACGGGGCGGCCGGCGTCACCCGGCGCGGGAAGCCCCACGACGACGCGACGGCGGTCTACGCCGTCCTCCAGGACCTCTGACCCGGCAAGATCGGCAAAACGCCCCCTAGGGCCTGTCTTCAAAGTCCCTCCCCCTGGGCTTCGCCCGGGAGGTGCCCCCAGCTCGCGGCGTCCGGTACCGCGCTCCCCCGTGGCCCTTCGGGCACGGGAGGGGCCCCCACGCTGCGTTGTCGAAGCGTCCGAGTACGTCCAGTACGCGGACGCTCCTCCGCCTTGCGATGCACGGCACCGGACACCGCGAGCCCGACCGGCGCTACTTTGAAGACAGGCCCTAGGCCTCCGCGCGGGAGTTCAGCTGGTGCAGCAGCCGGGCCAGTTCGGCGACCTCGCCGCGGTCCCAGTCCGCGAGCTTGCGGACGTAGCGCCCGCGCCGGGCGTCGCGTACGTGCCGGAAGCGGTCCCGGCCCTCCTCCGTGAGCCGGACCAGGGAGGCGCGTCCGTCCGCCGGGTCCGGGTCGCGGGCGACGAGGCCGAGGTCCTCCAGAGCGCGCAGCTGCCGGCTCATGGTCGCCTTGCCGACGCCGAAGTAGCCGGCGAGGTCGGTGGCGCGCTGCGGGCCGGTGTCGTCGAGCCGGACGAAGAGGCCGTAGGCGGCGGGCTCCAGTTCGGGGTGGACCTCGCGGGCCATCTCGCCCGACTGCGCGCGGGCACGGCGCAGAAAGACCGCCAGCTCACGCTCCAGGGCGAGGAACTCCTGGTCCACACCACTCCTGGAGGCGGACTCGCCTTCACTCGCCGTACCGCTTCCGTGCACGTCAGCCCCCTCGCGCGGGTTTCCCGTCGCTGAAAGTTTCTTCCCGGCGGCGGTCATCGCCGCAGCTCCTTCAGTATTTCGCAGGAGTAGACCAACGGCAGCACCCGGACCCCCTTCCGCCGGGTGGGTCTACGTGCGTAGCGTCATCCCCGGCTCGCTGACATGTCCACACCAGGGACCTGTCGACATCGCTCCCCCCACTGACCTGTTCGGAGGCACGCTATGCCCGCGCACAGATCCAGAACGACTCTCGCCGGTGTCGCCCTCGCGGCGCTCGCCCTCCTCCTCCCCGTCGCCGCGTCGGGCTCCGCCAGTGCGGCGCAGGACCCCGGCGCCCGCCAGGTCCCCGCCCGCGGGACCGCGTACATGGGCATGGGGGTCCTCCAGCACGACGGCCAGGGCGCGCAGCCCGGCGGGATCTCGATCCAGGCCGGCCAGACGGAGGGCGTGGACGTCTCCAGCCACCAGGGGAACGTGGCCTGGTCGACGCTGTGGAACAGCGGGGTGAGGTGGGCCTACGTCAAGGCGACGGAGGGCACGTACTACAAGAACACCTACTTCTCGCAGCAGTACAACGGCTCGTACAACGTCGGCATGATCCGCGGCTCGTACCACTTCGCGACGCCCGACACGACGACGGGCGCGGCGCAGGCGGACTACTTCGTGAACAACGGCGGCGGCTGGTCCAAGGACGGCAGGACGCTGCCCGGCGCACTGGACATCGAGTGGAACCCGTACGGCGCCACCTGCTACGGCAAGACCCAGTCCGGGATGGTCGCCTGGATCCGCGACTTCGTGAACCGGTACAAGGCGCGGACCGGCAGGGACCCGGTGATCTACACCGCGACCAGCTGGTGGACCCAGTGCACCGGCAACTACGGCGGCTTCGCCACGACCAACCCGCTGTGGATCGCGCGGTACGCCTCGGCCGTCGGCGAACTCCCGGCCGGCTGGTCGTACTACACGATGTGGCAGTACACCTCGACCGGCCCGACGGTCGGCGACCACAACCACTTCAACGGCGACCTCTCCCGGGTCCAGGCGCTGGCCAACGGCTGACGCCCCGCTGCCGGTACGACGTGCCGACGGCGACGGGCGACCGACGGCGACCGAGGGGCGCCGGCGGTCGGCCACGGGGGTACGGCGTCGGTCCGACGGCGGCCTCCCGGGTGTGCGACACACCCGGGAGGCCGCCGTTCCGCGATTCCCCGATCCACCCCCTTGCTCATTGGTATGGACCAATGCGAGGCTCTGGGGCGGCGCTTACGGGTCCCGACTTCCGTGCGCTGATCGGTCGTTGCTCGTCCCGTACTCCCCCACGCACGAGAGAGAGCCCCCGCATGCCGTCCCTCCGCGTCCGTCCCGCCCACCGTGCCGTCGCCGCCGCCGCCCTGTCCGCCGCCGCGCTCGTCCCGCTCACCCCGTCCGTGGCGAGCGCGCACGGTGCCGTCTTCAACCCGGTGAGCCGGGTCGCCGCCTGTTACGCGGAGGGCCCCGAGACACCCAAGTCGCAGGTGTGCAAGGACCTCGTCGCCGACTCCGGCACCCAGCCGCTGTACGACTGGAACGAGGTCAACATCGCCAACGCCGACGGGCAGCACCAGGCGCTCATCCCGGACGGCAAGCTCTGCTCGGCGAACCGCGCGAAGTACCGCGCGCTCGACTGGGCCCGCACCGACTGGCCCTCGACGGCGGTCGCGGCGGGCTCCTTCGACTTCCGGGTCCGGGTGACGGCACCCCACTCGGGGACGATGACGGTCTACATCACCAAGCAGGGCTTCGACCCCACCCAGCCGCTGAAGTGGTCGGACCTGGACGCGACGCCGGTGGCCACGTACGCCACGACGCGGACGTCGGCGGACGGCTACTACCACTTCACCGGGCAGCTGCCGACCCGCACCGGACGCCACATCGTGTACAAGGTCTGGCAGCGCAGCGACAGCCCGGAGGCCTTCTACAGCTGCTCGGACGTCACCTTCGGCGGCGGGGCGACGGCGGCCGTGGCGCCGACCGAGTCGAAGATCGCGGCCGGGGCGGAGCGCTCGACGGTGAGTCACGCGGGCCACGGCGGCGACGAGCAGCCCCCGGCCCTGACGGCCGACACCGCCGGTACCGCCGGTTCCCCGCTCCCCCTGGCCCTCACGGGCGCGGGCGCCCTGACCGCGTTCGCGGTGAGCGGCCTGCTCCTGTCGCGCCGCCGCCCGTCCCGGGAGTCCTGACCCGCACGGGCGGGAGCCCGCCGGGCCCGTCCCGCGGACCGCGGACCGTGGGCCGTGCGCCTTGGACCGCGGACCGTGGGCCGTGGGCCGGCCGGGCGGCGCGGTCGCCACCGGCGCACGGCGGTGGGGCACCCCCCGAGGGAGTGCCCCACCACCGTCGCTCGCGGGCGGACCGTCAGGCCGCCGCGCTCACCGGCACCTCGGCCGGGGTCAGGGCGATCTCCAGGACCTGGCGGACGTCGGTCACCGGGTGGACCTCCAGCTTCTCCAGGATCTCCGCCGGGACGTCGTCCAGGTCGGCCTCGTTCCGCTTGGGGATCACGACCGTCGTCACGCCCGCCCGGTGGGCCGCCAGGAGCTTCTGCTTCAGGCCGCCGATCGGCAGGACCCGCCCGGTCAGCGACACCTCACCGGTCATCGCCACGTCCGTGCGGACCAGCCGGCCGGAGAGCAGCGAGGCCAGGGCGGTCGTCATCGTGATGCCCGCGCTCGGTCCGTCCTTCGGGACCGCGCCGGCCGGGAAGTGGATGTGCACGCCCCGGTCCTTCAGGCCGGTCACGGGCAGCTCCAGTTCCGCGCCGTGCGAGCGGAGGAAGGAGAGAGCGATCTGCGCGGACTCCTTCATCACGTCGCCCAGCTGGCCGGTCAGGGTCAGCCCCGCCGCGCCCGTCTCGGGGTCGGCCAACGACGCCTCGACGAACAGGACGTCGCCGCCCGCACCCGTCACGGCCAGCCCGGTGGCCACACCCGGAACGGACGTGCGGCGCTCGGCCGGGTCCTGCGCCGACTCCGGCACGTGGTGGGGCCGCCCGATCAGTGTGCGCAGGTCGTCCGGCGCGATGCTGAAGGGCAGTTCCCGGTCGCCGAGTTCGTGCTGTGCCGCGACCTTCCGCAGCAGCCGGGCGATCGCCCGCTCCAGGGTGCGGACGCCCGCCTCACGGGTGTACTCGCCGGCCAGGCTGCGCAGGGCGGCGTCCTCCAGGACGACCTCGCCGGGCTCCAGTCCCGCGCGCTCCAGCTGCCGGGGCAGCAGGTGGTCACGGGCGATGACGACCTTCTCGTCCTCCGTGTACCCGTCGAGCCGCACCAGTTCCATGCGGTCGAGCAGCGCCTCCGGGATGGCCTCCAGGACGTTCGCCGTCGCCAGGAAGACGACGTCGGAGAGGTCGAGTTCGACCTCCAGGTAGTGGTCGCGGAAGGTGTGGTTCTGGGCCGGGTCCAGGACTTCGAGCAGGGCCGCGGCCGGGTCGCCGCGGAAGTCCGAGCCGACCTTGTCGATCTCGTCCAGCAGGACCACCGGGTTCATCGACCCGGCCTCCTTGATCGCCCGGACGATCCGGCCCGCCTGCGCGCCCACGTAGGTGCGCCGGTGCCCACGGATCTCGGCCTCGTCCCGTACGCCGCCGAGGGCGACGCGGACGAACGTGCGGCCCATCGCGTGGGCGACGGACTCGCCGAGCGAGGTCTTGCCGACGCCGGGCGGGCCGACGAGGGCGAGCACGGCGCCGCCGCGCCGGCCGCCGACCACACCGAGGCCGCGCTCGGAACGCCGCTTGCGTACGGCGAGGTACTCGGTGATCCGCTCCTTCACGTCCTCCAGGCCCGCGTGCTCGGCGTCGAGGACGGCCTTGGCGCCCTGGATGTCGTACCGGTCCTCGGTCCGCTCGTTCCACGGCAGTTCGAGGACGGTGTCGAGCCAGGTGCGGATCCAGGAGCCCTCCGGGGACTGGTCGCTGGACCGCTCCAGCTTCTCGACCTCCTTGAGGGCGGCCTCCCGGACCTTCTCGGGCAGGTCGGCCGCCTCCACCCGGGCACGGTAGTCGTCGGACTCGTCGCCCTCGCTCTCGCCGTTCAGCTCGCGCAATTCCTTGCGCACGGCGTCGAGCTGGCGGCGCAGCAGGAACTCGCGCTGCTGCTTGTCGACGCCCTCCTGGACGTCCTTGGCGATGGTCTCGGCGACGTCCTGCTCGGCCAGGTGTTCGCGCAGCTGGGCGGTGGCGAGCTTGAGCCGGGCGACCGGGTCGGCCGTCTCCAGCAGTTCCACCTTCTGCTCGACGGAGAGGAAGGGCGAGTAGCCGGAGTTGTCGGCGAGCGCCGAGACGCCGTCGATCTGCTGCACGCGGTCCACGACCTGCCACGCGCCGCGCTTCTTGAGCCAGCTGGTGGCCAGCGCCTTGTACTCCTTGACCAGATCGGTCACGGAGCCGGGCAGCGGGTCGGGCAGGACCTCCTCGACGGCGGTGCCCTCGACCCACAGGGCCGCGCCGGGGCCGGTCGTCCCCGCGCCGATCCTGACGCGGCCGCGGCCGCGGATCAGCGCGCCGGGGTCTCCGTCGGAGAGCCTTCCGACCTGCTCGACGGTGCCGAGGACGCCGGTCCCCGCGTAGGTGCCGTCGACGCGGGGCACCAGGAGGACCCTGGGCTTGCCGCTGCCGGAGCGCGCGGCGGCCTGGGCGGCCTCCACCGCGGCGCGGACGTCGTTGTCGGACAGGTCGAGCGGAACCACCATGCCGGGCAGCACGACTTCGTCGTCGAGCGGCAGCACAGGCAGTGTCAGCGTCGAGTACTCCGTGGACTCAGGAGCCATGATCTCCCCTTCGGCAGTCAAGTTGAGCTATGTCGACTCAATGCAGGTGAGCCCGCGAATGTTCCCCAGGCCGCGTTCGCTCTGAGCGATCACTTCCCCGCTCGCCGTGAACAGCGGATGTAATGACTGTATGGATATGGGAGCTATTACATCCGCGTGGGTGGCCGGCTGGACCGTCTCCCGCGGCACGCCCCCCGCCGTCGCGCGGCCGTGGGGCTACCGGATCGACGTGGGCCTGCCGAAGCACGTCCTGCGGCACGTGCTGCCGGCGCCCGACGCCTCCTCGGTGGGCCGGCTGTGCGCGGGGATCACCGAGCCGTACACCTGGCTGAAGGTCATGGCGGCGCCGGAGGAAGTCGCCGAGTGGATCACACCGGGATGGACCGTGCCCGACGATCCGGGCTTCATGATGTGCAAGCACCTGCACGCCCCCGGGCGGGAGAGCCGGCCGCCCCTCCCGGACGGGTACACGCGGACGACGGAGACCCGGGACGGTGTGGTCCGGGTCAGGATCCTCGCCCCGGACGGCACCCTGGCCGCGCGCGGCCAGATCGCCCCCACAGGGGAGACGGCGGTCGCCGACCAGATCGAGACCGACCCCCGCCACCGCCGCCGCGGCCTCGGCGCCCAGGTCATGCACACCTTGGAGGCGGCCGCCGCCCGGGCGGGCGCGGTGACGGGTGTCCTGTCCGCGACGACGGACGGGCTGGGGCTGTACACGTCGCTGGGCTGGCGGTACGAGGGGCCCCTGACCGGGATCGTCCGCGACTGACACGGCGACCGCGAGCGACGGGAGCCGACCCGAGCCCGGCCCCCACGGGGCGGGGCGGCGACCACGGCGCGCCGCGCCCTGGCCAAGCGGAACCGGGGCGGGCATGATCAGGTGCATGGCGACCGGGAGCACGAGGAGCAGGCGGCGCACGGCAGGCCGATGGGCCGCGACCGCAGTACTGGTGGCGCTGACGGCACTCACCGGCTGCGGGCCGGACACGCCGCCGGCCCCGTCCGCCCCGACGTCCGGCACGAGCACCGCGCCGCCGCCGACCTCGCCCCCGTCACCCCCGACGCCCTCACCGGACGGCACCTCGAAGAACAGCGAGGAGCCCGCGCCCCGGGAGGTGCTGGTCGAGCTGAACGTCACCGGCGGCTTCGCGGGCGTGCAGAACCAGCTGATCGTGCGCTACGACGGCTCGTACACGACCCGCTCCGGCACCGAGCCGCCGCGTACCGGGCGGATGGAGCCGGCCGAGGTCGCCGAACTGCGCGCCGCCTTGGAGGACCCCGCCTTCGCCGCGGTGCCCGCCCGGCCGACCGGCGAGCCGGTGCACGACGGCTTCCAGTACGTCGTCACGTACCGGTACCGGGTGGTCGTCGCCACCGACGGCGACCGGCCGCCCGCGCTGCGGCGGGTGTTCTCGGCACTGCCGGGCGGCGGGCCGCCGACCTCCCCCTGACCCGGGGCGTGAACCGGCGGGGCCGCCGCGGGCGATAGAGGGGCGTGAGACTGTTGCGCCCCGCAGGGGGAGACGAGGACGACTCGGCGCTGCTGCGCGCGGTCGCCCGGGGGGACGCCGAGGCGCTGGCGGTGCTGTACGACCGCCACGCGGGCTGGCTCCACGCGCGGCTCGCCCGGCGCTGCCCGGACGACGAGACGGTACGGGAGGTGCTCCAGGACACCTTCGTGACGGTGTGGCGCTCCGCGGGCTCGCACCGCGGGCGGGGTGAGGCGGGCGGCTGGCTCTGGGTGATCGCCGCGCGGCGGCTGGTCGACGCCCGCCGCGCCCAGGCCCGCGTCCCGCGCACGGACCCCGAGCCGGTGGCCCTCGCGCCCTCCGCGGAGGACCGGGTGCTGGCGGGGCTGGAGTACGGCGACGTCGGCGCCGCGCTCGACCGGATCTCGCCGGAGTTGCGGGAGGTCCTGCGGGCCACCGTGGTGGACGGACTGACGACGCGTGAGGCGGCCCGGCTGCTCGGAATACCCGAGGGCACGGTGAAGACCCGCGCCCTGCGGGCCCGGCGCGAACTGCGTGCCGCCCTCGGCACCACCCACCCCCTGGGAGGCACCGCATGACGACGCCCTGGCACGTGACCGAGGACCTGGCGAACCGTTACGCCCGGGGCTCGGCCCCCGAGCCGGACGCCTGGTCCGTGGAGAAGCACGTCGAGACGTGCGGCGCGTGCGCCGTGCGCGTCTCGGACGCGGTCCGCGCGGGGGCGGCGGGCCCGGCCCTGGCGGACCTCCGCGCGGCGCTGCTGGACGAGGTCCGGAGTGAGGCCGCCACGACACCCGCCCGCGCGGGCCGTCTCCGGGCCCGGATCCGGGCCGCCGGCGGCGGCGGCGGTTCGAACGCTCCGGACCGACGGGACGAGCCCGCCGGCGCCCTGGTGGAGAGGGCCGCCCGGCGCTCGGCCGAAGGTCCGGGGCGAGCGGCCCGCGGGGCCGCCCCCGCCGCCGGGGGCACCTCCGCCGCGGACTCGGCGGCCGCCGTCGTGCCGGGGCACGGCAGCCGTGCGTCCGCCGCCGGACCCGCCGGGCGGGTGCCCGGCCGTGCGGCGGCCCCGGGCGGCACGCCCACGCGAGCCGCCGCACCGGCCGACCGCGCCTCGCCGGAGCCCGCCGGCCGCACCTCGCGGCGGCCCGCCGGACCCCGGCCCCCCACCCGGCTCGCGCGCGTCGTCTGGGCCGCCGGGCCCGCGCTGCGCGGTGCATGGCTGGGGTCGCTGGTCGCCGTCGCCGTGGCCGCCCTCGGGCTGGCGTACGGCGCGGGCTTCCGGGACGTCCGGCCGCTGCTGCTCGCCGTCGCCCCGGTCCTCCCGCTCGCCGGGGTGGCCCTGTCGTACGGCCGGCACGCCGACCCGATGGACGAGATCGTCGCCGCCACGCCCTCCGGCGGGCTGCGCCTGCTGCTGACCCGGACGGCCGCCGTCCTCGGCGTGAGCGTGCCCCTGCTGACCGCCGCGGGGGCGCTGCTGCCGGCCGCGCCCGGGGTGCCCGGGGCGGCGGCCTGGCTGCTGCCGGGTCTGGCGCTGGCCCTCGCGACGCTCGCCCTCGGCTCGTTCGTGGGGTGCCGGGCCGCCGCCGCCACGCTCGGCGGCGGCTGGCTGCTCGCCGTCGCCGGGCCCGTACTCGGCCGCCCCGGGGCGACCGCCGAGCTGGCCCGGCTGCTCTCCGGCCCCGCCGTCCAGGGCGCCTGGGCCACCGCCGCCGTCGTCTGCGCCGGGCTGCTCGCCCTGCGGCGGCGCTCCTTCGACCACCTGGGGAACCTGTGATCCCGACCGTCTCGGTGACCGGGCTGACCGTCCGGCACCGCCGTACCGTCGCGCTCGACGCGCTGGACCTGACCCTGGGCCCCGGTGTGCACGGACTGCTGGGCCCCAACGGCGCCGGCAAGACCTCCCTCATCCGGGTCCTGGCGACCGTCGCCGCACCCTCCGCGGGCCGGCTGGAGCTGCTCGGCCTGGACGCCGGCGCCCATCGGACCCGCTCCGAGATCCGGCGCCGACTGGGCTACCTGCCGCAGGAGTTCGGCTATTACCCGGGCTTCACGGTCCGCGAGTTCGTCGCGTACGTCGCCTGGCTCAAGGAGATGCCCGCCGCGCGCGCCGCCGAGGCGGTGCGGCGGGCCGTCGAGCGGGTCGGGCTGGGCGACCGGACCGACGCGAAGCTGAAGACCCTGTCCGGCGGCATGGTCCGCCGCGTGGGCATCGCCCAGGCGATCGTGAACGAGCCGGAACTGCTGCTGCTCGACGAGCCGACGGCGGGCCTCGACCCCGAGCAACGGGTCGAGTTCCGTTCGCTGCTGCGGGAGTTGGGCACCACGGCGACGGTCGTGGTGTCCACGCATCTGGTGGAGGACGTGGCGGCGGCCTGCTCGGAGGTCACCCTGATCGAGGCGGGCCGGGTCGCCTTCCGGGGCTCGACCGCCCGACTGTCGGCCCTGGGCGAGGAGACGGACGGTCCCGGGGACGGCACCCACGCGATCGAACGCGGCTACACGAACGCCCTGCGGACCCATCGGGCCGCCGTCCCGTCCGTCCCCGCGACGCGGGGCGGTGCCCGGTGAGCGCCCCGGCGGCCGCTCCTCCGCGCACTCCCCCGCCCGCGCCCGCCCCGCTCCCGACGGAACTGCGGCGCGGTCTCGGTCCCTGGCTCGGGCTCACCGTCGCCGCGCTGGTGCTGGCCGGGATGTACGGCAAGGGGCCCGGCTGGCAGGGGCGCTGGACCGACACGACCGACATGCTGCACGTCACCACGGGCCTGCTCGGCGGGCCGCTGGTCCTCGCCGCGGGCTGTGTGATCGGCGGCCGGGAGCGGCGGCGCGGCACCCTGGAGCTGCTCGGCTCGGTGCCGCGCGACCCGGTGCGCCGTGCCCTGGTGGCCGCGGCACCGGCCGCGGCGTGGCCCGCGGCCGGCCACCTGGTGGCGGCCCTGGTGTGCCTGGCCACGACATGGCCGTACGCCGGCGGAGCCGGGCGGCCGTTCCTGGAACTCGTCCTCGCCGACACGGTGGCGCTCGCCTCCCTCGGTGTCCTCGGCCATGTCGCCGGCCGGCTCGTGGGCGGGCGGCTGACCGCTCCGCTGCTGGCGGTGGTGGGTTACGTGGGGCTCGCCGTCGGTTCGTACACCGACTCCGGCGCGCGCTGGCTCGGTCCGGCGGCCGAGCACCGCTACTACTGGGACCAGCCGGTGGGGTGGTTCGCGCCCGCCTCGGCCGCCTGGACCGGTGGGCTGGCCCTGGCCGCACTGGTGGCCTGCGCGGCCCACCGCGGCCGGCCCCGGCTGTGGGCGCTCGTCCCGCTCGCGGTCGCGCTGGCCGCCGGGGCGGCGGTCCTGCGGCTGCCGGCCGACGGGCCGTGGCGTCCGGACCCGGCCGCCGCCCGGCTCGTCTGCGACGGCGGTTCGCCGCAGGTGTGCCTGCCGGCCGTCGACCGCGCCCTGCTGCCGCAGGTGTCCGCGGCGCTCGCACCGCTGAACGCCCGGCTCCACGGGCTGCCGGGCGCGCCCGTCCGCTGGCGGACCGGACCGGGTGAGCCGGGGCCCGGGGACAGGTCGCTGCCGGACCCGGCCGAGGAAGCCACCCGCGGCCGGCTGGACCACCCGGACCAGTACGTGAACGCGGTCGCCCAGTGGCTGATCTCGGAGACCTGCCGGCCCGGGGATCCGGTCGGGGGGCCCGGCACGGAGCAGGCCGCCCTGGTCCAGCTCGCCGTCCTCGAATGGCTGGCGCCGGCACCGGACGGGTACGGCGTCGACAGCGCCCCGGCGCGGCCGTTGGTCGACCGGCTGAAGGCGAAGTCGCCCGAGGAGCAGCGCAGGTATCTCGCGCGGTTCCTGGCGGCCGACCGCTGCGATCCGGCGGAGGTGCCGTTGCCGTGACCGGACGGATCCTGAACGGTCCGGTGCTGTACGCCCGTTCGCGAGGAGTCGTGGGAGCGGCGGCGACGCTCGTCGGCACGGCGGCGGTCGCGGCCTGGGTGGCCGCCTGGCTCCGGACCCGGGCCGGCCTGGACCCCGCGGCCGGGGCGTCGCTGGCGGCGCTGGCCCCCTTGCTGGCGGCGGGTGCCGTCGGCACGAGCCTGCACGGGTGGAGCGAGGACCTGGACCGTACGGCGGTACGGCCCTGGTGGCCGCGGCGGGCCGCCCACCTCGCTCTGCTCACGGCGCCGGCGGTGGCACTGCTCGCGCTCGCCGTCCTCCCCGGATACGCGGAGGGTTTCGGCGTCGCGGCGATGGTGCGCAACACGCTGGGCTCGGTGGGGGTGACGGCCGCGGCGGCCGTGCTGGTCGGGGCGCGGCTGAGCTGGCTGCCGATGACGGCGTACGTCGGCGCGTGCCGGCTGGCGGGGACGGACGGCGGAGCGGGCCTGTGGTTCTGGCCGGTGCTGCCGGAGACCCGGCCGGGGGCGTGGCCGGTGGCCGTCGCGCTCTTCGCCGTGGGGTCCGCGGTGTACGTGGCGCGGGGCGCCCGGCGCTCCGGACGGTGACCGCGCCCGGGGACGTTCTGCCTCGGTCGCGGACTCGGTCGTGTCCTCGGCGCGCCGCGAACTGAACCGGATCGAGTGGTACGTGACGCACGGGGCGCCGCGTCCGTGACGTCGCCGCCCCGCCCCTGACCACGGCGCCGGGCCCGCCACGTACGGCTCCCGCGCCCCTCGGGGCCGTTCCGCGCCACCGCCCGGCACCACGGGCGCCCGGAAAGGTGGTTGTCCGGCCGTCCCCGCCCGGCGAGGATGGCCGCACGTCGTCCCGCCGAGCCGAGACCGGAGTGAGCGCCACCATGCCGACCCCCGTCACACTCGACCGCCGCGAAGGCCCCTACGGGGAGGTGGTCCTGCGCCGGCGCGACGACCACTTCGAGATCATCGCCAACGGCACGTTCCTGATGGACACCTCCGACGGCCGCTCCGAGCGGCTGCTGATCGACGCCGCGATGGACGCCCTCGGCGGGCGCCACGGGGCCTCCGTGCTGATCGGCGGTCTCGGCGTCGGTTTCTCCCTCGCGCACGCGGCCGCCGACCCGCGCTGGGGCCGGATCGTGGTGGTCGAGCGGGAGCAGGCCATCATCGACTGGCACCGTGAGGGCCCGCTGGCCGCCCTGTCCGGCGAGGCGCTGGGCGATCCGCGCAGCGTGATCCTGCACACGGATCTCGTGGAGTACCTCCGGACCTCCCCCGACACCTACGACGCGCTCTGTCTGGACATCGACAACGGACCGGACTGGACCGTCACCGAGGACAACGAACACCTGTACTCCGCCTCGGGGTTGGCGGCCTGCGCGGCCCGTCTGAACCCCGGTGGAATCCTCGCCGTGTGGTCCGCGCGACCGTCGGCCGATTTCGAGGAGTCCTTGCGGAATGCCGGATTCAACGGGGTACGGACGGAAGAGATCCCCGTTGCCCGGGGCGTCCCGGACGTGGTGCACCTCGCCGTACGTCCTGCGTAGCCGGGATGCTCCCGCTGCCTCTAGGCTGCTGGCCGACCATCAGCGAGCGAGGCGGGGCAATGGAGCAGACACACACCACTCAACACGGTGCGGCGGCCACTCCGGGCGCTCAGCGGCGGGTACTGGTCGTCGAGGACGACACGACGATCGTCGAGGCGATCTCCGCCCGGCTGCGGGCGGAGGGCTTCCTCGTGCAGACGGCGACCGACGGCCCGGCCGCGGTCGACGCGGCCGAGGCATGGCAGCCGGACCTGATGCTGCTCGACGTGATGCTGCCGGGCTTCGACGGCCTGGAGGTCTGCCGCCGGGTCCAGGCCCAGCGGCCGGTGCCGGTGCTGATGCTCACGGCACGTGACGACGAGACGGACATGCTGGTCGGCCTCGGCGTCGGCGCCGACGACTACATGACGAAGCCGTTCTCCATGCGCGAGCTCGCGGCGCGGGTCCACGTCCTGCTGCGCAGGGTGGAGCGGGCCGCGCTGGCGGCCGTCACCCCGCGGAGCGGGATCCTGCGCCTGGGCGAGCTGGAGATCGACCACGCGCAGCGCCGGGTCCGGGTCCGGGGCGAGGACGTGCACCTGACCCCGACCGAGTTCGACCTGCTGGTCTGCCTGGCGAACACCCCGCGCGCGGTCCTCTCCCGCGAGCAGCTGCTCGCCGAGGTGTGGGACTGGGCGGACGCCTCCGGCACCCGGACCGTGGACAGCCACATCAAGGCGCTGCGCCGGAAGATCGGGGCCGAGCGCATCCGCACCGTGCACGGCGTCGGCTACGCGCTGGAGACCCCCGCGCCATGAGCCGGCGGGGGCCGCGCACCGGGCGCGGGGGCGCGGACGGGACCGAACGGTCCGGCGGCCGGCGGATCACGATCTCGATCATGACGAAGCTGGGCGCCCTGGTCGTCGGGGCCGTCCTGCTGACCACGGGCCTCGCGCTGGTGGCGATCCGGACCTCCACGGAGTTCCGCTACATCACGATCTTCGCGATGATCGCGACCCTGCTGATCACCCAGTTCGTGGCCCAGTCGCTGACGGCGCCCCTGGACGAGATGAACACGGTGGCGGGGTCGATCTCCCGCGGCGACTTCAGCCGGCGGGTGCGCGGCGCGGACCGCCGCGACGAGCTGGGCGACCTCGCCTCGACGATCAACCGCATGGCGGACGACCTGGAGGCCGCGGAACGGCACCGCAAGGAGCTGGTCGCCAACGTCTCGCACGAGCTGCGCACCCCCATCGCCGCGCTCCGGGCCGTCCTGGAGAACGTCGTGGACGGCGTCTCCGAGGCCGACCCCGAGACCATGCGGACGGCTCTGAAGCAGACCGAGCGGCTCGGCAGGCTCGTGGAGACGCTGCTGGACCTGTCACGTCTCGACAACGGTGTCGTCTCGCTGAAGGTACGACGCCTGGAGGTCTGGCCGTACCTGTCCGGAGTGCTCCGGGAGGCCAACCTGGCGGCGTCGCAGCGCGGCCTGTCCTCCAGCTCCGGCCTGCACAACCGCACGGACGTCCATCTGCACCTCGACGTGTCCCCGCCCGAGCTGACCGCGCACGCGGACGCGGAGCGGCTGCACCAGGTGGTGGCGAACCTGATCGACAACGCGGTGAAGCACTCGCCGCCGCACGGCCGGGTGACCGTGCACGCCCGGCGCGGGCCCTGGCCGGACTCCCTGGAGCTGGAGGTCGAGGACGAGGGTCCCGGCATCCCCGAGGCGCTGCGGCACACCGTCTTCGAGCGGTTCAACCGGGGATCGGCGGGGGGCCAGCCGGTCCCGGGCAGCGACGGCGGCACCGGGCTCGGCCTGGCGATCGCCCGCTGGGCGGTGGATCTGCACGGCGGAACCATCGGAGTGGCCGAATCGTCACGCGGCTGCCGCATCCAGATCACTCTTCCGGGCAGCGTCCCGGTGCGGGATTGACGTAGGGTTCGAACCGGAAGCACACGTTCTGCGTGTACCTGTACAGGACACGGCCAGGACGTGATCAGGGATGCGGGCCAAACAGGGCCGCAGCCGCCACCTCGCGTACCCGCGAGAGGGCAGAACCACGCTTGTTTCCCGCCAATCCATGCCCCGAAACACCCCGTCAAGTGTGACTTGCGCGACGTTGGAGTGCCCGGCCTGCACCTCTCGGCCAGGGAGGCGTAGCCTTTATTTCCGCTGTCCATCACCTTGTGAAGCGGAAGAGGGCGGTTACCGCCGTGTCGTCTCAGTCCCCCAGTAACTCGAGCATCTCCACCGACCAAGACGGGCGGGGTCAGAACCCCGCGACCGCCTTCGGCGCCAATGAGTGGCTCGTCGACGAGATCTACCAGCAGTACCTCCAGGACCCGAATTCGGTCGATCGTGCCTGGTGGGACTTCTTCGCCGACTACAAGCCCGGCTCCTCGGACACTCCCGCCGCCGCGGGGGCGGCCGGAGCCGCGCCGACCCCCACGACCACTCCGAGCGCGCCCGCCGCTCCGCAGGCGGGCACCGCACAGGCCGCGCCTGCCGCGGCCCCCGCGCAGCCCGCCGCCGCCGCTCCGGCGCCGGTGAAGGCCGCTCCGGCCCCGGCGCCCGCCAAGGCCGCGGCGCCTGCCGCGCCCGCCGCCAAGGCCCAGGCCGCCCCGGCCGCCGAGGCGCCCGCCGGTCCCGAGCTGATCACGCTGCGCGGCCCCGCCGCCGCCGTCGCGAAGAACATGAACGCCTCGCTGGAAGTGCCGACGGCCACGTCCGTCCGCGCCGTCCCGGTGAAGCTGCTCTTCGACAACCGCATCGTGATCAACAACCACCTGAAGCGCGCCCGGGGCGGGAAGATCTCCTTCACGCACCTGATCGGCTACGCGATGGTGCAGGCGATCAAGGCCATGCCGTCGATGAACCACTCCTTCGCGGAGAAGGACGGCAAGCCGACCCTGGTCAAGCCGGAGCACGTGAACTTCGGGCTCGCGATCGACCTGGTGAAGCCGAACGGCGACCGCCAGCTCGTCGTGGCGGGCATCAAGAAGGCCGAGACCCTGAACTTCTTCGAGTTCTGGCAGGCCTACGAGGACATCGTCAAGCGCGCCCGCGTGGGCAAGCTCACGATGGAGGACTTCACCGGCGTCACGGTCTCGCTGACCAACCCCGGCGGACTCGGCACCGTCCACTCCGTGCCGCGTCTGATGCCCGGACAGTCCGTGATCATGGGCGTCGGCTCGATGGACTACCCGGCCGAGTTCCAGGGCACCTCCCAGGACACCCTGAACAAGCTGGGCATCTCGAAGGTCATGACCCTGACCTCGACGTACGACCACCGCGTCATCCAGGGCGCCGCCTCCGGCGAGTTCCTGCGCATCGTCGCGAACCTCCTCCTCGGCGAGGACGGCTTCTACGACGAGATCTTCAAGGCCCTGCGCATCCCCTACGAGCCGGTCCGCTGGCTCAAGGACATCGACGCCTCGCACGACGACGACGTCACCAAGGCCGCCCGCGTCTTCGAGCTGATCCACTCCTACCGGGTCCGCGGCCACGTCATGGCCGACACCGACCCGCTGGAGTACCGCCAGCGCAAGCACCCCGACCTGGACATCACCGAGCACGGCCTCACCCTGTGGGACCTGGAGCGCGAGTTCGCCGTCGGCGGCTTCGCCGGCAAGTCGATGATGAAGCTGCGCGACATCCTCGGCGTCCTGCGCGACTCGTACTGCCGCACCACCGGCGTCGAGTTCATGCACATCCAGGACCCGAAGCAGCGCAAGTGGATCCAGGACCGCGTCGAGCGCTCGCACTCCAAGCCGGAGCGCGAGGAGCAGCTGCGGATCCTGCGCCGCCTGAACGCGGCCGAGGCCTTCGAGACCTTCCTGCAGACCAAGTACGTCGGCCAGAAGCGCTTCTCGCTGGAGGGCGGCGAGTCCGTCATCCCGCTGCTCGACGCGGTCATCGACTCCGCCGCCGAGTCCCGCCTGGACGAGGTCGTCATCGGCATGGCCCACCGCGGCCGCCTGAACGTCCTCGCCAACATCGTCGGCAAGTCGTACGCGCAGATCTTCCGCGAGTTCGAGGGCAACCTCGACCCGAAGTCGATGCACGGCTCCGGCGACGTCAAGTACCACCTGGGCGCCTCGGGCACCTTCACCGGCCTGGACGGCGAGCAGATCAAGGTCTCGCTCACCGCCAACCCCTCGCACCTGGAGGCGGTCGACCCGGTCCTGGAAGGTGTCGTCCGCGCCAAGCAGGACGTCATCAACAAGGGCGGCACGGACTTCACCGTCCTGCCCGTCGCCCTGCACGGTGACGCGGCCTTCGCCGGCCAGGGTGTCGTCGCCGAGACGCTGAACATGTCGCAGCTGCGCGGCTACCGCACCGGCGGCACGGTCCACATCGTCATCAACAACCAGGTCGGCTTCACCGCCGCCCCGGAGTCCTCGCGTTCCTCGATGTACGCGACCGACGTGGCCCGCATGATCGAGGCGCCGATCTTCCACGTGAACGGCGACGACCCGGAGGCCGTGGTCCGCGTCGCGCGGCTCGCCTTCGAGTTCCGCCAGACGTTCAACAAGGACGTCGTGATCGACCTCATCTGCTACCGCCGCCGCGGTCACAACGAGGGCGACAACCCGCAGTTCACCAACCCGCAGATGTACAACCTGATCGACAAGAAGCGTTCGGTGCGCAAGCTGTACACCGAGTCGCTGATCGGTCGCGGCGACATCACCCTCGAAGAGGCGGAGCAGGCGCTCCAGGACTTCCAGGGCCAGCTGGAGAAGGTCTTCGCGGAGGTCCGCGAGGCCACCTCCGCCCCGGCCCCGGCGCACGTCCCGGACCCGCAGCCCGAGTTCCCGGTCGCGGTGACCACCGCGGTCTCCCAGGAGGTCGTGAAGCGGATCGCCGAGTCGCAGGTCAACATCCCGGAGCGGATCACGGTCCACCCGCGCCTGATGCCGCAGATGCAGCGTCGCGCGGCCTCCATCGACGACGGCACCATCGACTGGGGCTTCGGCGAGACGCTCGCCATCGGCTCCCTGCTGATGGAGGGCACCCCCGTCCGGCTGTCCGGCCAGGACTCGCGCCGCGGCACCTTCGGCCAGCGTCACGCGGTCCTGGTGGACCAGGAGACCGGCGAGGACTACACCCCGCTGCTCTACCTCACCGAGGACCAGGCCCACTACAACGTCTACGACTCGCTGCTCAGCGAGTACGCGGCGATGGGCTTCGAGTACGGCTACTCGCTGGCCCGCCCGGACTCCCTCGTGGTCTGGGAGGCCCAGTTCGGTGACTTCGTCAACGGCGCGCAGACCGTCGTGGACGAGTTCATCTCCTCGGCCGAGCAGAAGTGGGGCCAGACCTCCGGCGTCACGCTGCTCCTGCCGCACGGCTACGAAGGCCAGGGCCCGGACCACTCGTCCGCCCGCCCGGAGCGCTTCCTGCAGATGTGCGCCCAGGACAACATGACGGTCGCCATGCCGACGCTGCCGTCGAACTACTTCCACCTCCTGCGCTGGCAGGTGCACAACCCGCACCACAAGCCGCTCATCGTCTTCACCCCGAAGTCGATGCTGCGCCTGAAGGCCGCGGCCTCGAAGGTGGAGGAGTTCACCACCGGCGGCTTCCGTCCGGTGATCGGCGACGACACGGTGAACGCGGCCGACGTCCGCAAGGTCGTCTTCTGCTCCGGCAAGGTCTACTACGACCTGGAGGCCGAGCGTCAGAAGCGCGGCGTCACGGACACGGCGATCATCCGGCTGGAGCGCCTGTACCCGCTGCCGGGTGCCGAGCTCCAAGCCGAGATCGCCAAGTACCCGAACGCCGAGAAGTACCTGTGGGCGCAGGAGGAGCCGGCGAACCAGGGTGCCTGGCCGTTCATCGCCCTCAACCTGATCGACCACCTGGACCTGGCGGTCGGCGCCGACATCCCGCACGGCGAGCGCCTGCGCCGGATCTCGCGTCCGCACTCCTCGTCCCCGGCGGTCGGTTCGGCCAAGCGTCACCAGGCCGAGCAGCAGCAGCTGGTCAACGAGGTCTTCGAGGCCTGATCGACGGCATCCGCACGAACGGAGGCCCGGCACCCCGCGAGGGGTGCCGGGCCTCCGGCGTTCCGCGGTGACCTCAGCCGAGGTTGGCCTCGAAGTCCCAGTAGGGACGGTTGCGCTGGCGTGCGGAGAGGGTGTGCGGGTGCTGCGCGCCCAGGGTCCGGGTCAGGGTGAGGAGCGCGTCCTCCTCGATCTTGCCCGCCTCCTCGACCTCGCGCAGACCGCGGAGGTCGGTGGCGAGGGCGACCTGGCAGGAGAGGGTCAGGGGGTGTTCGTTCCCCAGGGCGTGCCGGGCCCGCCGGAGGGTGTCCCGGCTGAGTTCGGCGGCGTCGGACACCCGGCCGTTGAAGTTCCGGGCGGCGGTGGCGTTGAGGGCGCAGCCCAGGACCCAGGGGTGGTCCGGTCCCAGGGAGGCGGTCAGTCCGGCGAGCGCACCCTCCAGCATGGCCATGGCGTCGGCACGTTCGCCGGAGGCCTGCATGACGAGGGCGACGTTGGCGAGCACGCCGGCGGCGACGGGGTGGGCCGGGCCGAGGAGCGCGCGGTAGCCCGCCTCGGCCTCGGTGCTGAGCTCGCGCGCGTGGGCGAGGTCGCCGTGCTCCCGTGAGTAGTTGGCGTAGTTGTTGATGGCGGACAGGGTCACGTAGTGACCGCGGCCGTGCACCTGCTCCAGCTGTTCGAGCAGGCTCGCCATGGTGGCGCCGAGGTCCTGCTGGAAGCCGCCCTCGCGACGGCGGCACAGGGCCAGCTGCGAGCGTGCGTAGAGGGTCTGGAGGTGCTGGGTGCCGAGGACCTGGACGTGGACCCGGACGTTGGCCTCCTGGCGCGCCAGGGCCTCGCGGTAGTGGCCGAGCAGGCGGAGGTCCTGGGCGACGGCGTTGCTGGAGTTGAGGCTGTGGGCGTGGCGGGCGCGCAGCAGGCGCTCGCTGCGGTCCAGCGACTCGACGTCGCTGTCGTACGCCTCCTGGTAGCGGCCGAGCATCCGCAGCACGACGCCCAGGTTGTGGCGGGCGACGAGGGTGAGGAACTCGGTGTCGCCGAGGAGCCGTTGCGACTCGGTGAGGCACTCGCGCTGGATGCGTTCCGACTCCCGGTACTGCCCGAGGAAGCGCAGGTCGCTGGCGATGTTGACGGCGGAGCGCAGGGAGCCCAGCGCGTTGCGGTCGGTGGCCGCGTCGAGCTTCTCGCGCAGCGCCAGGTCGAGTTCGTAGGCGCTCCGGAAGCGGCCGAAGGAGCGCAGGATGTTGCCCTCCTGCGTGGTGAGGTCCAGCATGGCCGGGTCGAGCGGGTCCATGAACGTGGACCAGCTCTCCCTGATCTTCTCGGCGAGGCGGACGCCGGCCCGGAACTCGGCGCTGCGGAAGCAGTAGTGCAGGCAGTTGAGCACGGCCGTCTGGACGCGCGGGTTCCGGCTGCTGAGCGCCCCGGAGGGTTCCAGGTGCGGCAGGAGTTCGGCGTACCGGGGCCACTGCCGGCTGTCCATGGGGTTGCCGGGGTCCGCCTCGGCGAGCAGGGCGCGGACGGCCTGGCGGTGGGAGTCGCGGTGCTCGCCGTCGGTGAGCCGGGCCACGATGTCGTGGACGAGCCGGTGCATGTGCACGGACTCCTGGTGCGGTCCCACGTCGACGCTGCTGGCGGGGCCGCGGGACTCCCGGGTGAGCACGGAGTAGTTGACCAGCGTGTCCAGGGCCCGCGTCCAGGCGGGCAGGTCGGCGGCCATCCACCGCAGGTCCTCGGGCAGTTCGGCCTGCGGGTACGCCCGGACGATGCCGAGCGGGATTCGGCCGGGGGCGAAGGAGGCGCACAGGCTGAGGACGTCGATGGCCTGCGGCTGGGAGCGTCGGAGCCGGTTGATCAGTATCGACCAGGAGGTCAGGGAGGCGTTGGGGAAGCCGTCACCGGCCGAGGGCTCGTCCACGGTGGACAGGCGTCCGTCGCGGACCATGCGCAGGTACTCGGGCACCTCCATGCCGGACTCGCCGAGCCAGGAGGCGGCCTGGACCAGCGGCAGCGGGACGTCGCCGAACTCGGCGGCGACCTCGTCGGCCTGGGGCGCGGTGATGTGCGGGGCCCGGCGCATCAGGTAGGCGGTGGACTCGGCGCGGTCGAAGCTGGGGACCTCGACGACGTCGGTGTAGTCGCCCCAGCCGCGGTTGCGGGAGGTGATCAGCACGTGTCCGGGGCCGTGCGGCAGCATCACCTGGGCGCCGTCGGTGTCGTCCCAGCCGTCGAAGATGACGAGCCAGCGGGAGTGCGGGTCGCCCCGGCGCAGTGCCTCGCGGACGGCCCGGATGCGTTCGCCGGGCTCGTTGCCGCTGGGCAGGCTCAGTTCGGCGGCGAGTTCGCCGAACCGGTCGCGCTGGACGTTGCGGTCGTCGGAGTTGACCCACCAGATCACGTCGTAGTCGGGGCTGAAGCGGTGCGCGTACTCGGCGGCGATCTGGGTCTTGCCGATGCCGGACATGCCGAGCAGGGTGCAGGCGGCGTTGCCGCGTTCGGCGTCCATGAGCCGTTCCTGGAGGACGGTCAGGAGGTCGTCGCGGCCGGTGAAGCGGGGGTTGCGGCGGGGGACCTCGCCCCAGACCTCGGGCGGGGTGTCGGGGTAGCGGAGCAGCGCGCCGGGGGGCAGCCGGCGTGCCGCCGAGCGGCGGGGTTCGATGCCGAGCCGGCTGAAGAGCCGTGCTTCGGCCTCCTCCTCGCCGACGCCCCAGAGGCTGACCGGTTCGAGGACGGCGGTGGCCGGGAGCAGCGGCCGGTTGGTGAGGTTGACGGCCGCGAAGCGGTCGGCGTGGGCGGCGACGAAGCCGCGCAGCACGTCGTTCCACTCACCGGCCGGGCGCGGTCCCAGCTCGAAGAACCAGTCGTTGAGGACGAGGAGCACCTGGCCGCGGGCGAGCAGCAGGTCGTCGAGCGAGTCCTCCAGGGCCACCTCGCGCGGCGGGTCCCAGCGCTGGAGCGTGGCGCGTACGCCCTGCGCTTCGAGCCGCTGGTTGATCCAGGCCGCCCACGGCCGGTGGTAGCCGGGAAAGACCACGAGGACGTGGTCGGGTGCCGCCCTGCCGCCGTGTTCCACCGCTCCCCCGCCCGACCGCTGTTCCGCCATCTGTCACGTCTCCCGTCCCACTCGCGCGCAACGCAGTGTAATACAGGCTATACGCAGTGTGACTGCGCTCGATGAGGGGGCCGCCCGCCGAGGCTCGCGTGGTGCTCGGCCATGCCGATCGCGAACTCCCGCCCCTCCGTGGTCAGTTCATCGGATTGAACCAGGATCGCCAGCGCTTCGCCCACCTGATCGTGGATGTCGTCGAACTGCTGCCCGGCATGCCGGCGCCAGGACCCCGGGGCCCGCGGGGAGGCGGCGGCCCGCCGCCACAGGTCGGCCAGGGCCAGGTGCGCGTAGGCACCCTGGAACACCCCGGCGACCGGCCGCGGATCGGGGCGCCAGCCGACCCGGTGCAGGGCGGTCCGCCCGGACGCGTACAGCGGGACCAGTTCGTGCAGGGTGGCGAGCTTGCTGTGGTGGATCTCGTGCACGAGCGTCTCGGCCAGGTCCGGCGCGCCGGACGCCGGGGACGTCAGGACGGCGCCGGGTGCGGCGCTCATGGTGGCGCCGACGGACCGCGGGCCGGCCGGTTCGAGCGGCACGAGGGCGCGGACGGCCCGGCTGATCTCGGCCGCCCGGTCCGCGTCGACGCGCGCCAGCAGGTCCTGGGCCGCCCGCCAGTGCGCCGCCCAGCCGGGCCGGTCCGTCGCGGCGTGGTCGGTCGCGGTACGGACCGGGTCGCCGAAACCGCCGGGCGGCACCCGGTAGGGGTCCAGGTCGTCGAGTCGGGCGGTGGAGCCGGGCAGTACGGGCAGCCCGGCCCAGTCGGGGCCCCGGCCGACGAGGGTGCCGCCGCGGTGGTCGGTGAGGAGCAGGACGGTGGGGGCGGCGTACGGGGCGCTCTCGTCGTACAGCCGGACGACCCGGGAACGGGCCCGGATCCGGACGGGACCCGGGCCGCGCAGCCGCAGGCGCCCCACGCCCGGCAGCGAGAGCAGGCCGTCGGGCGCCTCGACGGCCAGGTCGAGCGGGCGGCCCGCCCGCAGCGCGGCGGTGACGGCCAGGCTCTCCAGGCGGCCGAGGTGGCGGTCGAGGGACGGACCGGTCCGCCCGGTGAGCGCGACGGCCAGCCACAGCCCGGTCGTCGGGTAGTCGAGGACGTCCCGGACGACCGCGGGACTGCGTCGCTCGACCTGTTCGAGCAGTCGCCAGGAGGTCTCGAACCGGCGGAACACGTCGGGGTCGACCGACTCGCGCTCGCCGCGGGCCCGGACCAGCAGGGCCTTGAGGAGGACCAGGCGGCGCGCGTGCAGGGCCGAGCGCAGCAGGGCGGCCCCGGCCGGCGCGGGCCGGGTCCGCGCCAGTGCGCCGAGCGCCGCGGCGGACGGCGGGACGGAGCTCATCCCCGCCTCCTCACGGCGGCGGCCGGAGGCCGTCGCCGAGATCTGACCGGAAACCGCCGGTCGGTGCGGGGCCGCCGATCAGTGGTGGGTGCCTCCCGCTCCCGCCCCCTCGGCCCAGAACTCGACGAGTTCGCCGCACCGGAGCAGCACGCGCTCGACGGCGGCTTCGAGCTCCGGATCCTCCGTGCGGCGCAAGGTCCGCAGGTCGACGGCCGTGAGATCGGGAAGGTGCGGAGATCCACCGGCATCCCGGTCGACACCGGACGCCCACTCCGTGTGCTGCAACACCCTCGGCTCCTCCTCACCGACCCTTGTCCCCCACGGTCGTAGCGGCGCAGCGGTTCTTCCCGACGCCAGGAAGTCAGAAACCCGTTCGACTCAACTGCGCCCATTCACGCCCCCCGTTGTCCGGCCGTTCCCCTGCCGCCTATCCGGTGGCCCCGCTCCAGGTCCACCACGGCGGCGTGATCCGGCGACGGGTGTCGCCGGAGAGCTGTGCCTGGTACGTCCCCTGCTGTGCCGTCACCTCCGCGAGCTGTGTCCGGGTCCGTTCCACGTCGTTCCAGTCCACCTCCACCAG
Organism: Streptomyces sp. NPDC048338; assembly: GCF_043201055.1. Taxonomy (NCBI): domain Bacteria; kingdom Bacillati; phylum Actinomycetota; class Actinomycetes; order Kitasatosporales; family Streptomycetaceae; genus Streptomyces; species Streptomyces sp. NPDC048338. Next base: position 102,910 of record NZ_JBICYQ010000012.1, read on the forward strand.
CGCGGACACCAGCCGCTGCCACTGCTCGGCCGCGGCCCGCAGCACGGCCCCCGCCCGCGCCGTCCGGCCCATGAGCCGCAGGACCGCGCCCTGGGCGTGCAGCGCGCGGGCCCCGGTGACCGAACCGGGGGTGTCGCCGTGGGCGGACCGGGCGTCCTCCCAGGAGCGCTGGTACGCCGTGAGCGCGTCGCCGAGCACGCCGTCCCGCGCCACTTCGCTCAACTCCATTCTCACCCGCCCCAGTTGCAGCCACACCTCGGCGCGCAGCGCGGGGTCGCGGACCGTGCGCACGGCCTGTTCCAGGAGATGGCGGCTCTCGTAGAGGTCGGGCAGGAAGCCCGCCCGGTGGAAGCGCAGGGCCAGCACGCTGCCGATCAGGACCAGGGCCCTCGCCCGCTCGGGCGCGTCGGCGGGCAGACCGGTGAGCGCCTCGCGCAGCACGCCCTCGGCCCGGTCGACCGCCGGCGTGCCGCCGTCGGCCGCGGCGCGCCGCAGCAGCGACTCGCCCCAGGCCATCAGGAGCCGGCCGCGCTGCGCGCTGTCCGCGGGGGCCAGCAGCGCGGCCGCCTCGTACGCCGCGTCGGTGGCCGGCCCGTCGCCGGCGGTGTCCTGGAGCCGGGCCCGGGCCGTGGTCCAGCGCAGCCGCAGCGCGACCCGGTCGTCGAGCAGCGATCCGGCCCGGTCCAGCACGGGGGCGATCGCGTCCGGCTCGTGTCCGGCGAGACCCATGGCGTCGGCCAGGTCGAGCAGCGCGGGGCCGGTCTCCCGCAACGCGACGGCCGCGGTCAGCGCGGTGACCGCGCCGGGGCCGTCGCCGCGCGCCAGCAGCAGCCGCCCGCGGCGCAGGTGCAGGGTGTGGTGGTGGCTCTCGGGCCAGTCGCGCGGGTCCGCCGCGAGCGCCGCGAGCGCGGCGTCCAGGTGCGCGGTGTCGTCGGTGTCGCGCCACAGGGCGTGCCGGACGACGGCGAGTTCGAGCCGGGCCTGCGCCCCTTCCTCCTCGTCGGTCCCGGCCAGCCCCGCGGCTCCCTCCAGTACGGTCACGGCCCGCCGCAGCAGTGCGCCGCGCCGCTCGGTGCCGCGTACCGCGGCTGTCCCGGCCTGCGCGTACAGCACCTTCCCGAGCACGATCCGGGCGGGGAGGTCGTCCTCCGCGAGGGCCGCCTCGGCGCGCTCGCGGGCGGCGGCCAGCAGCGAGGGGTCGGACTGGGTGCGCCACTGGTCGAGCAGCCGGCGGGCCTCGGCCAGCGGCTCGGGGGTGACCAGGTCGGGATGGTAGAAGCGGAGCACCCGCGCGGGGATGCGCGCGAAGAGCTCCGGCTCGGGGCCGACCGGCCCCGTCGGCTCGTCCGTCTCCTCGGTCGGCGCGGCCGTGTCCTCGTCGGCGGCCTGCCCGGCCAGCCGGGCGGCGGCCAGGGCCGGGAAGTTCCGCATGCCCTGACCGAAGTTGCGCTCGACGTACTCGGAGCAGTGCTTGAGGACGAGGGCGGCGGCGCTGCGGTCCAGGGATCCGAGCAGCTGCTGCTGCACACCCGGCGGGTAGCTGTAGCAGGGGTACGGGGTGGGCCCGGGCAGCTGCCGCAGCAGGCCGCTCAGCAGGACCTCCGCGAGCTCCATGGGGCCGGTGTCGGGGAGCATCGCACGCTGGACGAGCTGCATGACGGGAAGGGTCAGGGGGGCGGCGGCGAGATGGACGGCGAGTCGCAGGGCGCCCGGTGAGGCGCCGGCGCGGAAGACGCGCAGCAGGTCGTCCTCGCGGGGGGCGCGGGCGGGGGCGTCCGCGGCGGCGGCGTCCCCCGTCCGGACGGCGTCGGGACCGATCCGGGCGGCCCAGCCCCGTACGGCTCCGGTGCCCTGGCCGCCGAACAGCCGCGCCCAGGAGGCGAACGCCTCGGGGGTCGGCGTCAGGACGGGCACCGCGCGGGTGTCCTCCGCGACGGGCTCCCAGGGCTCCTCGTCGGGCTGGAAGAGGGTGTGTCCGCCGGGACCCGAGGGGCGTAACAGGGTGCCGGGTTCCACGGTCAGGGCGGTACGCGGCCACAGCCGCGGAGGCAGCGGCTGGACGAGGGCGAGCGGCGAGCTGCGGGGCCACTGGTGGATGAGCCGCTGCGCAGCGCCGCGCCGCCAGAGCGGGCCGACGCAGTCGCTGACAATCAGGGTGAGGCGGCGGCCGGTGGGGTCGTGGAGCTGGTCGCCGGGGCGCAGGCGGGGCCGTCCGTCGGGTCCGGAGGTCGTGGTGACGCGCGGCGGCCCCTCGCCCGTGTCGTACAGCCGGTGCACCTGGACGTCCCGGAAGGCGCCGGACTGCTGGCAGGCCTGGCGCAGTTCCTCGACCATCCGGGTCCAGACGACCATGGCGGGGCCGGTGTCCATGAGGAGCTGGATGTCGGGTCGGCGGCCGGCGGCGGGACGCAGGACGGGCGTGAGGATGCCGGCGGCGGCGCTGCGCTCGGCGGTCGCCTCCTCGTCGAGGACGCCCTCGCCGGGCCGCACGGGGAACAGCGCGTAGTGCCGGAGCGGGCGCAGCGCCTTCTGCAGCCCGAGGAGGCCGGGCAGGGCGTTGGCGCCGGGTGCGCGGACGGGCAGGGCGGCGCGTCCGCCCGTGCCGCCGCCGGTGGGGCGGGCGCCGCCGCGGGGCATGTGGAGACCGACGGTGTCCGGGCCCGGCCCGGAGAGCCGGGGGGCGGACTCGCCGTCCCGGTCCGGTCCCTCCAGGTCGGGGACGGCCGGTTCTCGTCCCTCCCCCGGTGGTTCGGGCACGGCGGGGTCCACCGGCGGACCCGTGGCCGGGTCCGGCGCGGCGGCGCCCGGCAGCCACTGGGCGAGCCAGACGACGTCGGCCAGCTCCTCGGCGGTGGGGTGCTGGCCGCCGGCCCGGAGTCTGCGCGTGAGTTCTTCCAGATGCATCCGGTGCATCCGGCCATCACCTCGGCTGATCGAGCGGCTGCATGAGCATGTCCGCGATACGTTCCCTGGTCACCCGCTCGGCGCGGGGGGCGTGCTGGGTCAGGTAGATGGCGTTGAGGAGCTGGTCGGTGGCGATGACCTCGCCGGGCTCGCGGTTCAGGAAGCGGCTGACGAGGGTCTGTTCGCCGGCCGCGGCGTCGGCACCGAGGTGCGCCTCGATCATGGCGCGGAGCTGCTCCTCGCCCGGCGGCTCCAGTTCGAGCCGGATGCAGCGGCGCAACAGGGCCGCGGGGAAGTCGCGTTCGCCGTTGGAGGTGAGCACGATGAAGGGGAAGGTGGAGCACCGGATCCGGCCGCCCTGCACCGGGACCTTGCGGCCGTCGTCGGTGAGCACCTCGACCACCGGTTCGCGGTCGGCGAGGCGCTCCAGCTCCGGGACGGCGAACTCGCCCTCCTCCAGGGCGTTCAGCAGGTCGTTGGGCAGGTCGAGGTCGCTCTTGTCGAGCTCGTCGATGAGCAGCACCCGCGGCTGGTCGGAGGGGAGCAGCGCGGTGCCGAGCGGACCGAGGCGGATGTACGAGCCGATGCCGGCGGGGGCGGCGGCGGCGGCGGTCGAGCCGGGGGCGCCGGTCTGGGCGCGCTCCAGCTGGACGTCCTGGAGGCGGCCGATGGCGTCGTAGCGGTAGAGCCCGTCCTGGAGGGTGGAGCGGCTGACGATCGGCCAGCGCAGGACGCGGCCCAGGCCCAGTTCGTGGGCGACGGCGTGGGCGAGGGTGGACTTCCCGGTCCCGGGGTTGCCGGTGACGAGCAGCGGGCGGCGCAGGTACAGGGCGGCGTTGACGGCGTCGGTCTCGGCGGGGCGGGGGTGGTGGTTCTGGACGAGCCGGCGGCGCACCCCGAGCCGCCGGTCGGATCCGGCCAGGGTGTCGTCGGCGCCGCCGGCCGAGAAGTCGCGCCAGGGGGGTGGCGGAGGCAGCCGTCTGATCTCGTCGTGCGGGTGGCCGGCACCACGGTAGATGCGCCAATCGTTCACGATGGACTCCTCCTGGCTGTGGTGGGGTGGCCCGCCCTGTCGACCGTACGTCCCGGGCGGGTCGCGCGGCCCTCGAATCGGTCCGGTCGTCCGGGAGTTCGGCGGTTTCGTGCCGTCGGTGCGAAGCCTGGTGCGAGGCGTGGTGCGGCTGCGGAGACGGGGGCGTGCGGCCCGGGAGGGACGGCGGCCGGCCGCCGGTTCGTGGCGCGCGGGGGCGTGGCGCCCGGTCCGGGTGCCGGCCGTGCCGCGGGGGCGCGGAGGGTCCGCCGTGTGGTCCGTCCGGTCAAGGGGCGCCCTCCTCGCCGAGGATGTCGGGACCCTGGAGCGGAGGGGCGTGCGGCGGGCGGTCGGGCGGGTCGACGAGGACGGCCAGGTGCTCGGCCCAGGCGTCGGCGGACCGCTCCCCGGGGTCGGCCTCCTCGTCGCCGGCCCTGATCCGCAGGGTGCGGACCGGCCGGTGCAGCCCGTCGGCACGCCCGGCCGCGGCGAGCAGCCGGCCCGCCTGTTCGTGGAAGTCGGCGCAGTCGCCGTCCGGGTGCGGTCCCGTCCGCCACAGGGCGAGCGGGTGGCCGGCGGCGAGCGCCGCGGCCATGGCCCGTTTGCCCTCGCCGACGCCGACCCGGCCGCAGAAGACCGGTACGGCCCCCTCGTCGGCGTCGAGGAGGCGGGCGAACGCCTGCCGTGGGGTCTCCCGGCGCACGTGCGGGGCGTGCGCCTCGGCCCCGGCGGCCGGCACCTCGGCGCGCAGCGGGATCGCCCGCAGGGGGCCGTGCTCGGCGGCCCGCCAGCGCTTGAGCCACTCGTGCGACGGGGGTGCGGTCCGGCGGCCGGCGTGGCGGACGACGACCGTCCGCTGCTGGCCCAGGGTGAGCGCGTACGCGCCGAGGAGTCCGTCGTCGGGCGTGAGCCGCCATCCGTCGATGGCCAGGTCGAACAGGTCGAGCGGCAGCACCGCCTCCACGGCCGCCAGGTGCTCGCCGCTGTCGCCGTGGCTCAGCGCGTCGGCGAGCGGCCCGCGCAGGGTCTCCTCCAGCCCCTCGCGCTCCACGCCGTGGTCGTCGTGGTGCAGGGGACTGACCGTGCGTCCGTCGAAGAGGAGCTTGATGCGCCACGGGAAGCGCGTGCCGTAGTGCGGGGTGTCGATCTCCACCAGGACGTCGGCGCGGGCCCCGGTCTCCCGTACGGCGACGGGGGCGGCCGCGGGCTGGTCGGAGGTGAGCAGCTGGGCGATCTCCTGCTGGATGGCGGGGTGCGCCTCGACGGCCTCGTCCTCGATCCAGCGGACCAGGCTCTCCACGGCGGGGCTGTCGCCGTGCAGGTCGGTGACGTGCCGGGCGACCAGCGTGGCGTAGAGGAAGACCGCGTTGAGGCCGAGGTCCTGGATCGCCTCCTGCACCGGGTCGCGCAGCTCGTGGAGGAGTCCGACGCCTTCCCGCCAGGTGCGCGGGTCGGCTTCGAGGACGGACTGGAAGTCGTCGTGCAGGACCCGTCGTTTGACCTCGTCGACGAGGTGCATCACCTCGCCCGGCCCGGCGGGGGGCGGCAGTTCGGCGAGCCGCCCGTACAGGTGGATGCGGCGGCCCGGTCCGACGCCCTGGGTGGTGGGCGGCCGGAGCCGGATCTGCGCCCGGGTCCAGTCCGGGTGCCCGGCGAGCGAGCGGTAGCGGCCGAGGTGGTGGCGGTCGTGGTCGCGCATGACCTCGTGCAGGATCGCGCCGCCGGGCGCGTCGTGCAGCTCGCGCAGCGCGGTGATCGGGACGGCGGCGCCCTCGTCGGAGCCGCGGCCCTTGTTGAGGCCGATGACGGCGCCGCGCGCGAGATCGACCACCGGCCCGCCGGACAGGCCCTCCACGGGCAGGGTCCAGCGCAGCAGGAGCGCCCCGCCGTCGACGGCGTGCGCCTCGCCGACGGCCTGGCGGATGCCGACCCGGCCGGTCTGCCGGGACCAGCCGTGGAGGCTGACCGGGACCGGCCGGGTGATGACGGGCGGCCGTTCGCTGAGCCGTACGCAGGAGACGTCGGTGGCCTCGGGGACGCGGACGAGCGCCAGGTCGGGGAAGTCCCAGTGGCCGAGCTCCTGTTCGGGCCGCTCGGGGCGCGGCTTGGCCAGCACCACCTCGCCGGTGGCCGCCCTGCCCTGCCAGGTGAGGCCCACGGCCCGCTCGTGTCTCCACACCGCGCTCCCCCCCTTGGCCACGACGTGGGCGCAGGTCAGCACCCAGCCCGGGGCGATGAAGAATCCCGTGCCCCAGTACCGGTCGCCGTGCGGGTCATACCCGTCTCCGGGCGCGGCGATGCGCACGAGCGCGGGGCGCACGAGCGCGTCGAGGGCGCTCATGCGGATCCGTCGGCCGCCGGACGGTGGGGCGGGACGGTGTCGGGCGCCGGGCCGGGCGCGCCCTGGGCGGGGATCGTCGCGCCGGCCGCGGCCGGGCCTGCGCCCGCGGGGGCGACGGGACCCGGTTCGGTCCAGGTCAGCGAGACGGAGACGGACGCCTTGCCGCCGCCGTCCGCGAGGACGCCGATCACCTTGCCCGCCTGCGCGGACAGTTCGATGCCGAAGCTGACGGCCACCTCGACCGGCGCCTGCGGGTCGAGTCCGGCCCGCAGCGAGCCGACGACCCCGCGCACGACGTCCGTGAGTCCGCCGGCCATCGAGACGACCCGGTCCCCGATGCCGGTGTCCTGGAAGCCGCCGCCGCGGCCCAGCTCCTCCGCGTCGCGGACGCGCGCCCAGACATGTGTGCCGTCGTCCAGTCGTATCCGAGCGATCCCGTACGTCACAGCGGCCCCCCGCTCCCCGAAACGATGATGAAGCAGGCTAGTCCCTGCCCGGGGCGAGCGCGAGGGGACGCGGAGGCCACGGCCTATCCTGATCGCATGTACTTCACTGACCGTGGCATCGAGGAACTGGAGAAGCGGCGCGGCGAGGAGGAGGTCTCCTTCGAGTGGCTCGCCGAGCAGCTGCGGACGTTCGTCGACCTCAATCCCGACTTCGAGGTGCCGGTGGAGCGACTCGCCACCTGGCTCGCCCGGCTGGACGACGAGGACGAGGACGAGTAGCACCGCGGGGACGGGCGGGGCGTCCGCCTCGCGGCCGGCGGGAGCCGGTCAGAGTCTGCCCGGCCGCAGCCGGTCGTATGCGAGCCCGAGCGCTCCGCGTGCGACCAGGATCGCGCCCGCGGTGACCCAGCCGCCGCTGTGGCGGCGGATCCCCCAGGCGAGCATCGGCACCCCCGCGCCGAGCTGGAGCGCGGACAGCATCCGGGCCTTGGGCCCGCGCAGGAACGGGCCGACCCGGCTGCCCTCCACGGCGTCGAGCTCGGCCCGTACGGCGTCGCGCCAGCCGGACCATTCGAGCTGTTCGGCGCCCTGGGCCAGGGCCACCGAGCGAAGCCGGTCGGCGCTGTCCCCCGGGACCACTCCGGTCGGCAGGTCGAGGCCGATCCGGGCGAGGACCGCGACGAGGCCGGCGAGCCGGGCGTGGGCGTCGGTGTCGCGGCCGGTCTCGGTCAGGGGTTCCAGGGCCTGCACGTCCAGGACGGGGTCGAGGGCGAGACGGGCCGCGAAGGTGCGCATGGCCTCGTCCTCGCCGACCGGGGTGCCGTCCGCGAGCCAGGTGTAGCCGACGGTGCGGCGGAACCCGGCGGCCAGGGTGAAGCCCGCCCGGTCCGCGTCCCACCAGAGCGCGAGGACGGGCCAGGTCGCGGCCGAGACGGCCAGCGCGGTGGCCCAGCCGGTGACGACGCGGTCGACGGGTTCGCCGCCGTGCAGCCAGGGCTTCCCCTCCGGGACGAGGACGCTCCAGTCCTCTCCCGCCGGAGCGAGGAGGAGCTCCTCACGCAGCAGCTGTGCCGGCGGGCGGACCGCCGACGGCTCGGCGCGGCACAGCAGCAGCGCGCCGACGGGGCTCGATCCGGAGGTCGCGTTCATGGGCCATACGCTAGGCCAATTTGTCCGCATAGGTGCATGAATGCGGCCGGTGCGCGCCCTTCCGACAGGGGTTGACTTCCCCGCACCGCGATATATCGTCTTTACGAGAGACGCGATATGTTGCGTCGTCGAAACGGGAGGTCAGCACGATGACAGAGTGGTCCGTCGCCGAGCCGAGGAAACTCACGCTGACCGATCCCGTCGCACGGCTCCGGGTGCGCGTCGTCAACGGCACGGTGAACGTCGTGGGCACCGACGAGGGTTCCGCCCGCCTGGAGATCTCCTCCATCGAGGGCCCGCCGCTGATCGTGACCCAGGAGGGGTCGACCCTCACCGTCAGCTACGAGGACCTGCACTGGAAGGGCTTCCTCAAGTGGTTCGACCGCAAGGGGCACCGCCGCTCGGCCGTCGTGTCGGTGGCCGTCCCGGCGGGGACGGACGTCGAGGTGGGCGTGGTCGGCGCCGGGGCGGTGATCTCCGGCATCAGGGGACGTACGGACGTCCGCGGCGTCACGGGTGACACCACGCTCGTCGGGCTCTCCGGCCCGGTCCGCGTGGAGAGCGTGGCCGGCGACCTGGAGGCCCAGTCCGTCACCGGCGCCCTGCGGGTCAACTCCGTGACCGGAGACGTGACGGTGATCGAGGGCGCCGGCGGGTCGGTGAAGGCCGACACGGTCAGCGGGGACATGGTCATCGACCTCGACGCCGCGGACCCGGAGGCACCGCCCGCCGACATCAGGCTGACCAGCGTCTCCGGCGAGGTCGCCATCCGCCTGCCGCACCCGACGGACGCCCGGGTCGAGGCGAACACGACCAGCGGCTCCGTCTCCAACGCCTTCGACGACCTGCGGGTCGGCGGACAGTGGGGGGCCAAGAGCATCACCGGCACGCTCGGCGAGGGCCGCGGCACGCTCAAGGCGACCACGGTCTCCGGATCGATCGCCCTGCTGCGCCGCCCCGAACCCGCCGACGACGCCGACGCCGCCCCCTCCGCATCCGGAAAGGTGCTCTGACATGCCGCCCGTCTTCGCCCACGGCCGCCTGCGCCTCTACCTGCTCAAGCTCCTCGACGAGGCCCCGCGCCACGGCTACGAGGTCATCAGGCTCCTGGAGGAGCGCTTCCAGGGGCTCTACGCGCCGTCGGCGGGCACCGTCTACCCGCGGCTGGCCAAGCTGGAGGCCGAGGGACTGGTCACGCACGCCACCGAGGGCGGGCGCAAGGTCTACTCGATCACCGACGCGGGTCGCGCGGAGCTCGCCGGGCGCGAGGGCGAACTGGCCGACCTGGAGCTGGAGATCCGCGATTCGGTCTCCGAGCTGGCGGCGGAGATCCGCGACGACGTGCGCGGGGCCGCGGGCAAGCTGCGCAGCGAGATGCGCGCGGCCGCGAGCGAGAGCCGGACCCGCGACTCCTCCTTCACCGACGTCAAGGAGGAGCTGCGCCGTGCGAAGCAGGAATGGCGGGAGCAGACCCGCCAGGCACGCGCGGAGGCCCAGTCGGCCCGCCGCGAGGCGCGCGAGTTCCAGCGGATCGCCAAGCAGGTCCAGGAGCAGGTCCAGGACCACTTCGCGCGGGGCGACTGGCCCACGGGCGTCCGCGAGGGCCTGTCCGAACTCAGCGCACAGCTCGGCGGCCTGATGGGCGGGGGCGCCGCGTCCCGGCCTCCGTTCGTGAAGCAGGACCCGGCCGCCGCGCCGGAACCGGAATGGGCGAAGGACACCGCCTCCACCGGGGACCCGGCGCGCGACCTGGACCGCCTCCTGGACCGGTTCCGCGACGACATCCGGGACGCGGCGCGCGACCACGGCGTCACGGCGGCCCAGCTGTCGGAGACCCGCCGCCGGCTGTCCACAGCGGCGGCGCACATCACCGCCCTGCTGCGCCCCTAGGGGTGCCGCGCCGTCCGTGCCGGGGCTGCCACTCCGGCACGGACGGACGGGCTCGGCCCCCGCGTGACGAGGACCGCCACGCGGGCGCCCGGGCCGCCGGCTCCTCGGGGCGGGAGATCCCGTCAGCGGATCCGACGCACCATCAGGAGGACGTCAGGACGATCTTCCCGAAGACGTCGCCGGAGGCCAGCTTCTCGAAGCCCTCGCGGGCCCGGTCCAGCGGCAGCACCTCGTCGATGACGGGACGCAGGCCCGTGGCGGCGCAGAAGGAGAGCAGGTCCTCCAGCTCGTCCTTGGAGCCCATGGTCGAGCCGACGACCTTCAGCTCCAGGAAGAAGATCCGGGTCAGCTCGGCGTGCGAGGGGCGGTCGCCGCTGGTCGCACCCGAGATGACGAGCGTGCCGCCGGGGCGCAGGGACTTGACCGAGTGCGACCAGGTGGCGGCGCCGACGGTCTCGATGACCGCGTCCACCCGGTGCGGGAGCCGCGCGCCCGGCTCGTACGCCTCCAGCGCGCCGAGCTCGACGGCCCGCTTGCGCTTGGCCTCGTCACGGCTGGTGGCGAAGACCCGCAGGCCGGCGGCCTTGCCGAGGGCGATCGCGGCGGTGGCGACGCCGCCGCCCGCGCCCTGGACGAGGATCGAGTCACCAGGCCGCACACCAGCGTTGGTGAAGATCATGCGGTAGGCGGTGAGCCAGGCCGTGGGGAGGCAGGCGGCCTCCTCGAAGGACAGCTCTGCGGGCTTGGGAAGCACGTTCCAGGTGGGCACGGTGACGCGCTCGGCGAAGGTTCCCTGGTAGCGCTCGGTCAGGATGGAGCGGGGCTCGTCGGGTCCCACGCCGTGGCCGGTCTGGCCGATCACGGAGTGCAGGACCACCTCGTTGCCGTGTTCGTCGATGCCCGCGGCGTCACAGCCGAGGATCATCGGCAGCCTCTCCTCGGGCAGGCCGACCCCGCGCAGCGACCACAGGTCGTGGTGGTTCAGCGAGGCGGCCTTGACGGTGACGGTGGTCCAGCCGGGACGCACCTCGGGCTCGGGGCGCTCGCCGAGTTCGAGGCCGTTCAGGGGCTGGTCGCGGTCGATTCGGGCGGCATAGGCAGCGAACATGGCCACGACCCTAGGGGGCGGCGCTCGCGTGGCGGAACCACGCACCCGTGTGACGCATGTCCCTCGGCCGCCCGCCCCGCGGCGCCTGCCGAGACCCCGGCCTCGGCCGTCGCACGCCCACCCCCTCACCCACGCGGAAGGGCCCCGCTCCGGTTCAGGTGAACCGGGGCGGGGCCCTTCCGGGTGGAACGGTGTGCGCCGGCCGCGTCAGCGGCGGGCGACGCCCTCCGCGCGCGCGGCGGCGGCGACCGCGGCTGCGACGGCCGGGGCGACACGCTCGTCGAACGGCGACGGGATCACGCAGTCGGCGGAGAGCTCGTCCGCGACCACGCCCGCGATCGCGTCGGCCGCGGCGATCTTCATGCCCTCGGTGATCCGGGAGGCCCGGACCTGGAGGGCGCCCGCGAAGATGCCGGGGAACGCGAGGACGTTGTTGATCTGGTTCGGGTAGTCCGAACGGCCGGTCGCCACGACGGCCGCGTACTTGTGCGCGACGTCGGGGTGGACCTCGGGGTTCGGGTTGGCCATGGCGAAGACGAAGGCGTTCGGCGCCATCGAGGCGACCGCGGCCTCCGGGACCGTACCGCCGGAGACGCCGATGAAGACGTCCGCGCCGGCCAGGGCGACCTCCAGCGAACCGCTGAGGCCCGCCTTGTTCGTGATCTCGGCCAGCTCCCGCTTGACCGAGGTCAGGTCGTCGCGGTCCCGGCTCACGATGCCCTTGCGGTCGGCGACGGCCACGTCGCCGAGCCCGGCCTCCAGGAGGAACTTCGCGATGGCGACCCCGGCCGCGCCGGCGCCGGAGATGACTCCGCGCAGGTCACCGAGGGTGCGACCGGTCAGCTTCGCCGCGTTGCGCAGTGCGGCGAGGGTGACCACGGCCGTGCCGTGCTGGTCGTCGTGGAAGACCGGGATGTCGAGGCGCTCCTGGAGCTTGCGCTCGATCTCGAAGCACCGCGGCGCCGAGATGTCCTCCAGGTTGACGCCGCCGAAGGACGGCGCGAGCCGGACGACGGTTTCGACGATCTCGTCGGTGTCGGTGGTGGCGAGCGCGATCGGCACCGCGTCCACGCCTCCGAACTGCTTGAAGAGGATGGCCTTCCCCTCCATGACCGGAAGAGAGGCTTCCGGTCCGATGTCCCCGAGTCCGAGCACGGCCGTCCCGTCGGTCACGACCGCGACGACCTGGGACTTCCAGGTGTAGTCGTGGACCAGCTCGGGCTGCTCGGCGATCGCGGTGCACACCTTGGCGACGCCGGGCGTGTACGCGAGGGACAGGTCGTCCTTGTCACGCAGGGGCACGGTGGCCGAAATGGCCATCTTGCCGCCGCGATGGAGCGCGAACGCCGGGTCGAAAGGCTCCTCGGGAGCCCCGTCCGTACCGTTCTCGCTGCGAGGATTGACGATCTCCGCTGCCATTGGGTTGACCCCTTAAGTCTTCATCGTTTGAGGGTTGCCACTCCGGGTTAAGGAGGGGTGGGCGGAACCCGCGGCCGCCGTGTCTGGCAGCCGCGCGGGCGCGCCGCACAACGCGCCCTGAGCCCCGGATGAGGGGTGTAAGGATCCTTCTTACCGGACGAACAGCACCGCCGACGAGTCCATTCTGGCGCGGTGATGCGACTCATATGGACGCAGGGGCACCCTGTACAGACACGGCGCGTCACTGGATTTCCGGACAAGTTCACCCGTACACCGGATCGGGTCGTTCGTGTCGTCCGAATGGCGAGACCTGCCGGAGAATTTCCGGCCGAACCGAGGTATCCCTGAAGAAGGTCCGGCCCTGAAGGACCGGCTCGTCGGGATCCGGGGGTCACCCGTTACCCGATTTTGACATGAAGGGCCGTCTGTTTGAGGCGGTCCGAATGGCAAGATGCCGTAATCACACGAGGTCGCGACACTCGAAGGTGCGTGCGCGACCTATGGCAACTCCCTCACACGCCGGAGGAACTCGACCATGACCGCACGCTCCACGCGCTGTACGACTGCCGCCAAGACCCGCACCTCCCGTCTTGCCGCGGTCGCCGCCATCGCGGTCGCCGGCTCGATGCTGCTGACCGCCTGCGGCGACCAGACCGAGGGCGGCTCGACGCCCGAGGGCGGTACGAAGACCGGCGCGGCCTCCACGGCCCCGCTCTTCTCGAAGCTCCCCGAGGACATCCAGAAGGCCGGCGTCATCAAGGTCGGCACGGACGCCACCTACGCCCCCATGGAGTTCAAGCAGGGCGCGACGATCGTCGGTGTCGACCCCGACATCGCCGCGGCGCTCTCCAAGCAGCTCGGCGTGAAGTTCCAGTTCGAGAGCGGCACCTTCGACACGCTGCTGACGGCCCTGCCGACCGGCCGCACCGACATCGTCATGTCCTCGATGACGGACACGAAGGCCCGCCAGGAGGGCCTGGACGACAAGGGCCAGAAGACCGGCACGGGCGTCGACTTCGTCGACTACTTCACCGCCTCCACCGGCATCCTGGTGAAGAAGGGCAACCCCGAGAACATCAAGTCGCTCGACGACCTGTGCGGCAAGAAGCTCGCGGTCCAGCGCGGCACGACGTACGAGCAGGCCGCCAAGGACCAGGCCGAGAAGTGCAAGAAGGACGGCAAGCCCGCCCTCACCTTCGAGTCCTTCCCGACCGACGCCGAGGCCCAGACCCGCGTCAAGGCGGGCGGCGCCGTCGCCGACCTGAACGACTCCCCGGTCGCCGCGTACATCGCGCAGACCGCGGGCGGCGGCAACGACTTCGAGGCCATCGCGAACAAGACCGACGCCGGCCTCTTCGGCATCGCCGTCGACAAGAAGAACACCCAGCTCCGTGACGCGCTGAAGGAAGCCCTGGACGCCGCCATCAAGGACGGCTCCTACAAGACCGCCCTCGAGAAGTGGAACGCCGGTGACGGCGCCATCCCCGCGGCCAAGATCAACGGCGGCTCCTGACTTCCCCGCACCACTGAAGGGCAGTCGTTGTGACTGACAAGTTCGACAAAGACAAGGTCGACAAGGTTCCCGCCGGGGCGTCCCCCGCCCCGGCGGAGATCCCGCCGGAGGCCATCAAGGCCATTCCGGTCCGCCACTACGGTCGCTGGGTCGCCGGCGTCGTCGTGGTGGCCCTGCTGGTGCTGCTCGGTGTCGCGTTCTCCCAGGGCGATGTCCGCTGGGCGACCGTTCCCGAGAAGCTGTTCGACCCGAGCATCCTCGAAGGCCTGGGGAACACGGTCCTGATCAGCGTCGCCTCGATGGCGCTGGGTCTGGTGCTCGGCGTGGTCTTCGCCGTCATGCGCCTGTCCAAGAACCCGGTGACGAGCACCGTCGCCTGGCTCTACATCTGGGTCTTCCGCGGCACCCCGGTCTACGTGCAGCTGCTGATCTGGTTCAACCTCGCCCTGATCTTCCCGATCTTCAACATCGGGTTCTACAAGGACGAGATGACCGATGTCATGACCCCCTTCCTGGCCGCCCTCCTGGGTCTCGGCCTCAACGAGGGCGCGTACATGGCGGAGATCGTCCGGGCCGGCATCCAGTCGGTCGACGAGGGCCAGACGGAGGCGTCGCACGCGCTGGGCATGAGCCAGGCGAAGACGATGCGGCGCATCGTGCTCCCCCAGTCGATGCGGGTGATCATCCCGCCGACGGGCAACGAGTTCATCAACATGCTGAAGACCTCGTCCCTGGTCGTGGCGGTGCAGTACCCCGACCTGCTGCGGGCGGCTCAGGACATCGCCTCGACCTCGTTCGCGGTGATGGAGATGTTCTTCGTCGCCTCGATCTGGTACCTGATCCTGACCTCCGTCTTCAGCGTCGGCCAGTTCTACCTGGAGAGGCACTACGCCCGCGGGTCGCTGCGCTCCCTGCCGCCCACCCCGTGGCAGAAGATCAAGGCGAACCTCTCCCGATTCTCCAACCGTGAGGCGGTGACCCGATGACCGCCATGGTGAAGGCCGAGGGCGTCCACAAGTCCTACGGCGCCGCGCACATCCTCAAGGGCATCGACCTCGAGGTGAACAACGGCGAGGTGTTCTGCCTGATCGGCCCGTCCGGTTCCGGCAAGTCGACCTTCCTCCGGTGCATCAACCACCTGGAGAAGATCAACGCCGGCCGGCTGTACGTCGACGGCGAGCTGGTGGGCTACCGCCAGAAGGGCGACAAGCTCTACGAGCTGAAGGACAGCGAGGTCGCCGCCCAGCGCCGCGACATCGGCATGGTCTTCCAGCGCTTCAACCTGTTCCCGCACATGACGGCCCTGGGCAATGTCATGGAGGCGCCGATCCAGGTGAAGGGCGAGTCCAAGGCCGTGGCCCGCGAGCGCGCCGAGCGGCTGCTCGACCGGGTCGGCCTGGCCGACAAGGCGGGGAACTACCCCTCGCAGCTCTCCGGCGGCCAGCAGCAGCGCGTCGCCATCGCCCGTGCTCTGGCGATGGAACCGAAGCTGATGCTCTTCGACGAGCCGACCTCGGCGCTCGACCCGGAGCTGGTGGGTGACGTCCTGGACGTCATGCGCGACCTCGCGGAGTCCGGCATGACGATGGTCGTCGTCACCCACGAGATGGGCTTCGCCCGCGAGGTGGGCGACTCGCTCGTCTTCATGGACGGCGGCGTCGTGGTCGAGTCCGGCCACCCGCGCGAGGTCCTGGGCAACCCGCAGCACGACCGGACGAAGGCGTTCCTGTCCAAGGTGCTGTAGGACGCGCGACGGCACGACACGGAGGGGCGGTACGGGCATCCCGTACCGCCCCTCCGTCCGCGTCGGGCTACTTCACCGCCAGGACCAGCGTGTCCGACGGCGACGCCCACACCGGGCGGGCCTCGGCGAAGCCCGCCGCGCGCAGGATCTCGGCGTGGCGGCGCGACGAGGGCATGTCGCCGTCCGCGTGCTCGCCGTAGATCTCGAAGCGCCGGGCGGTGGGCTCGGCGAGCACGGGGTCGGCGGCGGCCACCGCCCACCAGTCCGCCCAGTCCAGCGCCCCGTCCGTCCGGGCCCGGTCCATGGCGGCGTGGCGGTGGGCGCGCTCGGCCGCGTTGATGCGGGGGGTGGTCTCGTCGATCATGTGGTCGGCGTTCATGAGGACGCCGCCGTCGCGCACCAGTCCGGCCAGCTGCCCGTAGAGGGCGGTGAGGGGCTCGGTGTGGAGCCAGTGCAGCGCGGTGGCGGTGAGCACGGCGTCGTACGAGTCGTGCGGCAGGCCGTCCGTCCAGCGCGGGTCCTTCAGGTCGGCGGTCACGAAGGTCACGCGCTCGTCGCCGGCGAAGTAGCCCTCGGCGATGGCGAGCAGCGCGGGGTCGAGGTCGACACCGACGCTCGTCGCACCCGGGAACCTCCGGAGCAGCCGATCCGTGATACTCCCTGTACCGCACGCCAGGTCCAGGACGCGGGGCTCCGGTCCCACCACGGCCTCGACCATGTCGAGCATCACGCGGAACCGGTCCTCGCGGTCCGGCATGTACCACTCCTGCTGGCGGTCCCAGCTCCGCTGCCAGGCCGTCCAGTCGGTTCCGGTGGTCGCCGCGTCCGTCATCGCCGTACCTCGCCCTCGTCGTAATACCCTTAAAGGGGAAACAGCTGTTACCCCTCCCGCACCCGACCCTAGACTGCCAGCGTAAGGACTACAAGTGGAACTGGCCCATTACTCTGACTACGCCGTGCGTCTGGTCAACACGGAGGAGCCCGCACGCAACAAGGACTCCCTGACCTCGGTCGAGGTGATCCGCGAGCTCTTCGGCGCCGCGTCCCAGATGGCCCGGCGGGCCACCGACGCCGACATCACGCGCTTCCGCTCGGTACGCGCCCGGCTGCGGGCCGTCTTCACCGCGGCCGACGAGGGCGAGCACACCCAGGCCGTGGACCTGCTGAACTCGCTGCTGCTGGAGTTCCCGGTCAGCCCGCAGATCTCCGGCCACGACTACCTGGACGAGGAGGGGCGCCCGCGCTGGCACATGCATCTCGCCGACCACCCCTCGAACGCGACCGCGGGTTACGCGGCGATCGCCGCGATGGGACTCGCCTTCCACCTCACGGAGTTCGGCGCCGACCGGCTCGGCCTGTGCCAGGCGCCGCCCTGCCGCAACGCCTATCTGGACACCTCGACCAACCGCTCCCGCCGCTACTGCTCGGACCGCTGCGCGACCCGCGCCAACGTGGCCGCCTACCGGGCCCGCAAGCGCCTGGAGGCCGAGCGGACCGAGGACGCCGCGCCGGACGAGCGGCGGGACCCGACCGGACGGACGGACGAGAAGAGCCAGGACAGCAGCACGGCCGGCGAGCGCTGACGCCCCGGCGTGACGGGGCGGTAGCGCAGGCGCACCCGCCCGAGCACCAGCTCGGCGGGCACCGCCCCGAAGACCCGGCTGTCGCCCTCGGTGTCCCGGTTGTCGCCGAGCACCCACCAGGCGGGGCCCTGTCGCTCGGCCAGCCGCTTCACGATGAGCAGGTCCTGCTGGAGGGGATGACGCAGCACGGCGACGTCTCCCGGCCGCACCCGCGCCCCGTAGTGGACCAGCAACCGGTCACCGTGCAGCAGCGTGGGCACCATGGACACCCCCGTCACCTCGGCGATGCCGAACAGGGCGCCGGATCCGCGCCCCGCTTCCCGCCCCGACTCTGCCATCCGGCACCTCCCGGTCCGATCGTCCACGAGTCCCATGGTGACCCTGGACTTTTGTCCTAAGCCCCAGGGGGCGCTCGCGAAATCAGGCTTCTCACGG
Source organism: Streptomyces sp. NPDC048338 (assembly GCF_043201055.1). Lineage (NCBI taxonomy): Bacteria > Bacillati > Actinomycetota > Actinomycetes > Kitasatosporales > Streptomycetaceae > Streptomyces > Streptomyces sp. NPDC048338. Next base: position 120,472 of record NZ_JBICYQ010000012.1, read on the forward strand.
AGTAATGTCCCACCTGAGAAGACGATCACGAGGAAGGACAGCTGCATGCTCTCCCGCCTGTTTGCCCCCAAGGTGAAGGTCAGCGCCCACTGCGACCTCCCCTGCGGTGTCTACGACCCGGCCCAGGCCCGGATCGAGGCCGAGTCGGTCAAGGCCGTCCAGGAGAAGTACCAGGCCAACGAGGACGCGCACTTCCGCGCCCGCGCCACGGTCATCAAGGAGCAGCGCGCGGAGCTCGCCAAGCACCACATCTCCGTGCTGTGGAGCGACTACTTCAAGCCCCCGCACTTCGAGAAGTACCCCGAGCTGCACCAGCTCATCAACGACACCCTGAAGGCCCTCTCGGCCGCCAAGGCGTCGACGGACCCGAAGACGGGCGAGAAGGCTCTCGAGCTCATCGCCGAGGTCGACCGCATCTTCTGGGAGACCAAGAAGGCCTGACCTCCGGCCGGGCCGTCCGACCCGCACCCACGCGGGTCGCGTCGCCCACCTGTCCGCACCCGGTCCGCAGGCCGCCGAACACGGCGGCCTCGACGGCCCGGGTGCGGTCTTCTTTCTGCGCCGAGGCGGGGGCCCGGGCAGGTGGAGCCGCGCCCGTCAGTCCTCGAACGGTTCGTCGCTCCAGCGGAACCAGGCCTGGTCGCCGTCGACGTGCAGCAGGAACTCGGCCACCGGACCCGACGGGGACTCCAGCGTCACGGCGGCCCGTACGGCGTCGTACGCCGTCTCCCAGGCGTCGACCTGCTCGTCGGACGCCCCCTCCATGACCGGGCCGAGGAGCTCGATCTCGCGGGCGAAGAGGGACTTCACCGCGGCGAAGCCCGGGCCGGGGGCGAACGTGCCGGCGAGCCAGGGGAAGTCGGCCTCCTCGACGGCTATCTCGCCCACCGGGGTGTCCTCGCGGTCCCGCACGCGCCACACTCCGCCGGTCGCCGCGGACGCGTCGGACAGGGACTCCTCCGACGCGGTCACGGCGACTCCTCGACGGGGAGGAAGTAGCGGCGCTTCTCCAGGGAGGCGGCGCCCAGGCGGTCGTAGAAGCGGATCGCGCCCTCGTTCCAGACCGGGGTCTGCCACTGGATCTCGCTCAGCCCGAGCGCACGGGCCTCCTCGCGCAGGGCGGCCACGAAGAGCGGGCCGAGGCCCAGGCCGCGGTGGTCGGCCGAGAGGTAGAGGCAGTCCATGTGGAGGTACTCGGCGGCGTCCCAGGTGGAGAGTTCCGGGGAGCAGGTCGCGTAGCCCGCGAGGGTCCCGTCGGGGAGTTGGGCCACCAGGCAGCGCAGCCGGGCGGGTCCGGGCCCGAACAGCAGCCGCGCGAGCCGGTCCGCGAGCCCCGGCGCCGGAGGCGCGGACTTCTCGTACGCGGCGTGCTCCGCCGCCAGTTCGGCCACCCGGTCCAGATCGGCGGGAAGGGCGTGGCGGACGTGTGCGGCGCTCAACGCATCGCTCCCGCGCCGGTGTCCGCCGCCGGGGTCCGGAGCCGTGTGGCGGCCTTCCCGGTGCCCTCACGGCTGTGTCCGGAACGCAGCGCCGGGCGCCGTGCGCCGGGCGGGACGTTCCAGGCAGGGCCTCGTGCCGTCAGGGTGGCCGCGGCCACGGGATCCGTCATGCCGTCATCATGCACGGCCCCACCGACATCCCGTGGCGCCGCAGCCACTCGCGGTACGGCGCCGCCCGCAGTGCGGCCTCCTGGTAGGCCGCCGCGAGGTCCGCGAACAGCGGATCCAGTGGGGCCCCGACCCGGGCGTACAGCAAGAGGCGCACGCCCAGGGGGTCGTCGCGCAGGGGGCGGATCGCCATGTCCTCGCGGGGGCCCGAGGTGGGCTGACAGGGCGTCACCGCTTCGCCGAGCACGACCAGGGCGGCGGCCGTGTGGTAGTCCCCGTGCAGCAGCGGGGGGTCGATTCCGGCCTCGCCGAGGACCCGCCGCAGTCCGTCCCACTCGCCGTCCACGGTCGGATCGACCATCCAGCGGTCCTCGGCGAGCTCGGCCAGCTCCACGACGGGCCGGCGCGCGGCCGGATGGTCCCGGGCCAGGGAGATGAACTGCGGCTCCCGCTCGACCAGGACCCGCTCCTGGAGGCCGTGGGGGACGCGGAGCGGGCAGCCCTCGACCTCGTGGACGAAGGCCACGTCCAGCTGTCCGGCGGCGACCGACCGCAGCAGGGCGTTGGCGGAGACGTCCATGTGGAGCGCGATGTCGGTGCCGGGCCGGTTGTGGCGCAGCCGGCGCAGCCAGCCCGGCAGGGCCCGGCTCGCGGTCGAACCGACCCGCAGGCGCGGGCCGTCGCCGCCCGCCGCCGCGGCCCTGGTCTCGGTGATCAGCACGGCCATCTGGTCGACCAGTGGCCGGGCCCTGCTGAGGACCGCGCGGCCGAGCGGGGTGGGCCGGCAGCCGGTGCGGCCGCGCGAGAACAGTTCGGCACCCAGGGCGTTCTCGATCCGGCGCAGCTGCGTCGTCACCGAGGGCTGGGTCATGCCCAGCTGGCGTGCCGCCTTGTGCAGGCTGCCCGTGTCCGCGATGGCGCAGAGTACGCGCAGATGTCTGACCTCCAGGTCCATACGTCGAGCGTAGGACGGCGCCCTGAGTCGCACCAGACACCCATGTCACATCAATTCCCCGCCATTCGAAGGGAGTTGGGCATTCGTTTTCCTGACGGTGATGTGTTCGGACTATCCCCTGCTGCCATCATCCGCTGACCCCCGGGCTCCCTCCAGACTCTCCCCAACCCCACAGGAGGAGCCCCCCCATGACACACCCCAAGGTCCTCTCGACCACCCTGGCCGCCACCCTCGGCCTCGGACTCGCCATCGCCCTCGGAGCCGCCCCCACCGCCTCCGCCGCCTCCGCCGCACCGTCGTCCGGCTACACGGCCTACGCCGGCTCGCAGCAGGAGGCGAAGGCGAACAAGGCGTTCTACGAGGCCGTCATGAAGTCCGTGGCCGAGAAGCGGGCCGCCAACCCGGGCGCGCTCGCCGTCACCGTCGTGTACAGCGCCGCCAACGCCCCGTCGTTCCGCACGCAGATCTCGCGGAGCGCCCAGATATGGAACAGCTCCGTCGTCAACGTGCGGCTGGTCGAGGGCAGCAACCCCGACTTCCGCTACTACGAGGGCAACGACTCCCGCGGCTCGTACGCCAGCACCGACGGCCACGGGAACGGCTACATCTTCCTCGACTACCGCCAGAACCAGCAGTACAACTCCACCCGCGTCACCGCGCACGAGACCGGTCACGTCCTCGGCCTGCCCGACCACTACAGCGGTCCGTGCAGCGAGCTGATGTCCGGCGGCGGTCCGGGCACGTCCTGCACCAACGCCCAGCCCAACTCCCAGGAACGCTCCCGGGTGGACCAGCTGTGGCGCAACGGGATCGCCTCGGCCTTCAAGGTCTCCTGATCCACGGACCCGTTCCGTCGAGGGCCACCGGCAGCCGCTGCCGGTGGCCCTCGGCCGTGGGAGCGGGCGTGCCGGTGGACGTGCGGCGGCCGGCGGCTCCGGCGGGAACGACTGCCGCCGCCGGTCCGGGAAGAACGCGCCGAGGGCGAACATCCTTGGTGCGGAGCCCCGTTGCGTGAATCCTGGGTCGTGGAGCGCCCCGGCCGGGGTGTGTCCCACCGGGGCGGACGGCCCCGGCGCGCCTCGCCGCGCGCACTCGCACCCGAGGATCACGGAGGCGCACGATGACCGCCCAGCCAGAGAAGTCCCTGTACGAGGCGGTGGGGGGCGCCGACGCCCTGCGCCGGCTCTCCGACACCTTCTACGAGGCGGTGCTCACCGACCCGGTCCTCGCCCCGGTCTTCGCCGACTTCACTCCCACGCACGTGCAGCACGTCGCCGTCTGGCTCGCGGAGGTCTTCTCCGGGCCCGCGGACTTCACGGCACGCCTCGGCGGCCACCAGGCGCTGCTCCGCGCCCACCTCGGGCTCGCCATCACCGAGGAGCAGCGCCTGCGCTGGATGGAGCTGATGACGGTGGCGGTGGAGAAGGAGCTGCCGGACGACGCACTGCTGCGCCGCCGGGTCGTGGAGTACTTCGACTGGGGCACCCGGATCGCCAAGGACGTGTCGGCCTCGGCGCCGGGCACGGATCTGGGCGACCCGGGTCCGACCCCGCGCTGGGGGTGGGACGGCCTGGCCTGACGGGCCGCCGCGCGTCCCGCCCCCTGGCCGGGGCGGGGCGGACACGCCGACGCGGCCGGAGCCGCGGCGCGCCCGCTTCTCAGGCGGCCTGGAGGAGGCGGCGGGTGAAGGTGGCCCCGGACGGCAGTTGTCGCCGGAGCCGGTCGAGGGCCTCGTCGAAGTCGCCCCCGGCGATGCCGGATTCGTAGGCGGTGCCGCCGTAGTGGAGGGTCAGGCTCAGGTCGGCGCGCTCACCGAGCGTCAGCAGACAGCCGAGGGTGGCCTGTTCCGTCGCGCCGTCCGCGACGACGGGGAGCGGCAGGTCCCACTCCAGTACACATCCCGTGAGGGCTTCGACGCCCTCGCCGGCGGCGCGCAGGGCGTCGAAGGACGCGCCCGCGTACTCGATTCCCCTGATGCGGGTGGACACCCGCCTGCCGTCCGCCGTGATGACGATCGCTTCCGCGCCGCTGCGGTCCCGGTACCAGCCGGTCCAGACTTCCGTCGACTCCGATGACATGCGCGGACTGTAGCGGTATGACCGGCTCCGCCGCGCGGCCGGTCACCCCGTGGCCGGACTTCTCCCGGTCTCGCCGTTCTTGCCGGTCACGTGCGTGGTCGTGGCTTCCGCCCCCTCCTGTTCGACGCCGTGCGGCACCGCCGCGCCGGTGCTGTCGGCGGAGGGGGGCGCCGTGGCCTCCTCAGGGGCGTCCGGCTCCCCCTCGAAGAGGCTGCAGTCGCGGTTCCGGCACGGCTGCGTCTCCCAGATCGGCACCCAGACCCCCAGCGCCTTGTGCCGCCTGGCCGTCGTGCCGACGGGGCGGCCGCAGGCCGGACAGGACTGTTCGGCCCGGGGGTCGTGGGTGGTGCGACGCGCTTCGCTGCCCATACCTTCCAGGGTAGGGCGCGCCCCCTGTCACCGCTTCCTGGTGTACGTGCGGACGAGGACGCCGTTGTCGAAGGTGCGCACCTCGCCCAGCTCGAAGTCGCGGGGCTCGAAGTCGGCACCGAACATCGGCATGCCGGAGCCGTAGACCTGCGGGTAGGTCTTGATGACCAGTTCGTCGATCTCGTCGACGAGCGCGCCGGCGATGGTGGAGCCGCCGCAGAGCCAGATGCCGAGGGGGCCGTCCTCCGCCTTGAGGGCGCGGATCCGGCCGACCAGGTCGTCGGCGATCAGCTCGACGTTCGGATCGGGCGACTCGGTGAGGGACCTGGTCGCGACGAACTCCCTCAGGTGGGCGAACGGGCTGGTCACACCCACGTCCAGGGCGATCCGGTAGGACGCCAGCCCCTGGACGACGGTGTCGAAGTGCCGGTGGGGGGCGTCGATGCCGAGCGCCTCGCGCATGTGGGAGGGGGTCGTCTCCGGGTACTCGGCCCCCATCCACTCCAGGTACGCGGGGGTCGTGAACGCGTACAGGGAAGCGGCGTCGCCCTCGGGGTCACCGATGAAGCCGTCGATGGTGCAGGCGATGTAGTACGTGAGCTTGCGCAAACCGAACCTCTTCACTCTTCGGACGTGGCCGCGATCGCAACCACGACAGATATAGTGCTTCACTTGTAGTGGTTACGCAACCCCTATCTTCGACGAGCACGTAGAAATCACGGATGGAGCCCCAAGTGGCGAGAAACCCAGAGCGCCGCGCGGCACTGCTCGACGCGGCGATCGAGGTGATGGCGGACGAAGGCGCCCGCGGTCTGACCTTCCGGGCGGTCGACGCCCGGGCGGGCGTCCCCACGGGCACCTCGTCCAACTACTTCACCGACCGGGACCAGTTGCTCTCCCAGGTCGGGGAGCGGATCTTCGTCCGCCTGACCCCTGAGGCGGGCGCCCTGGACACGGCCATGCTCCCCGAGCCGAGCCGGGAGCTGGTGGTGGAGCTCATGCGCTGGCTCGCCCGGCGGATGGCCGCCGAGCGCAGCTGCTACCTGGGGCTCTTCGAGCTCCGACTGGAGGCCACCCGGCGCCCCGAGCTGCGCGGCCGGCTCACCGAGGTGCTGCGCGGGGACCTCGACGAGAACATCCGCCTGCACCTCGCCGCCGGGATGCCCGGCGACGAGGACACGGTCCTGCTGCTCTACTTCGCCCTCACCGGCCTGCTGGTGGACCACTTCACCGTGCCGGGCCTCCACGACGACCGGGAACTGGACACCCTGATCGAGACCGTGGTGAACCGCATCGTGCCGGCGGCCTGACCCCTCAGCGGCTGCGGCGGGTCACGAACTCCGCGAGGGCCAGCAGGTCGCCCGCGGCCGTGAGGTCCGGCACCGCGAGGGAGAGCTGGTGGACGGCCCGGGCCATCCGATCGGCCGCCTCGGCCTGCGCCCAGTCGCGGCCGCCCGCCCGCTCGACGGCCCCCGCCGCGGCGCGCACCGCGAACGCGTCGAGCGTCGGCCGGGCGTACAGCGCGGCCAGCTCCTCCCCCGCCGGTGAGCCCGAGGCCAGCGCCGCCACCACGGGCAGCGACTTCTTGTGCGCGGCGAGATCGGCGCCGGCCGGCTTGCCTGTGCGGTCCGGATCACCCCAGATCCCGATCAGGTCGTCGATCAGCTGGAACGCGAGCCCGGCCTCGCGGCCGAACGCGTCCATGGCCGCGACCTCCTCGGCCCCCGCGCCCGCGTAGAGCGCGCCCAGCGCGCACGCGCAGCCCAGCAGCGCGCCCGTCTTCGCGGTGGCCATCGCGAGGCACTCCTCCAGGGAGACCTCGCTCGGGGCACGCTGCTCGAAGGCGCAGTCCGCCTGCTGCCCGGCACAGATCTCGATCACGCAGGCGGCGAGCCGGGCCGAGGCCGCGGCGGACGCCGGGTGCCGGCCCTCCTCGGCGAGGAGCCGCAGGGCGAGCGCGAGCATGGCGTCGCCCGCAAGGAGGGCGTCCGGGACGCCGAAGACGGTCCAGGCCGTGGGACGGTGCCGCCGGGTCGGGTCCTCGTCGAGGATGTCGTCGTGCAGCAGCGTGAAGTTGTGCACGAGCTCCACCGCGGCGGCGGCCCGCGCCGCGGGCGCCGGTTCGGCGCCGAGCGCCCGCGCCGCGGCGAGCACCAGGGCCGGCCGGATGGCCTTGCCGGCGGCCCCGGCGGCGGGCGAACCGTCGGCGTGCTCCCAACCGAAGTGGTACATCGCCACCGAGCGCATGGAGCCCGGCAGGGACTCCACGGTCGAGCGCAGATGCGGGTCCACGACGGTGCGTGTCTGGTCGAGGAGTGCCACGGCGCCCTGGCCGTCGGTCGCGGCACCCGCGCTGGTCATGGTCACGGTCACCTCCGTCTCGTCCACCCCGAGCGGGCGCGTCGCGTGGCTCGACGGCCGCGCGCCCCCTCGGGTCGCTCGCTCTGTCACGGCGGATCCGGTGGCGACGGGGGCCGGATCGGGGCCCCCGTCGCCGGCCCGCCGGTTCAGCGCCAGCGACTGACCTCCACGTTCTCCAGGACGCCGAGGGCGTCCGGGACGAGCACGGCCGCCGAGTAGTAGGCCGTGACGAGGTAGGAGATGATCGCCTGCTCGTCGATGCCCATGAAGCGCACGGACAGGCTCGGCTCGATCTCGTCCGGGATACCGGTCTGGTGCAGGCCGATCACGCCCTGGTCGGCCTCGCCGGTGCGCATGCAGATGATCGAGGTGGTCCGGGCGTCGGAGACGGGGATCTTGTTGCACGGGAAGATCGGCACCCCGCGCCAGGTGGGGATCCGGTTGCCGTTGACCTTGATGGACTCGGGGACGAGACCGCGCTTGTTGCACTCGCGCCCGAAGGCGGCGATGGCACGCGGATGGGCGAGGAACATCTTCGATCCGCGGCGGCGGGAGAGCAGCTCGTCCATGTCGTCCGGGCTGGGCACGCCGTCGTGCGGCTGGAGCCGCTGACCGTAGTCGCAGTTGGCCAGCAGGCCGAACTCGCGGTTGTTGATCAGCTCGTGCTCCTGGCGCTCGCGCAGCGCCTCGACCGTGAGCCGCAACTGCTGCTCGGTCTGGTTCATCGGCTGGTTGTAGAGGTCGGCGACCCGGCTGTGCACCTTCAGCACCGTCTGGGCGACCGACAGTTCGTACTCGCGGGGCGAGGCGTCGTAGTCGACGTAGGTGTGCGGGACGACCGCCTCGCCGACGTGGCCGGCCGAGAGGTCGATCTCGGCCTCGCCGTACTTGTTGGTGCGCTGGTGGGGCAGGGCGGCCACGCCCGCGAGGTGGGTGGCGAGCGAACCGGCGCGCTCGGCGAGGTTGCGCACGTCGTCGCGGGTGAGTTCGAGGACCGTGCAGGCGGTGGCCGCGCGAGCGGTCCACGCCCACGTGGCGTCCGGATCCGTGAGCGCGTCGTCGCCGAAGTACGCCCCGTCGGCGAGGACTCCGAGGATCGCCTCGTCGCCGTACGGTCCCTCGCCCAGCTGCTCGACCTTGCCGTGGGCCAGGAGGTACACACGGTCGGCGCCCTCGCCCGCCGTGGTGATCACCTCGCCCTGCGCGAACTCGCGCTGCCGGCAGCGCTGGGCCAGCTCGGTGAGCGCCTCCTCGTCCTCGTACCCGCGCAGGGCCGGGAGTTCGCCGAGTTCGGCGGGGATGACCGCGACGCGCTCGCCGGTCTGCACGAAGGTGACGCGGCCGTCCCCCACGCTGTAGCTGAGCCTCCGGTTCACCCGGTAGGTACCGCCCTGCACCTGCACCCACGGCATCATCCGCAGCAGCCACCGGGAGGTGATCTCCTGCATCTGCGGGGCCGACTTGGTGGTGGTCGCCAGGTTCCGCGCGGCGGCGGTACCGAGACTCTGCTGCGGACCTGCCTGATCCGCGCGGACCTCGTCGCCAACCGAACCAACGGACATGGAACTCCCTCTCGATATGACTGAACTGCGAGAGGAAGCCTTTCAGCACGGAGAGTGCGCGCGCCATTACACAAATGAGTGGGAGTGGATCTCGTCCGGCTGGGCATGTCGCGCGCTTCCACTCGAACAGCCCAGCCGATCCCGTCACCTGGCGCAATGGCCTGATCGGCTCGCACACCCTCCGAACGGTGAACGGCGGAGCGGGACACTCCGTACTCGGGTGGGTCCCCCACCTCCCTCCCCCTCCCCTCCCTCGCAACCGATCCCCTCCCTCGCGCCCCTCCCCGCTCATCCCACTCCTCCTCTCCCCGTTCCGCTGATCCGAAGGAGTCGGTCGTGGCCTCACCCCTGTCCGCGAGCAGGTTCCTCGCCGCACTGCGCGACGAGGGCCTCTCGGTCGTCGAAGTCGGCAACTGGCGTACGCACAACCGCAACCACAAGGGCCCCTGGGGCCCCGTCCACGGCGTGATGATCCATCACACCGTCACCAAGGGCACCGCAAGCACCGTCCGGATCTGCCGCGACGGCCACGCCGCCCTGCCCGGTCCGCTCTGCCACGGCGTCATCGCCAAGGACGGCCGGGTCCATCTGGTCGGATACGGCCGCGCCAACCACGCGGGGCTCGGCGACGACGAGGTCCTGCGGGCGGTCATCGCCGAGCACCGCCTCCCCCCGGACGACGAGGCGACCACGGACGGCAACCGGCACTTCTACGGCTTCGAGTGCGAGAACCTCGGCGACGGGAAGGACCCGTGGCCCAAGGTGCAGCTGGACGCCATCGCGAAGGCGTCGGCGGCCCTGTGCCGGGCGCACGGCTGGACGCACCGCTCGGTGATCGGCCACCTGGAGTGGCAGCCGGGCAAGGTCGACCCGCGCGGCTTCACGATGGCCTCGATGCGGGACCGGATCTCCGAGCGCCTGCACGGGCGGCCCTGAGGCACCCGCTCGGGTCCGCACCGGCCCCTCCCGGCCCCGGTGAACCCGGCCCACCCGGCCACCGGCCGCTCCCGCCGATCGGCCGGCGGGGGCACGGCGGGCGCCCCCGCGCGGTGCGGCGGCGCCCGCGTCCGACAATGGACGCGTGAACGCGTCCGACCTCTCCCGCCTGCGGCCCCGGCTCCCCTCCCCCCTGGAACCGGTCGAGGACGAGCGCCTCGCCGGGCACGGCCTGCGCCTCCTGCTCAAGCGCGACGACCTGATCCACCCGGAGCTGCCGGGCAACAAGTGGCGCAAGCTCGCCCCCAACCTGGCCGCGGCGGACGGCCGCCCCGTGCTCACCTTCGGCGGCGCGTACTCCAACCACCTGCGCGCCACGGCCGCCGCCGGGCGGCTGCTCGGCTTCGACACGATCGGGGTCGTACGCGGCGACGAGCTCGCCGGCCGGCCGCTGAACCCCTCCCTGGCGCGGTGCGCGGCGGACGGCATGCGGCTGGTGTTCGTGGACCGCGGAACGTACCGCGCGAAGGACGATCCCCGGGTGCTGGCCGGACTGCTCGCCTCCTGCCCGCCCGGCACGTACGTCGTCCCCGAGGGGGGCAGCAACGCCCACGCGGTCCGGGGCTGCGTGGAACTCGGCCGCGAGCTGTCCGGCGCGGCGGACGTCGTCGCCGTCGCCTGCGGCACGGGCGGCACCCTCGCCGGCCTGGCGGCGGGGCTCGGCGAGGGCGCCCGGGCACTGGGCGTCCCGGTCCTCAGGGGCGGCTTCCTGGGCACCGAGGTCAGCACCCTGCAGTCCGCGGCCTTCGGTGGTCCGCGGGGCTCCTGGACGCTCGACGACCGCTTCCACTGCGGGGGCTACGCCCGTTCGACGCCTGCCCTGGAAGCGTTCGCTCAGGATTTCGAGGCGCGGCATGGACTCGCCATCGAGCGGCTGTATGTCGCCAAAATGCTCCTCGGGCTCCTCACCCTGGCGCAGGAGGGGGCCTTCCCCCGGGGCACCACCCTGGCGGCGGTGATCACGGGCGCCCCGGACGGGCCCGGCCGCCGGGACTGACCGCCGGATCCCGGACGGACCCACCGGGACGACCGCCGGCCCCCGGAGCCGTCGCCGGGACCGGGCGCCTCAGCCGCTCTCCTCCCGGTACGCCGCCGCCTCCTCCAGGTCCAGGCGGCGCAGCAGGGTGCGCATCATCTCGTCGTCGATCCGGCGCTCGTCGCGGAACCGGACGAAGACCTCGCGTTCGGCGTCGATCATCTCCCCGGCGAGCCTCCGGTAGGTGTCGTCGACCGTCTCGCCGGTGACCTCGTTGACGGCGCCGAGCCGTTCCCACACCGCGTTGCGGCGCCGCTCCAGGACCGTGCGCAGCCGGTCGGCCAGCGGCGGCGGCAGCGTGTTGCGCTCGTCCTCGAGCAGCGCGTCGAGGCGTTCCTCCGCGGCCTGGGACGCCTCGCTCTGGGCCTGGGCCTCGGCCAGGGTCTCGGCGTAGGTGTCGCGGCCCGGCAGCTTCAGGAACCGGATCAGCGGCGGGAGGGTGAGGCCCTGAACCACCAGCGTCCCGATCACCGTCGTGAAGGTGAGGAAGAGGACGAGGTTGCGGGCCGGGAACTCCTCGCCGTCGGTGACCACCGGGATCGAGAAGGCGATGGCGAGGGAGACCACCCCGCGCATGCCGGCCCAGCCGACGATCAGCGGTGCCCTCCAGTCGACCCCGGGTTCGCGTTCCCGGACCCGCTTCGACATCCAGCGCGGCAGGAAGGTCGCGGGGTACACCCAGACGAACCGCACCACGACCACGGCGACGAAGACGCCGGCCGCGTACCAGGCCGCCTCGCCCATCCCGTACTGCCCGAGCCCCTGGACCACGTAGGGCAGCTGGAGCCCGATGAGCGCGAAGACGGCGGACTCCAGGACGAAGGCCACCATCTTCCAGACCGCCTCCTCCTGGAGCCGGGTCGCGAAGTCGACCTGCCAGTTGCGGTGCCCGAGGAACAGGCCGACGACGACCACGGCCAGGACGCCGGAGGCACCGACCTCCTCGGCCGCCGCGTAGGCGACGAAGGGGATCAGCAGGGAGAGGGTGTTCTGCAGCAGCGCCTCGCCCAGATGGCGGCGCAGCCAGTGGATGGGGAGCATCAGCACCAGGCCGACGCCGATCCCGCCGAGCGCGGCGAGGGCGAACTCCTCGATGCCGCCGACCCAGCTCACGCCCTCCCCCACGGCCGCGGCGAGGGCGACCTTGTACGCGGTGATCGCGGTGGCGTCGTTCACCAGGGACTCGCCCTGGAGGATCGTGGTGATGCGGTTCGGCAGTCCGAGCTTGCGGGCGATGGCGGTGGCCGCGACGGCGTCCGGCGGGGCGACCACGGCGCCGAGCACCAGTGCCGCGGTGAGCGGCAGGTCGGGGACGAGGACGTAGGCGAGCCAGCCCACCGCGACCGTGGCGAACAGGACGTAGCCGACGGAGAGCAGGGCGACGGGACGGAGGTTCGCGCGCAGGTCCAGGTAGGAGGACTCGACCGCGGCGGTGTAGAGGAGCGGCGGCAGGATCAGCGGCAGCACGATGTGCGGGTCGAGCGTGTAGTCGGGGACTCCCGGGACGTACGAGGCGGCCAGGCCCGCCGCGACCAGGAGCAGCGGTGCCGGCACCGGTGTCCTGCGGGCGACGCCCGCCACCGCGGCGCTCGCCGCGACCAGTCCCACCAGCTGCAGTGCGTCCATGCCCGGTCCCCGTCTCGATCCACCACGTAGCCTGGCCATCATGACCGAGTGCCTGCACGTCGCCGAAATGCCGCGGCCCGAACCTCCGCCGCTCACCGACACCTGTCCGGAGTGCCTGAGCGCCGGTACGCATCCGGTGCAGCTGCGGCTCTGCCTGACCTGCGGGCACGTCGGCTGCTGCGACTCCTCGGCCGGGCGGCACGCCACGGGGCACTTCTCGACGACGGGGCACCCGGTGATGCGGACCTTCGAGCCCAACGAGCGCTGGCGCTGGTGCTTCGTGGACGGTTCGATCGTCTGACGGCTGGGTACGTCACCCCTCCGCGGCCAATCGACCGCCCGCCGCTCTCAATTGGGCCCCGCAGCCCTCTACCCACTGTGCGTGCTCATGGCCTTACCATGAGTGACGGACGCGGGAGGGGTCGTTGCCGGGGCCCACGGCGACAGGTCGGCGTGGATCGCGGTAGCGTCACGGCGGAATGCGCAACCGACTGCGTACCGCCCGGTTCGGGGGGCCTTCCCCCCGGGCCCCGAATGAGCTTGTGCCACCTTGGAGGTGAGGGTGTCCCAGATCGCAGGCGAGCCCGGGACCCAGGACTTCGTGGAAGTCCGGCTGCCCGCTGCGGGTGCCTACCTGTCCGTGCTGCGTACGGCCACGGCCGGCCTCGCGGCGCGCTTGGACTTCACCCTCGACGAGATCGAGGACTTGCGGATCGCGGTCGACGAGGCCTGCGCGATCCTGCTCCAGCAGGCCGTACCGGGGTCCGTCCTCAGCTGCGTGTTCCGCCTGATCGACGACTCGCTCGACGTGACGGTCTCCGCGCCGACCACCGACGGACGGGCGCCGGAGCGGGACACCTTCGCGTGGACGGTGCTGTCCGCGCTGGCCGGGAAGGTCGAGTCGTCCGTGGCGGAGGACCGTACGGTCTCCATCAGCCTGTACAAACAGCGCGGCGCGGGGCCAGGCCCGGCGTGAGGAGCGGGGACGCGACGGCCGGCATCCCTGAGCAGCAGGCGAGGCCGCATCCGGAGGTCGAGGTCGAGGTCGCTACGGAGCAGGCGGTCCACATGAGCGAGCACGAGCAGCACAACGCGGTTCCCGGCGTGCCCGGGGCCCCCGAGGACGCGCCGGGGCCCGAGACCCCCGTGGCGGTCGGGGTCGGCGAGGGCGCCGAGGTCCACGAGACGGCCGCGCCCGCCGAGGACCCCGAGCCGCGCGAGGCTCCGGATCCGCACGACCGGAGCGGGGCGCGTGCGCTCTTCGTGGAGCTGCGCAAGCTGCCGGAGGGTTCGCCGGAGAAGGCGGAGCTGCGCAACCGGCTGGTGCGGATGCACCTGCCGCTGGTGGAGCACCTGGCCCGGCGCTTCCGCAACCGCGGCGAGCCGCTCGACGACCTGACGCAGGTCGCGACGATCGGCCTGATCAAGTCGGTGGACCGGTTCGACCCGGAGCGCGGTGTCGAGTTCTCGACCTACGCGACGCCGACGGTCGTGGGCGAGATCAAGCGGCACTTCCGGGACAAGGGCTGGGCGGTCAGGGTGCCGCGCCGGCTGCAGGAGCTGCGGCTGTCGCTGACGACGGCGACGGCGGAGCTCTCCCAGCAGCACGGCCGCTCGCCGACCGTGCACGAGCTCGCGGAGCGGCTCGGGATCTCGGAGGAGGAGGTCCTGGAGGGTCTGGAGTCGGCGAACGCCTACTCGACGCTCTCCCTGGACGTCCCGGACACGGACGACGAGTCCCCGGCCGTGGCGGACACCCTCGGCGCGGAGGACGAGGCGCTGGAGGGCGTGGAGTACCGCGAGTCCCTCAAGCCGCTGCTGGAGGACCTGCCGCCGCGGGAGAAGCGGATCCTGCTGCTGCGCTTCTTCGGCAACATGACCCAGTCGCAGATCGCGCAGGAGGTGGGCATCTCCCAGATGCACGTCTCGCGCCTGCTGGCCCGCACGCTGGCCCAGCTGCGGGAGAGGCTGCTGGTGGAGGAGTAGGACGACGGAGAGCCCCGGCCGCCGGGCCGGGGCTCTCCGTCGTCCTCAGGCGCTGCTACGCGTCGCCGGGGCGCCGGATGCCGAGGGCCTGCGTCGTCGCCGGGCTCACCAGGAGCACCAGGCCCGTCACGGCGAGCACCGCGAGGGCGATGCCTGCCGGGATCATCGCGCTGTTCGCCTGGAGCAGCTGCCATGCGACCGGCAGTGCCAGGATCTGGGTGATGATCGCCGGGCCGCGGCTCCAGCCGCGGCGCAGCAGCAGTCCGCGGGCCGCCGCTCCGGGGATCAGGCCGAGCACGATCAGCGTCGCCCCGCCCATGACCGCCTGGGTCAGGTCGTCGGGGCTGCCCGTGAGACCGGTGACGAGGACGTACAGGCCGCCGGCCACCAGGGCCAGGGCCTCGATGCCGGCCACCGCGGCGGCGGCCGTCAGCCGGCCGGGACGGGACGGCTGCTCGGCGTTCTGCTCCGTACTGCTCATACCTGGCAGGGTAGCCGGGGCGGCCCTCCGCACTGTCCGCCAGGTGGCCGGGACTGGGCCCGGTACCGCCGGGTAGGTACCCTGGCGGCCATGCGCGCACTTCTCGTGGTCAACCCGGCAGCAACCACCACCAGTGCCCGCACCCGTGACGTGCTCATCCACGCCCTCGCCAGCGAGATGAAGCTGGAGGCCGTCACCACCGAGTACCGCGGACACGCCCGTGACCTGGGAAGACGGGCCGCCGAGTCCAAGGACGTCGAGCTGGTGGTCGCCCTCGGCGGCGACGGCACGGTGAACGAGGTCGTCAACGGCCTCCTCCACGCCGGACCCGATCCCGACCGGCTCCCGGGCCTCGCGGTGGTCCCCGGTGGGTCCACCAACGTCTTCGCCCGGGCCCTCGGTCTGCCGAACGACGCGGTGGAGGCGACCGGCGCGCTCCTCGACGCCCTCCGTGAACGCCGTGCACGCACAGTGAGCCTCGGGCTCGCGTCCGGCGCCCCGGGGACCGAGGACGAAGCGGTGCCGGCCCGCTGGTTCACGTTCTGCGCCGGCTTCGGATTCGACGCGAGCGTCATCGGCCGAGTCGAACAGCAGCGGGAGCGGGGCAAGCGTTCGACCCATGCCCTGTACCTCCGCCAGGTGTTCCGCCAGTTCCTGGAGGAGCCGCACCGCCGGCACGGCACCATCACCCTGGAGCGGCCCGGCGAGGACCCGGTCGAGGACCTGGTCCTGTCCATAATCTGCAACACCTCCCCCTGGACCTACCTGGGCAATCGCCCGGTGTACGCGTCCCCGGAGGCTTCCTTCGACACCGCGCTGGACGTCCTCGGACTGAGCCGGCTGTCGACTCCGGCGGTGGCCCGCTACGCCACTCAGCTGCTCACCTCGACGCCCGAACGCGGCCCGCACGGCAAGCACGCGAGGACTCTGCACGACCTGACCGACTTCACCTTGCATTCGAAGGTGCCGCTGCCCCTGCAGATGGACGGCGACCACCTCGGACTGCGTACGAGCGTGGCGTTCACAGGCGTACGCCGTGCACTGCGTGTGATTGTGTGAGTGGAAGGGCCCAAAGTCCTTTCACTCGAACGTTTAGGCTGCCATCCACCCCTTAGAAGTACGGCTGTGACCTAGCCGACACCGAGGAATCAAAAAAAACTTTCCGGAAGGGGTTGTATCCGCCGCCGAGGTTTGCGAATCTCTTCATGGCGATCGGGACGGCCCGCAAGACCGGCCTCCACTGAGAGCCAGAACCCCTCCTCAGTCTCAGGACCACACCAGTTCATCTGGCAGTCGGCCCTTCCGTTGCGGGGGGATTCGTGAAAGCGTTCACATTCACAAGCAACCTGCACGTAATACCAAGAGAGGTAGCAGCCATGGACTGGCGTCACAACGCCGTTTGTCGTGAGGAAGACCCCGAGCTGTTCTTCCCCATCGGCAACACCGGTCCTGCGCTGCTGCAGATCGAGGAAGCCAAGGCCGTCTGCCGCCGCTGCCCCGTCATGGAGCAGTGCCTGCAGTGGGCGCTCGAGTCCGGCCAGGACTCCGGCGTCTGGGGTGGCCTCAGCGAGGACGAGCGCCGCGCGATGAAGCGCCGTGCCGCTCGCAACCGGGCGCGTAACGCCAGCGCCTGACGCCACCCGCGACGAGCCTCAGGCAAGCGGCGCGTACATCGCGTACGCAATCACCGCCCTTGAGCCGCAGCGCGCAGCAGTAACCCACAGCATTCGAGCCCCGGACCGATCCACTCGGTCCGGGGCTCGCTGCTGTGCACACCGCGGAGGACCGCCGCCGGGTTCGGCGGGCTCTACTTCTGGGGCCGCACGGGGATGTCGAGGACGACCTTCGTGCCGCGCTCCGGGCCGGGCTGCATGTCGAACGTACCGCCCAACTCCCCCTCCACCAGGGTCCGCACGATCTGCAGACCGAGGTTGCCGGCACGCTGCGGGTCGAAGCCCTCGGGCAGACCGCGGCCGTCGTCCCGGACCGTGATCAGCAGCCGGGCGTCGGCCCGGGGCTCGCCCCGGACGGCCGCCACCTCGACCGTGCCCTGCTCGCCCGGCGCGAAGGCGTGCTCCAGGGCGTTCTGCAGCACCTCGGTGAGGACCATGGAGAGCGGGGTGGCGACCTCGGCGTCGAGGATGCCGAAGCGGCCGTTGCGCCGGCAGGTGACCTTGCCGGGCGAGATCTCGGCCACCATCGCGATCACCCGGTCGGCGATCTCGTCGAACTCGACGCGCTCGTCGAGGTTCTGGGACAGCGTCTCGTGGACGATGGCGATCGAACCGACCCTGCGCACCGCCTCGTTGAGGGCCTCGCGACCGCGGTCGGAGTCCATGCGGCGGGCCTGGAGGCGCAGCAGCGCCGCCACCGTCTGGAGGTTGTTCTTCACCCGGTGGTGGATCTCCCGGATGGTGGCGTCCTTGGTGATCAACTCGCGCTCGCGGCGGCGCAGTTCGGTGACGTCCCGGAGCAGGACGAGCGAACCGATGCGGGTGCCCTTGGGCTTGAGGGGAATCGCCCGCAGCTGGATCACACCGCCGTTGCCCTCGACCTCGGCCTCGCGGGGGGCGTAGCCGGAGGCCAGCTTGACCAGGGCCTCGTCGACGGGGCCGCGGGAGGGCGCGAGTTCGGCGGTGATCTGGCCGAGGTGCTGGCCGACCAGGTCGGCGGCGAGCCCGAGCCGGTGGTAGGCGGAGAGGGCGTTCGGCGAGGCGTACTGGACGATGCCGTCGGCGTCGAGCCTGATCAGGCCGTCTCCGGCGCGGGGCGAGGCGTCCATGTCGACGGCCTCGCCGGCGAACGGGAAGGAGCCGGCGGCGATCATCTGGGCCAGGTCGGAGGCGGACTGGAGGTAGGTGAGCTCCAGCCGGCTCGGGGTCCGGACCGTCAGCAGGTTCGTGTTGCGGGCGATCACGCCGAGCACCCGGCCCTCCCGGCGCACGGGGATGGACTCGACCCGTACGGGGACCTCCTCCCGCCACTCGGGGTCGCCCTCGCGGACGATGCGCCCCTCGTCGAGGGCGGCGTCGAGCAGCGGACGCCGGCCGCGCGGGACGAGATGGCCGACCATGTCGTCCTGGTAGGAGGTCGGGCCGGTGTTGGGCCGCATCTGGGCGACGGAGACGTAGCGGGTGCCGTCCAGGGTGGGAACCCAGAGCACGAGGTCGGCGAAGGAGAGGTCGGAGAGCAGCTGCCACTCCGAGACCAGCAGGTGGAGCCACTCGAGGTCGGACTCACTCAGAGCGGTGTGCTGGCGGACGAGGTCGTTCATGGAGGGCACATGTGCGAGCGTACCCGCGGAATTCAGGGGCGATGAACCTGGATCTCACGGCGTTCGTGTTGGAGGATGGGCCGGGAAGGACCCTGTCGATATGGATGGACAGACCAGAATGGTCTAGTCCACAATGACTGGGAGCATCATCAAGAGACCTCCACCCTCCCCGCACAGGAGGGTGGAACGAGGTACCCGGCGCTCTCTGCCCTGACTGCGTCGAGACCTCCTTCACGGCCGCGGGACCGCACACCCCCGGCCGGGCAACTCCGGGCTGCGGTGCCGGACGGGTTGAGGGTCCCGTCAGGCGCCGCGGCCCGCGGGTTTTTCCGGGCCCTCC
Organism: Streptomyces sp. NPDC048338; assembly: GCF_043201055.1. Taxonomy (NCBI): domain Bacteria; kingdom Bacillati; phylum Actinomycetota; class Actinomycetes; order Kitasatosporales; family Streptomycetaceae; genus Streptomyces; species Streptomyces sp. NPDC048338. Next base: position 139,143 of record NZ_JBICYQ010000012.1, read on the forward strand.
CCCCTGGAGATACGGCCCCCGGGACCGATCCGCTCAACGCGCGCGGCCTTCCGCCGCCGCCTCCGGCCCCGGGACGGCGCCGGCCGCCCCGGACACCCGGGCACCGCCGGAAGCCCGCCCCGGGCCCTTCACGCCCCGTCGACGACGGCCCGTGCGCGAGGCCGCCTCCCGGTCCGGCGGGACGGCGCCGCGGGCCCGTGCGCGCGGGGCCCGGCCGGGTGGCTGGGCCGAGGGCGCCGATCGACCATGAGAAGAGGGTCCGTCCCGCGGACGGACCTGAGCGAAGGGCTCCCACTCTGCTAGATTGAAACTTAGATTGGTCTATACCACACAGGCCCCTCACCAGATCGGCAGGCACAGCGTGGAAGTTGTCATCGTCCCGGACGCCACGGCAGGCGGCGAGCTCATCGCGGACGGCATCGCCGGCCTCCTGCGCCGCAAGCCCGACGCGTTGCTCGGCGTTGCCACCGGCTCGACCCCGCTGCCCATCTACGAAGCCCTGATCGCCCAGGTCGCGGCCGGTTCCGTGGACGCCTCGCGCGCCCGGATCGCGCAGCTGGACGAGTACGTCGGGCTGCCGACCGGGCACCCCGAGTCCTACCGCTCCACCGTGCTCCGCCAGGTCGTCGAGCCGCTCGGCCTCTCCCAGGACGCCTTCATGGGCCCCGACGGCGCCGCCGAGGACGTCCAGGCCGCCTGCGAGGCCTACGACCGCGCCCTGGCCGCCGCCGGCGGCGTCGACCTGCAGATCCTGGGCATCGGCACCGACGGGCACATCGGCTTCAACGAGCCGTGCTCCTCCCTCGCGTCCCGCACCCGGATCAAGACGCTCACCGAGCAGACCCGGATCGACAACGCGCGCTTCTTCGAGGACGACATCGAGCAGGTGCCGCACCACGTCATCACCCAGGGCATCGGCACCATCCTGGAGGCCCGGCACCTGGTGCTGCTGGCCACCGGCGAGGGCAAGGCGGACGCCGTGGCGCAGACCGTCGAGGGCCCGGTGGCCGCGCTCGTGCCAGCCTCCGCGCTCCAGCTGCACCCGCACGCCACGGTCGTCGTCGACGAGGCCGCCGCCTCCAAGCTCAAGCTCGCCGACTACTTCCGCCACACCTTCGCCGAGAAGCCCGGCTGGCAGGGCATCTGACCGGAGCTCGAAACGACCCCCGGCACGAACCCCCGAGTACGCGAAGGAGGGCCGGTACCCCGCGGGGTACCGGCCCTCCTTCGCGTACTCGGGTCGCCCGGATCCGCACCGGCTCAGGCGCCGGCGATGACCTCCGCGGCCGCCCGGCCGCAGACCCGCGCGGCGCCGTGCGTGGCGATGTGCAGGGCTCCGCGGGGCGCCGCCTGGTTCAGGCCCATCTCCACCACGACGGTGTCCGGGCGGGCCGCCAGCAGGCCGTCCAGGGCCTCCGCCATCCACGGGTGCCGGTGGGCGTCCCGGACGACGGCGACGATGCGGCTCTCCCCCGCGGCGGCGAGCACGGCGTCCACCGAGGGCTCCGCGTACGAGCCGGTGCGCGTGCCGGGCAGCAGTCGCTCCAGCTCCGCGGCGACCCCCCACGGCGTCTCGTCGCCGACCGCGAAGTTGGCGACCGGGGTGAAGGAGGCCACGTAGGGAGCGCTGGTCATCGGCGTGTAGGGCCGCTCCCCCGAGGTCACCACCAGGGCCCGGCGGGCCGCGACGAGTCCGATGTCGGTGCCGGGCGCGGTCCCCTCCTGCACTGCCGCGCCCGGCCCCGAAACAGCCCCCCCGACCCGGTGCGCCTGGGTCCAGGACGCCAGGGCGCGCACGCGCGCCGCGGCGTCGGCCAGCCGTTCCTCGGGCAGTTCACCGGTCCGTACCGCGTCGACGAGGGCATCGCGCAGCCGCAGTACGGTGTCCTCGTCGGCCAGCCCGCCGCCGACGCAGATGGCGTCGGCGCCCGCGGCGATCGCGAGGACGGATCCGCGCTCGATGCCGTACGTCGACGCGATGGCCTGCATCTCCATGCCATCGGTGACGATCAGCCCGTCGAAGCCCAGCTCCTGGCGCAGCAGACCGGTCAGGATCTGCGGGCTCAGGGTCGCCGGACGGTTCGGGTCGAGCGCGGAGAGCAGAATATGCGCGCTCATGACCGCTTTGGAACCCGCTGCGATGGCGGCGCGGAAAGGCACCAGGTCACGGGCGTGCAGTGTGGCGAGGTCCACATCGATCCGGGGCAGCGCGTGGTGGGAGTCCACGTTGGTGTCGCCGTGCCCGGGGAAGTGCTTGGTGCAGGCGGCGACGCCGACGGCCTGGAGGCCCTCGACGTACGCCACGGTGTGACGCGCCACCAGGTCCGGGTCGGACCCGAAGGACCGGACGCCGATGACCGGGTTGTCGGCGTTGGAGTTCACGTCGGCCGAGGGGGCCCAGTTGAGGTCCACCCCGCACGCGGCGAGCCGGCGGCCGAGCTCCCGGGCGACGGCCCGGGTCAGATCGGTGTCGTCGACGGAGCCGAGGGCGTGGTTGCCGGGGAAGGAGGAGCCCTGCCGGACCTCGAGGCGGGTGACGTCCCCGCCCTCCTCGTCGATGGCGACCAGGACGTCGTCCCGCTCGGCCCGCAGCTGCGCGGTGAGCGCGGCGAGCTGCTCGGGGGTGTCGATGTTCCGGCCGAACAGGCCGACCGAGGAGAGTCCCTCCCCGATGCGGCGCAGCAGCCAGTCGGGCGCGGTGGTGCCGACGAAACCCGGCTGGAGCACCGTGAGTGCGTCGCGGGTCAGGGTGCCGGTGCCGCGTACGAGTGTGGTCATGGGCGGCTTTATCCCTTCACTGCGCCGGCCGTCAGACCCGCGGCCATCTTGCGCTGGACAAGGAGGAAGAGGATCACGATGGGGACGGCCATCATGGTGGAGCCCGCCATCATCGGTGCGTACTCGGTGCCGTTCTTGGTGATGAAGTTGCCGAGCCAGACGGTGGCCGTCTGGTTCTGCTGGCTCATCAGCATCAGCGCGTAGAGGTACTCGTTCCACGCCTGGATGAAGGCGTAGACGGAGGTGGCGACCATGCCCGGCGCCAGCAGCGGGAAGACGACCCGGAGGAAGGCGCCGGTGCGGGTGCAGCCGTCGACCTGGGCGGCCTCCTCCAGCTCCTTGGGGATGTTGACGATGAAGCCGCGCAGGGTCCACACCGTGAACGGGAGGATGAAGGTCAGGTACGTGATGATCAGGCCGGTGAGCCTGTCGTACTGGCCGAGGTCGTTGAGCAGCAGGAAGACCGGGATGATCATCGCGACGAGCGGCACCATCTGGACGGCGAGGATGCCGACGATCACGATCTTGCGGCCGCGGAAGGCGAAGCGGGAGATGGCGAGGGCGGCGAGCATGCCGACCGCGATGCCGATGACCACGACCACGAGGGAGACCACGAGGCTTCGGCCGACCGGGCCCCAGAAGTCCGCGATGTCCAGCGCGCGCCGGAAGTTCTCCAGCGTGAACGTGGTCGGGTAGAAGTGCGGGTCCGGGTCGATGGCGTCCTTGGACGGCTTGAACGCCGTGTTCACCATCCAGTAGACCGGGAAGCCGGCCGTGACGAAGACGAGCAGGCCGAGCAGGTTCCAGCCGAACTTGGACGTGCGGTGCGGCTTGACGGCGCGGGCCGCGGTGTTCGTGGTCACTCCACCTCTCCGATCTTCAGCATCTGGCGCATGTAGACGGCGACCACGCCGAGCAGCAGGACGACGGTGACGAGCGCGATCGCCGAGCCGGTGCCGTAGTCGTTGACGACGAACGCCCTGTCGAACGAGTACGTGGTGAGGATCTGGAACTCGGCCTCGGGGTGACCGTTGCGCATCACGTACACCTGCGGGAAGACGCCCATGTCCCAGATGACCGAGAGCGTCGTCAGCATGACGATGATCGGCTTGAGGATCGGCAGCGTGACGAAGCGGAAGACGCCCCAGGCTCCGGCGCCGTCGAGGCGGGCGGCCTCTTCGAGCTCCTTGGGCACCTGGGTGAGGCCGGCGCTGAGCGTGATCACGACGAACGGGACGGCGCCCCAGACGACGAGGAGCACGATCACGGCGAGGCCCTGCGGGCCGCTGGCGAACCAGTTGTGGCCGATCATGTCGACGCCGGGCAGCTTGTCGATCAGCCAGTTCAGGACGCCGTAGTCGGCGTCGAAGAGCCACTTGAAGATGGCCGTCGCGACGATGATGGGCATGCCCCAGCTCGCCACGAGGACGATGTTGACGAGCAGCTTGACCCAGCCGGAGACCTTCTGCAGCAGCAGCGCGATCAGCATGCCGAGGACCATGGTGAGGATCACGGCGGCGGCCGCGAAGACCACGGTGCGGAGCACGACGGTCCAGAACTCGGTGTCACCGAGGATCTTGGTGAAGTTGTCGAAGCCGGCCGACTGCGCTTCCTCGAAGCCCCAGAGCTGGGCCTGGCCGAAGTTCTGGAAGGAGAGGGTGACCAGGCGGACGAGCGGGTATCCCAGCACGAGCAGCAGGACGAGCAGGCATGGCGCGAGCAGCAGCCACGGCACTCCCGAGCCGTCCGAGGTCCCCTTCTTCCCCGGTCTCCCGGGCGTACCGGCTGCGGAGCCGGATGGTGGCGATTGCCGCACCGGCGGCACCTTCGCGGTGGTTGTGTCTGCGGCACTCATCCCGTGCTCCTCAGCGATCCCTCTCCTGCTTACGGGCGACAGGGCCCCGTCGCGGTGACGGGGCCCTGCCCACAGGTCACTTGGTGTTGATGACCTTGTCGATGGCGGCGTCCGCGTCCTTCGCGGCCTGCTCCACCGTCTTCTTGCCCTTGGCGATGTCGATGAGCAACGTCTTGAGGGTCTGCGCCTTCTCGACCTGACCCCAGCCCGGGGCGGTCGGGACGAACCAGCTGGACTCGGCCGCGGTGGCCGCGACCGCGGTGGCCGGGTCGCTCTTCAGCGGGGCGAGGTCCGTCTTGTTGTTCGGCAGGTTGCCCTTGCCGATCAGGCCCTTCTGGCCCTCGGGGCCGGTGAAGGCGGCGATCCACTCGGCCGCGACGCCCTGCGCCTTGGACTTGACCGGGATGGCCAGGTCCGAGCCGCCGAGGAAGACCGGGAGGTTCTTGCCGGACGGACCGGGGGTCACGAAGGTCTCCAGCTTGTCCTTCAGACCGCCGACCTTGTCGTTCTCGGGAGTGGCGGCGGTGCCACCCTCCCAGGCCGCCGAGAAGATCATCGCGGACTTGCCCTGGCCGAAGACGACGGGACGGTCGGACTCGTCCTTCGTCTTGTCGCCGTGCATGTACTTGTCGACGATGTTCTTGTACTCGGTGAGGCCCTTGATGGACTCCGGCGAGGACAGGTTCGCCTTCCAGGTCTCGCCGTCCTGCTTGGCGATCGAGCCGCCCTGCTCGTAGACGAAGGACATGGCCGCGTACCAGTCCGGCGACGGCTGGTACCAGGCGCTGAACTTGTCGCCCTTCTTCGCCTGGATGGCGTCCAGGGCGGCGGTCAGCTCGGCCCAGGTCTTCGGGGCCGCCTTGACGCCCGCCTCGGCGGCGACGTCCTTGCGCCAGGTGCCCACGCGGCCACCGGCGTAGTAGGGGACGCCGTAGGTCTTGCCGTTGTAGGTGACCGACTCCTTGAGGGCGTCCAGCCACTGGCCCGAGTTGTCGAACTTCGAGGCCTCGACCGGGGCGAAGGCGCCCTTGGCCATGTAGCTGATCATCTCGGAGTTGCCCATCTCGACAACGTCCGGGGCCTTGTCCGTGGCGAGCACCGCGTCGAGCTTGGTGTTCTTGTCCGGCCAGCCGTAGTACTCGTGCTTGATCTTGATGCCGGGGTGCTTCTTGGTCACCGCGTCGTCGGCCGCCTTGACCAGCTCAGGCCAGTTGTTCTGGGCGTCGACCGTCAGCCAGACGGTCAGCTCCTTGGCCTCGCCGCCGGCCTTGTCCCCACCCTTGTCGGCTCCGCCACACGCGGCAATGCCGACCATCATGCCCGCGACACCGATCGCCGCAATGAGCTTGCGCTTCACGCCACCCTCCTCAGGGATGCCTGCAAACCCTGCCCACCGCGCGAAGACATACGTCGAGTAGTGCTCGTGGGGCTGGGAGCTGGTCTTTAATGGTTTAGACCAGTACCCGGAGCTTGGCCTAGACCTTTAGGGGTGTCAAGGGTGTATAAGAAGGGCAGTCGGGTCCGTTATCGGACCGACACCTGAGGGAGGGCGACGACCCGTGACCGGTCCGTGCCACCATGTGAGCCGCTATAGACGGAGGAGCCGGTGACGGCAGCAACACAGGAGTCGGGAAGGCAGGCCATGGCCACGGACGCGGGCAACAGCGAGACAGAGGGCGGCGCCGCCACCCGCACCGCGCGCGTGCCCAAGTACTACCGACTGAAGCGGCACTTGCTCGACATGACGGAGACCCTGCCGCCCGGCACACCGGTCCCGCCCGAGCGCACCCTCGCCGCCGAGTTCGACACCTCGCGCACGACGGTGCGGCAGGCACTGCAGGAACTGGTCGTCGAAGGCCGCCTGGAGCGGATCCAGGGCAAGGGCACGTTCGTCGCCAAGCCCAAGGTCTCACAGGCGCTGCAGCTGACCTCGTACACCGAGGACATGCGGGCACAGGGCCTGGAGCCCACCTCGCAGCTGCTCGACATCGGGTACGTGACGGCCGACGACACGCTGGCCGGCCTGCTCGACATCGCCGCCGGCGGGCGGGTGCTGCGGATCGAGCGGCTGCGCCTCGCCAGCGGGGAGCCGATGGCGATCGAGACCACCCACCTCTCGGCCAAGCGCTTTCCCGCGCTGCGGCGTTCGCTGGTGAAGTACACCTCGCTCTACACGGCGCTCGCCGAGGTCTACGACGTCCACCTCGCCGAGGCCGAGGAGACCATCGAGACCTCGCTCGCCACCCCGCGCGAGGCCGGCCTGCTCGGCACCGACGTGGGCCTGCCCATGCTGATGCTGTCCCGCCACTCGCTGGACGCGAAGGGCGAGCCGGTCGAGTGGGTGCGCTCGGTGTACCGCGGCGACCGGTACAAGTTCGTCGCCCGGCTGCAGCGCCCCAACGGCTGACCGCCCGCGGACGACTCCCGGCCATCCGGCCGAAAGACTGAAAAGATTCCGCCACTTCGGCGTGAACCGGTGCCCCGACACATCCGTGAGGTGTGTCGGGGCACTGGCGTATCTCCGTGCGACGTCCATCGAGATTCGTCCGTTATCCGGACGGGGGTTCCATGGAGCGGACCAGTCCCCTAGATTGCACGCGCATTACCCGCGTGATCAACGGTGTTCAGCGAGGGGACGGAGTCGCCATATGTCAGAAGTGACGCAAGACAAACAACCGGTCGTGACACCGGTACGCGTGATCGTGGCGCTCTGTCTGGTCGCGCCCTTCGTGGCGATGCTCTGGGTGAGCTCGTACGCGAAGGTCGATCCGACCTTCATCGGCATCCCGTTCTTCTACTGGTACCAGATGGCCTGGGTCGTCGTCTCCACCGTGCTGACGATGGTCGCGTACAAGCTGTGGCAGCGTGACCAGCGCGCCCGCAAGGGAGGTGCGTCGCGATGAAGGACGGCGTGAACGGCGTCGCTCTGGGCGTCTTCATCTTCTTCTTCCTGGCCGTCACGGTCATGGGCTTCCTGGCCTCGCGCTGGCGCAGGGCCGAGAACGAGCACAGCCTGGACGAATGGGGCCTCGGCGGCCGTTCGTTCGGCACCTGGGTGACCTGGTTCCTGCTGGGCGGCGACCTCTACACCGCGTACACCTTCGTCGCCGTCCCGGCGGCCATCTACGCGGCCGGCGCGGCGGGCTTCTTCGCCGTCCCGTACACGATCCTCGTCTACCCGCTGATCTTCACCTTCCTGCCGCGGCTGTGGTCGGTGTCCCACAAGCACGGATACGTGACCACCTCGGACTTCGTCCGCGGCCGGTTCGGCTCCAAGAGCCTGTCGCTGGCGGTCGCCGTCACCGGCATCCTCGCCACCATGCCGTACATCGCGCTCCAGCTCGTCGGCATCCAGGCCGTCCTGGACGTGATGGGCGTGGGCGGCGGCGAGACGACGCACTGGTTCGTCAAGGACCTGCCGCTGCTCATCGCCTTCGGTGTCCTGGCGGCGTACACGTACTCCTCCGGACTGCGCGCGCCGGCGCTCATCGCCTTCGTCAAGGACACGCTGATCTACCTCGTCATCGCGGTGGCGATCATCTACATCCCGATCAAGCTGGGCGGCTTCGACGAGATCTTCGCCAAGGCCGGCGAGGCGTACGCCACGATCAACCCCGCCACCGACAAGCCGCGTGGCGCGCTGGTGCCGGGCGAGATGGGCCAGTGGGGCTACGCGACGCTCGCGCTCGGTTCGGCGCTGGCGCTCTTCATGTACCCGCACTCGATCACGGCGACGCTGTCCTCGCGCAGCCGTGACGTGATCCGCCGCAACACGACGATCCTGCCGCTCTACTCGCTGATGCTGGGCCTGCTCGCGCTGCTCGGCTTCATGGCGATCGCGGCGGGCGTGAAGGTGACCAACGGCCAGCTGGCCATCCCGCAGCTCTTCGAGAACATGTTCCCCGACTGGTTCGCGGGCGTGGCCTTCGCCGCCATCGGCATCGGCGCGCTGGTCCCGGCGGCGATCATGTCGATCGCCGCGGCCAACCTCTTCACCCGCAACATCTACAAGGACTTCCTGAAGCCGGACGCCACGCCGGAGCAGGAGACCAAGGTGTCCAAGCTGGTGTCGCTGCTGGTCAAGGTCGGCGCGCTGGTCTTCGTCCTCACCATGGACAAGACGGTCGCGATCAACTTCCAGCTGCTCGGCGGCATCTGGATCCTGCAGACGCTGCCGGCCCTGGTCGGCGGCCTGTTCACCCGCTGGTTCCACCGCTGGGCGCTGCTGGCCGGCTGGGCCGTCGGCATGGTCTACGGCACGGCGGCGGCGTACGGCGTGGCCAGCCCGACGCAGAAGCACTTCGGCGGCTCGTCCGCCGAGATCCCGGGCATCGGCGAGATCGGCTACATCGGCCTCACCGCCTTCGTGATCAACGTGGTGGTGACCGTCGTCCTGACGTTCGTCCTGAAGGCCCTCAAGGCGCCCGAGGGCGTGGACGAGACGTCCCCGTCGGACTACACGGCGGACGCCGGCGACGCGGGCGTGCAGACCGAGCTGCCGAAGGTGGGCGCGGGCCACTGACCCCGCCCGCAAGGTGACGAAGGCCGCCGCGCTTCCCCCGGGGAAGGCGCGGCGGCCTTCGCCGTCGTCACGAAAGGATGTGCGGATGAGAACCGGACCTCGCCTCTCCCTGCTCGTCCTGCTCCCCCTCGTGCTCGCCGTCACCGGCTGCGGCACCGAGGTCCCGGGCGGACCGGCGCCCGACCACGCGGAGCTGGAGGCGCGCGCCCACGCCGCGCAGACCCGCGTCGAGCACGTGTACGTCACCGAGGCCGAGGGGTTCCGGCCGGCCCTCCAGTCGGCCGGCGTCATCGGCGACGACGGCTTCCAGCTCACCTACGTCGGGCCCGCCGGCGAGCAGCTGACCCTCTCCGCGGAGCGGCGCCCCTTCACCGAGCGGGACTGCGCCGCCCCGCCGGCCGGCGACACCTGTGTGAGGGAGGGCGGCGGCTGGTACCGGCACTCCGCCGACCGGCACGCGTACCTGCGCAACGAGAACGGCCTGCGCGTCGAGCTGGCCGCCCCGCTGTCCGTGGGAAAGGACCTGCTGCGGGAGGCCGCCGCCGAGGCGCACCGCGCCGACGACGCCGAACTGGACGCGGTCCTGCCGCGGCGGACGAGCGGGAGCGGGCCCGTCGAGCGCGGCGACCTGCCACCGGTCGGCGACGGAGCCCCCGACAACGGAGTGGGCGCGAGCGGCTGAGCGCGGCACACTGCCTGGATGGACTTCACCATCAGGGCGGTACGGCCCGAGGAGTACGACGCCCTCGGCGAGGTCACCGCGCGGGCCTTCCTCGACGACGGGCACCTCGACTTCGGCGAGGACGACGACTACCTGCGCCTGTTGCGGAACGTGGCCCGGCGGGCCGCGGAAGCGGAGGTGCTGGTGGCGGTGGACCGCGCCGGCACGGTGCTCGGCGGCGTGACCTTCGTCGCCGGCGGGGAGTGGGCCGACATCGCGCGCGAGGGCGAGGCCGAGTTCCGGATGCTCGCCGTGGCGAAGGGCGCCCGCGGCCGGGGCGTCGGCGAGGCCCTCGTCCGGGCCTGCGTGGAGCGGGCGCGCAGGACACCGGGATGCCGGCGGCTGGTGCTCTCCACCCAGTCGCGCATGTCCGCCGCGCACCGGATCTACGAGCGGGCGGGCTTCGTCCGTACCCCTGACCGGGACTGGAGCCCGCTGGCCGACATGGATCCCCTGCACACCTACGCGTTGGAGCTCTGAGCACGGAACGACACAACATGTGGGGGGTGTCTCCAGGGGCGCCCCCCACATGTATGCTCGTGCTCGCTGTCGCCGCAGGGGAATCCGGTGCAAGTCCGGAACTGTCCCGCAACGGTGTGCTTATGGCGTTTTCATCCGCCAGGTGAGTCCGAAGACCTGCCGACAGTGCGCCCGGTCCGTCCGTTCCGGGTGTCACAGACGTCCGGGCCTCGCGGAGTGGGCCGGTGGCGCGGCGCACCCTGCGTACGGGTGCCCGGCTGCCCGCTTCCCCCGCCGGCCCCGAGCCGAGCGAGGGAGAGCCCCCACGTGACCATCGCGCCCGCCGATCCGGCCGCAGCGATCGAGAGCGACGGACCCGGGACCGTGCTGCTGCGGATCCTGACCGACCTCACCGCCGATCTCCCCGACACCGACCCCGGCAAGGTCGCCGCCGCCGCGCTGCGCGGCCGGAGCGCCGGCTCGGACGAGGCGGAACTGCGCGAGCTGGCCACCGAGGCGGCCGCCGGCCTGATCGCCGAGGACCCCGCGTACTCCCGGCTCGCCGCCCGGCTCCTGACGATCACCATCGCCGACGAGGCGGCGGGTCAGGGCGCGGTGTGCTTCTCGGCCTCCGTCGCCGTCGGCCACCGCGAGGGTCTGATCGCCGACCGTACGGCCGCGTTCGTCCGGCTGCACGGCGCGACGCTCGACGCGACGGTGGACCCGGCCGGCGACGACCGCTTCGGCTACTTCGGCCTGCGCACCCTGTACTCGCGCTACCTGCTGCGCCACCCGATCACCCGCAAGGTCGTCGAGACGCCCCAGCACTTCATGCTGCGCGTGGCCGCCGGGCTCGCCGAGGACAACTCGACGCGCGCGCTGGACGAGGTCACCGCGCTCTACGGCCTGATGAGCCGGCTCGACTACCTGCCCTCCTCCCCCACGCTCTTCAACTCCGGCACCCGCCACCCGCAGATGTCGTCCTGCTACCTGCTCGACTCTCCGCTGGACGAGCTGGACTCCATCTACGACCGGTACCACCAGGTCGCGCGTCTCTCGAAGCACGCGGGCGGCATCGGCCTGTCGTACTCCCGCATCCGCGCCCGCGGTTCGCTGATCCGCGGCACCAACGGGCACTCCAACGGCATCGTGCCGTTCCTGAAGACGCTGGACGCCTCCGTCGCGGCCGTGAACCAGGGCGGCCGGCGCAAGGGCGCCGCCGCCGTCTACCTGGAGACCTGGCACGCGGACATCGAGGAGTTCCTGGAGCTGCGCGACAACACCGGCGAGGACGCCCGGCGCACGCACAACCTGAACCTGGCGCACTGGATCCCGGACGAGTTCATGCGCCGGGTCAACGCCGACGCCCCGTGGTCGCTGTTCTCCCCGGCGGACGTGCCCGAGCTGGTCGACCTGTGGGGCGAGGAGTTCGACGCCGCCTACCGCGCCGCCGAGGCGAAGGGCCTGGCCCGCAAGACCATGCCGGCCCGTGACCTGTACGGCCGGATGATGCGGACGCTCGCCCAGACCGGCAACGGCTGGATGACCTTCAAGGACGCCTCGAACCGCACGGCCAACCAGACGGCGGAGCCGGGCCACACGGTCCACTCCTCCAACCTCTGCACGGAGATCCTGGAGGTCACGGACGACGGCGAGACCGCGGTCTGCAACCTGGGCTCGGTCAACCTCGGCGCGTTCGTGGACCTGGCGACCGGCGACATCGACTGGGAGCGGCTCGACGCGACGGTCCGCACGGCCGTCACCTTCCTCGACCGTGTCGTGGACATCAACTTCTACCCGACCGAGCAGGCCGGCCGGTCCAACGCCCGGTGGCGTCCGGTGGGCCTGGGCGCGATGGGCCTCCAGGACGTGTTCTTCCGGCTGAAGCTGCCCTTCGACTCCCCCGAGGCGAAGGCGCTCTCCACCCGGATCGCCGAGCGGATCATGCTCGCCGCCTACGAGGCCTCCGCCGACCTCGCCGAGCGCAACGGCCCGCTGCCCGCCTGGGAGAAGACCCGCACCGCCCGCGGTGTCCTGCACCCCGACCACTACGGCGTGGAGTTCACCTGGCCGGAGCGCTGGGCCGCGCTGCGCGAGCGGGTCGCCGCCGTCGGCATGCGCAACTCGCTGCTCCTCGCCATCGCGCCGACCGCGACGATCGCCTCGATCGCCGGTGTGTACGAGTGCATCGAGCCGCAGGTCTCCAACCTCTTCAAGCGCGAGACGCTGTCCGGTGAGTTCCTCCAGGTCAACTCGTACCTCGTCGACGAGCTGAAGAAGCTCGGTGTCTGGGACGCGCAGACCCGTGAGGCGCTGCGCGAGTCCAACGGCTCGGTGGCCGGCTTCACCTGGGTCCCGGCCGAGGTGCGCGAGCTGTACCGCACGGCCTGGGAGATCCCGCAGCGCGGTCTGATCGACATGGCGGCGGCCCGGACGCCGTACCTCGACCAGTCCCAGTCGCTGAACCTGTTCATGGAGACGCCGACCATCGGCAAGCTGTCGTCGATGTACGCGTACGCCTGGAAGCAGGGTCTGAAGACCACGTACTACCTGCGGTCCCGCCCGGCGACCCGGATCGCCCGCGCCGCCCAGGCGTCGACGGCCGCCGCAACCATCCCCGTCCAGCAGGTCGCCGACCCCGACGCGGTCGCCTGCTCCCTGGAAAACCCCGAGTCCTGCGAGGCCTGCCAGTAATGAGCGCGAACGAACAGAAGAACCTCCTCGACCCGGGCTTCGAGCTCACCCTGCGGCCCATGCGGTACCCGGACTTCTACGAGCGCTACCGGGACGCGATCAAGAACACGTGGACGGTGGAGGAGGTCGACCTCCACTCCGACGTCGCCGACCTCGCCAAGCTCACCCCCGGCGAGCAGCACATGATCGGCCGGCTGGTGGCGTTCTTCGCGACCGGTGACTCGATCGTCGCGAACAACCTCGTGCTCACGCTGTACAAGCACATCAACTCCCCCGAGGCGCGCCTGTACCTGTCGCGGCAGCTCTTCGAGGAGGCCGTGCACGTCCAGTTCTATCTGACGCTGCTCGACACCTACCTGCCCGACCCGGACGACCGCACCGCCGCGTTCGCCGCCGTGGAGAACATCCCCTCCATCCGGGAGAAGGCGCAGTTCTGCTTCCGGTGGATGGACTCGGTCGAGAAGATCGACCGGCTGGAGACGCAGGCCGATCGGCGTCGCTTCCTGCTGAACCTGATCTGCTTCGCCGCGTGCATCGAGGGCCTGTTCTTCTACGGCGCCTTCGCCTACGTGTACTGGTTCCGGTCGCGCGGCCTGCTGCACGGCCTGGCCACCGGCACCAACTGGGTCTTCCGTGACGAGACGATGCACATGAACTTCGCGTTCGAGGTCGTGGACACCGTCCGCAAGGAGGAGCCGGAGCTGTTCGACGACGAGCTCCGGGAGCAGGTCACCGCCATGCTGCGGGAGGCCGTCGAGGCGGAGCTCCAGTTCGGCCGCGACCTGTGCGGCGACGGCCTGCCGGGCATGAACACCGAGTCGATGCGCGAGTACCTCCAGTGCGTCGCCGACCAGCGCCTGACGCGCCTCGGTTTCGCCCCGGTGTACGGTTCCGAGAACCCGTTCGCGTTCATGGAGCTGCAGGGCGTCCAGGAGCTGACGAACTTCTTCGAGCGCCGCCCGTCCGCCTATCAGGTGGCGGTCGAGGGCTCGGTGGACCTCGACGAGGACTTCTGAGTGATCCGTACGCGGGTGGCGGCCGGCGCCGCCGCCCTGCTCACCGTCGCCGCGGGCCTGGGAATCAGGTCCGCGGCGTCGGGCGTCGTGGCGAAGTACGCGGGGGACGCCCTCTACACGGTGCTGGTGCTGACGCTGGTGGTGCTGCTCGCGCCGCGGGTCCGGCCCGCCGTGGCGGCCGGGATCGCACTGGGGTTCAGCGTGGCGGTGGAGTTCTTCCAGCTGACGGGGGTCCCGGCGGAGCTGGCGGCGCGCTCCGCGCTCGCCCGGCTGGTGCTCGGCACGTCGTTCAACGCGCCGGACCTGCTCTGGTACGCGATCGGCGCGGTGGTCGGCTGGGCCGTCCACCGCGCCGTGCGCCCGCGTGCCGACGCGGATCAGTCGTTGGCGACGACCGGGTAGCGCGGGGTGCCCTCGGCCATCTGGCGCAGGGCGTCCTTGCGGTCGCGCTTGGAGAGCCGGTCGATGTACAGGTAGCCGTACAGGTGGTCCGTCTCGTGCTGGAGGCAGCGCGCGAAGTAGCCGGTGCCGCGGACCTTGATCGGGTTGCCCTGGGCGTCCTGGCCGCGGACCACCGCGTAGTCGGGGCGGGCGAGTTCGGCGTAGGCCGTCGGCACGGAGAGGCAGCCCTCGTTGGACTCGTCCAGGGCGCGCAGCTCGGCCGGCAGCTCCTCCAGGACGGGGTTGCAGACGACGCCGACGTGGCGCACGCCCTCGTCGTCCATGCAGTCGTAGACGAAGACCTTGAGGTCCACACCGATCTGGTTGGCGGCGAGGCCCACGCCCTCGGCGGTCCGCTGGCTGGCGAACATGTCGTCGATCAGCGTCGCGAGCGCGTCGTCGAACTCGGTGACGTCCTTGCACTCCTTGTGGAGCACGGGGTTGCCCACGACCGTGATCGGACGCGACGTCCCCCGCTCGCGGTACGCGAGCTCGCGCGCCTCGCAGTCCTCCGTGTCGACGACGAACCCGTCGTTGATCTGCTCGTCAGTCTCCTGCTGCGCCATTCCGCCGCACGCCTTCCTCAGAACCCCAGTCGATGGTCGCGTACAGCCTACGGGCAGTGGTCAGCAGACTTCTTCGAGATCCCGCCACTCACGACTGTCGGGGCTGTCGGCGACCCAGCCGTCGAGCAGGCCGCGGACCAGTCCGGCCGGCGCGGCGATCCCGCACTCGCGCTCGGGGACCCACAGCTCGCCGGGCGAGCGGTGGCCGAGCGGCCCGGGGTGGCCGGGTTCGCTGTGGTCGTGCGGGTCGAGGTGCTCGCCCTCCCCCTCCGCGCTCGGCATCGTCGACTCGGAGCACGCGCGGCACAGCAGCCGTACCGACGAGGACCAGTCCTCGGCGGCGAAACCGGCGTCGGCGGCGAGCTTCTCCAGGGCGTCCCGGTCGTCCTCGGTGGCGGCCTCCAGGAGGACGACCCAGGTGGGGACGGGCGACGGCGCCCACAGCTCGATCTCGTCGAAGACGGGGTACGAGGGGCCGGCGCTGGTGGTCCGCTCGCCGTTGGGCACGCCGTCGTGGAGCACGACCTCGCCCCAGCGGCGGCCCGAGGAGGGCAGCGGGATGGAGAGCACCTCGATGCGGGCCGGGTCGAGCCGGCGGCCCCACACGACCTCCGCCTCGCCCTCGGGCGAGAGCCGTACGGCCGCGCTGCCCAGCTCCATACCGGCGGGCTCGCCCGTCCCGGCGGAGGCACCGGGGACCTTCAGCCCGTACGCCTGCCAGGCGCGGCGGGCGAGCGGCCAGTCCTGCAGGGCGGTGGCGGCGATGCCGACGTTCCACCAGTCGGGAGCGCCGGTCTCCTTGTCGAGCAGCGCGACGGCGCGCAGCCCCGCGGCCCGGGCCTGCTCCCAGTCGTGCCGGAACTTGTGCAGCAGCGCCAGGTTGAACCAGGACTCCGAGAGCCAGGGCTCCAGATCCGCCGCGCGTGTCAGCAGCGCGCCCGCGTCCTCGTACCGGCCGTCGCCGATCAGCGTGAACGCGCGGTCGGTGGCCTGCCGCCACGAGGCGGAGGGCCGATGCCGTACCTTCCCGAAGATCCTCACGATTCCCGCCTGCCGGTCGCTTCACCCTCTTGTTCGCATCCAACCATGCCCGGTTGCACGCGCGCTCATTACCCATGGGTTACCCAGGAGGAGCAGGAGCGACGCCGCCGCGCGCGAGGACTCTGGCGAGGGACTCCACGACCTCGGGGTGGTGGTCGCGGGCGGTGTCCAGCCGAAGGCGTTCGAGGGCCTTGAGGGCGCCGAGGGGGCCGGTGGCGGCGGATCCGGTGAGATCGTCGTACGCGTTGACGGTGCGGACGATCCGGGCGGGCAGGGGCTGGTCCCGGTACGGGTCGGCCTGGCGCTCCACGACCACGGCGACTTCGGCCGGCACCCCGGTCTGGCGGACGACGGCGCCGCCCAGGAGCGCGATCCGGCGCTGCTCCTCGGGCGCCAGCAGGGCGGTGGCGCCCTCGGGGACCGGGTCGACGAGGGAGAGCTGCCCGATGTCGTGCATGAGCGCGGCGTACTCCAGGACGGTCAGATCGGCCCCGGACAGCCCCAGCTCCCGCCCCACGGCCCCGCTCAGGGCGGCGACCCGGCGGGCATGCCCCGGTGGGGTGTACCCGGCGATCTCGGTGGCGCGGGCGAGGGAGGCGATGGTCTGCCGGTTCGTGGTCCGCACGGCCGCGTACCGCCGGAAGGACATCTGGGTCAGCAGGAGCGGCACGCAGAAGACGGGCAGCGCCCACAGCCCGGCGACGGCGACTCCGAGCGCCATCACGGCGCCGGTGGCGCACACCGCGGAGCCGATCCCGAGCAGGGCGCGCACCTCCTCGCGCAGCAGGGGGCCGAACGGGACGGGGGTGCCGCCGGTGGTGCGCGTGGCGGTGCGGGGGACGGTCCGCGCGCGGTGCATCAGGGCCGCGAGCACGGCGTCGCACAGCGCGGTGAGGACGAGCACGAGCAGCAGGAACAGGGCGTGCAGGGGACCCTCGCCGAGACGGCGGGTGAGTTCGCCCGTGTTGTAGAGGGGCTGGAAGCAGAGCCCGGCGAAGCCGACGGTGAGGATGCGCCGGGCCAGGTGGTCGAGGCCGGGCCCCCGGCCGGCGGCCACGTGCGGCACCACCCCGGCGAGCCCGCCGGCGACGACGACGGTCACGATCTGCGCGACTCCGTGCGTGGTGCCGGCCCCGGCGCTGGCGCCGAGCAGCGCGTAGGCGAGGGCACCGGCGGCGGCGAGCGGTGCGGGCTCCCTGCTCTGCGGCTCACCGGGGGCGGCGGCGGGGGTCCCCGCGCCCGCGGGGGCGCCCCAGCGGACGAGCTCGCCGAGGGCGATGAGGGTGCCGAAGGCGAGGGCGTGCGAGGGTTCGTCGATCCCCTGCCAGAGCGTGGCGGCGAACCCGGCGACGGTGAGCAGGGCCGCGGCCCCGTACACCGCCCCGACGGTGCCGGCCCCGGGCCTCATCGGCGGCCCCGGCGGCGGGCGAGCGCCTCGGAGCCGCCGCCGGACGCCGGACGCGGCACCGGGCCGGCCGCCCGGGTGCCGCCCGGCGCGGCGGACTTCGGCGGGGGCACGTTCTCCGCGGGCGGCACCGTCTCGTCCGCGGTGACCGCCGTCTGCCAGCCGTGCCGGTCCAGGGCCCGGGTCAGGGCGTGGACCATCCGGGGGTCGAACTGGGAGCCCGCGCAGCGCTCCAGCTCCGCCATCGCGGTCTCGACCGGGCGGGCCCGGCTGTAGGACCGGGTCGAGGTCATCGCGTCGAAGGCGTCCGCGACGGCGACCACGCGGGCGAACTCGGGAATCTGGCCGCCCCGGAGGCCGTACGGGTAACCGCTCCCGTCCATACGTTCGTGGTGGTGCAGGATCGCCGCCCGCGCCTCCCCCAGGAAGCCGATGCCCCGGACCATCTCGTGCCCGTACTCCGGATGCAGTTCGATGACCCGGCGCTCCTCCGGTGTCAGGGGGCCGTCCTTGCGCAGCACCCGGGTGGGCACACCGAGCTTGCCCACGTCGTGCAGGATGCCCGCGAACCGCACGACCTCCAGCCGCTCCTCGGCCATGCCGAGCTCACGGGCGATCAGCACGGAGGCCCGGCCGACCCGTTCGCTGTGGCCGCGCGTGTAGCGGTCCTTGATGTCGACGGCCTGGACGAGCGCGCGGATCGTCGCCTGGTGGGCGGCCCGCTCGCGGTGGTACTGGGCGAAGACCCAGCAGGAGAGGTACATGGGGAGCAGGACGAAGAGCGCGGCGACCGGTCCGTAGGTGCTGCGCCACAGGACGGCCATCATCAGTCCGGCGAGCCCGTGCACCGCGTGCGGGGCGAGCGCCCGGCCGTACTGGCCCTGCCAGGCGCCCCTCGTCGCGGCGACCCGCATGGCACCGTCGAGGACGGTCAGGACAAGGCAGAAGGTGAGGACCGAGGCCCCGGCGGGCACCAGCGTGTACGGGAAGTCGGGGGCGTGCGTCCCCCGGCCGAGCGCGGCGTCCGCTCCGAGGAGGCGGGCCACCAGTGCCGCCGCGCCGACGGCGAGGGCGAGCCGGGAGGCGCGCCACACCCGGCGGGGTCCGGCCGGGCGCTGCTCCACCCGGGCGAGCAGGGCCCCGGGCAGGGCGGTGAGCGCGGCGGCCGACGGCGGCAGGAGCAGCGCGGCGGCGAGCAGGACGGGGAAGAAGGGGCCGCTGCCCGTGGGGACCGCGCCGCCGAGCGCGCGGCCGAGCAGCCGGCAGCGGGCGGGCAGCTCGCACCCGGCGTACAGCACGGCGAGCAGCGCGACGGCGCTCCAGGGGGTCCGGGCGCCGGGGCCCAGCGCCGGCAGGACGCAGGCGGCTGCGCCGAGCGCGGCGCAGCCCACGTGGACGCGGGCCGCTCGCGGAATCACCATCACGGCCGTCACGCTAGCGACTTGCGCGGGGCGTGCGGGCCATCACCCGATGATTAGCACCATCGGGTGGTACAAGCTGATTTACGTCGGAGGGCCGCCGCGATCACTCGCGGCGGCCCTCTTCGTCCGTGCGTCCCGCACGGACGAGCGTCACTCCTGGGCGGTCGCCGTCACGTCCTGCTCGGGCACCGCGTGGCCCGAACGGATCAGGTCGATCCGGCCCATCACCTTGGCCCGCAGGTCGGTGGGCACGTCGTCACTGCCGCAGCAGCGCTTGACGAGCTTCTTCACCGCCTGCTCCAGGCCGTACTTCTCCAGACACGGGGAGCACTCCTCGAAGTGCACCTCGAACTTCGTGCAGTCACTGTCGGGCATCTCATGGTCGAGGAACTCGTAAAGATGATCCAGGACCTCTGAGCAATCCGTCTCGTGCGGCTCTCCGCAGCTCATGAGCCCGAGCCTTTCAGATCGTTCGACGACTCTCCGGCGCCCGCGGGTACCAGCCCGCGGTCGCGGGCGTAGTCCTCGAGCATGCCGCGCAACTGGCGGCGGCCCCGGTGCAGTCGGGACATCACCGTACCGATGGGTGTACCCATGATGTCCGCGATCTCCTTGTACGCAAAGCCCTCTACGTCCGCGAGATAGACGGCGATGCGGAACTCCTCGGGGATCGCCTGGAGCGCTTCCTTCACGTCGGAGTCCGGGAGGTGGTCGAGGGCCTGGGACTCGGCGGACCGCAGGCCGGTCGACATGTGCGACTCGGCACGGGCGAGCTGCCAGTCCTCGATCTCCTCGGCGGCGCTGCGCTGCGGCTCGCGCTGCTTCTTGCGGTACGAGTTGATGAACGTGTTGGTGAGGATGCGGTACAGCCACGCCTTCAGGTTCGTGCCCTCGCGGAACTGGTGGAACGAGCCGTACGCCTTGGCGTACGTCTCCTGCACCAGGTCCTCCGCGTCCGCGGGATTGCGCGTCATGCGCAGCGCGGCGGAGTACATCTGGTCGAGGAAGCCGAGGGCGTCCCGCTCGAAGCGCGCGTTGCGCTCCTCGGTCGTCTCCTCGGGGCCGTCGTCGGTCCCTGTGTCGGTCCCAGTGACCGGACCCACCTCCTCCAGCGCTGCGGCGAACCCGAAGGCGGACCCGCTCGTTTCGGAGGATAGACGAGGAACCGCTCCGCCCGCCGCCCGAATAGGGGCGGTCCGGGGCGCGGGCAGCACTGTCCAGTCGAGGTCAGCGGCCTGCGCGCGCTCGGGGCAGATGGTCGAACCCATGCGACGGACTCCCTCTTCCTTTGCTCTCACACCGATGTCCGTCACAACCGCCGCCGGGCCCGCCTCATTCCCGAAGTGACGTGAGCCACCCGGAGACTTCACGGACGACGAGCGCGAGGGCCTCGTCCTGCCCGAGAGGGGCGCGCTTGGCGACGGCGAAGCCGTGGTCGCCGTGCGGGACCTCGGCCAGCGCGTACGTCCCTTCGGGGAACTCCGCCGGCCCGCCGAAGGGGTCGTTGCCGCCCTGGACGACGAGGGTGGGCAGGCCGGTGCCCAGGAGCTCGTCGGCCCGGGACTTCTCGGGCCGGCCGGGCGGATGGAGGGGGAAGGCGAGTGCGAGCACGGCCAGGGCGCCGAGCTCCGCGCCGGTCCGGCAGGCGACCCGCGCCCCGGCGCTGCGCCCTCCGGCGACCACGGGCAGCCCGGGTGCGGCGAGGGCCGGCCAGACCCCGCGCCACCCGACGTCCAGGGTCTTCGGCGCGGGCGCGACCTTCTTCCCCGCCACCCGCCAGGGCTGCTCGACGAGCGCCACGGTCACCCCCTGCGCGGGCAGCGCGGCGGCCAGCTCCCGCAGGTCCCGCGCCTCGATCCCGCCGCCCGCCCCGTGCCCCAGGGCCAGTACCGCCCACGGCTCCGTACCGGCGTGCCAGGTGATCCGCGCGTCCCCGGCCCCGGTCTCCACGATCTCGCTCTTCGTCACCTCCCCATCCTGCCGCGCGGGGGCGGCGCGCACGGACAGGCGGGGTCAGAACAGCGTGCCGACCTCCGGGGCCGCCAGTTCCTCCAGCAGCTCCGGGCCGTTGTTGCGGACGTTGCTCACCGCCGTCGCCACCGGGTAGGCCCGCATCAGGCCCTCCGCCGGCGCCGCCAGCAGTCCCTTCAGCTCGTCCGGGTCGGTGCGGGCCGGATCCAGCCAGGCGTCCCAGTGGTCCGGGGTCAGCATCAACGGCATCCGCGGATGGATGTCGGCCAGCGAGCCGGGCCCCTCCGCGGGAGCCACGCCCAGCGGCCCCGTCTCGGCCTCGGTCGTGATCACGGAGCAGGTCACCCACCACGCCGAGGGGTGGTCGTCCGGCAGGGTCCGGTCGCGCCAGAACTCGTAGAGCCCCGCCATCGCGAACACCGAACCGTCCGCCGGGGTCACGAAGTACGGCTGCTTCCGCGGCCTCTTCCGCTTCCCCTCCACCTCCAGGTCCCGCTCGGCGCTCCCGGTCACCCACTCGTAATAACCGTCCGCCGGCAGGATGCAGCGCCGGGAGGAGAACGCCCGGCGGAACGACGGCTTCTCGTGCACCGTCTCCGACCGCGCGTTGATCATCCGGGCCGCGCCCTCGGGCGACTTCGACCAGGACGGCACCAGGCCCCACCTCAACGCCCGCATCTGGCGAACCGGGAGCCGCGATTCCGCGTCTTTCAGAGGACGCTCGAGTATCGCGTACACCTCTTTGGTGGGGGCCACGTTCCAGTCCGGAGCCAGTGTCTCCTCGGGCTCCCACTTCTCGACCTCGAAGAGCTCCACCAGATCCTCGGGTCGACGACTCGCTGCATACCGTCCGCACATACGTGCCACACTGCCACGGTCCACCCCCCACCCGAGGAGCCCGAGCCGGAAATGACCGAAGTCCTCGGTACCCAGACCGCGCCCGAGCAGTGGCTGGTGATCGCGACCGCGATAGCCGCCCTCGCCGCCGTCGTCCCGCGCCGCCTCTGGCGACTCTCCCGCAACGCGATCACCATCGCCCACGAGGGCGGCCACGGTCTCGTCGCGCTCGTCACCGGCCGCCGGCTCGAATCCATCCGGCTGCACTCGGACACCAGCGGCCTCACCGTCTCCCGCGGCCGCCCCACCGGCATCGGCATGATCCTGACCGCCGCCGCCGGCTACACCGCGGCCCCGCTGCTGGGTCTGGGCGGCGCCTGGCTGCTCACCGAGCACCGGATCACCCTGCTGCTCTGGCTGGCGACCGCGCTGCTGCTCGTCATGCTGGTGATGGTCCGCAACGCCTACGGGATCTTCACCGTCCTCGTCACCGGCGCCGCCTTCCTCCTGGTCTCCTGGCTGACCGGCCCGGACGTCCAGGCCGCGTTCGCGTACTCCGTCGTCTGGTTCCTGCTCCTCGGCGGCGTCCGCCCGGTCTTCGAACTCCAGGGCAAGCGCCGCCACGGCGGCGCGCCGGACTCCGACGCCGACCAGCTCGCCCGGCTCACGAACGTCCACCCGGTGCTCTGGCTCTTCCTCTTCCACGCCGTCTCGATCTGCTCCCTGATCGGCGCGAGCCGCTGGCTGCTGGGCCTCTGAGGCGTGCCGGCGACTTCCGGCCCGGGGCGCGACGCTCCCTCGCCGACGGGACCCGGCCCGTGCGTGCCCCACTAAAGTGAGGGCATGACCGAAAGCCCCGTGCACACCGCCCCGACCTCCGCCTCCGACCTCTGGCCCGCCCCGTACGCGGACGGAGCCGTCGACGCGACCGTCACCGTGCCCGGATCCAAGTCGGTCACCAACCGGGGTCTCGTCCTCGCCGCACTCGCCGCCGAGCCGGGCTGGCTGCGCCGTCCGCTGCGTTCGCGCGACACCCTGCTGATGGCCGAGGCGCTGCGCGCCCTGGGCGTGAAGATCGACGAGGGCGTCGGCCCCGACGGCACCGGTGAGGCGTGGCGGATCATCCCCGCCGGGCTGCGCGGTCCCGCGACCGTCGACGTCGGCAACGCCGGCACGGTGATGCGGTTCCTGCCGCCGGTCGCCGCCCTCGCCGACGGCCCGGTCCGCTTCGACGGCGACCCCCGTTCCCACGAACGCCCGCTGCACGGCGTGATCGACGCCCTGCGGGCGCTCGGCGCGCGGATCGACGACGACGGGCGCGGCGCCCTGCCGATGACGGTGCACGGCGGCGGCGGCCTGGAGGGCGGCACCGTCGAGATCGACGCCTCCTCGTCCTCCCAGTTCGTGAGCGCCCTGCTGCTCTCGGCGCCCCGCTTCAACCAGGGCGTGGAGGTGCGCCACGTCGGCGGGAAGCTGCCGTCCATGCCGCACATCCGGATGACCGTCGACATGCTGCGCGTGGTCGGCGCGCAGGTCGACGAGCCCGAGACCGGCGGCGAGCCGAACGTCTGGCGCGTCGCCCCCTCCGCCCTGCTCGGCCGGGACCTGGTGGTGGAGCCGGACCTGTCGAACGCCCAGCCGTTCCTGGCCGCGGCGCTGGTCACCGGTGGCCGGGTCACCGTCCCCGACTGGCCGTCCCGGACCACCCAGCCCGGTGACGCGCTGCGCGAGATCTTCACCGAGATGGGTGGCACCTGCGAGCTGACCGACGCCGGCCTCACCTTCACCGGCACCGGCCGGATCCACGGCATCGACGTGGACCTCGGCGAGGTCGGCGAGCTGACCCCCGGCATCGCGGCCGTCGCCGCCCTCGCCGACTCCCCCTCCACCCTGCGCGGTGTCGCCCACCTGCGCCTGCACGAGACGGATCGCCTGGCCGCCCTGACCAAGGAGATCAACGAGCTCGGGGGCGACGTGACGGAGACCGAGGACGGTCTGCACATCCGGCCCCGGCCCCTGCACGGCGGTGTCTTCCACACCTACCACGACCACCGGATGGCGACGGCCGGGGCGATCATCGGCCTCGCCGTCGCGGGCGTGCGGATCGAGAACGTGGCGACGACGGCGAAGACCTTGCCGGACTTCCCGCTGATGTGGACCGAAATGCTCGGAGTCTGAGGCATGCGGCGTTACGGCAAGCACACCGACGAGGACGACATCCGCCAGCGCCCCAACCGCAAGGGCAACCGTCCCCGGACCAGCATCCGCCCCAAGCACGAGGACGCGGTCGAGGGCATGGTCCTCACCGTGGACCGGGGCCGGCTCACCTGCCTGGTGGACGACCGGATCGTCCTGGCGATGAAGGCGCGCGAGCTCGGCCGCAAGGCCGCCGTCGTCGGCGACCGCGTCTCGATCGTCGGCGACCTCTCCGGCGAGAAGGACACCCTGGCCCGGATCGTCCGGATCGGCGAGCGCAGCTCGGTGCTCCGGCGCACGGCCGACGACGACGACCCGTACGAGCGGGTGGTCGTCGCCAACGCCGACCAGCTGGCGATCGTGACCGCGCTGGCCGACCCCGAGCCGCGCCCCCGGCTGATCGACCGCTGCCTGGTCGCCGCGTACGACGGCGGCCTCACCCCGCTGCTCGTGCTGACCAAGTCCGACCTGGCCCCGCCGGACGAGCTCCTGGAGATGTACGGCGCCCTGGGCGTCCCCTATGTGGTGACCACGCGCGACGAGTTCGTGGACGGGGCGGCCGCCGACCGGGTCCACGAGCACCTGACGGGGCGGACCACCGCCTTCGTCGGACACTCGGGTGTCGGCAAGACGACCCTGGTCAACGCCCTGGTGCCGGAGGACCGCCGACGGACCACGGGGCACGTGAACGCGGTGACGGGCCGCGGCCGGCACACCACCACCTCGGCGCTGGCGCTCCCGCTCAACGCCGAGGAGGGCGGCTGGGTCATCGACACCCCCGGCGTGCGGTCCTTCGGCCTGCACCACGTCGACCCGTCCCGGGTGATCCTCGCCTTCCCCGACCTCGTCCCGGGGACGGAGAACTGTCCGCGGGCGTGCAGCCACGACGAGCCGGACTGCGCGCTGGACGCCTGGGTGGCCGAGGGCCACGCCGATCCCGCGCGGCTGTTCTCGCTGCGGCGGCTGCTGTCCACCCGGGAGCGACGCGAGGGCGACTGAGCGGCGTACGTTTGCCGCCCACCACCATTGGTAAGTGCATAATCGCACCCAGTGGGACGAAGCAGTCGAACGAGCAGTCACCGACGGCGTGGGAGGCACTGACGATGGCGTGGCTGCTGGTGGTGGTCGCCGGGCTCCTGGAGACGGGGTTCGCGGTCTGCCTGAAGCTGTCCCACGGTTTCACGCGGCTGTGGCCGACCATCGCCTTCGCGGCCTTCGCCCTGGGCAGCTTCGGCCTGCTGACCCTCGCCCTGCGCAAGCTGGACGTCGGCCCCGCGTACGCGGTGTGGACCGGCATCGGCGCGGCGGGCACCGCGATCTACGGGATGATCTTCCTCGGCGACGTCGTGTCGACGCTGAAGATCGTCTCGATCACCCTGGTGATCGCGGGGGTCATCGGTCTCCAGCTGTCGGGTTCGGCCCACTGAGCGTTCCGTCGAGCACCCTGCGGACGAGCGGTCCGACACCCTGGGGGTCCGGGGCGACCAGGTGCGAGAGGGCGAGCCGCACCGTGAGTTCACACGTCCCGGCCCAGCGGTCGTCCGCGCAGGCGAGGGTGGCGGCGACGAGTTCGGAGGGCGCGGGCGGACCGGCGTCGGCCCGGCGCTGGGCGGGCACTCCGGAGCGCAGCGCGCCGGCCCGCGCGGGCCGCGGGACGGGGAGGCGTTCGCCCCAGCAGCCGGTGAGGAGCGCGCGCAGCAGGGGGCGGGTGCATGCCTCGGCGACGATCCACTCGGCGACCCCGGCGAGCCGGTCGGGCATGCCCGCGGGCTCGGCGAGGCGCTGCTGGACCCCCGCGAGGTAGGCGTCGGCCTCGCGCCGCAGAAGGGCGCGGGCCAGACCCTCCTTGCTGCCGAACTCGTTGTAGAGGGTCTGCCGCGAGACACGCGCGTCGGAGGCGACGTCGACCATCCGGACCGCGGACCAGGGCAGCCTCCTCAGAGCCACGAGCGCGGCATCGAGCAGGGCCTCACGGGCAGTCGGCATCGTCGCCTCCCGGCCAGAACGGTTCTTCGCTCAGAGTTGACGGGCGGCCACGCTCTGTCAAGGACTCCCGCAGGGGCACGCCGCTTCGAGGGATAGAGTTCCGACCATGGCCGACTACCACGATGACCTTCGTCTCGCCCATGTCCTCGCGGATGCCGCGGACGCGGCCACCATGGACCGCTTCAAGGCGCTCGACCTGAAGGTCGAGACGAAGCCGGACATGACGCCGGTGAGCGAGGCGGACAAGGCCGCCGAGGAGCTGATCCGCGGTCAGCTCCAGCGCGCACGGCCCCGCGACGCGATCCTCGGCGAGGAGTACGGCGTGGCGGGCACGGGCCCGCGCCGCTGGGTGATCGACCCGATCGACGGCACCAAGAACTACGTGCGCGGGGTGCCCGTCTGGGCCACGCTGATCGCGCTGATGGAGGCGGGCGACACCGGCTTCCAGCCCGTGGTGGGCGTGGTGTCGGCGCCGGCGCTCGGGCGCCGCTGGTGGGCGGCGAAGGGGGCGGGCGCGTACACCGGCCGCAGTCTGACGTCGGCGACCCGGATCGGGGTCTCGCAGGTGTCGGAGCTCTCCGACGCCTCGTTCGCCTACTCCTCGCTCAGCGGCTGGGAGGAGCAGGGCCGCCTCGACGGCTTCCTCGACCTGACCCGGGCGTGCTGGCGCACCCGGGCCTACGGCGACTTCTGGCCGTACATGATGGTCGCCGAGGGGTCGGTGGACATCTGCGCCGAGCCGGAGCTGTCGCTGTGGGACATGGCGGCCGTGGCGATCGTCGTGCAGGAGGCGGGCGGCACGTACACCGGCCTGGACGGGCAGCACGGTCCGCACAGCGGCAACGCGGCGGCCTCGAACGGCCTGCTCCACGGCGAGCTCTTGAGCTATCTGAACCAGCAGGGCTGACCGCCCCGCCGACGTCCCCACGGCGTCCCGGCCGCACGCGCGCGGGCGCCCGGGACGCTCCCGCACACGCCACGCGCGCCCCCTTGTTGAGTCCGGGCCCCGGTGTCACTCTGAGAGTCCCCCCACTTGTGAACTTGTGAATCCCTTCTCGTTGAAGGCGGGACGGGATTCCCCAAGGAGGTGGCTCCATCCATGCTCGTCCGTGACGCCATGAGCACGGTGGTCCTCACCATCGGACCAGCCCACACCCTGCGGCAGGCCGCGCGACTGATGTCGGCGCGCCGCGTCGGCGCGGCCGTCGTCCTGGACGCCGACACCAGCGGCCTCGGCATCATCACCGAACGCGACATCCTCAACTCGATCGGCGCGGACCAGAACCCCGACCACGAGACCGCGGGCGCCCACACCACCACCCACGTGGTGTTCGCGGCGCCCACCTGGACCCTGGAGGAGGCCGCGGAGGCCATGACGCACGGCGGCTTCCGTCATCTCGTCGTCCTGGACGACGCCGGCCCCGTCGGGGTCGTCTCCGTACGCGACATCATCCGCTGCTGGACGCCGGCGCATCGGCGCGCGGCGACCCTGACCGGCTAGGGGGCGCCCGGAAAGCGGCGCAGCAGGATGTGAAGGAGGGCCGGACCTCCGCGGGGAAGTCCGGCCCTCTCTCTTCGACGGCAAGCGTCGTCAGCCGCGCAGGGCCTGGACGGCGGCCTCCAGCCGCTTGCCGAAGTCGCCGTCCGCCTGACGGAAGTTGTCGATCGCGCGCTCGACGATGTCGTCGCGCGAGACCTTGGCGATGAAGCCCGCCAGGTTCCCGACGAGGCGGCCCTTCTCGTCCTCGGACATCAGGCGGTAGAGGTCGCCGGCCTGGACGAAGTCGTCGTCCTCGGCGTGCACCGGGGCTGCGTGGCCGCCCGTGCCGCCGCTGACCGGGGTGGACTGCCACAGCGGGCGGTCCGTCTGGAAGGGGCCGCCGAAGCTGTTCGGCTCGTAGTTCTTCGCGCCCTTGTGGCGGCCGTCGTAGAGGAAGCCGTCACGGGAGTGGGTGCGCGCCTCGGTGGCGTGCGGGCGGTTGACCGGCAGGTGGTCGGCGTTGATGCCGACGCGGTAGCGGTGCGCGTCGCCGTACGCGAAGAGGCGGCCCTGGAGCATCTTGTCCGGGGAGGGGCCGATGCCCGGCACGAAGTGCGCGGGCGAGAAGATGCTCTGCTCGACCTCGGCGAAGACGTTCTCCGGGTTGCGGTTGAGCTCCAGCGTGCCGATCTCGATCGGCGGGTAGTCCTCGTGCGGCCACACCTTGGTGAGGTCGAACGGGTTGAACCGGTAGGCCGACGCGTCGGCCGCGGGCATGATCTGCACCTGCACGGTCCAGGTCGGGAAGTCGCCGCGCTCGATGGCCTCGCGCAGGTCGCGCTGGTGGCTGTCCGGGTCCTCGCCCGCGAGCCTGTTGGCCTCGTCCTGCGTGAGGTTCTTGATCCCCTGGTCGGTCTTGAAGTGGTACTTGACCCAGAAGACCTCGCCGGCCTCGTTGTTCCACTGGAAGGTGTGCGAGCCGTAGCCGTTCATGTGGCGGTACGAGGCCGGGATGCCGCGGTCGCCGAAGAGCCAGGTCACCTGGTGGGTCGACTCCGGGGACAGCCCCCAGAAGTCCCAGACGTTGTCCGCCTCCTGCGAGCCCGTGTAGGGGTCGCGCTTCTGGGTGTGGATGAAGTCCGGGAACTTGATGGCGTCCCTGATGAAGAACACCGGGGTGTTGTTGCCGACGAGGTCGTAGTTGCCCTCTTCGGTGTAGAACTTCAGCGCCCAGCCGCGCGGGTCGCGGACCGCGTCGGCCGCACCGAGGTTGCCCGCGACCGTGGAGAAGCGCAGGAACGTCTCGGTCTGCTTGCCGACCTCGGAGAGGAACGCGGCACGCGTCCACTGCGAGACGTCACGGGTCAGCGTGAAGGTGCCGTACGCGCCGGCGCCGCGCGCGTGGACCACGCGCTCCGGGATGCGCTCGCGGTTGAAGTGGGCGAGCTTCTCGAGGAGGAGCTGGTCCTGGACGAGAACGGGACCGCCGACGCCCGCCGTCTCGCTGTTCTGGTTGTCGGCGACCGGCGCGCCGGCCTCCGTCGTGAGCGGTCCCTGCGTCACGTGCGCCTCCTGCGTCATGTCCTGCGAGTCCTGTCCTTTTTCGGCCGCGCGTCCTGGACACTCGACCAATGCCGGGACCGATCCTACAATGGACATTGTCTAAGTCAAGCAACCATCCAAAGTCACACCCGTTCGGGACGCGAGTCCCCGACTGTTAGGCTGACCCCCATGAGCGACCTGTTGGAACGACTGCGCGGCCGCGGCTGGCGGATGACCGCGCAGCGGCGCGTCGTGGCCGAGGTCCTCGACGGAGACCACGTCCACCTGACCGCCGACGAGGTGCACGCCCGCGCGGTGGACAGGCTCCCCGAGATCTCCCGGGCGACCGTCTACAACACGCTGGGAGAGATGGTCACGCTCGGCGAGGTGATGGAGGTCGCGACGGACGGCCGCGCCAAGCGGTACGACCCGAACGCCCACCGCCCGCACCAGCACCTGGTCTGCGGCCGCTGCGGCGCCATCCGTGACGTCCACCCGGTGGGCGACCCGCTGGCGGACCTCCCGGACACCGAGCGCTTCGGCTTCACGATCTCCAACGTCGAGGTCACCTACCGCGGCCTCTGCCCCAGCTGCGCGACGACCGCCTGAGAGACGGCGGGACAGAACGGCCCGAGGCCCCCGACCCCTGCGGTCGGGGGCCTCGCGCATGCCTCGGACGGGCAGCCGGCGCCGGCGACCGGCCAGGGAGACGACGGACCAGGGAACGACGAAGGCCCGGATCCAAGAGGATCCGGGCCTTCGTTGCTACTGAGTAGCGGGGACAGGATTTGAACCTGCGACCTCTGGGTTATGAGCCCAGCGAGCTACCGAGCTGCTCCACCCCGCGTCGGTGAAGCCAACCTTACGGGACCCCCTCCACCAGCGCAAATCACTTGGGTCCTGCCCCCCCCGGACGCCCCTACGCGGTGAGCTCCTGGTGCAGCGCCTCGCTCAGTCGGGCCGCCCGCTCGGCCACCTCCGCCGGCCCGAGCTCCACGGCCCGCGCGCACCAGCGCCGCCCCTCCGAGAGCTCTCCGCGACGGGCCGCGAGCAGCCCGAGGCGGAGCGCGGCGCGCCCGTGCCCGGCATGGGCCGCGCGGGTCCACCAGAGGGCGGCCTCCCGCTCGCTGCCCTCGCGGGCGAGCAGCAGCCCGAGGTTGAAGGCGCCGTTGCGGCTGCCCGCCTCGGCCGCCTCGCGGTACCAGCGGGCCGCGTCCGCGATGTCACCGCGCGCGGCGGCGAGCATGCCGACACGGACCTGGGCCCTGCGGTGGCCCTGCTCGGCGGCCCGCTCGTACCACTCCTCGCACTCGCTCTTCTCCTCACGCGAGGCACCGAGCGCCGGCGGACCGGGCTCGGGCCGGCGCGCGTCCAGCACCGTGGCGAGCCGGAAGGCCGCCTCGGCGCTGCCGCCGCCCGCAGCGCACCGGAGGTGCCGCTCGGCGGCCTGCTCGTCGCCGTCGCGCAGGGCCGCGATGCCGACCTGGAGCGCGGCCTCGGTGTGCCCGGCGGCCGCGGCCCGCTCGTACCAGCTCAGCGCGGTGCGGTCGTCGTCCCGTCCGGCGTAGAGGATCCCGAGGTTGAAGGCCGCGTCGACGCTGCCGGCCTCGGCGGCCTTGGAGAACCAGGGCTCGGCGCCGTTCGCGTCGCCGGCCTGCAGGAGCAGCACGGCGAGCGCGTTGGCGGCCTCGCGGTGACCCGCGTACGCGGCGCGGCGGTACCACTGCTCGGCCTGCGGGGTGCGGTCCTGGGCGGCGCAGAGCAGGCCCAGGTTGTACGCCCCGTTGACGTCGCCGGCGTCCATGGCGGCCCGGTACCAGCGCTCGGCGGTCTGCTGCTCGCCGCGGGCGGCGTGCAGGGCACCGAGCGCGTTGGCCGCGTTGCCGTCGCCGTCCTGGGCGGCGCGCAGCCACCACACGGCGGCGCTCTCCTCGTCGCCCGCGTCGCGCAGCAGGAAGCCGAGCGCGCAGGCGGCCTTCGCCTCGCCCTCCTTGGCCGAGCTGAGGTACCAGCGGCCCGCCTCCTTGAGTTCGCCGCGCTGCTCCAGGATCGCGCCGAGGTGCAGCGCCGCCCGCCGGTGGCCGCGCGCGGCCGCCTGCCGGTACCACTGCTCGGCCTCTCCGGCCTCGCCGGTCTCCCCGCCGGGCCGCGGGCCCGTCGCGACGCCGGAGCCGCCCGGGGCCCCCGCCCCGTCCGTCAGGACCTCACGGGCGGAGCGGAGCCGGGTGCCGGTGTCGTAGAGCGAGGCGTGCCCCGGCTCCGCGCCGGCGGCGCGCTTCTCCACGGCCCGGGCGAGGCGGTAGGCGGCCTCCCGGTGGCCCTGCTCGGCGGCGGCACGCAGCCAGCGCTCGGCGCCGACGTCGCTGCGGTGCTCCAGCAGGTCGGCGAGGGCGTACGCGCCGAGCGCGTGGCCCTGCTCGGCGGACTGGCGCAGCCAGTACTCGGCGGCGGGCTCGTCCCCCCGCTCGCGGTGGTGCCGGCCGAGCGCGTGGGCGGCCGGCGCGGAGCCCGCGACGGCGGCGACCCGCCACCAGCCGGCGGCCTCGTCGGCGTACCCCCGCTGGTGCAGCAGCACACCCAGGTTGTTGGCCGCGGCGCGGTCCCCCTCCGCGGTGGCGCCGCGCAGGTACGGCTCGGCGCCGTCCAGGTCGCCGCGGCGCAGCAGCAGCGCGCCCAGCATGCTCATCGAGGCGGTGTCGCCGCTCTCGGCGGCGCGCCGGTGGCGCGCCTCGGTCTCGGTCTCGCTCTCGGCGGTGGTGTCGACGGTCGCATCGACGGCCACGACGGCCTCGATGATGTCATCTACGGCATTCTTGGCATACCGCTGCACAAACCGCCCTGTCTCCAACAGAGTTGCCCTGTCCCCCATAAATTCCATCGTCGCACCACCCGCAACGCCCGTACACCTGGTATACCGCAGCCAGTGAGGTCACTTCAGCGTTTTGTCGACATGCCCACAGAGAGATAAGTCAAACACGTTCCGGCCCAACTCACCCCCTCCGAACGGCTCTTCGGGTCGCGTGATGTGCCCCCGGACATGACGAAGGCCCGGATCCTGATGGATCCGGGCCTTCGTCTTCAGTAGCGGGGACAGGATTTGAACCTGCGACCTCTGGGTTATGAGCCCAGCGAGCTACCGAGCTGCTCCACCCCGCGTCGTTGTGTTGCAACCGTACCACGACGCGGGGGTGGGTCCTGTCAGCCGCTCGGCGGGCTCGCGCTGGTGGACGGGGTCGCCCCCGGCTTGGGCGTGTTCCCGGCGGGCTTCTGGTCCGCCGGCTTCTGGTCCGACTTCAGCTTGGCGCCCGCGTCCGCGGCCCGCTGGAGCGCGTCCTGCAGGGCCTCCTGCGACTTGCCGTACGCGGTCCAGTCACCCTTCTTCAGCGCGGCCTCGCCCTCGTCGTACGCCTTCTGGGCGTCGGCGATGGCCTGCTTCAGCGCGGCGTCGTTGGTGGTCGGCGGCGTCGTGCCCGGCTGCTCGGGCTGGGGCGGTGTGACGCCCTCCACCCCGAAGACGGCGTTCAGCGCGAGGGTGAGGTTGTCCTCGAACACCGTGGTGTCCTTGGTCGTGTCACCGTCCGGCTGGTCCGCGTCCACGTACGACACCGCGACCTTCTTCAGCAGCGGGTAGTGCGCGTTGCGGCCCTGGGCGTACACCGGCTCGACGTAGAGGAAGCCTCCGTCGAGCGGGACCGTCAGCAGGTTGCCGTACTGGATGTCGGAGTCGGCGCCCTTCATGTCCCGGACGAACGTGGCCACGGACGGGAGGCTGTTGAGCTTGTTCTGCACCTGCTCGGGTCCGGGGACCTCCGAGGTGACCCGCAGCAGCCTTATGCGTCCGTAGTCCTTGCTCGTGGCGTCGGCCTCGACCGCCATGAAGGCGCCCAGGTTGGGCCGCCCGTTCGGGGTGAACGTCGTCGTCAGCGAGAACTGCTGGCGGGCGTCACCGGGCATCTTCATGCTCAGGTAGTACGGCGGGACCGCGTTGCCGTCCTTGTTCGTCGGGTCGTCCGGCACCTGCCAGGCGTCGGAACCGCTGTAGAACTGCGCCGGGTCCTGCACGTGGTACCGGGTGAGCAGCTCACGCTGGACCTTGAACATGTCCTGCGGGTACCGCAGGTGCTGCATGAGGCTGTCCTTGATCGCCTCACGCGGCTGCACGGTGTCCGGGAACGCCTTCATCCAGGTCTTGAGGACGGGGTCCGCCTTGTCCCACTGGTACAGCGTGACCGTGCCGTCGTACGCGTCGACGGTGGCCTTCACCGAGTTGCGGATGTAGTTGACCTGGTTCTGCTGGGCGACCACCGCGCGCTGCTGGTTGCCCACGGTCAGGGAGTCCGCCGTGGTGTCGCCGAGCGTGGTGCGCGAGGCGTACGGGTAGCCGTTGGTCGTCGTGTACGCGTCGACGATCCACTGGATCTTGCCGTCCACGACCGCCGGGTAGGCGTCGCCGTCGATGGTCAGCCACGGGGCGACCGCCTCGACGCGCTCCTTGGGGGTGCGGTTGTACAGGATCCGCGAGCCGTCGCCGATGGCTCCCGAGTAGAGGATCTGCGGCTCGCTGAACGCGACCGCGTAGGCGGCGCGGTTGAAGGTGTTGGAGAGGTTGACCCCGCTCTTGCCCTGGTAGCTGGTGGTCTTCTCGCCGTTCTCCTCGTAGTCCAGCTCCTTCTGCGGGCCGCCGACGATCGAGTACTGGTCCGTCTTCTCGCCGTAGTAGACCCGCTGCTGGTACGGGCCGAGCTGCCCGGTGGTCGGCAGGCCGGCCTCGGTGAAGACCGGGGAGCCGTTGGCGTCCGTCTGCGTACCCCGGGCCATGATCGCGCCGTAGCCGTGGGTGTACGTGAAGTGGTCGTTGATCCAGTTCCGCTTCGGGATGCCCTTGATGTTGAGCTCACGCAGGCCGACGACCGTGTCCTGGCCCTTGTAGCGGTCCACGTCGAGGGTGGTGGGGAACTGGTAGTACTTCCGCTTCTGCTCCAGCTGCTGGAACGTCGGCGAGACGATGTTCGGGTCGATCAGGCGGTAGCTGGCGGCCGTGTCGGAGTTCGCTCGGAGCTGCTCCTTGTTCTTGACCGTCGACTTGCCCGAGTAGTTCTCCGGGTTCGTCGAGTCGATCGCGTACGCCTTGCGGGTCGCGTCGATGTTCTTCTGGATGTACGGCGCTTCCTTGGCCTGCTCGTTCGGCTGGACCTGGAACTTCTGCACGATCGCCGGGTACAGGCCGCCGATCAGGATCGCCGACAGGACCATGAGGCCGAAGCCGATCACCGGCAGCTGCCAGGTGCGGCGCCACAGCGTCGCGAAGAACAGCACGGCGCAGATCACGGCGATGCAGAAGAGGATCGTCTTCGCCGGGAGGTAGGCGTTGGCGTCGACGTAGCGCAGGCCCGTCCAGTTGCCGGCGGCCTTGAAGTCGCTGGACTTCACGGCCAGGCCGTACCGGTCGAGCCAGTAGGCCACGGCCTTCAGGGAGACGAAGACACCGAGCAGCACCGACAGGTGACCGGTCGCGGCGGCGGTGGCCCGGGCGCCGGGGCTGGTGACGCGGAGTCCGCCGTACAGGTAGTGGGTCAGCGCGGCGGCGATCAGCGAGAGCACGGCCGCGGCGAAGCCGAAGGCCAGCAGGAAGCGGTACCAGGGCAGGTCGAAGGCGTAGAACGACACGTCCAGCTGGAACTGGGGGTCCTTCTGGCCGAACGACACGCCGTTGACCCACATCAGCCAGGTGCGCCACTGGCCGGAGGCCGAGGCACCGGCGATCAGGCCCACCAGGGCGGTGATCGCCAGGAGCACCCACTTCTTGTAGGGCGCCAGACCCATCCGGTACCGGTCGAGGCTCTGCTGCTCCAGCGACATCGCGCTGAGCGGCGGCCGCAGCCGGTGTGCCAGCCAGATGTTCAGGCCGACGGCGAACGCCATCAGCAGGCCGAAGACCAGGAACAGCCCGATCTTGGTCCACAGCGTGGTGGTGAACACGGACGAGTACTGCACCGAGCGGTACCAGAGCCAGTCGGTCCAGAACCCGGCGAACATGACGAACGCCATCGCCAGAACGGCCAGCACGCCCAGGGTCATGAGCAGCGTGCGGGCGCGCCGGGACGGCCGGCCGACCCTCATCCTTGGCCCGGTCGGGCCCCCGCCGCCTCCGCGGTCCGGCATCTGGAAAGCCAACGTGCGCCCCTCGAGGTTGATGCGTCGTAATGCAGGCCCCGCGATCGTAGAGCCCACTGATGCAACTTACTGAGGCTTTACCTAGTTCCCGCCTTCGGGGGATGAGGAGGCAGGATGTTGGTCATGTCCAACGTTTCCCCCTCCGGTCCCCCGATGGCCGCGAGCCCCCTCACCCGCGCGGTGCTCGAGATCGACGAGTACGCCTCCGGTCTCGGCTGGGACCGTCCGGCCCGCCTCTTCGCCCTCGTCGACACCGCCAGGCTGCGCGCCCAGGAGCCGGGACTGGCGTCCCAGCTGGGCCTGGCCGACGCCGAGGCCGCCGCCTTCACCCCCATCGAGCAGGAGGAGCTGCCGGCCGGCAAGCCCCTCGACGAGTTCCTCGGCAGGATCGCCTGGCCCGACGCGGTGGCCGGCTGCGCGCTGACCGTGGAGCGCCTGATGCTGCCGCCGTCCGCCGAGGCGTCCGTGCCCGACGGCCTCGACGAGGCCGGTCTGGTCAAGTGGGTGGCCCGGCACCCCGACCGTCAGGAGGTCCGGATGACCGTCGCGGTGCTGCGGAACGGCACCCGCGAGGCGGCGATCCGGCTCCGCGCCAAGGACTCGCCGAACGAGGTGCTGACCGGCGCGGACCTGGTGCCGGGGCTCGCGGAGGCCCTGGCGGCGACCTTCGAGTCCTGAGCCGTACGCACGGGAAGGGGCGCCCCGGTCGGTGGACCGGGGCGCCCCTTCCCGTGCGACGGGTGGGATCAGCCCTTCGCGCAGGCGGGCAGGGAGGCGGTGTCGCCCTTGCGGAGCTTCTCCAGCGACTTCGTCGCGTCGTCGATGGTGTCCACCTTGATCAGCGTGAGCCCGGCGGGGGTGTCGCCGGCCGCCGCCTCGCAGTTCTCGGCCGGGGTGAGGAAGTACCGGGCGCCGGCGTTGCGGGCGCCGACGAGCTTCATCTCGATACCGCCGATCGGGCCCACCTTGCCCTTCTCGTCGATCGTGCCCGTACCGGCGATGAACTTGCCGTCGGTGAGGCTCTCGGGCGTCAGCTTGTCGACGATGCCGAGCGCGAACATCAGGCCGGCGCTCGGGCCGCCGACGTCGTCGAGCTTGATGTCGATGGCGAACGGGAAGACGTGGTCGGTGCCGGCCTGGATCCCGACGATGGCCCGGTCGCCCTCCGGCGACTTCACCGTGGTGATCTCGACCGTCCGGGTGGCGGTGGGCTCCTTGCCGGCCTTCTCGGCCGCCGCAGCCTCCTTGGCCGGGACGATCGTGAAGGCGACCTTGTCGCCCGGCTTGCGCTTGGTGACCTGCTCGGCGACGTCGCCGGGCTCCTTCACCGCGACGCCGTCGACGGCCTTCACCACGTCGCCCGCGTGCAGGACGCCCTGGGCGGGGCTGTCCTTCACCACGGAGGCGACGATCACCCGGGTGGTGACCGGGATGCCCAGCTCGCTGAGGGCGGCGACCTTCGCGGCCTCCTGCGACTGGCTGAACTCCTCGGCGTTCTCCTGGGTCGACTCCTCCTCGGTCTTCCCGTCCGGGTAGATCGTCTCCCGCGGCACCACCACGCTGTCGTGGGCCAGCCAGCCGTAGACGGCCTCGACGGCGTTCATCCGGTAGTCGGCGCTGGTGACGCGGACCGTCGTCATGTTGAGGTGCCCGGAGGTGGGGTACGTCTTGCGACCGTCGATCTGGAGCACCGGCTCACCCCGGGCTTCCCCGAGGGTGTTGAAGGTGGGTCCAGGGCTCATCAGCGCGTACGGCACCGGGAGGAGAACGCCCACACAGAGCAGAGTGATCAGGACCAGGGTGGAGGCGAGCATCGTCACAGTGCGGCGTGGCATGGAACGACAGTACGGGACGGGCCTGTGAGTGCACCCGCGGGGCGGGTCCGTACGAGGCGGCCGGCGGGAGGTGGTCAGCCGGAGACTTGGCTACTGCGTACGGAGGAGGGCGAGGCCGCGGGGGCCATCTCGATCTCGACGTCGGCGGTACCGGAATGGGACCGCTCCATCGCGTCCCGGAAACGGGCGTAGCCGGCGAGTTCGGCGACGTCCCCGATGGTCTTGTTCCTCGATGCCCAGCTTCCCCATATCGCCGCGCCGACGACTGCGAAAAGCGGAATCAGCAACCAGGCGAGCACTGCCATCCCGACCTCCCATCCCCAATGAGCGACCGCAACCGACCGAGTCCGGTCGATCAGCAGATTAACGATCTGCAGCAACAACGCTGCTGCCAGGGTGCCGGTTACGCAAATCGGGCCGTTCGACTACAGGACGTCGGCGCGTCGCTGGACAGGAGCGGCGACGCCGTGCGAAGGACGCCCGCGGAGTGCGGGAGGCTCAGCAGGCCCCGACCCTCCCCCGGACTCCGTCCGGGGGGACCCCCACACCTGTGCGGAGGCTCAGCAGGCTCCCACCCTCCCCCAGACTCCGTCCGGGGGGACCCCCACACCTGTGCGGAGGCTCAGCAGGCTCCCACCCACTCCTCGGTGCCGTCCGAGAAGGTCTGGTGCTTCCAGATGGGGACCTCGTGCTTGAGGTCGTCGATGAGCTTGCGGCAGGCCTCGAAGGCCTCGCCGCGGTGCGGGCAGGAGACCGCGACGACGACAGCGAGGTCGCCGACCCTCAGATCGCCCACCCGGTGGACGGCGGCCAGGGCGCGGACCGGGTAGTCGGCGACGACCTTCTCGGCGACCCGGCGCAGCTCGGCCTCCGCCGAGGGGTGGCAGGAGTAGCCCAGCGCGTCCACGTCCGCGCCGCCGTCGTGGTTGCGCACGGTGCCCACGAAGAGGGTGGTGCCCCCGGAGGCGTCGTCGCCGACCGCCCGGAAGACCTCGTCGAGGGAGAGCGGCGTGTCCCGGATCGCCAGCAGCTTGATCGGGTCGGCTGCGGCCTGCTCGCCGGGGTGGTCGTGGGTGCGTGCCATGGTGCCCATGGTGCCGTACTCCCCGGACATCCCGGAATAGCGGATTCGACCGGCTGCGCGGAGTCTCCCTCGGAGAGACCTACAGGCCGCGCCGCTTCCGCATCTGGCGGACCAGCGCCGCCGTGCCCAGCAGCGCCACCGTCGCACCGGCCGCTCCGGCCGCCGTCGCGTCCTTGCGCCCGAGGCGGCGGCCCGCGACCGTGTGGCGGCCCTCCACCTCCTCCAGGAGCGCGGCGAGCACCTCCTCGTTGGTCCACCGCGGGCGCCAGCCCGCGTCGTGCAGCCGGCCGACGCTGACCACCCACGGATGCATCGTGTAGGCGAGGTCGCCCGCCGGCGACGGGGTCAGCCCGATGCGGTGCAGGCGGGCCGCCGCGCCCAGGGCGACGGCGGAGGGCAGCTCCATGCGCCGGATCCCGGAGAGCTCCTCGACCTCCTCCTGCTCCAGCCAGCCGTCGCAGCCGACCGCGAACTCCCCGTCGACCTTCCCGAGGGCCGCGTACTCCAGGGCACCGACCAGGTCCTCGACGTGGCAGAACTGCCAGGTCGGACGGGATCCGGCGACCACCAGCAGCCGGGGGGACTCGAAGTAGCGGGTCAGCGCGGTGTCCGTCCCGCCGACGAGGACGGCCGGGCGCACCACGGTGACGTGGAGGCCGGGGTGGGCGCGCGGCGCCCGGCGGCCGAGCCGCTCGATCTCCAGCATGTCGCCGACCCCGGTGGCCTCGGCGGTGGCCCGCAGCTCGGCGTCCTCGGACAGCGGGATGTCGTTGTCGGGCAGGGCGCCGTAGACCATGGCGGAGGTGCAGAGCACCACGCGGTGCACGCCGGCCGCGGCGGCGGCCGTGAGGACGGTCTGGGTGCCGCGCACGTTGTACGCCGTTCGGGCGGCGGCGTCCGCCTCCAGGTCGAGATCGACGGCGAGGTGCACGACGACGTCGGCGCCCCGCAGCTTCTCGGCGATGGCGGGGTCGCGGACGTCGAGGATGTGCCACTGCGCCTCGGAGACCTCGCCGCGGCGCTCGTCGATCGCGATGACCTGCTTGATCTCCTCCGAGGCCGCAAGCCGCCTGGTCAGCAGGTCGCCGACTCCGGAGGCGGCACCGGTGACCGCGACCACCGGGCCGCGCCCGGCGGACCGGGTCGATGGGTTTCGCGCTGCGCGAACCTGAGGATCTGGGGAACTCACCGGGCGTCTCCAGCGGTTGTCTTCAGTACGTGCACGAATGACGCGTACGTACCAGGTGGCGTCCATCCTGCCGCAGGCCACGGCCCGGCGGAGCACCGAGCCCATATCCGGCCCGGATGTCTACGCTGGTGGTGTGTATCGGGCACCGAGGCGAGCCGATGGGGCGCGCCGGGTGAGCAGGGCCGAGCGCGCAGCCCCGAGCGACGAGGGGGCGAGCACGTACGGGCCTGTGAGTCCGGCACAGGGCGCCCCGGAGGAGAGCAGAGCCGGGACAAGTCGCCGTCGGCAGGAAGCCGGCGGCCCTACGAGCCGAGGAAACCTGTGAGTGACACCCCATTCGGATTCGGCCTTCCGCCGGAGGAGCCGGAGAACGGCGACGAGGGCAAGAAGAAGGACCCCGCCGGAGGTGGCCAGGGGTCCGGTGGCCAGGGCGGCGGTAATCCGTTCGGTGCCAATCCGTTCGGGTTCGGCGGTCTGCCCGGCGGAGCCGGCGGTGGCGACAACCCGTTCGCCGCGATGTTCGGCTCGCTGAACCCCAACGACCTGGGCGCCGCCTTCCAGCAGCTCGGCCAGATGCTCTCGTACGAGGGCGGCCCGGTGAACTGGGACATGGCCAAGCAGATCGCCCGGCAGGTCGTCGCCCAGGGCACGGCCGACGGCACGAAGGACTCCAGCGTGGGGCCGGCCGAGAAGACGGCGGTCGAGGAGGCCGTGCGACTGGCCGACCTGTGGCTGGACGGCGTGACGTCGCTTCCCTCGGGCGCGCACACGGCCGTGGCGTGGAGCCGCGCCGAGTGGGTCGAGGCGACCCTGCCCGCGTGGCAGCAACTGGTCGACCCGGTCGCGGAGCGGGTCGGGGCGGCGATGGGTGACGTCCTGCCCGAGGAGATGCAGGCCATGGCGGGCCCGCTGATCGGCATGATGCGCTCCATGGGCGGCGCGATGTTCGGTCAGCAGATCGGCCAGGCCGTCGGCGCGCTCGCGGGCGAGGTCGTCGGTTCGACGGACGTCGGTCTGCCGCTCGGTCCGGCCGGGCGCGCCGCGCTGCTGCCGCTGAACATCGAGGCCTTCGGCAAGGACCTGGGCGTCCCCAAGGACGAGGTGCGGCTCTACCTGGCCCTGCGCGAGGCCGCCCACCAGCGGCTCTTCGCCCACGTGCCGTGGCTGCGCTCGCATCTGTTCGGTGCGGTCGAGGGCTACGCCCGCGGGATCAAGGTCGACACCTCCAAGCTGGAGGACGCCGTCGGCCAGCTGGACCCGACGCACCCGGAGCAGCTGCAGGAGGCCCTACAGCAGGGCATGTTCCAGCCGGAGGACACGCCGGAGCAGAAGGCCGCCCTGGCGCGGCTGGAGACGGCGCTCGCGCTGGTCGAGGGCTGGGTCGACGCGGTGGTCCACGAGGCCGCCAAGTCGCGTCTGACCTCGGCGGACGCGCTGCGGGAGACGCTGCGGCGGCGCCGGGCGAGCGGCGGACCCGCCGAGCAGACGTTCGCCACCCTGATCGGTCTGGAGCTGCGTCCGCGCCGGCTGCGGGACGCCTCTCGGCTGTGGGCCTCGCTCACCGACGCGCGGGGTGTCGACGGCCGCGACCACCTGTGGGAGCACCCCGACATGCTGCCGACGGCGTCCGACCTGGACGACCCGGACGGCTTCGTGCACCGTGAGCAGCTCGACTTCTCGGAACTGGACAAGATGCTCGGAGAGGCGGCCGGCAAGCAGAACCGCGCCGAGGACGCCGGCGAGGACCAGGGCAAGGGCGACGAGACCGGCAAGGACGACAGCGACAAGTGAGCCTCCACGACGACGCCGTCCTCGTACTGAAGTCGTACGCGCCGGACGGAGCGCAGGACGAGCTGCGCGGGACGTACCTGGACCACCTCGCCGCGCACGAGGACGCCATGTGGAAGGCCTGCGGGGCCGGGCATCTGACGGCCAGCGCCCTGGTCGTCGATCCGGAGCGCGGCCGGGTGCTGCTGACGCTGCACCGGAAGCTCGGCCTGTGGCTGCAGATGGGCGGCCACTGCGAGCCCGGTGACACGACGCTGGCCGCGGCGGCGCTGCGGGAGGCGACCGAGGAGTCCGGGATCGCGGGGCTGACGCTGCTGCCGGGCGGTCCGGTGCGCCTGGACCGGCACCCGATTCCGGCGCCCTGTCACTGGCATCTGGACGTCCAGTACGCGGCGCTGGCTCCGGCCGGCGCGGTGGAGGCGATCAGCGACGAGTCGTTGGACCTGCGCTGGTACGCCTACGACGAGGTGGCCGACGTGGCCGACGCCTCCGTGGTGCGGCTGGTGGAGGGCACCCGGGAGCGCCTCGGCTGACCGGGGGACGACGAACGGAACGGACGAGGGGCGGTCGCCGTGGCGACCGCCCCTCGTCCGTGTCCTCCCGGCCGGTCCGGCCCGCCGCCTTCGCGGCGGCCGGTCCCGGGCGGTGCGTCAGTTCCAGGCGTTGTTCTGGTTCTGCGCGTGCGAGCCGTGCTGTCCGGCACCGAACTGGGCGGCGAGGCCCTGTCCGATGGCGGCGTTCTGCGGCGGCATGACCTCGCTGGGCTGGACGAGGGCGAAGCCCTGGCCGAGGAAGCTCAGTTCCCAGCCCTCGCCGGTGTCGCCGCGGCGGCGGCGGACGCTGGAGCTGTGCGTCTGGGCCTGCATCTGCACCCGCAGCCCGGTGGACCAGGCGACGATGGCGTCCGCGTCGGCGCTGACGTACTTCTCCGGCGTGACCTGCATCATCAGCGGCTGCCCCGAGGTCATCAGGGCGACCTTGCCGCGGCCGGAGATGTTGAGCTGGTACTTGCCGGTGCCGGAGACGCCGTACTGGCTGTCCACGGCGATGACCTCGGTGTGCAGGGTCGAGTCCAGCGCCAGCACGTAGGCGCTGTCCACGGTCATGCCCTCCTGCTCGACCTCCACGACGTGGATGTACTGGGCGAGGTTGGCGAAGTAGACCGTGCCCTGGCCGGAGCAGCGCATGAGGTCCAGGCCCTCACCGGTGCGGGCGCGGGCCCGGCGCTGGCTCGCGTTCTGGTACTCGCCGTCGAAGTCGACGAGGCCCTGGTAGGCGACCATCGCGCCCTTGCGGGCGAGGACGTCGTCCTGGCCGTTGAGCGCCACCCGCAGCAGCTGCGGGTTCTGGACGACGTACCGGTCCTGGCTCTGCTGCTCGGCGTAGTTGAAAAGCGGGCTCTGCATGGTGTTCTCGCTCCCCCTCAGCCCCGGACCCGCAGGCGGTCGGTGCTGTCCTCGCTCGGCTGTACGACGACGATGCCCTGGCCGGAGAAGGCCATCTGGTAGGCCTCGCCGCTGCCCCGTCCGATGAGGGAGGAGGCCTTGAAGCTGCGCTTGCCCTTGACCTTGAGCGCCGGGGACCAGGCGACGAGCGCGTCCGGGTCGACGTAGGTCTCGTCCTCGCCGCGACCGCAGTCGACGACGATCGGGGTGCCGCGCGAGGTCAGGGCGACCCAGCCGGTGCCGGCGATCTCGACGTTGAACAGGCCCTGGCCGGCGAACTTGGCGAGGCCCTTGACCCGCTCCACGCCCCACTGGAGGTGCGCGTCGAAGGCGAGGAGGTTGGTGCCGTTCACCGACAGCGAGTCGTTGTTGAGGTTGATCACGACGACGTCCGCGCCGTAGTCGGCGAGGTAGAGCAGGCCGTCGCCGGAGCACTTCATGACGGGCGCGCCCTCACCGGTGGCCCAGGCCTGCGCGACCTGGCGGACGGCGGGCGGGTTGGGCTCGTAGGTGATGAAGCCCTCGTAGGCGACCATCGAGCCGGTGCGCGCGTACAGGTCCTGGCCGGAGGCCATGGCGACCTTGAGCATGGAGCGCCCGTGGTTCTCCATCCGGGCGGCCATCGGAGTCGGGGCGTAGCCCGCGAGTTGCTGGTTCATGGTTCGGGCTCCCTCAGACCTCGTACGGCTGGACGACGATGAAGTTGCCGGGGGCTCCCCGGAACTGGAGGTTCACCGTCTCGCCGCTGTGTCCGGGGTACGCGTTGCGGCGCAGCCGGACCTGGCTGGAGAGGATCACCTGGGACGCGGACGACCAGGCGACGACGGCGTTGCAGTCGGCGAAGGTCGTCGGGGTGACGGGCAGGACCACCGGAACGCCGTGCGTCTTGACGACGACGGTGCCGGTGCCCTGGAACTGCATGGTGAACAGGGCGCCGCCGGGGATGCCGTGACCCTCGATCCGCCGGACCTCGTACTGCAGCGACTCGTCGAAGGCGAGGACGTTCTCGGCGGAGACGCAGATGCCGTCGCCCTGCAGCTCGATCGGGTGCAGGTGGGCGCCCTCCTCGGCGAGGAAGACCTGCCCGCGGCCGGTGCAGCGCATGAGCTGCATCTCCTGGCCGGTGGCGTTGCCGACGATCCGGCCGGCGAAACCGGCACCCTTGTGGCTGAAGTCGACCTTGCCCTGGTACATCACCATGCTGCCCTGGCGGGCGAGGACGGGGACGCCGCCCATGCTCAGGTCGACCCGCATGAGCTGCTGGTTCTGCGGTGCCCAGCGCGCGCCGGTCGCGGTCTCCTTGTACGGCTGGAGCGCGGCGGCGAGTCCGGCGCCGGCGGCCGGGACGCCCTGGGGCACTCCCTGCGGGACACCCGGCTGGCCGGGCATGCCGGGCGGCTGCTGACCGTACGTCGGCTGGCCGTAGGGCGCGGGCTGACCGTACGGGGCCGGGGCCGGCTGACCGTAGGGCGCGGGCGCGGCCGGCGGCTGCGCCTGGCCCGGGACCTGGCCGTACTGCGGCTGCTGGGGCGGCTGGGGCGCCTGCGGCGGCTGGCCGTAGGGCGCGGCCGGCGGGGCCAGGGGCGCCGCCATCGTGGGCGCCGTGTGCATCGGCTGGGCCGGTGCGGGCGGGGCACCGAACGACGGGGCGGGCTGAGGCGCCGGCGGCGCGGCGGGCGCGCCGAAGGCCGGCGGCGCGGTGGCCTGCGGGGGCGGTGCGAAGCCGGGGGTGCCCTGGGCCTGCGGGGCCTGGGCCTCGGGCTGCTCCTCCGCGACCTCTCCGCCGAAGTTCTTCAGCAGCGCGTCGAGGCCGCCGTCGAAGCCCTGGCCGACGGCGGCGAAGCGCCACACATCCTTGAGGTAGAAGTCGCCGAGCATCACCGCGCGCTCGGTGGAGAACTCCGAGCCGGTGAAGGCGTACCGGACGACCTCCTCGCCGCCGGCGACGATCCGGATGTAGCCGGGGCCGATCTGCGACATCTGGCCGGCGCCGTCGACGGTGGCGGTGAAGGACAGCTTGTGGATGTTCGCCGGGACGCGGTCGAGCGTGACGCGGAAGGACTCCGTGTCGCCGGACTGCGCGCCGAGGAGCTGGATGGACTCCTCCGGCGATTTCGGCTGGTTGAAGAAGATGAAGTACCGGTCGTCCGAGAGCTGCTCGTTCGCGTCGAGGCCGAAGCAGCTGATGTCGAACGTCAGCCCGGGGGCCGCGATCTGCACACCCACGTACAGATCCGTTCCCGGTGTCAGATCACTGATCTTGGCCTTGTGGCCGCGTTGGAATTCCCTGGCCATGCGTAACGACCGTCCCCCATCCCGAATGTGAATGCGTCGCGCCAGGCTAACGGCTGGATGCGACATTGAGGCAAGCCGGTACACATTCGGTACAGGACTGGCGGGATCGACGGGCCGGGCGGCGGGTCACGCCTCGCGGGCCGCCGGCAGGTGGGGCGGACGGTCCGCCGCGACCACGCCCTCCAGATAGCCGCGCGCCCT
This sequence comes from Streptomyces sp. NPDC048338, assembly GCF_043201055.1. Taxonomy (NCBI): domain Bacteria; kingdom Bacillati; phylum Actinomycetota; class Actinomycetes; order Kitasatosporales; family Streptomycetaceae; genus Streptomyces; species Streptomyces sp. NPDC048338. The sequence continues at coordinate 184,085 of NZ_JBICYQ010000012.1, forward strand.
TTCCGTCCGCGGATACGCCTCCAGGAGCCGCCAGAACCGGGGCCCGTGACCCGGCACGAGGAGGTGCGCCAACTCGTGGACGAGGACGTAGTCGACGACGTACTCGGGCATCCCCTGGAGCCGGTGGGACAGCCGGATGCTGCCTTCCGAGGGGGTGCACGAGCCCCAGCGGGTGTTCTGGTTCGTCACCCAGCGCACCGACGCCGGGCGGGCGCGGCCGGCCAGGTACTGCTCCGACAGCCGCTGCGCGCGGGCGTTCAGCTCGGTGTCGCCGAGGACACGGCGGCTCTCCTGGGCGGCGAGCTTGTCCAGCATGACCGTCACCCAGCGTTGCTCCTCGGCCTCGGACATCCGGGCCGGGATGAGCACGATGGTCCGGTCGCCCTCGCGGTACGCGGAGACGGTTCTGTTCCGTCGCGCGCTCCTGCGGACCTCGACCGCACTCGTCGCCGCGGGGCGGGGCGGCTTTCTCGTCACGCTGCGCTGTGGATCGGCGGGCACGGCCCCGACGTTACCCGTAGCCGGTACGGGAAGTCCCGCCTCCGGGCGGTTGTGCCGCGATCCCGCACCGTGCCGCATTCAAATGATGAGAACACCGGTGCTGTGGACAACTTTCGACGACGTGGACGCGGTCCGGGCAATCTGACGACGGCTCGGGAAGAAGGTCCGGGACGGAAGAAGATCGACATCGGGAATCTACGGGGGCGGAAATGCATCCGATGGTGAAACCCGCGCTGCGGCGCGCCTGGCGGAATCTGCGGCTCGTCCAGTTCGGCGCCACTCCGGCCCACGCGGTGGTGGTGGGTCCGGTCGACACGGCCACCGGCGGCATGATCGCGTTGCTCGACGGCACGCGCGGCATGGAGCTGCTGCGGGCGGAGGCCCGGGCGCTGGGGCTGCCCGACGGCCGGCTGGAAGGACTGCTCGGCCGGCTGGCCGCCGCCGGGCTGATCGCGGACGCCTCGGCGCAGCGGCCCGGGAGAGCCGGCGCGCCGGGGCCCGCGGACCCGCGGCTCGACCCGCTGCGCGCCGACCTGGCCTCCCTCTCCGTGGTCCATCCGGAAACGGACGGCGCGCCGCGGCGGCTGACCGCCCGGCGCGCCCGGCGGGTCCAGGTCAGGGGCGCCGGACGGGTCGGCGCGGCGGTGGCGGCGCTGCTCTCGGCGTCGGGCGTGGGCCGGGTGGACGTGCTGGACTCCGGTGTCGTGGAGCCGTGGGAGGTGTCACCGGGCGGGCTGCCGGCCGAAGCGGTCGGTGAGCGCCGGGCGGTGGCCGCGCACCGGCTGGTGGGCCGGGCCGCTCCCGGCGGGCGGCTGCCGCGCGCGGCGCGGGCAGGTCCGGGTGAGCGCGGGGGCGAGCCCGGGATCTCACTCGTCGTGGTGACACCGAGGGACGGGCTCGGGGCGTACGTGCCCGATCCGGTGCCGGCCCACGGATGGCTGGAGACCGGCACACCGCATCTGTACGCGGGCGTCCTGGAGGCCACCGGCGTCGTCGGGCCGCTGGTGCTGCCCGGCGCGACGGCCTGCGCCGGCTGCGCGCAGGAGGAGCGGACCGATCGGGAGCCGTACTGGCCCAGGATGCTGGCCCAGTGGCGCTCGGGACCGCCCCCTCCGCTGCCGGCCTGCGACCTGGCCCTCGCCACGACGGTCGCGGGGCTCGCGGCGGCCCACGCGCTGGCCTTCCTGGACGGGGGGCTGCCCGCGAGCACGGGGGCGCGGTGGGAGACGTCGCTCCCGCTGCTGGAGTGGCGGACGGAGCGATTGAGGCCGCACCCGGCGTGTCCGTGCGGTGCGGTACGTCACGAAGAGGGGGAGCATGCCTCGGGGGTCACCACCCCGCAGGACACAATGGCGGGGTAACGGCCCTGCGCGGCACGGCGGGCGGGGCAACAGCCCTGCGCGGCACGGCAGTCTGGGAACTGGAGGGGCGCATGTCTGATCTTCCCCGGAAGGCGGTCACTCGGACCGCCAAGTTGGCCGCGTTGCCCCTGGGCTTCGCCGGCCGGGCCACCTGGGGCCTGGGCAAGCGGATCGGAGGGAAGTCCGCCGAGATCGTCGCCCGCGAGCTGCAACAGCGCACGGCCGAGCAGCTGTTCAAGGTCCTGGGCGAGTTGAAGGGCGGGGCGATGAAGTTCGGGCAGGCGCTGTCCGTCTTCGAGTCCGCGCTGCCGGAGGAGGTGGCCGGCCCGTACCGGGCGGCGCTCACCAAGCTCCAGGAGGCGGCGCCGCCGATGCCGACCCGCACGGTGCACGGCGTCCTGGAGGAGCGGCTCGGCGCGGAGTGGCGGGAGCTCTTCCTGGAGTTCGAGGACAAGCCCGCCGCGGCGGCCTCGATCGGGCAGGTGCACCGGGCGGTGTGGCACGACGGCCGCGAGGTCGCGGTGAAGGTGCAGTACCCGGGGGCGGGCGAGGCGCTGCTGTCCGACCTGGCGCAGCTGAGCCGGTTCGCGCGGCTGCTCGGTCCGCTGATCCCCGGTATGGACATCAAGCCGCTGATCACCGAGATGCGCGACCGGGTCTCCGAGGAGCTGGACTACGCGCTGGAGGCACGGGCCCAGCGGGAGCACGCGGAGGAGTTCGCGGACGACCCCGACGTCGTGGTGCCCGGGGTGGTGCACCAGTCGGACCAGGTGCTGGTCACCGAGTGGATCGACGGGATCCCGCTCTCGGAGGTGATCGCGGACGGTACCGAGGAGCAGCGGGACAGGGCCGGTCAGCTCCTCGCGCGGTTCCTCTTCTCCGGGCCGGCGCGCACGGGGCTGCTGCACGCGGATCCGCACCCCGGCAACTTCCGGCTGCTGCCCGGCACGGGCGAGTCGCCGGACCCGGAGGACTGGCGGCTCGGAGTGCTGGACTTCGGCACGGTGGACCGGCTGCCGGGCGGGCTGCCCGAGACCATCGGCACCTGTCTGCGGATGACGCTGGAGGGCGACGCCGAGGGGGTCTACGGGCTGCTGTGCGAGGAGGGGTTCGTCAAGAAGTCGATCGACCTCGATCCCGACGCGGTGCTGGAGTACCTCCTGCCGATCATCGAACCGGCCGAGGCGGACGAGTTCGGCTTCACCCGCGGCTGGATCCGGACCCAGGCCGCGCGTATCGCGGACCCGCGCTCCCCGGCGCACCAGCTGGGCAAGCAGCTCAACCTGCCGCCCTCGTACCTGCTGATCCATCGTGTGACGCTCAGCACGATCGGGGTGCTCTGTCAGCTGAACGCGACGGTGCGACTGCGCGACGAACTGGAGGAGTGGCTGCCCGGCTTCGTCGCGGCGGAGTGAGCCGGCCGGCCGGTCACCACCAGTCGGAGTCGAGGCGGCCCTCGATGGAGCGGATGTTCTCGCGGGCGCACGTGTCGCAGATGTAGTGGCGGCTGCCGTTCTCCACGGAGCAGGTCCAGGTCACCGGGAGTTCCTCGGCGGTCTTGCCGCAGCGGGCGCAGACGATGGGCTGCTGTTCGGGGCGGGCGTCGTTCACCCCTGTGACGATAGCCCGGCCCGGGTCCGGCCGCAGGACAACGCACCGCGGGGGCCGGTCCGTTCGGACCGGCCCCCGCGAGGGTTCATCGAGTGGAACCTGTGCCCTGGGGCACTCAGTGCATGACGGCCATGGCCAGCGCGCGGCGGGCGCGCAGGGACACGCGCTCGGCACGCCGCTGCATCCGCCGGGCGGCGACCAGGCGCGCGGCCTGGCGTTCCGCGTCGGCTTCCCGCATGCGGTCGTGCATATGAGCACGAGCCAGGGCTTCTGGGATGAGTTGCATTTCACGGGTCCTGTTCTGACGCGAGGCGTTCGCGCCGGTGATGTACATGTCTGGGGTCGCGGAGCCGGAGGGCTCGCTGGTGGAGGAGGTCATCGGGGCCAGCTTCTGGGGATCGTGCGTGAGGGGTCGGTCGATGGTTCCGGTGACGTTCATGCCGCGACCGGGTTCTTGCGCGGGCGGCCACGCGGCCGCTTGCGGGCGACGACGACACCCTGGACGAACAGCTCCCCGCCCCAGACACCCCACGGCTCACGCCGCTCCTGGGCACCGGCGAGGCACGCGGCCATCAGCGGGCAGGTACGACAGAGGGACTTGGCGTACTCGACGTCCGCCGGGGACTCGGCGAAGAAGACCTCCGGGTCGTACGAACGGCAGGGGACGGGTACGCCGAGGTTCTCGATGGCGTCGTCGAGCGCGGTGAGCGTCGTGAGGGGGGTCAAGGTGGAGTCCTCCGTGAGGCCGGGCGGGGAGATCGTTTCGGAAGGCGGTACGGACGGGGCGTGCGCTTCGAGTTGCACGGTGGTCGTTCCTCGTCTGGTTGTTCCGGCCTGTTGGCCGGGGTTTCGGCTGGTACCGGGTGTTGCTTGTCCCGAGGCCCCTTCGGTCCGTCATCCCCGTTCGAGGACAAACAGAAGGGCCGCGGATCCCGGGTGGGGTTCCGCGGCCCTGAAGGCGCCGGCCTGATCGAAGATCAGACTGGATCACTCCAGGGTTCGAGCCCACGGATGGCCCACATCGTGTAGTGCTTCGTCGTCTGCTGCTCGGTTCCGGCACCGGTCGCCGCAAAGGCATGGGCCGAGGCCTTGCCCGCTGCTACTCCTGCTTCCAGTGCCTTGGTCGGTCGCTCGTCGCGCTCCATGACGGGAAGACCCGTCAGAACGGCCGCCGGACGCAGGGACGCGTAGCCGGGCATGGCGGTACCGGACATACCGGTGCCGACAAGACCGCTGCCGATGAACGCCGAGGCGGAGACGCCGAGCGAGCAGGCGGAGACGACCGAGCGATCGGTCATTTTGTTGATGCCGACGAAGCGGATGCTGCTGTTGCTGTCGGTGTAGCTGATCACTGGAATCGCCTCCTCTCGGCGTCTCGGAGGGCTCGGCTGTGAACCGGGCCCTCATGTATTCGGATAAGTACAGCACGAAGACAGGGCTTCGAAGAAGCCGCCGTGTCCGTGGTTAAGAACCTATGGGGCTTGACGGGGCGGGCGCAAACTATTTTTCCGACGAGTTTTCCTCAGGCGCTCTCGTCGTCTCCTCCAGGCTCCTCGCCTGCGCAGATGGCCAGGACATCGGCCCCGAACCGGTCCAGCTTGCGCGCGCCGACGCCGGAGATCCCGGCGAGCTCGCCGTCGGTCGACGGCACGCACTCGGCGATCGCCATCAGCGTCTTGTCGGTGAAGACGCAGTAGGCCGGCTGCCCCAGCTCCTTCGCCTGGTCCGAGCGCCACTCGCGCAGCCGCTCGTACAGCGCCTCGTCCATGTCCGAGGGGCAGTCCTCGCAGCGCATCAGCTTCATCTCGCCGGCCTCGGTGAGCGTGGAGCCGCAGACCCGGCAGAGCACGGGACCACGGCGCTTGCGCCGGCCGCCGCCGCCCCGCTCGACGGAGCCGCCTCCCCCGGCCCCCGCGGCGCCCAGGGACCCGGAGCCCGGTCGCAGCCCCTTGAGGAAGCGGGTCGGCCGCCGGGAGGCACGGCCGCCCGGGGAGCGGGAGAGCGCCCACGACAGCGAGAGGTGGAGCCGGGCCCGGGTCACCCCGACGTAGAGCAGCCGGCGCTCCTCCTCGACCTGCTCGTCGGTCTTGGCGTAGGTGATCGGCATCATGCCCTCGGTGAGGCCGACCAGGAAGACGGCGTCCCACTCCAGACCCTTGGCGGCGTGCAGGGAGGCCAGCGTCACGCCCTGGACGGTGGGCGCGTGCTGGGCCGCGGCCCGCTCGTCCAGCTCGGCGACGAGGTCGGAGAGGGTGGCCCCCGGCTTGGCGCGGGCGAAGTCCTGCGCAAGGCGGACCAGCGCGGCGAGCGACTCCCAGCGGTCGCGGACGGCGCCGGAGCCCGCGGGCGGCTCGGTGGTCCAGCCCTTCGTGGAGAGCACGGCGCGGACCTGCGCGGGCAGGTCCTCGGCGTCGTCGAGCAGCGGGTCGTTGCCGCCGGCGCGGGCCGCGCCGCGCAGGGCGACCCCGGCCTCGCGGACCTCCTGGCGCTCGAAGAAGCGCTCGGCGCCGCGGAGCTGGTAGGGCACCCCGGCGTCCGAGAGGGCCTGCTCGTAGACCTCGGACTGGGCGTTCACGCGGTAGAGCACGGCGATCTCGCCGGCCGGGACGCCGGCGGCGATCAGGTCGCGGATGCGGCGGGCCGTGCCCTCGGCCTCGGCGGGCTCGTCGGCGTACTCGGTGTAGGCCGGGTCGGGGCCGGGGTCGCGCTGGGAGATCAGCTCCAGCCGGTGCTCGGCGGCCCGGCCGCGGGCCTGGCTGAGCAGCCCGTTCGCGAGGTGGACGACCTGGGGCGTGGAGCGGTAGTCCCGCACCAGCTTCACGACCGTGGCGTTCGGGTGCCGGGTGCGGAAGTTCAGCAGGTGGTCCGGGGTGGCGCCGGTGAAGGAGTAGATGGTCTGGCTGGCGTCGCCGACGACGCAGAGGTTGTCCCGGTCGCCGAGCCAGAGGTCGAGCATCCGCTGCTGGAGCGGGGAGACGTCCTGGTACTCGTCCACGACGAAGTGCTGGTACTGCCGGCGGATCTGGTCGGCGATGTCGTGGCGGTCCTGCAGGATGCCGACCGTGAGAAGCAGCACATCCTCGAAGTCGATCACCGAGCGGTCCCGCTTGAGCTGTTCGTACATCGCGTAGATCTGGCTGATCTCCGCGGGGTCGCGGGGGGCGTCGCGGACGGACTTGGCGACGCTCGCGGGGTAGTCGGCGGGAACGGTCTGGGTGACCTTGGCCCACTCGATCTCGCTGGTGACGTCCCGCAGCTCGTTGCGGTCGAGCCGGATGCGGCAGCGCGCGGCGGCCTCGGCCACGAGCTGGATCTTGCGCTCCAGGAGCCGGGGAAGATCGCCACCGACGGCTTTCGGCCAGAAGTACTGGAGCTGGCGCAGGGCCGCGGAGTGGAAGGTCCGGGCCTGGACGCCGCCCGCGCCGAGCTCCCGCAGCCGCCCTCGCATCTCGCCGGCGGCGCGGTTGGTGAAGGTGACGGCCAGCACGCTGGCGGGCTGGAGGATCCCGGCCCGCACTCCGTAGGCGATGCGGTGGGTGATGGCCCGCGTCTTGCCCGTGCCGGCTCCCGCCAGCACGCACACCGGGCCGTGCAGGGCGAGCGCCACCTCACGCTGCTCGGGGTCGAGCCCGTCGAGCACCGCGTCGGCCGAGTCGGGGACCTGCGGGAAGAGAGAGGAGTGCGTTGCTGCTGTCACCCCGCCATGCTGCCAGGTTCAGGGGGGTGGATGCGGCGGCTTGTCCACAGGCCCCGGTCTCCGGTCGTACGAATGCGGGAATGGCGGGGCCGGGGCGTACGTTCACTCCTTCGGCACCCACCAGCGAACAGAGGAGCGCCAGGCCATGCAGGGCACTGTGACGATGTACAGCACCACGTGGTGCGGCTACTGCCGTCGGCTGAAGAGCCAGATGGACCGCGAGGGCATCGCGTACACGGAGATCAACATCGAGCAGGACCCCGACTCCGCCGCGTTCGTCGAGAAGGCCAACGGGGGCAACCAGACCGTGCCGACCGTGCTCTTCGCCGACGGCACGACGCTGACGAACCCCTCGCTCGCCCAGGTCAAGCAGAAGGTCGGCGTCTGAGTCCACGCCTCCCGGCAGCTGGGGCGCCCCTCAGCGGCGCGTACGGGAAGAGCCCCTGTCCGAGGGTCCGGACAGGGGCTCTTTTCGGCCGCCGGGCGGGGTCGTCAGACCACGTCGCCCGGCTTCGGCAGCGGCCTGCCGTACCAGAGCTCGATCAGCCGGGAGGCGATCGAGATGCCGTACGGCGGCAGCACCTCGCCCGACTCGAAGGCGGCGGCCAGCTCCTCGCGGGAGAACCAGCGGGCCTCGTGGATCTCCTCGCCGTCCACGTTGATCTCCGAGGAGGTGGCGCGGGCCATGAAGCCGAGCATCAGGCTGGACGGGAAGGGCCAGGGCTGGCTGGCCACGTACTCGACCTCGCCGACCGTGACGCCCGCCTCCTCGAAGACCTCGCGTGCCACCGACTGCTCGATCGACTCGCCGGGCTCGACGAAGCCCGCGAGCGTGGAGAAGCGGCCCTCGGGCCAGTGCACCTGGCGGCCGAGGAGGGCGCGGTCCTGCTCGTCGGTGACCAGCATGATCACGGCGGGGTCGGTGCGCGGGTAGTGCTCGGCACCGCAGGCCTGGCAGCGGCGGATGTGGCCGGCGGCGGCGATGACGGTGCGCTCGCCGCAGCGGGAGCAGAAGCGGTGGAGCCGCTGCCAGTTCTCCAGCGCGACGGCGTGCACCATGAGTCCGGCGTCGCGGGGCGACAGGAGCAGGCCGGCCTCGCGCAGCCCGGCCGGCCGGGCGGACTGGTCCATGCGGCCGGGCAGCGCGTCCTTCTGCAGGGCGAAGTAGGAGACTCCCTCGACGTCGGTGCCCAGGAAATAGCGGTGGGTCTCGGTGACCGGGGCCTCGAAGGCCGGCGTCATGACGAGTTCGGTCCGGCCGTCGGGGGTGTCGTCGATCAGCACCTGTCCGCCGGAGACCACGAAGACGCGCGTGGTGGGGTGGCTCCAAGCCGCCGCCAGCCATGCCTCGTCGAGGCGGTGGTGCGCCGCGCGGTCGATGCCGCTCGGGGCGGTGAGCCCGATCGGCCGGTCCGCGGTCTCGTCGTTCTTGGTGCTCACAGGTGCTTCCAACTCCCCCGGTTCGGTGATGGGTGCGGCGTTCAGCGCTGCGGAACGGCCGCCGGCAGGGCGGCGGGCAGGTCGCCCCACAGATGAGCGGTGGTCTCGACGCCCTTCATGAGCAGGTCGAGTTCGACCTTCTCGTTCGGGGCGTGCCAGCCGTCGGACGGCACCGAGATGCCGAGGAACAGGACGGGGGCGTCCAGGACGTCCTGGAGGTCCGCGGCGGGGCCCGACCCGCCCTCGCGGGTGTACCGGACCGTGGCGCCGTCGAAGGCGGTGCTCATGGCCCGGGCGACCGACCGGAGGGCCGGGTGGTCGAGCGGGGTCAGGCAGGGCCGGGTCGGGGCTCCGAAGACGATCTCGTACCGGATGCCCGTGGGGACCAGGGCGGTGAGCCAGTCGCGGACCGCGAGCTCGATCTTCTCCGGATCCTGTCCGGCGACCAGCCGGAAGGACAGCTTGAGCTGGGCGGAGGCGGGGACGATCGTCTTGCCGCCGGGGCCCTGGTAGCCGCCGCCGATGCCGTTGACCTCGGCCGTGGGCCGCGCCCAGACGCGCTCCAGGGTGGAGTAGCCCGCCTCGCCGAGGGTGCCGTGGGACTTCGCGGTGCGCAGCCAGGCGGCCTCGTCGAAGGGCAGCTCGGCGACGAGGGCCCGCTCGGCCTCGGACAGCTCGGTGACGCCGTCGTAGAAGCCGGGGATGGCGATGTGCTCGTCCTCGTCGTGCAGGGCCGCGACGATCCGGCCGGCGACGGTGGCCGGGTTGGGCACGGCTCCGCCGAAGGATCCCGAGTGGATGTCCTGGTCGGGGCCGTACAGCTCGATCTCGCAGTCCGCGACGCCGCGCATGCCGGTGCACACGGTCGGGGTGTCCTCGGACCACATGCCGGTGTCGGAGACGATCACGGCGTCGGCGGCGAGCCGGTCGGCGTGGGCCTCGACGAGGGCCCGGAAGTGCGGGGAGCCGGACTCCTCCTCACCCTCGACGATCAGCTTGAGGTTGACGGCGGGGGCCGTGCGGCCGGTCGCGGCGAGGTGGGCGCGGACGCCGAGGGTGTGGAAGAAGACCTGGCCCTTGTCGTCGGCGGCGCCCCGCGCGTACATCCGGCCGTCGGTCACGTGCGGCTCGAACGGGTCGGTGTGCCAGCCGTCCTCGCGGGCGGCGGGCTGGACGTCGTGGTGGCCGTAGACCAGCACGGTCGGGGCGTCGGCGTCCCCGGAGGGCCATTCGGCGAAGACGGCGGGCAGGCCGTCGGTCTCCCAGACCTCGACCGTCTCGAAGCCGGTCTCGGTGAGCGTGGCGGCCAGCCACTCGGCGCTGCGCCGCACGTCCCCGGCGCGGTCGGGCTGCGCCGACACGGACGGGATGCGCAGCCACTCGGCGAGGTCGTCGAGGAAGGCGGCGCGGTGCTGCTCGATGTACGTGCGGACCGCCTGCACGCGTGCGGTCTGGACGGCGCTGTCCGGGGTGTCGCTCATGCTCCTGAGCCTATCCGGCCTCGGGCGGGGGTCCGTCCGGGGCCCTCAGAGCCGGACGGCGCCGTCCGGGGGCTCCTCGGGCGCCGTTCCCAGCAGGATCTCCTCCAGCTCGGCGCGGTCCGGGAGACGGGCGGGGCGTACGACGTCCCCGGTCCGCACGTAGACGAAGCAGGCGGCCACCTCGTCGGCGGACAGGCCGTGCTGCTCGGCCCAGGCGAGCCGGTAGAGGGCGAGCTGGAGCGGGTCGGCGGTGCGCTGGTGACTGGTCTTCCAGTCGACGATCTCGTACGCGCCGGTCTCCGGGTCCCGGTAGACCGCGTCGATCCGGCCGCGGACGACACGGCCGGCGAGGGACAGGTGGACGGGGACCTCGACGCGGTACGGGGTGCGGTGGGCGTACGGGGTGAGCGCGAAGGCGTCCTTGAGGGCGTCGAGGTCGCGCTCGTCGGCGATCTCGGGTTCGCCGGCGAAGTCCTCGCCGCCGGGGAGCTCGTCGGGGCCGAGCATGGGCAGGGGCAGTTCCTCGAACCGGGACTCGACCCAGGCGTGGAACCGGGTGCCGCGCCGGGCGGCGGGCTGCGGCGGGCGGGGCATGGGCCGGGCCAGGTCCTGGGCGAAGCCGTCGGGGTCGGCGGCGAGGCGGAGGACCTGGGAGGCCGAGAGGTAGGCGGGCAGGACGACGTCGCGGGTGGTGGCGCGGGCACGGCGGAGCTCGGTGGTGAGGGAGTCCAGGTCGCGGTCCCAGGAGGCGAGCGTGCGGGCCTCCTCGGGGGTCAGGCCACGGGTCTCCGCCGTCGCCCGGGTGCCGTCGGGGTCGCGCGCCGGGTCCCGGGGCGCCGGTACCCGGCTCCCGTGACGGCCGGGACCGCCGTCGGGGTCGCCGGACGGCGGTCCGGCGGAGGCGTCGGCGGGTACGGCCGCCGGGGCCTCGGCAGGGGACCCGGCGGGCGCGGCCCCGGTGCCCTCGCCCGACTCGTCCGCGGGGTCGGACCACGCGTCGTCCGGCCACGCCTCCTCGTCGTTCCACGCCTCCTCGCACGGCCAGGGCTCGTCCTGCGGCCAGGGCTCCTCCTCGGGCCAGGGAGCGTCGTCGACGGCGCCGGCCGCGGCGGGGAAGGGCCCGGCGGAACCGGCGGCCGGGTCGTCCCGGAGCGACTCGTCCTCCCGCAGGGCCGCGAGGACCTGCTCCGCGGCCCTGCGGCGGCGCAGCATGCCGTCGGGGTCCAGCGGGAGCGGCCACGCCTCGTCGGGACGGCGCCCGCTGAGCGAGGGGTTCCCGGCGTCCTTCTCCGGTTCGTCCGCCCACGCCTCGATCTCGCCGAAGCCGGCCGCGCAGTGGTCGTACAGCGCCCCGAGGAACGCGGAGGGCCCGCGGGGCTTCTTCTGCGCCGGGCCCCACCAGTGGGCCGAGCCGAGCAGCAGGGAGCGGGGGCGGGTGAAGGTCACGTAGCCGAGGCGGAGTTCCTCGGTGTGCTGGTGCTCCCGCATGGCGTCCTTGAACGACGCGAGGGCCTTGGCGTCCCAGCCGTCGACCGCCGGCAGCGTGGGGGCGTCGCCGCGCAGGGCGTGCGGCAGTACCTGGGGCTGCGAGGTCCACGCCTCGCGGGCCCGGGTGCTGGGGAACTGGGAGGCGACCAGGCCCGGTACCGCGACCACGTCCCACTCCAGGCCCTTGGACTTGTGCGCGGTCAGGACCTTCACCGTGTTCTCGCCGCCCGGGAGGGCGTTGTCGAGGCCCTTCTCGTACTGCGCGGCGGTGCGCAGGAAGCCGAGGAACGCCAGCAGGGTCGCCTCGCCGTCCAGGGACGCGAAGCCGGCCGCGATGTCGAGGAAGTGGGACAGGGTCTCGCGGCGGCGGGCGGCCAGGGCGTGCGGCGAGGCGGAGAGCTCGACCTCCAGGCCGGTGGCCGCGAGCACCCGGTGCAGGACGTCCATGAGCGGGTCGGCGAGCGAGGAGCGCAGCGCGCGCAGTTCCGTGGCCAGGCGGGCGAAGCGGACCCGGGCGTCGGCGGAGAACGGCAGGCCGTCGTCCTCCCCACCGGACTCCAGGAAGGTGTCGAGCGCGTCGGCGAGCGAGACGACCTCGGCCGGATCGACGCCCTCGACCGCCGCCGCGAGCCGCTCGTCGGCGTCGGCTCCGTCGATGCCCCGCTCGCGGTGCACGAGGAGGCGGGCACGGCGGCCGAGGAGGGCCAGGTCACGGGGGCCGATGCGCCAGCGGGGGCCGGTCAGGAGCCGCACCAGGGAGGCGTTGGCGCCGGGGTCCTGGAGGACCTCGCAGACGGCGACCAGGTCGGCCACCTCGGGCAGGTGCAGGAGTCCGGAGAGCCCGACGACCTCGACCGGCACGTCGCGGGCGACGAGCGCGGCCTGGATCGCCGGGAAGTCGGTGGCCGTCCGGCACAGCACGGCGATCTCGCCCGGCTCCTTGCCGGTGCGGACGAGGTGGGCGAGGGAGTCGGCGAGCCAGTCGATCTCCTCGGCGTGGGTGGGGAGCAGGGCGACGCGGACCATGCCGTCGCGCTCCGCGCCCGGCGCGGGGCGCAGGGCCTCCACACCCTCGTGCATGGCCCGCAGGGGCGCGGCGAGCCCGTTGGCGAGGTCGAGGAGCCGGCCGCCGCTGCGCCGGTTCTCGGAGAGGGCGTACCGGGTGGCGGGGCTGCCGTCTCGGTACGGGAAGTGGTCGGGGAAGTCGTCGAGGTTGGCGACGGAGGCGCCGCGCCAGCCGTAGATCGCCTGGCAGGGGTCGCCGACCGCGGTGACGGCGTGGCCGGTGCCCTGGCCGAACAGGCCGGAGAGCAGCAGCCGCTGGGCCACCGAGGTGTCCTGGTACTCGTCGAGGAGCACGACCCGGAACTCGTCCCGCAGGATCGCGCCGACCTCGGGCCGGGTGGTGGCGAGCTCGGCGGACAGGGCGATCTGGTCGCCGAAGTCGAGGAGGTCGCGGGAGCGTTTGGCCGCGCGGTAGCGGACGACGAGGTCGAGCAGCTCGCGACGCCCGGAGGCGGTCTCGGGCACCTTGCGCAGGTCGGCGTTGGTGAGCTTGGCGCCGGCCAGCACGGCGAGCAGCTCCGTGTCGTGGGCCGCCAGGTCGGTGGGGCGGACGAGGTGCTCGGCGAGTTCGGCGTCGAGCGCCAGCAGGTCGCTGACGAGGTTCGGGAAGGACCGGGTCAGCGCGGGGTACGGGCCGGGCGCCTCGCGCAGGACGCGTGCGGCGAGCTGGTAGCGGGTGGCGTCGGCCAGCAGGCGGGAGGTGGGCTCCAGGCCGATGCGCAGGCCGTGGTCGGTCAGCAGTTGCCCGGCGAAGGCGTGGTACGTGGAGATGCGGGGCTCGCCCGGCGGGTTGTCGGGGTCGATGACGTCCGGGTCGGTGACCCCGGCCCGTACGAGCGCGGTGCGGACGCGTTCCGCGAGCTCGCCCGCGGCCTTGTTGGTGAAGGTCAGACCGAGGACCTGTTCGGGGGCGACCTGGCCCGTGCCGACCAGCCAGACCACCCGGGCGGCCATCACCGTCGTCTTGCCGGAGCCGGCTCCGGCCACGATGACCTGCGGGGCGGGCGGCGCGATGATGCAGGCCGTCTGCTCCGGGGTGAACGGGATGCCGAGGAGCTCCTTGAGCTGCTCGGGGTCGGTGATGCGTGCGGTCACCCCAAAGAGGCTAACGGGGACCACCGACAGCTCCGACCGCCCGGCGCCGGAGAGGTGGTGCCCGTCGCGCGTCCGCCGCCGGTCCCGGCGGTCGCGCCCTGTGTGGTCAGACGCTCGTACCGGGGTCCAGCTTGGTGAGGTCGACCGTCTCGTCCTCCGGGGGCACCACGACCTTCACGGGCTTGTCGTAGGCGGACAGGACCATCGTCCCGGGCTCCTCTCCGCCGGTCTTGACGATCTTGAGGATGTGGGGCTTGCCCACCTGGGAGACGGACACCGTGGTCGTCTCGCCCGTGGGCCGCTTCTTCACCAGGGTGGCGACGGGCGTGCCGGCCACCTCGGCGTCCGGCCCCCGGGTCATTCCGCGGCGGTCGGCCTCGTCCTTGTCCAGGTCCGCGAGCAGGGCCTTGAGGTCGCAGACGCCGCCGAGTTCGCCGCTGCCCGCCTGGCCGGGCGTGATCTTCAGCCAGCGGCCCTGGATGAGCTCGATGGTGGCGTCGATCTGGGGCTCGGGCAGGCCCTGGGAGGTCATGGAGGTGCGCCAGAACTTCTCGTCACCCTTCATGTACGTGACGCCGTCGACCTGCCGGAGCTCGGCGCCGCCACCGCCGATCCGGAGCTTGCCCGTGCACTCCTTGTGGTCGTTGACGGCGAAGTCGACGTCCAGCGGCTGCCCCTCCGTCACGACGCGTCCGGTCATCCGCAGCGAGGTCGCGGACTGGGTGGCGGCGACGGCCCGGTCGGCGATCCGGTCGGCGGTCAGGCCCGCGAAGGGATCGGGCGAGGGGCTGGGGGCGAGATCCGCGAGCCCCACGGTGGCGGAAGCGGCGACGGCGGCCGGCGCGAAGGCGGGCTGCGCCGGACCGGCCGGGGAGGCCGCGGCGGCCCAGCCCGCCGGGCCCGCGCCGGCCAGTACGGCCGTGCAGAGCGCCGTCGCGATCCGGAGCTTTCGATGGGTGGCCATGCGGGCCTCCTCGCGCCTGCCCCCGACCACCAGGGTGACCCCGGGGGCCTGCTCACGCGACCGCACGGACCGGCCGCCGGAGGTCGCACGGCCCACCGGGAGGGGATCGGACCGGCCGCCCGGGTTCCCCCGGCCCACCGGGAGCGCTCGGAGATCCGCGGCTCCCCGGCCACGGTGCCGGGTCACTCCACGATGTGGCGGCCCTCCGGCTGCGCGCTGCACGAGGCGCGGAAGGTGCACTGGGCGCAGTGCTGGCCGGTGCTGGGGGTGAAGCGCTCGTCCAGGACCCGGCCCGCCGCGGTGGCCAGCAGGTCGCCGACCCACTCCCCCGCGAGCGGCTCCTGCGCCTGGACCTTGGGGAGCGCCTCCCCACCCTCCTTCTTGGGCGCGGGCTGGCGCAGCTGGACGAGCTCGGCGCCTCCCGGCTCGGGGCGGTGGCCGTCGAACGCCTCGTCCAGGGCGCCCTCCCGCACCGCCAGCTGGTAGACGGCCAGCTGGGGGTGGTGGGCGACCTCGTCCCTGGTGGGCGCGGACTTGCCGGTCTTGAAGTCGACGACGTAGGCGCGGCCGTGCTCGTCGGCCTCGACGCGGTCCATGGAGCCGCGGATGCGGACCTCGTACGCCCCGGCTTCGAGGGTCACGTCGAAGTCGTGCTCGGTGGCGGCGGGCGTCCGACCGCCGCGGTCCATGACGTGCCAGCGCAGGAAGCGTTCGAGCGCCACGCGCGCGTGCTCCTTCTCCTGCGAGGACTTCCAGGGGGCGTCGAAGGCGAGGGCGTCCCAGACGGAGTCCAGGCGGGCCATGAGCACGTCGAGGTCGGCCGGGGTCCGGCCGGAGGCGACCTCGTCGGCCAGGACGTGGACGACGTTGCCGAAGCCCTGGGCGGCGGTCGCGGGGGTGTCGGCCTTGACCTCGCGGCCCAGGAACCACTGCAGGGCACAGGTGTTGGCGAGCTGGTCGAGGGCCGAGCCGGAGAGGGCGACGGGGCGGTCGCGGTCGCGGAGGGGCACCTTGCTGTGGGTGGGCTCGTACAGACCCCACCAGCGGTCCGGGTGGGCGGCGGGGACGAGCGGCTGGCCCTCGTCGTCGGTGAGTGCGGCGAGCCGGGCGAGGCGCCGGGCGGCGGCCTCGCGCAGCGCGTCCGAGGCCTCCGGGTCGACGGTGGTCGCCCGGAGTTCGGCGACGAGCGCGGCCACGGCGAGGGGACGGCGGGGTCGGCCGGTGACGTCCCTGGGCTCGGCGCCGAGTTCGGTCAGGAAGCGGGAGGGCTGGTCGCCGTCGTCGGCCGGTGCCTTGACGGCGGTGACGACGAGGCGGTCGCGGGCCCGGGTGGCGGCGACGTAGAAGAGGCGGCGCTCCTCGGCGAGGAGGGCGCCGGGGGTGAGGGGTTCGGCGAGGCCGTCGCGGCCGATGCGGTCGGCCTCGAGAAGCGAACCGCGTCGGCGCAGGTCGGGCCAGAGGCCCTCCTGGACACCGCAGACGACGACCAGGCTCCATTCGAGGCCCTTGGAACGGTGGGCGGTCATGAGGCGGACGGCGTCGGGGGCGGCCTGGCGCTTGGAGAGGGTGTCGGCGGCGATGTCCTGGGCGTCGAGCTCTTCGAGGAAGTTGAGGACGCCCCGGCCGCCGACCCGGTCCTCGGCGCGGGCGGCGCTCTCGAAGAGGGCGCAGACCGCGTCGAGGTCACGGTCCGCGTTGCGGCCGGCGGCGCCGCCGCGCAGGGCCGCGCGCTCCAGGCGGCCGGGCCAGGGGGTGCCGTCCCAGAGCAGCCAGAGCGCTTCCTCGGCGGTGCCGCCGGCGGCGAGCCGGGCACGGGTGCGGCGGAGCAGCTCACCGAGCCGGCGGGCGCCGCGGGCGAAGGACTGGTCGTGGGCGACGAGCCGCTCGGGCTCGGCGAGGGCCCGGGTGAGCAGGACGTCGGAGGCGGGCGGCACCTTGTTCCCGCCGGCCCGCTCCTCGTCCCGCAGGGCCCGGCCGAGGCGGCGCAGGTCGGCGGGGTCCATCCCGGCGAGGGGCGAGGCGAGCAGGGCGAGGGCGGTCTCGGTGTCGAGCCAGCCGGAGGAGTCACCGGTGTCGTCGCCGGACACCCCGATGCCGTCGGCCGGCACATCAGCGTCGTCGCCGGACACGCCGGTGGTGGGCGGATCGGCGTCGTAGCCGGGCAGGCCGGCCGACGTGCCCGGCTCCACGGCGTCCTCCGCGCCGCCCGACCCGGCCGCCGCCTCCCCCGCCCCCGGCTCCCCGTCGGGCGGCGTCGCCGCCGCCCGCAGGGCCAGCAGGAGCGGCGCCACCGCCGGCTCGTGCCGGAGCGGGGTGTCGGCGGAGTCCGTCTCCAGGGGGACGCCCGCGGAGGTGAGGGCCCGGCGCAGCACCGGGATCGGCGTGCCGGAGCGGACCAGGACGGCCATGGCGTGCCAGGGCACGCCGTCCTCCAGGTGGGCGCGGCGCAGCAGGTCGGCGATGTTGTCGAGTTCGGTGGAGGCCGTGGGGTAGGTGTACGTCTCCACCGAGCCGCCGCCCCGCAGGGGCGCGAGCTCGCGGTGGGCGCGCACCTTGTCGGCGGGCAGGCGCGGCAGCGGCATGCGCTGGGTGAGCAGCCGGGTGGCCTGCAGCAGACCGGCGCCCGAGCGGCGGGAGGCCGTCAGGACCCGGACGTCGGCCGGCCGTCCGTCGCCGTGCGGGAAGGCGTCGGGGAAGTCGAGGATGCCGTTGACGTCGGCGCCCCGGAACGCGTAGATCGACTGGTCGGGGTCTCCGAACGCGACCACCGTGCGTCCCGCGCCGGCCAGCGCCCGCAGCAGGCGCACCTGCGCCGGGTCGGTGTCCTGGTACTCGTCGACGAAGACCGCGTCGTACGCGGGCAGCGTCACGCTCTCGGAGAGCAGCACCGCGCGGTGCACCAGTTCCGTGTAGTCGAGCACGCCCTGGAGGTCCAGGACGTCCAGGTACTCGGCCAGGAACCCGGCCGCCGCCTTCCAGTCGGGCCGGCCCACCCGCTGGGCGAAGTCGGCCAGCGCCCGCGGCCCGAGGCCGAGCTCGCGCGAGCGGGCCAGCACGGCGCGCACCTCGTCGGCGAAGCCGCGCGTGGTCAGGCAGGCCCGCAGTTCGTCGGGCCACCGGACCCGGCCGAGGCCCGAGCGCTCCAGGTCGATCTGGCCGGCGAGCAGCTCCCGGACGGCCAGGTCCTGCTCGGGTCCGGACAGCAGCCGCAGGGGCTCGGCGAACAGCTCGGCGTCCTGGTGCGCGCGGATCAGGGCGTAGCAGTAGGAGTGGAAGGTCGTCGCCTGCGGCGGGCGTACGCCGCCGAGGCGCGCGGCCATCCGGTCGCGCAGCTCCACGGCGGCCTTGCGGCTGAAGGTGAGGACGAGGATCCGTTCCGGGTCCGCCCCCTTCTCGATCCGCGCCGCCACCGCCTCGACCAGCGTCGTCGTCTTGCCGGTGCCGGGTCCGGCCAGGACGAGCAGCGGTCCGCCCGCGTGGTCAACCACTTCCCGTTGTGCTGCGTCCAGCACAGGGGGATCCACCGGAACCGGCGCGGTACGCACCAGTCGGTACGCGCCGGGGCCCCGTCGCGTACGTCGGGTGGTGGAGGAGGTGCTCACGTGGATCGCCGGTCCTGGAGGAGTGTGCGGTGCGGGTGCCGGGGCACGGTGTGCGGGACGGACGTCGACGTTACGGGAAGAGGGCGGCGCCCGACGCGCACTCCGTACGGTCGGCACAGCGCCCGCCCGGTCCCCCCATGGCCGAAGCTGTCAGGTGTGAGCTCCGCCATCCCACCGTGCCCGGCGCATGTCGAGCTTCGGCATGTGCCCCTCGGCGCTGCGTCCCGCCTCGCGGAGCGGGGTGTTCTCCTCGCGGTAGTGGCCGAGGGCGCTCAGTTCGTGGCCCGGCAGCAGGGCCCCGTCGGCGCGCACCACGCGCCACCACGGCACCGCCCCGCCGTAGAGGGCCATCACCCGGCCGACCTGGCGCGGACCGCCCTCACCCAGCCATTCGGCCACGTCACCGTAGGTCATCACCCGGCCCGGCGGGATCAGCTCGGCGACCTCCAGGACCCGTTCCGCGTACTCCGGAAGCTCCTCGACGCTCATCCGCCCCATCCTGCCTCACCCCACCGACAACCCCCTGATGCCTCCGTGAGGCGCCGCTTCGTGCCACCATCGTCCGGGCGGTGACTGGTGATACGAGATCAAGAGCGACAAGAACACCAAGACGGACTAAACAGAGAAGACAGACAAGCGACGCGAGTGGCACAGGCAGAGACGGACATGGTGATGGGGCACGACGCTCGGCCTCCTGGGGAGGAGGCTCACCCCGGCGTGCCCGGCACACCCGAACCCGAGCGGGTGTCCGGCGACGAGCCGCTGCTCGCCGCCCGCGTCCACCGGCCCTCCGACCTGATGCGGCTCCTGGTGGGTCTCCTCGCGATCGCGGTCGTCATCGGTATCGCCGCCTTCGCCCACGGCACCACCTCCGGCCTGGAGCAGGACATCAACAAGGGCGCCGGCGGCGCCCCCGACGTCTTCGTCAAGATCGCCGGTCTGGTCTCCAGCATCGCCGTGCTGCTCGTACCCGTCGCCTTCGCCATCGAGCGCCTGATCAAACGGGACGGCCTCCGGATCGCCGACGGCGTCCTCGCCGCCGTCCTCGCCCACGGCGTGACCCTCGCCATCGACCTGTGGGTCGCCAAGGCCGCCCCCGGCACCATCCAGGACGCCCTCACCCAGCCGCAGTCCGGGGGCGGGCTCACCGACCCGGTGCACAACTACCTCGCCCCCGTCATCGCCTACATGACGGCCGTCGGCATGGCCCGCAGACCCCGCTGGCGGGTGATCCTGTGGATGGTGCTGCTGCTCGACGCGTTCACGATGCTGGTGGCCGGTTACACCACCGCCCTCTCGATCATCCTGACCGTGCTGATCGGCTGGACCGTCGCGTACGGGACGCTGTACGCGGTCGGCTCCCCCAACGTCCGGCCCACCGGCCAGACCCTCCTCGCCGGTCTGCGCAGAGTGGGCTTCCGTCCGGTCTCCGCCCTGCGGGCGGAGGGCGTACCGGACTCGGCCGACAGCGGTGACCGCGGACGCCGGTACATCGTCACCCTGGAGGACGGACCACCGCTCGACGTCACCGTCGTCGACCGGGAGCAGCAGGCGCACGGCTTCTTCTACCGCGCCTGGCGCCGGCTCACCCTGCGCGCCATCACCACCCGCCGCTCGATCGTCTCGCTGCGCCAGGCGCTCGAACAGGAGGCCCTGCTCGCGTACGCGGCGATCGCCGCCGGCGCCAACGCCCCGAAGCTGATCGCCACCTCCGAGCTCGGCCCGGACGCCGTGATGCTCGTCTACGAGCACCTGGGCGGCCGCACCGTGGACTCGCTGGACGACTCGGAGATCACCGACGACCTAGTGCGCAGCGCCTGGCGCCAGGTACGGGCGCTCCAGTCGCGCCGCATCGCGCACCGCAGACTCGCGGGCGACGCGATCCTGGTGGATCGTTCCGGCAACGTGATCCTGACCGATCTGCGCGGCGGCGAGATCGCCGCCGGCGATCTCGTGCTGAGGATGGACATCGCCCAGCTCCTGACCACCCTCGGCCTGCGGGTGGGCGCCGAGCGGGTGGTCGCGGCGGCCGTGGAGATCCTCGGTCCGGACCCGATCGCCGACTGCCTCCCGCTCCTCCAGCCGATCGCGCTGAGCCGCTCGACCCGGGCGACGCTGCGCAGGCAGGCACGGGAGCGCTCGCAGCGGGAGCGCGAGGCCGTCCTCGAAGCCTCGGAGGCCGCGAAGCAGGCCCGGGCCGAGGCCGCCGGCCACCCGACGGACACCAAGGCGGACCGCAAGTCCGACCGGAAGATCGAGAAGGCGGAGAAGCAGGCCGAGAAGCGGGCCCTGGACGAGGCACGCGACGAGGCGCGCGAGGAGGACCTGCTGGCGCAGATCCGCCAGCAGGTCCTGCTGATCCGCCCGCAGGCGCCGGTGGAGCCGGTCCGCCTGGAGCGGATCAAGCCGCGCACGCTCGTCAGCCTGATCGCCGGCGCCGTGGCCGCCTACTTCCTGCTCTCGCAGATCGCCCGCACCCCGCTCTCCACGGTCAGCCAGGCCGACTGGAGGTGGGTCGCCGCGGCCGTGCTGTTCTCCGCTCTGAGCTACGTGGCGGCGGCGATGAGCCTGCTCGGCTTCGTGCCGGAGCGCGTCGGCTTCTGGCGGACCGTGGCGGCCCAGGTGGCCGGATCGTTCGTGAAGATCGTCGCCCCGGCGGCCGTCGGCGGCGTCGCGCTGAACACCCGCTTCCTCCAGCGCTCGGGCGTACGGCCCGGGCTGGCGGTGGCGAGCGTCGGCGCCTCCCAGCTGTTCGGCCTCGGCTCGCACATCCTGCTGCTGCTGCTGTTCGGCTACCTGACGGGGACCGAGAAGTCGCCGTCCTTCACCCCGTCGAGGACGGTCATCGCCGGTCTGCTGACCGTGGCGGTGCTGGTTCTCGTGGTGACCGCGATCCCGTTCATGCGGAAGTTCGTCTCCACCCGGGTGCGCTCCCTGTTCGCCGGCGTGGTGCCGCGCATGCTGGACGTGCTCCAGCGGCCCATGAAGCTGGTCACCGGCATCGGCGGCATGCTCCTGCTGACCGGCGTCTTCGTGCTCTGCCTCGACGCCTCGATCCGCGCGTTCGGGCACGACAGCGAAGGCCTCAGCTACGCGAGCGTGGCCGTCGTCTTCCTCGCGGGCAACGCGCTGGGCTCGGCGGCGCCGACCCCGGGCGGCGTCGGCGCGGTCGAGGGCGCGCTGATCGGCGGCCTCCTCGCGGTCGGCCTCCCGCTGGAGGTCGCCACCCCGGCGGTGCTGCTCTACCGCCTCCTGACGCTGTGGCTCCCGGTCCTGCCGGGCTGGCTCTGCTTCAACTGGCTGACCAAGCGGGGCGACCTCTAGGGCCTGTCCTCAAAGTAGCGCCGGTCGGGCTCGCGGTGTCCGGTGCCGTGCATCGCAAGGCGGAGGGTCGCCCTCGTACTGGGCGTACTCGGGCGATCCCGGCAACGCGGCGTGGGGGCCCCTCCCGTGCCCGAAGGGCTACGGGGGAGTGCGTGCCAGGCGCCGCGAGCTGGGGGCACCTCCCGGGCGAAGCCCAGGGGGAGGGACTTTCGCCACACGCCCTAGGGGGCGTCCGGGGGCCGTACGCGCCCCCGGACGCCGCGGCGGGGCGTGCCACCCGCGTGGCCCACTCGCCCGCGCGGGGGCCCTGCGCACGGCCCACCATGGCTCTATGCCGATCTCCGCCGCGCAGCGCGCCGCCCTGCTCACCGCGACCACCGTGCTGCTCGCCGCCGGATGTTCGGACAGCGGCGACTCGGCCTCCGAACCGGCCCCGCCCTCCGGCTCCGCCGGACTGGCCGGACTCGCCTCGCAGAAGCTGGAATGGGCGCCGTGCCCGCCTCCCTCCCCCGCCGAGGGCGGCGGCCCCGCCCCCTCGCCGCTGCCCGGCGGCACGCCCTGGGAGTGCGCGTTCATGAAGGCGCCGCTCGACTACAGCGAGCCCGACGGCGAGACGATCGAGCTCGCCCTGATCCGGGCCCGGGCCCGCGACCAGAACCGGCGGATCGGCTCCCTCGTCTACAACTTCGGCGGCCCCGGCGGCTCCGGTGTCACCGGGCTGCCCGCCTTCGCGGGCGACTACGAGAAGCTCCGCTCGCGCTACGACCTGGTCTCCTTCGACCCCCGCGGCGTGGGCCGCAGCGAGGGCGTCGAGTGCGCGACCGACAAGGAGCTGGACGCCTACTACGCCCTGGACTTCACGCCCGACGACCTCGCCGAGGAGCGGACCCTGTCCACGGCGCAGAAGAAGTACGCGAACGGCTGCGAGAACGAGTCGGGCCCGATGCTCCCCCGCGTCGGCACCGAGAACGCCGCCCGCGACATGGACCTGATGCGCCAGGTCCTCGGTGACGACAAGCTCCACTACTTCGGCATCTCCTACGGCACCGAACTCGGCGGCGTGTACGCCCACCTGTTCCCGAAGAACGTGGGCCGCGCCCTGTTCGACGCCGTCGTCGACCCCGACGCCGGCACCGAGGAGGGAGCGCTGGGCCAGGCGCGGGGGTTCCAGCTCGCGCTCGACAACTTCGCGAAGGACTGCGTGGACCGCGGCGACGCCTGCTCGCTGCCGGGCTCGACGGTCGCGGAGATCGAGGCGTTCATCGTCGGCCTGCTCGCCGAGCTCGACAAGAAGCCGATCCCCGGCATCGGCGACCGCAAGCTGACCCAGACGCAGGCCACCAACGGCATCGCGCAGGCGCTGTACTCCAAGGAGTACTGGCAGTACCTGGAGCAGGGTCTGGACGCGGCCGACGGCGGCGACGGAGCGCTGCTGCTCGCTCTGTCCGACTCCATGAACGGCCGTGACCAGAACGGCAGTTACAGCAACATCCAGGCGGCGAACGCGGCCATCAACTGCGTGGACTTCAAGGAGCGCTTCACGCTGGGTCAGGCCAAGGAGCGGCTCCCGGAGTTCCGGGAGGCGTCCGCGGTGTTCGGCGACTACATGGGCTGGGCCCTGTCGAGCTGCTCGCAGTGGCCGGTGCCCGGCACCTGGGAGCACCCGGACGTCTCGGCGCCCGGCGCCGCCCCGATCCTGGTGGTCGGCACCACCGGCGACCCCGCGACCCCGTACGAGGGGACGAAGGCGATGGTGGAGGCGCTCGGCGACGGCGTGGGCGTGGAGCTGACGTACGAGGGCGAGGGCCACGGCGCCTACAACAGCGGCAGCAAGTGCGTGCAGAACGCGGTCGACGCGTACTTCCTGGAGGGGAAGGTGCCGGCCTCCGGAACCCGCTGCAAGTGACGGGAGGGGCACACGAGCCCGCAGTGACCCACGAGCCGCCCCCTAGGATGACGGTCCGGTCCGGAATGCGGGGGGTCTCGTCACACATGTCGATACGGATACGGGCGGCGGCGTTCGCCGCCGCCGCACTGCTCGTCGCCGGCTGCTCCGCCGGCACCGACCCGGCCGGCCCGGCCCCCGCGACCCCGTCGCGCGGCGACGCCAAGGCGCCGGACGACTCCGGACTGCCGCAGGCCCTCGTCTCCCAGCGTCCGGACTGGAAGCGGTGCGAGGCGCCGCGGGGCGGCGAGAGCCCCGGCTCGGCATGGCGCTGCGCGAGTGTCCGGGTGCCCCTCGACTACGCCGAGCCCGACGGGGAGACGATCCCGGTCGCGCTGATCCGCAAGGAGGCCCTGGACAAGGGCGAGCGGATCGGGTCACTGCTCTTCGACTTCGGCGGGCCCGGCGCGTCCGGCGTCGACATCCTGCCCCGGGCGGCCGCGGAGTACGGCTCCCTCAACCGCCGCTACGACCTGGTCGGCTTCGACCCGCGCGGGGTGCAGCGCAGCGCCGGTGTCGTGTGCCGGGACGACGAGGAACTGGCCGCCGCCGAGGCCCGGGTCGACCTGACGCCCGACACCCCGGCCGAGGAGGCCGCGTACCTGAAGGACGGCGCCGACTTCGGCGCGGGCTGCGCCCGCCGCTCCGGCAAGGTCATCCCGCACACCACGACCACGAACACCGCCCGCGACATGGACCTCGTGCGCCGGGTGCTCGGTGACGACAAGCTCCACTACTTCGGCATCTCCTACGGCACCGAACTCGGCGGCGTGTACGCCCACCTGTTCCCGAAGTCGGTCGGGCGCACGGTCCTCGACGCCGTCGTCGACCCGACCGCGGACTCCGTCGGGCACGCCCGCAACCAGACCATCGGCTTCCAGCGGGCCCTGGACAACTACCTGAAGAGCACCGACGCCGACCCGAAGTCCGGCACCGACCGCATCGTGCGGCTGCTGGGCAGGCTGGACCGCGACCCGCTGCCGGTCGGAGAGCGGAGGCTGACCGAGGGTCTGGCGCTCACCGGCATCGCCGTGACCCTGTACGGGCAGGGCAACTGGCCCCTGCTCACCTCGGCCCTGCGCGAGGCGGAGAACGGCAACGGCGCGGAGCTGCTCAGCCTCGCGGACTCGTACAACGACCGTGACGCGACCGGGCACTACAGCACGCAGTCCCATTCCCAGCGGGCGATCTCCTGCGCCGACTCCTCGACGCGCCCCACGGCCGCCCAGGCGAAGGCCCTGGTGCCGGAGTTCCGCGCACTGTCGCCCGTCTTCGGCGCCTTCCTGGCCTGGGACACGGCCGGCTGGTGCGCGAACTGGCCGGTGGCCGGCGAGTCGGCGACCCCCGGGGCGAGCGCGCCGGGCGCGGGCCCGATCCTGGTCGTCGGCACCACCGGCGACCCCGCCACCCCGTACGAGGGCGCCGAGCGGATGGCGAAGGCGCTGGGCCCCGGCGTCGGCATCCTGGTCACCAACAAGGGCGAGGGCCACGGCGCGTACGGCGAGTCCGCCTGTGTGACGCAGATGGTCGACGCCTACCTGCTGGACGGCAAGGTCCCGGCCTACGGCACCACCTGCGGCTGAGGCCGCGGGCCGCGCACGGCCGAGGGCCCGGACCTGTTCCCAGGTCCGGGCCCTCGCCGGTGCGCCGTTGCCGCGGACTCCCGCGGGCGGCCGTCTAGTAGATCGGCTTCTCGGGCTCGATCTGGTTGACCCAGCCGATCACGCCGCCGCCGACGTGCACCGCGTCCGCGAATCCGGCGGACTTGAGCACGGCGAGGACTTCCGCACTGCGGACACCCGTCTTGCAGTGCAGGACGATCCGACGGTCCTGCGGCAGGTCCTGGAGGGCGTTGCCCATCAGGAACTCGTTCTTGGGGATCAGCTTCGCGCCCGGGATCGAGACGATCTCGTACTCGTTCTGCTCGCGGACGTCGATGATCTCGATCTTCTCGTCCGTGTCGATCCACTCCTTGAGCTGCCGCGGAGTGATCGTGGAGCCGAGCGCCGCCTCCTGCGCCTCCTCCGACACGACGCCGCAGAAGGCCTCGTAGTCGATGAGTTCGGTGACGGTGGGGTTCTCGCCGCAGACCGCGCAGTCGGGGTCCTTGCGGACCTTGACCTGGCGGTACTGCATCTCCAGGGCGTCGTAGATCATCAGCCGGCCGACCAGCGGGTCGCCCACGCCCGCCAGGACCTTGATCGCCTCGGTGACCTGGATGGAGCCGATGGACGCGCAGAGCACGCCCAGGACGCCGCCCTCGGCGCAGGACGGGACCATGCCCGGCGGCGGGGGCTCCGGGTAGAGGCAGCGGTAGCAGGGGCCGTACTCGGACCAGAAGACGGACGCCTGACCGTCGAAGCGGTAGATCGAGCCCCAGACGTACGGCTTGTTCAGCAGCACGCAGGCGTCGTTGACCAGGTAGCGCGTGGCGAAGTTGTCCGTGCCGTCGACGATCAGGTCGTACTGACCGAAGATCTCCATCACGTTCTCGGCCTCGAGCCGCTCTTCGTGGAGGATCACGTTCACGTACGGGTTGATGCCGAGGACCGAGTCCTTGGCGGACTCGGCCTTCGAGCGGCCGATGTCCGCCTGGCTGTGGATGATCTGGCGCTGCAGGTTCGACTCGTCGACCTCGTCGAACTCCACGATGCCGAGCGTGCCCACACCGGCCGCGGCCAGGTACATCAGGGCCGGCGAACCGAGACCGCCGGCGCCCACACAGAGCACCTTGGCGTTCTTCAGGCGCTTCTGTCCGTCCATCCCGACATCCGGGATGATCAGGTGGCGGGAGTACCTGCGGACCTCGTCTACGGTGAGCTCGGAAGCCGGCTCGACCAGGGGTGGCAGCGACACGGGGGCTCCGTTGGTCGGTATGTCAGTACGGTTGTTCTCCCCGTAACACTGCCACGCCCCTTCTCATTCCGAGACACCCGGTCCAATGCGCGAGACGATTTCGTCCCAGTAGCCGGGCAGCGTTTGGAATGGATCGGTTTGTCCGGAGCGGTCACCGTGGTCGGTGAAGAAGATCGTCCCCGCCCCTTGCCAGCGCGCGATCCGCATCGCCTCCTCCAGGTGACTGCGCGGGACCCCGTGGACGAGGTGCACGAACTTCTCCGGCGGGTGGTCGGCGGTCCACTCCGCCACCTGCGACCAGCGGTAGTCCGTCCACGGTCCGGAGAAGGTGACCACCTGGTCGGCGGCCTCGGCGTAGCCCGCGTACGGATGGGTGCCGTGGCCGAGGACGAGGTGCGCCTCGCCGTCGAGGACCGCCTCCAGGGTGGCCGTGACGCGCCGCACCTCGGGCAGGTCGACCCGGTCCGTGGGACAGCGGTCGAGGTAGTAGCCGTCGACCTTGTACCAGTCCAGGAAGCGGTGGGCGTCCGAGACGATCTCGCCGAAGTCCCGGGAGCCGTGGCGCAGGTCGAGGTGCCCGAGGACCCTGACCCCGGCGTTGCGGAGCCGGCCGGCGGCCTCCAGGCAGTGCGGGTCCGGCCGGTCGCCCGGCCCGTCGGCGACGTTGAGGACCGCCCAGTGCAGCGGGGTGCCGGGCCGGGTCAGCTCGGCCCACTCGACGGGGGCGAGCAGCGGGTGGGCGTAGCCCGGGACGCCGAACCCCATCGCCCGCACGGCACCGCTGGTACTCGTACTCGTGGTCAGATGCGACACGCCGCCTCCATCCAGATGTCGGCGAGGGACTCCTCGAGGTTGATCCGGGGCCGCCAGCCGAGCCGGTCGCGGGCGGTGCGGACGTCGGCCTGCTGCCAGCTGCCGCAGCCGTCGGGGTACGGGAAGGGGGCCGCGGCCAGCTGCTCGGCGATGGTCTCGGTGCGCGGGGCGCCGATGACCGGCCGCTGCGGCGGACCGTCGAGCTCGTGCAGGGTCCCGGCGTATCCCGCGACCCGGGCGAGGACGGCGGCGGCGTCGCGGAGTTTGACCGCGCGTCCGGTGCCGATGTTCACGACGCCCTGGGCCGCGGAGAGCGAGGCCGCGTGGACGGCTCGGGCCACGTCGCGCACGTCCACGAAGTCGCGCTGCACACCGAGGCCGCCGAGCTTGAGCTCGCCGTCGCCGGCCTGGATGGCACGGCGCATGGCCTCGGCGAGGCGGCCGAGCGGGGAGCCGGCGGGGGTGCCCGGACCCACCGGCGAGAACACCCGCAGCACCACGGCGTCGAGGCCGGATCCGAGGACGAGTTCGGTCGCGGCGAGCTTGGACACGCCGTACGGGCCGCCGGGGCGGGGCACGGCGTCCTCGGCGGTGGAGGACCCCGGCTGGGAGGGCCCGTACTCGGACGCGCAGCCGACCTGGACCAGGCGGGCGCCGCAGCCGCTGCGGCGCAGGGCCTCGCAGACCGTGGCGACGGCGACGGTGTTGTGCCGGGTCAGCTCGCGGGCGCCGCCGCGGGTGGCGCCCGCGCAGTTCACCACGACGCCCGGGTGGACGGCGTCCAGGAACCGGGTCAGCGCCCCGGGGCTGCCGCCCGCGAGGTCGAACCGTACGTCGGCGTCGTCACCCCGCCCGAGGGCGGTGAGGTGCACGGCCGGGTCGGCGAGCAGGCGGTCGGCGACGTAGCGGCCGATGAATCCGTTGGCTCCGAGCAGCAGCACCCTCATCGTGCGGCCCCTTCGTGCCGACCGGCCGGTGCGGTGGATGGGGAGGTCATGTCCTTTTCGTCTCCTTGGAATGGGTCCTGCGTGTGGGCACGCCCGAGGCGTCGGCTCCGCGGGTGTGCCGGGGGGTCAGGGGGTGTCGTGGGCCGGGACCCGCGCGTGGGCCGAGGCCCGGGAGAGGGCGGCGGTGGCATGGGCCAGGAGGCCGAGGGCGGCGGCGCCGCAGATCACGGCGGGTACGGCTCCGGGGCCCCAGGTGTCGACCAGGGTGCGGACCGGTGCCGCGAGGAGGTCGCAGCCGGGGAGCCGGGCGGCAAGGACGGTGGCGAGGGCGAGCGCCTGGGCCGCGCAGACGCCGGCGAGGGCGTCGGCTGCGGTCCGGGCGAAGCCGTGGGCGGCGAGGAGCCGGGCGACGAGCAGCAGGGCGCCGAGGGCGAGGGCGCCGGGGGCGAAGCCGGTCAGGGCGAGCAGGCCGGCGAGGACGGCGGTGTGCAGGGCGACGGTGGCGAGGAGCAGCGGGCGGGTGCCGGCGGCGAAGTCCTCCAGGCCCCGGCTGGCGGCGAGCCGGCGGCGGGCCCGGGTGGCGAAGAGATGAGCGCACCAGGCGCCGGGGGCGACGGAGAGGGCGAGTCCGAGGACCGGACCGGGGGTGAGCGCCCAGCCGCCGTCGGGTCCGCCGGTGAGCAGTTCGCCGAGCAGGCCGTCCCCGCCGAGCGCGTACGCGAGGAGCCAGAGCGTCCAGACGCGGGCGGCGGGGACGCCGCGGCCGGCGGTGCGCAGCGGGCCTCGCCGGACGGCGAGGGCGAGCGCGACGGTCAGGCCGAGGGCTCCGGCCACGCCGACGGCGAGGCGCACGGACCCTTCGGTGAAGGCGAGTCCGGTGCCCGCGAGGGCGGCGACGGCCCCGGGCGCGACGGCGGCCGTCGCCCAGCCCGCCCACCCGGTACCGGCGCCGTCCTCGGGCGCGGGGCGCGCGGCTGCTCCGGTGCCGCGCGGCACGCGTGCGTACAGCTCCTCGGCGAGCGAGAAGACGTCCCGGTGGCGGAATCGGGCGGCGGTCCGGTCGGTGACCCCGTGGACCTCGAGTTCGGCCGCGATCTCCAGGGCGTCCACGGCCCGTTCGCACAGGTCCCGGTGACGGTGCATCAGCGCCCTGACCGGGTCGGCGGGCCCGCGGCGCACGGGCCGGGCGGGCGTGGTCTGCGGGGTGTCGTGGGCGGTGTCCGCCGGCGGGCGGGGCCGGCCGGTCTCCTGTGCGGGGGCGGTGTCCGCCGGTTCGGGGTGCTCCGCGTCCGTCGCCTGCCCGGCGGTCAGGGCCTGGGCCGCCAGAAGGGCCTCGGAGCGGGTGTTCCAGGGGCCGGGGCTCGTGGGGGCAGCGGAGCCGCGCATGGGGGTGCCTCCTTCAGGCATCGGGGTCTCCCGCCCGGCCTGCCGCGCTCACCGGCCGGCCCGCCAGGATGCCGGGGACGTGGGACTCGGCCGGGTGTCCGAAGGGGATGCCGTCGGCGGCGCGGCGGCGGACCGGGGAGCGGGAGAGGAGTTCCAGGTAGATGCCGCGAAATGCCGCGATGTTCTGTTCGACCGTGAAGAGTTCGAGCGCGCGGGCGCGGGCGGCGGCGCCGAGCCGGTAGCGGCGCTCCGGGTCGCGCAGCAGGGCCAGACAGGAGTCGGCGAGCGCCCGTGGATTGCGCGGGGGGACGACGAGCCCGGTGCCGCCGATGACCTCGACCACGGCCCCGACGTCCGTCGAGACGGTCGCGCGGGCGCAGAACATCGCCTCGACGAGACTGATCGGGAAGCCCTCGACGACGCTGGAGAGGACGACGACCGCGCCGGCCGCGTAGGCGTCGGCCAGGGTGGGCGCCTCCGGCCCCCCGATCTCCTCGAAGGTGACCGGGTTCTCGCCGACGTCGTGCGCGCCGGCCGCCTCGTCGGGGAAGAGCTGGGCCGCGAGCGAGCGGCAGTGCGCGAGGTAGGTCTCGGCGCCGGGCTCGCGCACGGGGGCGGCGATGATCCGGAGCCGGACCTCGGGCTGGGCCTTGCGGACCTCGGCGAAGGCGTGGAGCAGCGCGATGAGGTCCTTGGCGGGCTCGACGCGGCCGACCCAGACGAGCGTGGCCGGGTCGCCGCTCTCCTCGTCCTCGCCGACCTCGGTGAAGCGCGCGGACTCCATGCCCGGGTAGACCGTGCGGATCCTGGCGCGGTCGGCCCCGCACCGCTCCTGCCAGCGGCGGGCGTGGGTGTTGCCGGGGGTGAGCAGCGCGGCCTGCCGGTAGACCTCGCCGGCCAGGCTGCCCTGGAAGGCGGCGAGCAGGGCGCGGACGGGGGCGGAGAGGGGCGCGTCGCCTGCCGAGAGGTAGTGGGCGCGCAGCTGGACGCCGTACTCGGTGACGAGGAGCGGGGTGCCGAAGAAGCGTTTGGCCAGCAGGCCGGGCAGGGCCGCGGATCCGCCGGAGGCGGCGTGGCAGAGGTCTGCGGCGCCGAGCGCGTCGTCGCCGTACCAGTCGAGCGACAGAGGGCGCAGGGCCCGCTCGAGCTGGTCGACGAAGGCCAGGTAGTCGGGGACGGTCGCGGCGGACACGCCCCTGCGCACGCCGGGCGCCCGGCAGGCCGATTCGAGGGTGCGGACGGCGAGTTCGGAGCGGAGGGCGGCGTGCAGTCCGCCGCGCTCGCGGGCGAGCTCGGCCAGTCCGTAGAGCCCTTCGGCGAAGTCCTCCGCCGCCTGCGGGAGCGCGCCGGACAGGACGCCGCCGGGGGCCGCGATGCCGGTCGCCTCGGGTCCGGAGGCATCCGGCTCGGCGCAGATGCCGTGCGCGAGCGACCGGAAGTGACCGGCGAACCGGCGGCGGTCGCGCCTCCCGTGGGTGCGGCCGTCGTCCTCGGGCGCCCACAGCGGGGCGGTCCGGACACGGCGCACGTGCGGTGGCAGGACGACGTGGCCGCCGGCCTCCTCGCGGGCGGTGCGGCTCAGGGCGTAGAGGTCGAACTCGTGCGGGGCGAGCCCGCGCACGAGCCGGTCGCACCAGAGTCCGGACTCACCCGTGGCGTACGGGTAGCCACCCTCCGTCAGCAGTCCGATCCGCATGAGTACACCCCCGATCTCCCTTGACGGCAGCCGTCGTTCGTCCGGCTATTCGCAGCGGGAAGAAACGTAAGCGGACATGCCGGTGGCGGGGGGGGGGGGGGGGGGGGGGGCGCCCCCCCCGCGGGGGGGGGGGCGTAAATTTCAACCCCCCCCGCGGGGGGGGGGGGGAGCCGGGCCCCCAGGGCGGCGCGTGGAGGCCGGGCGCCGGGGCC